>OZ255727.1:0-44968 GCA_965277415.1 Saprospiraceae bacterium
GTCTTTTGTACGAATCATGGTTTTCATTTTGTACGACCCTTGTATAAAGAATTGAGGGACATACTCAGGATGATTCTCTTTGAAATATTTCCTGATGCGCTTTCTCAGAGCCTCTTTTGAATTTTTTAAACTATCCTTTTTGGATTTTATGATGTTTAAGTCATCATTGTACTTTAGAAATAAGTTGTGACAATCTGCCATTCTTTCAAATTTTAATTAAAAATATAGTGTTTCTTCTCCTCAAAAAATGAATCAATCAATGGCTTATATTCTGGCTTTGTTGTGTAATTAACGCCTTGTTGATTGCCCAAACTTTGAAGTAGTTTTATAGAATTTTTTCCAGCCTTATCCATTTCAATATCATCTAAGTGTTCTTTTGATAATTGAAGAGGGGAAGGAATACGAAAGTATTTTCCCTGTGGAGTCGTACAGGTCACAATTTTTTTAGCAAAATGGTCTGCAAAAAAATTCTGACCGTCCAATGGTGTTTCAAACAGCTTACTTTTCCACCCCCAAAATGACTTTCTTTTATTGTCTTTCATTTTCCAGCCATTTGGCTGCGAGATGCTTGCAATTGAAAGAACACTATAAGACGAAAATTCTTTTCCGTCACCAACGAAGTGTTCCAATGCCTCAAGGATTCCGCATAGAGTCGGATTATTTGCCCATACACCACCATCTACGAAAAGCCCTTTTAACTTAGGATAGTTAAGCTCCGCAATGGGAAAATAAGTTGGAGCTGCACTTGTAGCTAATGCGACATCTACCATTTTGAGATTTGCATCTCGATAATAGTCACCATGAGGTTTTTTAAAAACTATTGGTTCTCCGTGTGTGAGGTTAAAACTTGGGATACATAGAAGCGTTTTGGCATCTTGCATCCGAGTGTCCGCTCCTAAGAACTCCTCAAGGTTAGCTCTCAAAACATCATCATTATACTTTCCATACCAAAATGTCTGCTTTAGAAAAGCATAAAGCCTTTCAATTTTTCCAACATAAGGGAAAATATTTTCTCCTCTTTTCTCATAAAAATCAGCTATTTCCCTCGCCTTTTTTCTGAGTGAAAGAGCAAGCGCAATTAACCCTCCCGTAGATGTCCCACAGATTAAATCAAAGTGGTCAGCGAGGTGGCAGTCACCATGCCTTTCTTCAAGGTGTTTTAATACGTTAGCTGAATAAAGCCCTTTGATACCTCCTCCATCTATCGCTAAAATCTTAAACTCTTTTCCCATCAAATATTTAATTTATTAGTATTTTTACAATTTGTTCAATTATGGATTATCCACTCTCTAACACTATATATAGTAAACCGTGACAAACCAGAATTCAATGGTGAAAATGTCACGGTTCGGCATATAATTAATTATGAGGATTATGGCGACAACAAAGACCGATGAGACAAGTACAGAGCTTTTAGCTTATATGGCTTTATACCAAAATGATGAGCCACAAGAAGCGGAAGAAGCCTTTAATGTATTTTATAATAGATACTGTCACTTTGTGACCGCAGTTGTCTCCAAAAACTGCCCAAAAGGTTCTGCTTATTATGACCAATCGCTAATTAAAGCAACTGTTCATAATACATTTCACAATGCCTATTTTAGAGCAGAGACTTTTAAGATAGAAGGAGAAATGGAAGAGGCTAATCTGGAGCTTAGAGTGAAGGCTTGGTTATCCCAAATTGCAAAAAATGAAATGAGACAGTTACTAAAAGCAACAATCCCCTATCTTAATAATAATAAATTTACGAAAGATGACACCAGTACAGAACCGACAGAGTTGCCCTCCTATTTGCAAGAAGATAAGCCTACAAGTCTTGAACGGGATTTAATTGATAGAGCTTTAGCTACGTTGCCTGAAAGGGAAAAGCACGTTCTCCTTACATATATGAGGTTTCAAGACGGAAACAAAAAACTACCAAGAGAGGAATTAGAGCGACTTGCTACCCTTTACGATACTACTTCTGATTATTTACGTCAGATAAAATCGAGGGCATTAAAAAAAGTCAAAGACTTCATCAGGAAAAATTCCAATTTTGAGGTTAATTAATTTCACCACAGCCAACTCAATACATCATGGATAAGACAGATAAAATAAATTTTGAAGAAGAATTTGAAAAAGCACTTAGGTCATATGGATATGGATTCCCAGAAAAGGTGGATGAAGTAGCTAAGTTTGAAGAAGGAATAGGTAACATGGATACTCCTACCCTACCTCCACTGGAAAATCCCTCTGAAATTTTAAAAAAAGGAAAAATTCAAAAATTTGGTCTTTCTCACTCTCTTAGAGTTGACCATTCGGCGGCACAGAATTTAGCAAGAGCAGCCCGTGAAGGAAAATCAATATCAGAGGCTACCAAAAAGAAAATGATAGAAGACAGAAAGGAAGCCGAAGAAAATCAAGAAGATTAGAATAAATGCTATCAAAAGGAAGAAAAAAACATCTATCAGAATTAGCCGAATTTGTTGCAAATGAATATTGTCCAGAGGGATTGATTCAACCTGAATCAATAGCAAAAGCAAAAGGTATTTCGTATAGCTACGGTGGGTATGCCAACGATTATGACGGTATGCTTGAACACAGCAATGGACGTTTTCATATCTACATTAATACTGACAGATTAGGACACGCATATAAACCGAGGGCAAGATTTACATTTGCCCATGAATTGGGGCATTACTTTATTGACAACCACAGAAACGCTCTGAAAAGCGGTCAAGCCCCTGCTCATTCATCATTTACGAACTTCGCCTCAGAAAATATAGTAGAACGGGAAGCAGATTTTTTTGCTGCTTGTTTGCTGCTTCCAGAAGAGCGGCTACGGAATGATTGTTTTAGACGAAAATTCAACTTTAATCTTGCCGATGAAATGGCACATAAATATCAAACGAGTATAACTTCTACTTTACTGAGATTTATAACAATTGACCTTTACCCCATGATGGTAGTCTGCACTCAAAATAACAAAGTAAGGTGGCAATGGAACACTCCAGACTTCCCCTACTTCAATCTCAAACATAGAAAAGAGAAAGTTCCCGAAGATACTGCTGCTGGTGAGTATTTTGCTGATGGAACTAAGTACAAAAACACTCAGACTGTTTTTTCGGATGACTGGTTTCAGGTTTGGGATGAAAAATTTGACCGTCAGTTTTATGAACATTGTGTATATTCTGATGCTCGAAAAACGGTTTTGAGTGTTATCTGGGAGGATTAGCTAAAATCAAGTTGTTTACTCAGTTAAAATTTTCTTATCAGGAAATAACAACTGAGTAAAAACCAGAATTTATGCGTTGAAAAGCGTACCTCATTCGGTACGCCTCCATTCATTTTACTGCTTCATATCGCTCATCACAATCTTCACATCTAATTTTCAGATTTGGTCTTCCCCACAAATTTACTTTGCATTCAGGACAAGAATACTTGGTCTTGTTTCGTGAACGTGGTCTGAGTGACTTCTTACGCCCCTTTCCTTCATCGCCTTTTGAGCTTCCTGCTCCACCCGATAGTAGTGAACGCATTATATCTCCCTCCAGCGAAGTAAATGGCAAGGTGTATTTTTCGGGCATAGATATAAAGGCATTTTCGTAATGACCATCTTTCTCAATGTAATGGGTCATCTGTTGCCCCGTTTGTTTACCTCCAGGTTGCCCTGTATCACTTGGAATCAATCCGACCTCTATCATTTTAGCAGCCCACTCTTTATTGTGGTAGCCGCTTCGTGACGGATTGGCAAATTCCCATTGCCAGAGGTGTACCATTTCGTGTACCAATGTACTGAAGACCTCAATTGGCTCTCGATATAAAGTTGTAGGCGTTAATGAAATCTCGTGAACCGAGTGTTTCTCCTCCCCTACTCTTCTCCACCGCTCAGGTGCTAAAAATCCATGAGTATTCTTTTTCCTTGAAAAATTCAGAATACATCCAGGTAAAGTATTTTTGAAGAGCTTTCTGTTAAAATACTTATAGGCTTTATTGAGTGCTAAGTACTGCTCTTCAGTTGGGGTTAAGTTAGGTTTCCTATTTTTTTTCATGTGTAAGAATTTTTGTTTAGTACGATACACTCGTATTATTTATCCTACACAGATTATCAAGTATAAAATATTGCAGTAGTTAAATAAATAATTAAATATTTATTGCAGTAAATCAATATTTAATACTAACTTAGACTTATGAAAAATCAAAGAAATTGGGAATTAGCGAACTTAATTAGCATTGATAAGCCAACCAATAGGTATAGAACTTACTCCATCCGTATTGCTCGACCGACTTTATTCGATGCTAATTTTGAAGTAATTGTTGGCTGGGGAAGAATTAACAAGCATGAGAAAAGGAAAGAACTACGGTTTACCCAAAAGTCTGAAATGGAAAAGTATGTCAGTTCAATTTTGAAAAGAAGAATTAGAAACGGGTATCAGCTCATCAATAAAACAAATGAATTTCCAGCAACTCTGCCTATTTCAAAGGGGTCACTACCCTATCCTGTTCAATCAAGTCTCTTTTAAATTTGAATAAATAATTACTGCATGACTGCAATAATTATTTATTATTCCTTTGGAGCAATACTCGTTCATTTCTACATCATTTATCTTTATTCTCCTTATTAATAAAAAAGCATTGCTTCGCTTCATTCCGAAACAATCTAAAACATAGGCTAATACCAATATTGCAGTAATTATTTAATGCAGCAATGAGCCTTGGTTTTTAGTTTATCTCTTTTTCACTTTTCAATTCTGTAATTACTCCGAACTCTACTTTACTACTTAATTAATCAAAAAAACATTATTCATTTACTGCAATAAATAATGCAGTAGGATTAAAGTCTTATGGTATTCTTTTTTATCAACTCCTAATTACTCTCTTCAAACATATTTCGCCAACCCCCTTACGGCTTAAATTAAGACGATTTGAGCGCATTATAACATACTTTCAAGGTCTTACCCCATTTGAACGCCCAAGCCGCTCAGATTCAAAAAAATAAGGCATACCCAACAACATGTCTCTTAAATAAATATTGCAGTAAATATTTATTAGTTTAATTGCTGCAATAATTATTTATTTATCAAAAATTCATACCTTGCAGCATCAATATTTTGCAATGCACTTGAAATAAATCATGTCCAACTAATGGCTAAGAAAAAGACTATTGAAGTAAATGGAGCAGAAATCAGAATACTGCTTGGAAAAGAAGAAGACTATATTTCGCTAACGGATATAACTAAGAATTTCCCTGACGGTAAATTCCTTGTTCCTCGATGGCTTCGCAATAGAGACACTTTGAGCTTCTTAGGCACATGGGAAAAAATCCACAATCCGAAGTTTAGAGTAGCCGAATTCGATAACTTATTCCAGCAATCGGGATTAAACCAATTTTCTTTGTCTATAAGTCGATGGGTTCAAACTACTGGAGCTATTGGTGTAAGTGTAAAACGAGGGAAAGGAGCAACAATTTTTGCCCATAGAGATATTGCTTTAGGCTTCTGCTACTGGTTAAGCCCTCCATTTCAGCTATATCTCATCAAAGAATTCCAGAAACTAAAGGCTATTGAGGCAGAAGAGCAGAAGAAAACGCTGGATTGGAGCATAAAACGCCTTATTTCTAAGGTTAACTACAAGATTCAGACGGAAGCGATAAAAGAGAAACTCATCCCAAGTAGAATTTATAATCGTCCGAAAAAAGAGGGAGTAGTATATGCAAGTGAGGCAGATTTATTGAATGTGGCTCTATTTGGAATGACGGCAAGAGAATGGCGAATCCAATATCCAAAGAAAAAAGGGAACATGCGAGACCACGCATCAAACGAGCAGCTCTTAGTCTTGGCGAACTTAGAAAGTCATAATGCCCAATTTATAAAAGAGGGTTTAAGGCAAGATGAAAGATTAATAAAACTCAATGAAATAGCGATTTATCAGATGCAAATCCTGGTAAATACTAATATTCTAAAGGGTTTAAAATAGAATAAATAAATAAATAAATATTTACTGCATGACTGCAATAATATTTTAGAGTAGTCGAATTCGATAACTCTAAAATATGGGTAGCTGTTCCTCTGCTAAATCATATAGGGTAGATGAGAGTTATATTTCAGAAACTAATAGAACTGAATTCAAATACTTAAAACTTAGAGTAGCCGAATTCGATAACTCTAAAACTCAATAATTTTTAATATTGCAGCAATGCAGTAAATAAATATTGCAGTTGATAAATAAATAATTATACTTTGATTGTTTAACACTAATAAATTTTTATATGATAATATCATCAATCAGTTACAAAGGGGGAGTAGGGAAGAGTACCGTTGCTCAGAATCTGGCGGTATGTTTCGCAAATAGTGGCTATAAAACCTGTATTGTGGATGCTGACGAAACTCAAGCAACAGTATCCTGGACAGGTGTAAGATTTGAAAAAGAATTACAGCCAGCTATTCAATCAATTGGGATGACCGACCATAAAGCTCTGGTGGGAAATGTAAAAGAACACTATAAGAACTTTGATGTCATCATCATAGATTGTCCACCGTCATTATCACCCATTGCGGTAAAAGCTATGTATTTAAGTCATTTACTCATCATTCCAGTTACGCCAAGGGGTGGTAGTGATATATGGGTAACAGAAAAACTACTGGAAAAATATACTACAATTCGTGATGAAAAAGATGGAAAACTACCAGCCTACTTTCTCATAAATCAATTTGAGCCTAATGTTAATCTCCATAAAGCATCTTTAGGCATAGTAAAGGAATTAGAGAAAGAATTTGAGATTAATACTCTGGAAACCATTCTAAATAAACGTGTCGCTTATGGAGAAGCCAATGTGAGAGGTATGGGAGTTTATGAATATGGAGACCCAAAAGCAAAAGCAGAAGTAGTCGCATTGACCAAAGAAATATTGGCGATAGGGGAGGAGATTTGATAATTTTTTAATTTTTAATGTAATTATTCAACCATGAGTAAAAAGAAAGATGATTTAGCTAACGACCTCAGTTTAGGGCGCAATCGTAGAAGCATAAAAAAAACCATTGATACGACTGAAGAAGGAGCAAAGGAGGTTGTCAAAAAGGTTGTCAAACCAAAAGAACAGAAAAGTGATGACCATAAATTAATCAGAACGACTATGGATTTGCCTAAATATATTCATAGAGCAATAAAAATGAAGTCGGCTGCTGATGGTATCAGTCTCAAAGATTATATTGTAAGTCTTGTCAAGACAGACCTTGACTTGGATTGAAAAAAGTAAATATAACAAAATGAGGAGTCCGCTTTAAACGGGCTTTTTGTAACGTACGAACTATAACATATTGAGGAGTTCGGAAAAATTCCTTTTAAAAATGAGCATTTAGTATAACAAATTGAGGATTACGCTTTAAAACACTCTTTAAGAGTTAATTTTTTCTACCTAAATACAATTCAAAAAAGAAAAAGAAAAAGAAAAAGAAAAAGAAAAAGAAAAACAACAACAAAAAACATGAAGCAATAACGAAAAATATATGAACTATAACATTTTGAGGAGATATTCTTCTCTGTTGTTGTTTTCTCTTTTAATCTCTTTTAAATCTTTTCAGCAGCCCTAAGTCCCTTATTTACAACGAGTTATAAGTTTTACTATAACAAATTGAGGAGTAAGTATAACAAATTGAGGATTGTTTATAACATTTTGAGGAATAACTATAACAGATTGAGGATAATTTATAACTTGCATTTTTTTACGTTATGCTTATAGACCTTTTAATATAACATTTTGAGGAGTCGTGTAGCACTAAGTATAACATCTTGAGGAGTGTTTTACTAAACTTACTACTAAAATGAGTAAAAACAAGAACGAGAAAAACGTACTGAAACTGGTGAGAAAATCAAATGAACTGGTGGAAGCCAGGTACAAGTTTGATATTTGGGAAACGAGAGTGTTTACCAAGATGCTTACGATGGTGCGTAGAGATGACCAAGATTTCAAAAATTATAGAATATACCTCAAGGATGTAGTAAAAGATTTTGGACTTGAAAATAATAATGATGCTTATGATAGACTCAGGGCTGGAGGTATGAAGCTGATGAGTAAAGTTGTAAAAGTTGTTAGACCAACAGAGGAAGGACTGATGGAGCTGAATACACCTATTGTGGTAGGGATGGAGCATCTTATAGAACCAAACAAAAAAGTAGAAGATGCTAAGTTCATAGATATTTCATTCCATCCGAAAATGAAACCGTTTTTATTATCCCTTCAATCTCATTTCACTACCTACGATGTGAGAAACATTTTAAGGCTACCAAGTTCTTACTCAATCAGGATATACGAGTTGCTCAAGCAGTATCAGAAAATTGGAAAAAGAAAATTCCAGGTGCAGGAATTGAAAGAGGTCATTGGTGTCATCGAGGAAATAGATGTTAATGGAAAGAAAAAGTACAAAGACAATTATCCACTCTATGGTAATTTTAAACAAAGGGTACTACTAAAGGCTCAAAAGGATTTGAAACAGTACACGGATATACATTTTACGTTTGACCAAATCAAAAGAGGTAGGTCTGTTGCAGAGATACAATTTTATATTTTCCAAAACAAGCCAGAGCGAGTTGATGAAGACGGAGTAAGCGAGGTAAAAAAATCGCCTGAAAATAACGATGCTTTCATTACTGAAATTCACGAGATAGTAAAAGAGTGGGTTAGTGTTAGTACGGTGAGGTCTTGGACTAAAAAGTATCCAGAATCGCAAATTAGAAATGGAGTGAACTACACTTTGAGACAACTTGAGGCTGGCAAAGGAATTAAAGAAGTTGGTGGATACCTTCAGACAATGGTTGCAAAGGCTGATTTAGTGGATGCGAAAGCAGCAAAAAAGAAAGCAGCAGCGGAGAGAAAGAAAAAGGCAATAGAGCTTCAGCAAAAGAAGGAACAGATGGAGGAGTCCCTCAAAATGTTACAGTTAGAGCAATTGAAAGCTGAGGATAAAATTATTGAGAAAGTACTCAATGAAAATCCAGAAGCAGAAATCGAGTTGATGAAGGCTGTTAAACAGTCTCAATTCTCTCAATACAATAGAAACTTATCAGAAGAGGATAACATGAAAAATCCAATGGTGAGAGCTTCTTTTCGTAATATGGTAAAGAAGAATTTTGATGGTTCGTTTAAGGAGGTGGAAGAAGTTTATACTGCAAAAATCAAGAAGTTAAAGTTAGAAATTTCAAAATTATAAATCCATAACGAAGTTGGAATTATCCTCTTCGTTTTCGCCTAATTTAAGTGGCTGGATTTTAAATTTGGCAGCGACTTCATCATAGTCTTTAAATATAAAATCTTCATTTTGCTGTAATAGCACTTCTTTGTCTTTTTCTAATGAGACTTTCTTGAACGTCATTTTTTTGCTATGAGATGTAATAATTTTGTTGTCTTCAATTTCAAAAAAATTACCTACTAAAACACTTACAGGGTAACTGTCCTTTGCTTGTAAAATAAATGCTCCGTTTGTCATAATTTCAGGGCTAAGCATATTATAGGAAATAGTGATTTTATTGCCTTTACAAAATCCAACTCCTCTGCCTCTAAAATTTTTATTATCACTACTCTTCTTGAAGTGTTGGAACATACAAGTTATATTACCTCCTGATTGCTTAATATAATATATTTCAATAGCATGTTCTCCACGCCCTATGAAATCAGAAATCCAAAAGCCTTGAATGGAGTAACCTTCATTAGAATCTACATTTTTACGAGGATGAGTCTTATAGCTATGTAAAGGTTCTTGCCTTTTACCGAACCCTTTAAAACCACCAAAATGCTCTCGTATAGTATTCTTTTCGAGAATCAGCCCATCTAAGTTCTGATAGTTTAGCTTACACATAATAAGCGATTGGATTTCATCTTTCAAATAATATCTTATAGAGAGCTCAACATTCTCATCATCATAACTAAATATTGCGGCAGAGTCGTTCTCAAAGGTTTCAATTGAAACGGGGTCACTAACTCGATTTAATATAATTCGTCCGCAAATAGGTTGTCGATACGGGTCAATAGAAGAAAAAGTCCCTCTAAGCAGTAAAGAATTGGAAGCGGTATGAGTGTGTGGAATACTCACAGTTATTTGCATCATTTCAGTAATATTATCGTGAAAATCTACTACTGAAAAGCACAATGTATCTATTCCTGTCATTACAGGAATACCTGTGTAGCGATACTTCGTGTTCTTATTCCCTAATAATACTTCCAATGTTTTGTCCTGTGGGTTTTCTCTTAGCAGCAGGGGGTAAGTTATGATGTTAGTATCATAAGGTGAATGAATATAACACTTATATAACCCTAAAAACTTCCGCTGGACTAAGAAGGATTTTGACTGACTTGCTGCTGCGGCTAATCCTGTTCTCCAATTAACAGAAATTGGTCGTAAAGGTTTGGCAGCTACTTCTAAATTAATTGCTTCTTTTTCTACTAGAATTTCTTCAATAGCTTTTATAATGTGTGGAAAAGTTACATATATATCAAGTCTTGAGTTATCAGAGTACTCCTTTATCGTTTCTCTCCAATTATCTAATGTAAAATTTTGATTAACAATACCAGGTACAATTGTTTTTTTTAGAAGTCCATAGTTCTGCCCGTTTATTGATTTAACCCCAGCATCCCTAACTTTTTTGACAATATCTTTTGCGTAAACACGCTTATTTGATGGAAGCTCATCAATTATTTTGAGTAATGTAAAGAGTTTATTAGCATCAACTTCTACTTTTCCCCAGTCAGTATTTTCTTCAATCCATTTCATTTATTAATTTATTTATTTACTGCAAAAGTAAATAAATATTTTGTCAGTAAATAAATAAATTATAAAATCGAACTCTCCCCATATTTGCACCAGTAGCAGGCGAAATAACAGTCCAACTGATAGGCGAGCTTGCAGATTTAATTTTTTGTAAACTTTTAAAACTATAAAATCATGTTTAGAAAATTTATGGAATTCGCAAATGTGGATATGGAGATATATGAAAATCCTCAGAAGACAAGAGCGAATGATAAGGCTTGGTTGCGTGTTTATGCAATTACTCCTTGGATTTCAGGAACTACCTCTGCGGTAGTAATTTACTTCTTTTTCAAATTTGTTATCGGAATTAAAATTATAGCTGCTGCCTTAGCTGCGGTGATAGGGTGGGTTGTATTAATGAATACTTCGACTTTACTACATAGCTTCAGTAAAGGAAGATTATATAGCACCTTATTCTTCAGTTTTATAATGATGGTGATGGGGTTTATAGGTGTAAAACCCGAATTGAGTAAAGAGGAAGTAATGAGTGATTTAAAACATAAAATTAGAATAGAGAATTCACTAATTGACGAGGAGATGCAATTGGAGCTAAACGAAGTACGAAATGAATTGCAACTACAAGCAACTGAAATAAACCAAAGAATGACTGAGGCTTCTACTAAGTGGTGGGATGCTGAACGTAATGCACCAGCTATTGCTGCTATCCAGAAAGAGTTAGATGCAGTCGATGTGGTTAAGGAAGAACGTTTAAAAGCAATTCGTACAAATTATGCTACTCGCAAAAAGGATGAAGAAATAGGTAAAGTAGAGCTGGTGGTATATTACATCACGAACTCATTTAATACTGATAATTTAGGGCAGTTTATTTTGACTATTTCTTTGATGATACTTTTACTAATTACGGAAGCATCACCAGCTATTGCAGTCTTAGCATTAATGGAAGGTAAGTATTACCGTAAAGTGCAGCGAAAGTATAATATCGAAGATATACAAGAGGAGCATGTTGAAGACATCGAAGATAAAGCACAATTCAACGTTTGGAGGCTTGAAAAGCAAATAGTATCCTCTAATGGATTAAGAAACATTGGAAAGATTGTTACTGAGCGAAGAGTCTGGGAAATGCTTAAAGATGAAGCTCCAAAAGGCTTTAAGAATATTGAAGAATTATTGGGGGCATTGAGTACAGCCAATACAGTAGCATCAGAATCTTCTAAAGCTCAGAGTAATGGACAGATGACAACAGAGGAAGATGAATTTCCTGAACCTTCAATAGTATAAGTTATGATGCAGTTACTAATAATATGTATCGTGTTCTTTTTTGGATTTGTTGGGTGGGAGTTATCTACGACTTCGCCAAAGGGAAAATTAAACATAGATGAGAATGGTGATTTAAATGATTTGGTAGGAGTAATGGTCGCTCCGCCTAACATAATCCAGAACAATAAAGAACAAAAACAAACATTACCGATGATGAATTCGCAGCAGGAAGTTTTACCAGAGTATATTTCAATACAACAGCAAATGAGGCGTGTCCAAGCATCGCTGAAGGAGTACTCGAAAGAGTTAATAAAAAAAGATGAGGAGCAACTTCATCGAGATAGAGAGCAAAGTATTTTACAACAACTTTTGGTACTTGGCGAACGGCATGTAGGAGTGAGTAACTTGATAGCTGACCTTAGAATGAAAGAGGTGGATATATTTAGTAGAGAGAAAAGTACCGAGCATAAAATTGAACTTGTGAAATTGTTACATGAAAGGGTTCAGCTTGAAAAACAAGATTTAGAAAATGCGAGACGAGCAGCATTACTCGATGTTCGGGAGGAAAAGCACGAGGTAGCTAAAGAAAAAACATTAGTGGAATTTGCCAAAGAGCGATTGGATTTGGACAATCTGGTTTCTGAAATTATCCAACGAGAAAATATTTTGGAGTTGGATTTGAAAAACCAAGATATACAAGAGGCAGCATTAAAATTGATAGGAAAAGATAATGAACTGAACCTCAAAGCTGGCTTATTGGATTTGAAATCCGAAAAGGTTTCGTTGGAAGAGTTGGCGGTGGTGCTATCAAAGCGAGAAAATAATGCAGAACTAAGAGAAGGAAAGATTAGCCTTGCTGAACAAATGCTAAACCTGATGGCGGATAAAAATGTGGTGGAAGAAGGAAAGCGAATGCTTCAGTACGGTAACGAAGAATTGAAGCTAAAGAATTTGAATTCTGAGATTTCAAACGGAAAAACTCTTCTTGAATTACTTGCGGAAAAGAATGCTTTGAACGAAGGAAAACGAATGCTTCAATATGGTAACGAAGAACTAAAATTGAAGGACACTCTTTCTGATATTAATACAGGTAAGGAGTCGCTTGATTTAATGATGAAGCAGCTCAAGGTATCTGACCAGGAGAGTAGGGTAGAGGCTGGAAAGCGAGAAATCGAATTTGGGAAAAGAGAGTTGTCTTTTGGTGCAGAAAAATTGGAACATACCCAACGTGTCATTGCTTTTAAGGTGCAAACTTCAATGCAAGAATTGAAGAACCAGTTTAATAATCTTCAGTTTGAGAAAAAATCCTGTAGCTTACAACAGCGAGAAGAAAAGATGAAGATGTATCACACCGAGTTACGTCAATTGGATACGCACATACGTCAGATGTATTCTGTAAAATCGGAGTGGTTGAAAATCCAGGCGAGAGAGAATAAACTCGATACCAGAGAGCAGAGAATTCAGTTGGATAGTCTTTATCGAGATACTCAATCTAAGATTAAAGAGTTGCGGTTGACCAGATGGGAGAACAATATGATTTGGGATAAAAAGGAAATGGAGCGCAGATGGAATATAATGAATTATCTCGAAGAGTGGTGGTTTTACAATGGCGGTTACAGACCAGAACGGCGCACTTTGGAGCATTATCAAAAAGCTGGCTATGTGGCTCAATCTCCATTAGTTCAAGAGAATAATGAATTAAGATGGCTACTATCTGAAATGGAAAGAAAGAAATTGAAGTAAAAAATTTTTGGACGACTTTTTTGAAACTTACCCTTCGTCCTTTCAATCCTCAGAATCAGAGAAAAATACAACAGAGATAGAATTGAATACCGAGTATTGTCAACAAAGATTGACCTGGAAGAGAACACTCCAAGAAGAAAAATAACGAAACAGATATAGGTGATAGGATAGACTACAAAGTTGATTTAGGATAATATCGAAAAGGTTGGTTTAGGAAGACATGAATAAGAATACATCAGATGACGAATGAGTGAAAGACGAACGAATTGTAAATAATGAGAAAGGAAAGAATGAAAGAGGAATAGGAGGTTAGGTCTTATTTATACTAAAGTTAAGTAATTAGTATAAACTTGAATAGAGTTTGACCTCCTTTCCCTTTTGATTATCAATGATTTATAAAAAATAAGGATAATATGAATAATCATAGTAGAAATAATAGAGCAAATAGTAGCTCTTTAATTAATCGAGAAAGGATGATGGAAAAACTTAGAAAATGGTTTTATGCCTTTATCGGATTACCACAAGATAAGAATGAAGATGTAGCAATATTTGGTTCTGCATTACCAAGTGAATTCCCAGATTTCGTTGTAGAGATAATGGATAAGTGGGTAGATTGGATTGACTTTAAACTGACGAAGTTAAAGGAAGGAACAAACGAATATGCTGATGTATTTGGGCAAAGAGGGTTTACACTTCAAGAATTTAAACTGGTGCTATCGGGCAAAGTGCCAGAAGAAGATTACGGAAAATATAAAGTATTCGATTACCTCTACCTAATGCAAAAGAAGGAATGGAATCTTTTTACTGCGATTACAAGAGACGATGATGAAGAGATTATGGAAAGATATATGAAAGTGCTTATGAAATCTGTTAAGTCGGAAATACCGATACTGAATGAGTTTTTTTTTGCAAGAATTCCACTCTTTTTTCCCATAAAATCCTACAAGCGTGGAGCGCATATTTTAGGTGCGTCTGGTTCAGGAAAGACAGAATTGATGAAGGTGTTGTTTTATGACTTTCAGAGAAGAAGCCAGAAGCATAGAAATAAAACATTAGTAGCAGTTGAGCCTCACGGAGATTTGGCAAAGCAACTTTTAAGATTTGTTTTGAACAAAGGAAAAAACAAGGAGAGAGTAATTTACCTCGACCCATTTCCAAGACAAACAGCAATAGATTTATTTGGCGAAGATATTTTAGGAGCAGACTATATTTTTACAATCAACCCTTTTGATATAGCTGATAGAAACGAGAGAGTTGTAGATTATATGACTCAGGAATTATCAAGTGCTTTTTTTGAAATTATCACCAGCCAAGAAACTCCACAAATGCTGGCTATCATTAAGGCGTGTGTAAATTCATTATTGAGAGCTGAGGGTGCAAATATCAGTCATTTGAAACGCTTTATGGATGATAAAGAAAATGATGATTTGATAGAGCTGGGAATGCAAAACCCTAATATTGGGCAAAGGGATATGATTAAGAGAATGAAGACCGACCCAAAGTTAAATCCAACCAAATCTGGTATTTATTACAGACTTCAAACGATACTTGGTAATAGTACTTTTCGCCGAACAACATCAGGTAAAAGTACTGTCGATTTACAAAAAGAATTGAATTCAGGTAAGGTGATTATTTTCAATTTATCGAAAGGTAAATTGGGTTCAGATGTGTCTTCTGCTCTTGGTAAACTAATGGTAGCCTTCATTCAAAGTATTGCATTAAGAAGGCAAGATATTCCTGAAAAATTTAGAAAAGAGACGTTCTGCTTCATTGACGAATTCCAAAATTTTGTAACACCTTCCATTGAAACAATTATGGCGGAAGCCAGAAAATATGCTCTTCACATGACGTTGGCGCACCAGGTAGCTGGACAGGGGATGAATGGAGAAATGAAGCGTATTATTTCAGGAAATACAGCTATCAAAATAGCTGGACATAATGAACCTGAAAGCCTGGAATACATGTCGAAGCAGATGCAAGGAATAACAGCAAAAGACTTTCAGAAACTTCCTCCATACAATTTTTTCGTCAGTAACAATCACGGAAAAGTTAAACAAGCCAAAAAACTCAACACCCCAAGTTTTTTGGTAAAAGAATCGCCTCCTTACTATATGTCAAAGGAGGAGCTGAAGGAGGTGTTTCTGTATATGATCCACGAGAGTGGGTACTACAAAAAGATTGAGAAATCAGACGAAATTGAGAACCTGAATGCTCCATTAGTTTTTCCTTCAGGAAAAAATATCGTTTCTGAACAAGGGGAAAAAGCTAACAATATTTATAACCCAAAATTTGAAGATTAATGAATAAAATAATAAAGAAAATTCCCTGGGAAAATAAAATAACTTTCATCCAATCGAATGTGATGGAGCATTTGGCGAGGTATAAATTTCTGACCTTATCGCAGATGTTGGCTCTCGATATTGGAACAACTCAATACCAATATTTGTGGAAGCAGGTGATGTCGATGAGAGATAGAAGAAACCCAATAGTTGGCTGCCATAGTTTTGGGATTCCACAACCGCAGAGAGGGAAGGTCGAAAGTATGTATTATCTCACACCACTTGGTAAGCGTATTTTAATTGAGGATTTTGAGTTCATAGACATGATTAAAATGCCTATTGGTAAAACAGCAGCATACAGAGATTATTTCCACCGTAAGTTCACCATTGATTTTCAAATTGCATTGGATAAATGGGCGAGTGAAAACGAAGTAATAATTCCATATTTCGATACCTACTTCGATAAAGTTGGGAATAACAGAAAGGACAAATCACTAAGAGCAAAAACCAAAATTGGCGAAGGAGATGATGACTACTTTATTCCTGATGGTGTATTTGATGTCACGATTGAAGATGTGAAAAGGTTCTATCTTTTTGAAATGTATAATGGTGTAGATACGGGAAGAACCATTAAGCAATTGACGAAACACGCACACGCACTTGTAGAAAGAAAGACGCACACAAAGTACAAGCTCGATAGAAAGAAATCATACAACATCGTGCTTGTATTTGAATTTGAAAGTTTAATGAAAGCGGTTATCAAGAGAATTTCTTCAGATGAACGTTTCAAATTTATTGAGAAGTACTTCTTATGTAAAAGTCTTGACCAGGTTAGAGCTGGTGATTTTTACAACAATTGGACAACCTTATCGGGCAAGAAAAGTGATTTTCTTGGCGTAGCCTGAGTAGGTAAAAATCTATTTTCTAAAGCAAAAATATTACAAACATGAATGTCAAAATAAGTATTAACGTAACCATAGACAACAAGACTATTGCGGATGAGGAGATTGACTATCGCAGTCTAAAATCGGAAGGACTGGATTTGCAGGCAAGAATACTTGAGTTAACAAAAATGGAAATTGACTTGAAGCGAAGAGAATTAAAATTAGGAGAAATTAGGTGGGATTTTAATGACGGAGAAGGTAATAAGTAACGATAAAATATGTCTTTTAATTTTTGTTTAATTATGATGTGATAAGCTCTGAACTCAGGTTCAGGGCTTTTTTTATGATGGAGGAAAACACTTGAACAGACTTGACAAATCAATAAAATCTTGTTGACATAGATTTTCTAACAAAAACAAGATTACGATGGCAAAGAAAGACCACGCTTGGAAGCTATTGCCCCAAGAAGGTACTGGAACATACCAATTTAATGGACAGTTCAAAGTATCGAACACCGTAAATCATTTTCTAAATACTCGATTAATTCTCCATTTTTACAACGAAGCAAAAAAAGAAGTTTTAAAGAAAGGAGGAGCTGCTCAGGTATTTGTGTTTGAACGAATCGTTAAAGGGAAAAAAGAACGAATTCTTTTGATTGATGAGTTAAACCGTAAAATGATTGCAAGTGGTGATTACGGATTTCGTGATAACTTTTGCAGGATGATATTCGACTATGAATATCACAAAATGGATTAGGTTGATTGTTCCACTATTTGATTAAGCGGCTTACTGAAAAGTAGTGCCGTTTTTTGGAAAGAAAAAAAGAGGGGTAAAATATTTATCATTATGTATGCTGGGCAGAAATCTCACCTACACAGTAATAGTAGGGTTTGAAATTAGCTATTGCATTTGTATTTTTGTTTCGTACTATACAGATGTTATGTATTCTATATGTTGCATTACCATTGTATTATCAAGCATATAAGATATATAAATCATACTGTCATAATCCAAGCCAAATCACTCAAGCATTTTCGCTTAAAATCGTTCATAACCTTACGGTATTTCCTGGTGTAGCCAGGGAATTTTTTTATGCTCATTATAACATTTAAAGAATAAAACTTTTTTTACCCCTCGATGGAGTATGCTTGAAGCGATAACTCCGAAAACTTGCACGGGTCGAACCGTCTATCTCTTTCTATTCATATACCTAATGGTCAGCGGTAATCTTCCAACTCATCTAAACTGAAAGTTCATCGTTCGGGAAAGTGACCTTCAACGTAGCCAAAAAATATTCTATCTTCTGGATTGTATTCTGTTGCGTACCGTGTTCGATGGGAACACGGGTCAAAGAATTTACAGATAACGATAGGGTCTTTATTACTACTTTGGTCTCAAACCTTCTCGAATTTTTTCAATATAGATTTGGTTAATAACATCATGGCATTAAAGCAAAAAATAAAGAAAACAGGTTTCTACCCAGCGTCATAAAAATACAAAAAACTCTGCTGTTACGCAGAGTTCAAATCAATGGATTTGGCAGTTGAGTATCATACTAATACCTTAAATAGTACTAATATTCATAGTCAAATAATAGAGTACAATGATTGTCTTCAGGTCTGAAGTTTCCACTTGCTATCATCTCCTGATTGAGTTGGTCAATGAAGAACAATCGTCTTCCTTTTTCATCCTCAAAGACTTGCAAATAATCAATGCCGTTTTGTTCTTTTACAAAGGCTTGTACGTTCTTGTAAATGGATAGAATTTCGGCTTTTGGTAATTCATTAGATACACCAGCCGTTGCGAGAAATTTACCAGAGAAGAAATATGTTCCTTCATTCTCTTGAGGTTTTCGAGTCCAGGTTGCCATTTTGATTTCTGTTTAGATTAAGAAAATTGTTTACGACAACTTTTTATGGAAGAGAAGCAGAAGTTCAATAGCTTGAGTAAACTACTCATTTGCGATTAGGCATTTTTCAATTGCACCAGCAGCTCGACGATGCAGACGTTCCGACTCAGGAACTTCACCATTTTGTAAGCATCATAAAAGTTGGTGTGCGAATTCCTCAATGGCTTCGATTCGATAGAAGTCTTCTCCTGCGGTGTAAGGTGATTCTTCTTCAGTAAAAACTTTGGCAGCTTCAGCGCAGATGTTTCGGATGCCGACAAAGCCACCAACATCATCAGCTATTTTGTCATAAGCCGTTTGATAGGCTTCAGGGTTCTGGTGAATGATGGCGGAGATAGCGGCTACGTTTTCGCCGTAATCGGTTTGGTTTTCCATGACGTGGAGTGAAAGAATAAATAGTTGATTTTATATTTTTTGAATCGTACTATACAATAGTAGCTATGAAGATGTATCGTTTATTTGTTTGCTTTTAAAGCATCATATCTTTCTAATTGGACTATGAAAAAAAAATCAATATACTTTTGCTATTTATTTGGTTTACTCATCCAAATGTCCCTACACATCATATTCATCAAAGCTGAGGAAGGTGGTTATTGTGCGTACATCGCTTGAGTCCTTTGAGTCAACGGTCAAGGTGAAACTATTGAAGAAGCGAAAGAAAGTGTACTCGATGCCTACGAACTAATGGTAGAATGTAGCATCGAAGAATCAAAGGAGATACCGAATAGCTTTGTAGAAACTTTTGCCATTGCTTAATTAGTATGAAAAGACGTGACCTGGTTAAGCATCTCGAAAAACATAATTGTGTGTTGCTCAGAGAATGAAGTAAGCATTCACTTTTTGTGAATACAGAAAATGATAAAAGGACAACTGTTCCAAGACATAAAGAAATTAAGAAATGGCTCTGTAAGAAAATCTGTAAAGTGGATTTGGAAATACCTGTCCCGATTAAACTATAACATATAGAGGTAAGTAAATTTACATGATGTATTGCCTAAAAAACTTTAATAAATAGTATTTGATTGTTTTATATTGAACCTATTTAGAATGGATTTAAAGGAAGGATTTGAGTTTCATGGCATTATAAAATTTCAAAACGAATGAGAAGTAAAAGCGTATGAGCTGGTGATGAGTCATTTCAAAGCTGGAAGAAATGATATAGAATTTGGACTTGAGGAACTTTATGAAATAGGATTTGAAAGAGGAGAAGTTTTACCATCGTTCCAGTTTCTTCTAAAACCAATTGAAATAAAAAGAGATGATGTGATTAATGTTTATCCTATTTTGAATAGTTTAGATTTTGATGAAAAAAGCGGTATCTTGAAAATGACAGCTAATCCAATGATGAATAAGTAGTAAAATCTCATGTTACACTATATAGTATAGTGTAACACAAACCAGGAAAATGATACCCGATTGGGATTGCTTTCCTGGTTCTTTTTTATACATTTATGTTACACTTCTTATAAACTAACGTAACATCATAAAATGAACGAACTTTTTGACTTAAATGGGCAACGCAAATATCTCGTTCCTGAAGAAAGAGAAAGATTTGCTGCTGCTGCCAGAACGATGGAGAGAGAGGTGATGACTTTTTGTTTAACAATGCTCAATACAGGATGTAGAATTTCCGAAGCATTGGAGCTGAATCCGATGAGGTTTGATTATCCAGCGAAATGTGTAGTTATCAGGTCGCTTAAAAAAAGAAGCAAGACACCTATATATAGGACTATTCCATTGTCAGATGAGTTTTTGGAAGACTTACGTTTAGTCCATGACATGAAAAAAATTAGAAAGAGCAAGGAGCTGAAAGATAATCGCATTTGGTCATGGGTAAGAATGACAGGTTATCGTAAAGTGATGGAGGTAATGAAGAAAGCAGACATCGAAGGAGTACATGCTTGCCCCAAAGGATTGCGTCATGGTTTTGGAATTCATTGTGCATTGAAAGGTATTCCTGAAAGCAGAATTCAAAAATGGTTGGGACATAGCTCCAGAGAGAGTACCGTTATATATACGGATGCGATTGGTGAAGAGGAGAGAAAGTTAGCATCAAGGCTTTGGGAAAAAGAGTAAACTGTTTCGTACTCCACATCTTTGTAAAGTACGAAACAGAGAGGTATAGTGAAAAAATTTAATCTGAAATAATCAGAACATGATAAGACAGTCACTTGCATTCAGTCAAGAGCAAATCTGACAGGAAGCATTATTTTTTTCTTTTTCAAATGCCCTCAAAATATGCGGGCGGGGCGTTTGAGAAAGAAAAAAAGCGGGTGGGTTATTGTCGTATTAGATTCGTTCTAATTTGTCCAAATCGTCCGATTAAATATTGACAATTACATTTAATCCCACTCCATCCGTTGCAATCTCACCGCATTCAAAATAGCCAACAGAGCTACTCCGACATCCGCAAAAACCGCTTCCCACATGGTAGCCAAACCTCCTGCTCCAAGAATCAAAACAATGATTTTCACCCCAAAAGCAAGAGCGATATTTTGCCAGATAATCCGTTGAGTAGATTTACCAATTTTGATACCCGTTACAATCTTTGAAGGTTGGTCAGTTTGGATAATTACATCAGCCGTTTCAATCGCAACATCACTTCCCATTGCTCCCATAGCAATGCCTACATCACTTGCTGCCAATACGGGCGCATCGTTGATACCATCCCCTACAAAGGCAACAACTTTGTTTGCATCTTGCTTAATAGTTTCAACCTCATTTAATTTATCTTCTGGCAAGAGTCCACCTTTTGCATTTTTAATTCCCAATTCTTGAGCAACCTTTTGGGTGATAGAATCTTTATCTCCAGATAACATGATGATGTCTTGAATACCTGCATCTCGGATTTGTTGAATGCTTTGTTTAGCATCTTCTTTTAATTCATCAGCAATGGTTACATAACCTGCGAATTGCCCATCAATACCTACCATGACAATACTTTCTACGATGTTATCGGTTTCAGTAGGAACGTTGATATTGAATTGTTCCATGAGTTTTTTATTGCCAACCAATAGCGTTTTTCCTGTTACTTTTCCTTTCAATCCCTTTCCTGCAATTTCCTGAATATCAGTTGCTTCAGGTAAGTCCTGATTTTTAGAATATTCCAAAATTGCTTTGGCAATTGGATGGGTTGATTTGGCTTCAATCGCCATCAGCAGTTTCATAAATTCGCTTTCTTCCATGCCGTCTGTTATGACCACATCCTTGATTTTAAAAACACCTTTCGTTACCGTTCCCGTTTTGTCCATCACTAAAGTATTCACTTTTGTAATTTGGTCAAGATAAGTCGCTCCTTTGAATAATAAACCATTTTGAGAGGCAGCCCCCAAACCACCGAAATAACCTAACGGAATAGAAATCACCAAAGCACACGGACAGGAAATAACCAAGAAGATTAAAGCTCGATACAACCAATCTGAGAACTGATAATCTGACACAAAAAAGTAAGGAATGATACAAATGGCTATTGCTAAATAAACTACGATGGGTGTGTAGATTTTTGCCAAACGTCTAATCAATAATTCTGTTTTTGATTTACGGGAAGTCGCATTTTGTACCAATTCCAAAATACGGGCTATGGAACTATCATTAAATAACTTCTCTACCTTCACTTCAATCACTCCGTCCAAATTGATAGAGCCTGCCATTACCTTTTCATTTTTTTGGACATTTTGTGGTTTGCTTTCTCCTGTAAGTGCTGCGGTATTGAGTGCCGCTTTTTCAGAAATTAAAGTTCCATCCAAAGGAATTTTTTCACCCACCTTGACTTGTATTGTTTCCCCAATATGTACTGTTTCTGGATTGACCGTTTCGTAAGTATTTTCTCTAAAAACATTGGCAATGTTTGGGCGCACATCGAGCAATGCTTTAATATTATTTTTGGCTCGTTGTACCGCAGCCGATTGGAACAATTCTCCGATGGCATAAAACAACATTACCGCCACTCCTTCGGGATACTCGCCAATGGCAAATGCTCCAATTGTAGCAATAGACATTAGGAAAAATTCTGTAAATACTTCTCCCTTCCTAAGTGCTTCCCATGCTTCTTTTAATACAGGCAAACCAACAGGTAAATAAGCAATGGTGTACCAAACTATTTTTATCCACCCCTTAAAAAAAGGAGCTTCTAACAAATGTTCTGCGGCTAATCCTGAAAGGAGTAAAACCAAACTAATCAGAGCAGGCAGATAGGCTTTCCAGCCCGTAGCTCCGTCATGATTATGACTATGCGAATGGTCGTGACCATCCTCTTCGTGATGATGGTCTTTTTCTTTTGCAATCAACGGAGGCGTTTTTGCATCTATCTTTTCTTCTAAAGAACAGCAAGTTATTTTGCCGCTTTCATCATAAGTATGTATGTGCTTTTCGTTTTTCATTTTTATGACTGATTAACTGTTAAATGTATTTGACCACTAAAACCACCTTCTTACCTTTTGACAATAATCGGTATAAGATTTCCCATGCGATTTTTTTAAAAATTCTTCCTCCAACCTTATCTGTGTATTAATACTAATCGTAGATAGCGAAACAATCAACAAGGTAAAGGCATTTGGAATGATTAAAAGCAAACCAACATTCGCAATCATTATCCCTAAAAAAATGGGGTTTCTCGAAAAGGAAAATAAGCCACTTGTGACCAATTCAGTTTTGTTCTTTTCATCAATTCCAATGCGCCAAGAATTTGCCATATGAGATTGAGCAACCCAAACTAAAATCAAGGATAACACCAATAAACCCCAACCGATATATTTCAAATAGTCATGTTCCAAATACCAAAACGGCAACAGATATTGATACCATTCATTTTTAAAAGCATAGATGGATACCACCACAAGTTCTAATACAGAAATGAAAGTAAACACCTTTCCATTATATCCATGTGCGTCGTCGGTTTTGTTAAAAGTCAAAGGGTTAACTCCTGTTCTTTTCCAAAGCAGATAAGACCGTAGGAAAAAGACAAAGAAGAAGTAAACCATTAAAAAGAGGAATAAATAAATTTCTGTTCTCATTATTTTTTTCTACAAATTTATAGAGATTATTCATGCAATGAAATTGCAAACTTACTCCTGACAATTAGGACAAATACCTTTAATCATCATCGTCATTTCTTTTTGGATATAGCCTTTCGGAAGTTCCATTTTAGGAATGATTTGAGTATCAATACAAGTTATCTGTTTGCATTGCTCACATTGAAAATGTGGGTGTTGGTCAAGGTGATGAATCGGTGTACAATGTTCAGCACAGAGTGCATATTTTATTTCGTTTGTTCCATTGTTGATACCGTGAATTATTCCTTTTTCTTCAAATGTTTTGAGCGTTCGGTACATTGTAATCCTATCAGATTTTGGAAAGGCATTTTCCAATTCTGCCAAACCGAATGCTCCGTTATTTTCTAAAAAGTATTCTAATAGAAGCTGCCGCATTGGTGTTATGCGGACAGCTTTTTGTTCTAAGATTCTATGTGCTTTCTCCATTTAAAAAGTGTTTTTAATGTTCGTGTGCTAACTCTCCTGCTTTCGATTGTGCATAAACATAGTACGCTCCTTCTGTCACAATTTTCATCCCATCAGGAATTTCATCAATTAATTTTACGGAAGTAAAACCCTTATCTGTCGTTCCTGGAATCACCATGAGTTGTTCAAATTTCAATTCCTCTTTATCCGATTTGTCATTAGCAACATAGATATAAGAAGAAGCTCCATCTTTGATAATTGCCTTTTCTGGAAGTGCTTGAACAGTCTGGTCATTCAACCAAATTTTAGCTTCTACGAATAAATCTTTGATAAACTTTGGTCGCTTTTTTTCTAAGTGCCCATGAATACGAACCGTCTTATTTTCAGTATTAAATTCTTTTCCAATAACATGCACTTCACCATCATAAACCGTATTTCCCAAAGCAGGAACGGTGTAACTAATTTTTTGGTCAGCCTTGATATTCGCAATGTCTTTTTCAAAAATATCCAATTCCAAATGTAAGTGGTTGGCATTGACGATTTCCATCAGTTCCAATTCAGGCGTAACATACATTCCATTGTGCATTTTTACCGAAGTAATATAGCCGCTCATCGGAGCATAAATCGGCACACTCTCCACAATATTATCAGGTGATAATCTATCCACATCAATTCCACAATAAGCTAATTGTTTCGTGATACCTTTTAAGGTTGCGGTTTTAATATTCACTTCTGATTGAAGTCGCTGCACGTTCTTTTCAACCCCTGCATTTGCTGCAACTAAAGTTTTTTGTCGAGCTAATTCTTGTTGGTCATAAACTAATTCCGCAGCCACTTCCAAATATTTCTGTTGGTGTTGGATAAATTCAGGATTTTCCAAATAAGCCATAACCACTCCTTTTTTTACATAACTGCCTTCCACATATTTATTACTGTTTTTGATAAAACCATTTGATTTTGCACTTACCGAAGTCAAAGCATTTGGCGGTAAACCTAAAGTACCCGTAGCACTTACAAAATCATTAATTTTAATTTCGGAAAAACCACCAAATTGAATGTTCATAGTTTTTATCTGCTCATTGGTTAAATGAATTTCTCCTTCTTCATGTTCTCCGTGTCCATGACCATGCCCATGTCCGTCGTCTTCAGAATGTGCTTCTTCTTTTACACCGTGATTGTGTCCCTCGTGTCCGTGGTCATGACCATCTCCTTCTGTATGTTCGTGACCACAAGAGAAAATTAGTAGCATAACTGCTACTGACAATATTGATAGGATTGATTTATTTATAAATTTCATTTTAGAAATATTTTTATTGGTTTGACAAAAATTGATACAACACCACCGCCTTGTTATGCAAGAGTATCTGTTCCAAATACTGCTTGTTGTTTTTGGAAAGCAGATTAAGCGTGTTGAGTAATTCGAGATAGGAGATTTCTCCAGCCTGATAATTAAGATTGGAAATACGTTCCATTTCAGGATTGAGCGTATCCAATTGTTGTCGATAAAAATTTACGCCTTCGGTGTAGAGTTGAATGGTGTTTTGAACAGCGTCCAATTCCTGTTTAGTGCGTAAACGTTCTGCCTCTAAATTAGCTTGAGCAACATCAACTTGTAACCGTTGAGCTGTTATCCTTTGCTTTGCCTGTTTATTGAAAAGTGGAATTTGCATTCCTGCCTGTAACCCATGCAACCAACCACCTTCAAAATAATTTTGAGTAGCATAACCTACATTAAAATCAGGTTTTCTCCCTGCTTCTAACAAGTCAATATTTGCCTGCTCCATCAGAATATTTTGATTGGCTATTTGTATCCGAAAAGAATTGATATTTTCATTTAAAATAAATGGAATAACAATTAAACTATCCGTTGAAGTAACCACCTCTTCGGTAAAAAGTAAACCTGCTAATAGCTTTTCCAAATTGGTAATTTCTATATTCGTTTGATTCACCAACAATTGATATTCACTCAATGAAGATTGAATCGTCAACAATTCAATTCGGTTGGCTTCTCCAACATCTACTCGAACTTTTGCCATTTGTGCATACTGTTCGTAAACTTGAATGAGCCTTTCATATAATTGCCGTAGTTCTTTCCGTTGCTGTAAGTCGAGATAGTTTTGTTGCACCTGTAGGCGCAGTTCTTTTTCAGTCAATTGCTTTCGCAAAATGCTTTGTGCAACCTGCTCATTTTGTAATTTATTCTGTGCTTTTACATTAGCAGGATTGGGAATGTTTTGGATGACTCCGATTTGATTAACTCGCTGTCCGTTCTGCCTAAATAATCCATCACCTTGATAACTAATATCTGTCGTTCCAAGATTATATTTAAAATTTTGCAAAGCCTCACCTTGCTGAATTTGCAAAGCAGCAGCTCGTACAGAAGGGTTATTATTTATTGCTATCTCAACTGCTTCATCCATTGTAATTGGTCGTTGTTGTGCTTGTGCAGACCAACCACAAAATAGAAGTGGTAACAATATCATTGCGCCATTGGTAGGTAAAGTTGGCTTGTTTTTTCTCTCCTGCCAATTTGCCAACCAACTGTATAAAATCGGTAGTACAACTAAGGTCAAAAACGTAGCCGTTAATAAACCTCCAATCACTACCGTTGCTAATGGTCGCTGTACCTCAGCACCTCCAGAAGTGGAAAGTGCCATTGGAAGAAAACCAAAAGAAGCGACCATTGCGGTCATCAATACAGGTCTTAGTCGAACCGTTGTCCCTATAATAATTCGCTCTCGAATATTTGTCATTCCTTCATTTTTTAATTGATTAAAATATCCTATCAGAACAATCCCATTCAAAACAGCAACACCAAATAATGCGATAAAACCAATACCTGCCGAAATACTAAATGGCATTCCTCGAAGCTCTAAAGCCCAAATTCCACCAATAGCAGAAAGTGGTATTGCAGTAAAAATTAATACGGCTTGTGATACAGAACCAAAAGTGAAATAGAGTAAAATAAAAATAAGTCCCAAGGCAAGAGGAACGGCTATCATCAGTCGTTCGTTGGCAGCTTTAAGATTTTCAAATTGACCACCATAGGTAAAATAATATCCTACTGGTAATTCAACTTTAGCATCTAATTCCTCTTGAATTTTACCAACCAAAGTTTCTACATCGGTATCCCCTACATTCACCCCAATGACAATTCTACGATTGGTGTTTTCTCTGGAAATCTGCATAGGCGCATCTGTCAACTCGACATCGGCTACAGCTTGCAAAGGGATTTGCGTTCCATTGTCCAAGGTGATATATAAATTTTGAACATCATCAATGTCACTACGGTATTTTTCATCCAATCGAACGACTAAATCAAAACGCTTTTCTCCTTCATAAATCGTCCCTGCACTCTCACCAGCAAATGCACTTCTAACAACTTGATTGATTTCTTTTACTTGTAAACCATACTGCGCCATTTTATCATATTTGAATTTGATAATGACTTGTGGCATCCCGATGGTTTGCTCAACATTGACTGTTCCAACTCCATCAATTTTAGTAATGACACTTTCCGCTTCTTTGGCTTTATTATAAATCAGGTCTAAGTCTTGACCATATAATTTAATCGCAATATCTGCTTTTGAACCTGTCATCAATTCATTAAAACGAAGTTGTATCGGTTGAGAAAATTCTAAACCAACCCCAGGAATAACACTCAATGATTTTTCAATTTTTTCAAACATATCTTTCCGATTACTTGCTGAAGTCCATTCTTCTTTTGGTTTCATTACAATCGTATAGTCACCAATTTCAACAGGCATCGGGTCGGTAGGTATTTCGGCAGAACCAATATTGACGACTACATCTTCAATCTCTGGAAAATCCTTTAGTAGTTTCCTTTGAATCAAGGAAGCCATTTCAATACTTTGCGAAAGTGAAGTACCTGGTGGAAGAATTTGTTGCATCGCCAAATCACCTTCCTCTAATGTGGGTATAAACTCCCCACCCATTCTACTAAAAACAATAAAACTAAAAACGAAAAGTGCTACTGTTGCCAAAACGAAAAGTACTTTTAGCCGTAAGGCAATATTCAAAACAGGAGTATATAGTTTTTGGAAAAACGAAATAATGCGGTCTGCAATCGTTCTTTTATTTGAAATATTTTTACTTAAAAATAAAGCAGACATCATGGGTACATAAGTCAAAGAAAGTATCAATGCACCACCGATGGCAAGCATAACTGTTTGAGCCATTGGGATAAACATTTTTCCTTCAATACCTACCAATGCAAGGATAGGAATGTACACCATCAATATAATAATTTCTCCAAATGCTGCCGAACTTCTAATCTTAACAGAGGCAGTTTCCACTTCTTTATCAATCTGATTTTGCGTAAGTTTTTGTCCTGCGAAACCAGTTTGCAATCGGTGAACAATCGCCTCTACAATGATAACAGCACCATCTACAATCAACCCAAAATCAATTGCCCCAAGGCTCATTAAATTGGCAGAGATTCCCAACCAATTCATCATCGAAACCGCAAACAACATTGCCAAAGGAATAACAGAAGCTACTATCAAACCTGCTCGCCAATTTCCCAACATCAATACTAAAATGAAGATGACAATCAACCCACCTTCCAGTAGATTCTTTTTCACCGTTCCCATTGCAGTAGAAACTAATTTATCTCTATCCAAATAGGCTTCGATGACAACGCCTTCGGGTAAAGACTTTTCAATTTGTTTTACTCGTTCTTTGACCCGTTCGGTGACGGCTGCGGAGTTTGCCCCTTTAAGCATCATCACTCGACCACCGACCGCTTCTTCGCCATCTCTTACTAATGCACCATATCGAGGTGCTTTTCCAAATTGAACAGTTGCGACATCCTTTACCAAAATGGGTCTTCCATTTCGGACATCTACCACTATATTTTCTAAATCCGTCAATGACCTTGAAACGCCATCTGTTCGGATATAATAGGTGTTCGGATTTTTCTCGATATAAGCTCCTCCCGTATTTTCATTACTATTTTCAAGGGCATGAAAAACATCGGTAATACTTACACCTATTGATTTGAGCAAATTGGGATTTACAGCTACTTCGTACTGTTTTAAAAAACCACCCATCGTATTTACTTCTACCACTCCTTCTATTCCAGACAATTGCCGACTCACTATCCAATCCTGAATACTTCGTAAATCAGTAGGTGAATATTTATCCTCAAACCCTTCAGCAGGTCGAACCACATATTGATAAATCTCTCCCAGACCTGTAGAAATTGGAGCCATTTCAGGTGTACCCAATCCTGAAGGAATATTAGCTTCCGCTTCTTTAAGATATTCGCTGACCAATTGACGAGATAAATAAACATCCATATCTTCCTCAAAAACTACTGTCACAACGGACAAGCCAAATCGAGAAATGGAACGTATTTCAACAAGCTGTTGAATATTTTGTAAAGCCAACTCAACAGGTGTGGTAATGAATTGCTCCACTTCCTGCGTTGCCAAAGTGGGGGAAATAGTAATGACCTGAACCTGATTGTTCGTAATATCAGGTACGGCATCAATTGGTATTTGTCGCAAGGAGAATAAACCCCAGACGATTAGGGCAGCTACCAATAGCCCTATCACAAACTTATTCTCAATCGAATAAGCGATTATCTTATCAAACATAGATTATTTGAAATTTAGTTAAACCAAAAATATACGGTCTGAGTGGGCGTAGGTATCCCACGAATATTGGTTAACTAAATCTTGGCGGTTGCCAAATAGAATGGTGGAAAGAGATAGGGTTAAAATTAGAAAAAGATATAGGTAACTTAGCAGGTGTTGGAGGCAGATACTTAACCAAAAAAGGTAGTTTGGTTGGAACATCTAATGCCATCGAGCAACAGCTACAAATGCAAAAAGGCGTACAGGTGTCATCACCACAACCATTTGAATGTTGGTCATGGTCTGAAACATGCTGGTGTTCAACTCCGAAGAAATGTTTAGCTATCTCCACAATACCATTACCACCATCGCCGCAGGGTGCGAGCGATAGTGCAAACATATAAATGGTAAATATGTGGATTGCTAATTTCATAAGATGCAAAAATACGCAAAAAGTAAATGCAATCAAATTGCAAAAATTAATGGCGGGTGAGATATGATATGAAAATTATTGCATACTTCTTTTTAACAACTGGGCATTCACCGCACAAATAACCGTACTAATACTCATTAGTGCAGCACCAAAAGCAGGGCTAATCATCAGCCCAGGAATAAAACCAGTAGCGAGAGGCAGAGCAATTAAATTATAGCCAGTTGCCCAAGCAAGGTTTTGTACCATTTTACGATAAGTTGCTTTGCCGAACAAAATCAAGTTGGCTATATCCATAGAGTTACTATCCACCAAAACAGTCTGAGTAGAATAGTTTCAAAGCAACATCAAGGTCAGGAATGGTAGCTATAACAGCTCCTATCATTGCTCCCTTATTCCCAATTTTTTTACCGAGCAGAGCTTCACCAATAGCTGCCCCTAATGTTGCTTGTGTAAGGCTATCCATTTAGAACGGAGTTTTATAAGAAGGCTCATTTACAAAAGTGTCATCTGTTAGTGTTTTGAGGAAATTGATTAAATCTTCTTTATCCTGTTCTGTCAAAAACAAACCTGTATCCATCGTATTTAATACCGTAATATCAGTTGTGGCAGATTCTTGGATGCCTTCATTATAATGGTCTATCACTTCCTCTAAAGTTTGAAACCTTCCATCGTGCATGTAGGGCGCAGTCAACGCTACATTTCTTAGTGTTGGCACTTTGAATTTCCCTTTATCATTTGGGTCATTAGTTACTTCTTCTCTACCAATATCAGTTATGTTGGCATCGCTATCTAAACCATTATTCATGTATTGGTCATTTTCAAAATTTGCACCTCCATGACAATGAGCGCAGTCTGCTCCTGATTGGTCAGGAAAAAATGGATTGTATTCGGTTTCAAAAAGAACTCGCCCTCTTTCTTCGCTTTCCGTCAATTGCACTTCACCAGCCAAGTACCTATCATATTTTGAATCGTACGAAACAATACTCAACATGAACTGCTCCATAGCCAATGATATTTTTTCAGAGGTGATTTCTTCCGAACCAAATGCTCTCATAAATTGGTCTCGGTACATTTCAGTATCACTCAATTTAGCAATGGCATTTTCTAAAGTCTCATTCATTTCTAACGGGTCTTGAATGGGTAACAACGATTGGTCTCGAAGCAAGTGCGCCCGACCGTCCCAAAAGAATTCATTGCTATGCCAAGCCATATTAAAAACAGGCATTGCCTGGCGTTTCCCAGGAAGCATTTCGACACCTATGGAAAAACGAGTAGAATCAGAAAACCCATCAGGCTGACGATGGCAACTGGCACAAGATTGAGTACCGTCTTTTGAAAGCATCGTTTCATAAAAAAGCATTCTACCTAATTGTACTCCTTGTTCGGTTAGCGAATTATCCGCAGGAAGGTCAGGAGCAGGTAACGCACCGTATTCTAATGTAAAAGGAGTTTCGTCATGTGTTACAGGCTCTTTGGGTTGGTCATCATCTTTACCACAAGCAACTGCAAAGAGGATGCTTGCAAAAAGAACAGCTATGTATTTTATTTTAGACATTTTTATTAAAATTAATTCGTGAATAATGAATTGCTAATGAAGGTTTCATCAGTCAATGATTTTAAAAATTGGATGAGGTCATCCTTTTCCGTTTCGGACAAACTCAATGGTTGAATGAGATTGCTTTTGTTTGGATGGTTTTTTCCACCCATTTGATAATGCTCGATGACTTCCATTAAAGTATTCAATGAACCATCGTGCATAAAAGGTGCAGTTAATTCGATATTTCTCAAACTCGGAACTTTGAATAAAGCCCTGTCTGATTCTTCACCTGTCAGCCTGAATCGTCCTTCGTCTTCATATTCTTCATAAAGCCCGTTGTTTTCAAAAGCATAGTTGGTAAAGTTGAAATCACTATGGCATTTTGAACAATTGGTTTTATTGCTAAAAAAAAGACTCATCCCTCTAATAGCTGCGTCGGAAAGAGCGGAAGGGTTATCATAATTTTGATACTGGTCATAGAGACTGTAACCACTCAATAGACTTCTTTCAAAGCAGGCAATAGCACGGGTAATGACAAAGGCATCTATTTCACGGTCATAAGCGGATGAAGCCATCTGGATATAAGTCGAATCGTTCTTTAACCTATCAGCAATGAGTACAATATTGAAATCAAACTCATTGTGTTCCTGAATAGGAACTAAAACCTGCATTTCTAAGGTGGGAACGCCCCCCTCACGAGTGAAATATGGATGATAAGTTATGTTGGCTAAAGAAGGTGAATTGCGTGTCCCTAACCGCTCTTCAACGCCCAGACTAAAAGCTACATCATCACTAAATGCCAAATTAGATTGATGACAAGAAGCGCAACTTATAGAGCTGTCCAAAGACATCGCCTTGTCAAAAAACAATCGTTTTCCTAAGTCCCATCGAGCCTTTGTAAATTCATTGCCTTCTGGAAAATTTACATCAGGAAAACCTTTAGGAATTTCCATTAAAGCAGGTGTATAAAGTGGCTCTACTTCTTCATCTTCCCGACAAGAAATAATCACCAAAATCAGTAGTAGAAAATAGAGCCACTTCATAATTTCTTATTTTGAAATCAACTTTTTTGTAATAACAGGATGCCCTTCTTTAATCAGATTGATAAAGTAAAAACCTGCACCACTTAATTCTAAGTCAATTGTTGAATTGCTCCTTACTTCATCAAAAAACAGGATTTGTTTTCCGAGAATATCTGTTACGGTTACTTCGTAATTTAAGTCTTGGGTTGCTTCTAAGGCTATGGTCGCATTACCATTTGCTGGATTAGGAAAAACTTCAAATTTGCTCACTTCACTAAAATCAATTGTTGAGGTAGTTTCACTTGCAGGACTAAAAACATAGTCTCTGAAATTCTCCAAGCATTTCTTGGCTTCTGCATTACCACCATGTACTATAACCCCTGAATTGACTGTAATATCTTCCAATCCACGAGCATAGTCAGCATCTAAATTGATAAGGATTTCATTATTGTCAGCTACAATATCGAGTTCAATTTCAGTTTGAAAATAGTTGTCATCTTCCAAGCCATGTAATTGAAATAGTTGGTTGAAAGCACTCCCACCATTTCCTTCAAAAGCTACAAAGCGATAGCCAGCAGTCCAACCCCAATGCATTGAGGGGAATTTAGGAGCTAAGGGGTGTGAAGCCTGGTAACTGGCAGGGTCTAAATGGTTGTGTGCCTCATCAACTCCAATACCAAAAGTGACTTTTTCAACTGCGTTAATATCGTGGTCGCCCAAATCTACTTGTGTGTCTTGGTTGGCATTTACTAAAATCCATAAGTCTTCGATAGTAGTTTCAGCACCACCGTCGTGGGTGATTTTGATTTCAGAAATGTAATACTCCAATCGAGTCACTTCAAAATCGTGGTCAATGTTGTTCTTTGCTCCTGTTTCCATTGCAAAGTCGGCATCGCCTAACTTGTGATTGATTTTAAATTGCACATTGTTTTGTGCGTAATTGCTCACGCCAAACATTAAAAATGAAATAGCGATTAGTAATGATTTTTTCATGTCGTTTAAATTTTATGAATGAAAGAAAATTGTTTAATGATTATGACCATCAGCTTTATGGTTTTCGTTTTTCACATAGTCCATACCACATACAGGACATTTGCCTTCCTTATCGCTGCCGCTCCCTTCGCAATGCATTGGACAGACGTAGGCAGAGGTATATTCTTTGCTCTGTTTTTCAGTATTTGTTGAGTTGCCACCGCATGATGAAATGGCAATACCAGTAGCTGAAAGAGCTACAAAAAGAAAAATGATTTTGATGTACTTCATTGTTTTGAAATTTTAATGGTTATGAATATTCTGCCGAGCATTAGAAAGTTACTGCATTGGCGGATTTTTAAAATTGTTATCAATCGTTGCTTTCACTACTCCGCAAGTCATCATCTTATCTCCGAAATAAGGGTTCTGTATCTTTTCTTCCGTACTCAGCCAATCAGCTCCCTCATTATTATTTGCCATTGGGCAATGCTGAACGTATAGGGTATCTTCAGGAACACCAAATACCTTAATGGATTTAATTAGAGTCTGGGAAAGAAAATCAAATTGTTTGCGCTGTTCTTCAATGTCTTTGGAGGAGCTTATTTTTTCATTGTGTCCCAGAATAGCTTCGAGTTGTTGCATCCAATACTTGTGTGCATCTGATTTTACTAAGCTCATATCTACTTTAGAAAGAGCTTTATCTACTTCCATGCTACCGTTAATAGCTTGTTCACTATCTGTTGCGACTAAGGCATCTTTGAGCAAAATATATGCAGCAGAAACATTAGCCAATTGCTTTTTAAATTCGAGTGGTGTAGTGGCGGTATAATCAGGAAGCATAGCTGCGCTACTTTCATTTTTCACTTTAATATTGCGGTTCATCATACTCGCTTGATTATTGAGTTGTGCTGCTGCATCAATAGTGAAACTGCCATAAGTAACAACTTCCTCCCCTGCTTCTAAGCCCTCTAATATTTGATAGGAATTGCCTTGCGCTTCTCCGATTTTTACTTCCCTAAATTGAAAGGAAGGAACAGTCATATCAGGAACTTTGACATAGACTACGGAGCGTTGCCCTGTCCACAAGACCGCTGATTTTGGGACACTTAATTGGCTTGTTGAACTCGTGTTATTTTGTAGCGTACCATACACTAACATTTCTGGTTTGAGCAAACCGTTTGAATTTTGAACTTCAGTTCTAATCGAAGCTACACGAGTGTTTGGATTGATGATTGGGTCTATAAAAGTGACCTGTGTTTTGAAGATTTTATTTGGAAGAGAAGGGGTAGTAAACTCAATTTTATTTCCCGTTTTAATTGCAGATAGGTCTTCTTCATAAGCATCAAATAGTACCCAGACTTTTTGGAGGTTCATTAAATCAAAAAGTGGTTCACCTTGTTTTACATAATCTCCTACTGAAACTCGTCTGTTAGTGACTATTCCTGCTTCATCTGCAAATACTGTAAATGTTTCCTGAACTGTTCCCTTTTGCTCAATACTTTCAATAGTGGCATTTTCAATTTTCCAATAGCGAAGTTTATTGCGAGCAGCTTCTACCAATTCTGGATTTAGCGTTTGCAATTTCAGAGCTTCCAGTAGTTCCCTTTGCGCTGTAATTAGTTCAGGAGAATAAAGCGTTGCGATTTTTTGCCCCTTGTTAACTTGCTCCCCTGTAAAGCTGACAAACAACTTTTCAATACGACCAGGAACATGGGCGACTTGACTGGATGCCAATCTTTCGTCGGGTTGTACCTTTCCAGATAATCGAATTGTTTTACCAGACTGCCCAGCGGTTTCCCCTACAATAGAGATTTGAATATTGGCGAGTTTTACAGCTTCATTCGTCATTTCCAGTACCAAAGGGTCATTGGAAGTATTCTCCTCTAAGGGTATTAAATCCATACCGCATAATGGGCAATCTCCAGGCTCATTTTGTTTAATCTGAGGGTGCATTGAACAAGTCCATATTTTGCCACTATCTGAAGAAGAAGCCTCCTCATTATGGTCGTGGGCATCCATAGATGCGGAAACGTTATTTGCATTTTTTCCAAAAATGGCATAGCCAGCTCCCAAACCGACTACAAGAGCTATGATTGCGACAATAATTATTTTGAAATTGCTTTTCATATTATTTTTCTTTTTCAATTTTTTTAAAATGTCCGTTTTCTTGTAACTCCATTCCTGCAAATTCCTGGGACATCTTATACCCCACTACCACCCCAATAATCATCAAGAGTATAAGGAAAGCATAGACTATTTTCTCAGCCCTTTTATCTCTTTTCTCTGCCTCTATCGGTTGTTCTTTTTTTTGTTTTTTCCGCTTTCGGTTCATTGCTCTCAATTATTGGTTGACAATAAATCGTTCGATTTTACTCTTAGCCAAATGGCTCTGTACAATTGCTTTGAGTATCTTCAAATCGTACTCAATCAGTTCTTTTTCCAATTGGAGTAATTCATCAAATCCACTTCCCATACTGCTATAATTCGTTTGTAGAATATTGATAGCAGCCTTTGTAATTTCAATTTGTTGCTGATATAAATCTGTTCTTAATTGAGCTGTTTGATAATCGGCATAGGCTTGTTCAATGGTCGCCTCAAAACGGTTCAGCATATCTGCTTTTCTATCCGTCAAAGCAGCTATTTTCAAATTCTCTTCCCGCTCTTTTGCTTGGTATTTCTTTTTGTAAAGTGGAATTTTCACGGAAGCTCTTAGCTGCACAATGTCCCTTCCGTTGTTAGTTGGTTCAGCATCATTTCTTTGATTAACCATGATATAATCTAAGCCCACACCAAAGGAAGGTTTGTTATTCAAGTCGTTTACCTTAATCGCTTGTTGAGCTACTTCCTGTTGTAATTCAAACATCCGAAGTGTAGGGTGATTGGCTTCTATACGCTTAATTAAAGCAACTCTATCAAAAGGAATAATGGCAAAGGCTAAACTGTCGTTGATGCGGATAGGCGTTTGCACGGGACGATTGAGCAATTGATTGATAGTGGCAATTGGTTTTGCTTTAGCTATTTCTAAAATATTCAGCTCCTGCTTCAGTTCTTCTGTTTTGAGCTGTACTCGAAGAACATCCGCAGCAGTCGCTTTTCCGCTTTCTACTTTGGTTAAAGCTAACTGTTCCAAGGCTTCAAGCAGCTCCAGGTTTCTGCTAATAATTGACTGGCTTTTTTCTATTTCATATAAGGAGTAATAGGCTTGTTTTACTTGAAAAGAAATATTCAAAGCCTTAGCACTTATCTTTTCATATAGTGCTTTGGCTTTCGCAATTTCCAGGTTTTTCTTTTCCTCCAAAACACCTTTCCAGGGAAACATTTGAGTTGCACCTATTCTTACTATTTGCGCTCCCAATCGAGTTTCGACAGGTAATGGAAAAGCACCTACACCAATTTCAGGGTCAGGTAATTGACTGACTTGTGGAGCTTTTTCGAGTGCAGCTAAATATTCCTTTTCTAAAATCTTCAGCTCTAAATTTTCATCAATCGCATTTACAATTAAAGTATCTAAAGATTGGGCGGAAGCTGAACTCACTCCGTATGAAGTTGCAAATATTAGTACGGCTATCATGGAAACCGTTTTTTTAGAATTACCCAATTGGTTATCAAGACGCAAGCTCCATTCTTGCCAAAGTGAATATAAAACGGGGACAGTAAACATGGTTATCATTTGTAAAGTCATCCCTCCGAAAGAAGGGATTGCCATTGGTAGCATAATGTCTGCGCCTCTTCCCGTCGAGGTGAGTACGGGCAAGAGTGCTAAAATAGTGGTGGCGGTAGTCATCATGGCAGGTCTTACTCTACGAAGACCTCCTTCGACAACAGCATTGCGTACACCTTCAATAGTGGTTGGTTTGTTCTTTTTAAAACTGTCTTTTAAAAAGGTGGCAACCAATACCCCGTCATCCGTAGCAATACCAAAAAGTGCAAGAAAGCCTACCCAAACTGCTACACTTAGATTAATAGTTCGGATTTGAAACAGGTCTCGCATATTCGTTCCAAAGAAATTGAAATCCAAGAACCAACTTGTATCGTACAACCCAATCATTATGAAACCACCTGCAAAGGCGATGAATACGCCCGTGAAAACCATTGCAGAAATCGTAATAGATTTGAATTGAAAATATAGAATGAGAAAAATAATAGCTAAGGCAATTGGAACAACGATACTTAGTCTTTTGCTTGCTCTGACTTGTTGTTCATAATTTCCAGCAAAGCGGTAACTGACACCAGCAGGTACATTTAAACTGCCATTATCAATTTGCGATTGCAAATAGTTTTGAGCATTGTTTACTACTTCTACTTCTGAAAATCCATCCTCCCTATCGAATAAGACATATCCGATTAAAAATCCATCTTCACTTTTTATAGATTGTGCGCCCTGTTCATAACGGATAGTTACTAAATCTCCCAAAGGAATTTGTTGCCCGTTTGCTGTTGGTACAAAGATTCTTTTTAATGCTTCTGGGTCATTCCGCAACTCCCTCGGATAGCGAATTCTTATGGCATATCTTTCCCGTCCCTCTACTGTTGAGGTCATGGTCATACCTCCGACGGCTGCTTGAATATATTGTTGTACTTTGTTTATAGTCAGTCCGTGCCGACTGATAATATCACGGTCAATATCTAAGAGTAGATAAGGTTTACCAACGATGCGGTCTGCGAATACTGCGGCATCTTTAACCCCCTCGACTTCCTTTAATTGTTGTTCGAGCTTCAAACCAAATGCTTCAATAGTCGCCAAATCTCCTCCACGCACTTTGATACCCATTGGCGCACGCATTCCTGTTTGCAGCATCACCAAACGAGTTTCAATGGGTTGTAATTTTGGAGCGGAAGTCACTCCTGGTAATTTTGTGGTTCTAACTATTTCATTCCAAATATCATCAGGGCTTTTTATCTCATCTCGCCATTGTCGAAAATAACGCCCTTTGTCATCCCGAATTAATGCCCCAAATTCATCTCGTACATACTCCCCGTTTTCATACCTAAATCGAACTCGATGCCCATTCTTATCAGTCTTATATTCTGACTTGTAGAGGATGACATTTTCGTACATGGACATTGGTGCAGGGTCGAGCGCACTATTAACCCTTCCTGCTTTTCCAACAACCGTTTCTACTTCAGGAATAGCAGTAACTGCCATATCTAACAGGCGGAGGTTTTTGATATTCTCCTGCATTCCTGAGTGCGGCATGGAGGTCGGCATCAATAGAAAAGAACCCTCATCTAAGGAAGGCATAAATTCTTCTCCCGTATTTTGATAAACTAAAAAACCTTGATAGACGATAAAACCAACGACTAACAAAAACAAGATTTTGAAACGGAGCAAAAACCGCAATATGTTTTCATAGAAATAGATAATCAAATAGAAGAAACCAATCAAGCCGCCCGCAACGATGACAATGAAAAAGAAATTGGTCAGATTACTTTTATTTACACCCAAAGGCATCCAAACTGTTGCCAGTAGCCACGCTACAATTAAGGCGTAAATTAGATTGGTAAAAACAGAAAGAACATTTGCATTTCTTTCTGAACTGTATTGTTGAATTAATAAATGGAGTATCCCTGTTATTCCTACTACGGTTAGGATGCTACCCAAGAATGGATTGTAAAAAAAAGTTACAATCAAGCCCCCTATAAATGCTAATCCATTACCAACATAGGATAGTATCTTCTTTTTCGATTTTATAGAAAAGACCGTATGCGCTAAAGGTGGAATAATGGTAATCGCTACTATAATGGAAGCAATCAATGCAAAGGTTTTAGTGAAAGCTAAAGGCTTAAATAATTTACCTTCGGATGCCTCCATTGTGAATACAGGGAGAAACGAAATGATAGTCGTTGCTACTGCGGTAATAACTGCTGATGCTACCTCGACTGTTGCTTCATAGATGCTTTCCAAAAGTGTTTCATTTGGTGGAGCTTCGTCAATACGGTTGACCATACTTTCGGTGAGGACAATTCCCATATCTACCATAGTGCCAATAGCAATGGCAATTCCAGAGAGCGCAACTATATTAGCATCGACACCAAAGTATTTCATAGCTATGAAGCACATCAATACGGCAACAGGTAATGTTCCTGAAACGAGTATGGATGACTTCAAATTCAGCAGCATCAAAATGACCACGATAATGGTAATCAGAATTTCAAGTGTAAGTGCTTCTTCGAGTGTTCCAATGGTTTCATTGATAAGTTGAGTACGGTCGTAGAAAGGCACTATTTTAACTTTCGAAATGGTGCTATCTCTAAGCGTTTTAGTTGCCAAGCCTGGTTCAATTTCTGCAATCTTGGCTTTTACATTTTGAATAACTTCCAGCGGGTTTGCACCATATCGAGCAATGACTACTCCCCCTACTGCTTCAGCTCCTGATTTGTCTAAAACACCTCTCCGAGTGGCAGGTGCAATATTCACTTTGGCAACATCACCTATCCGTATAGGAACATTATTATTTGCCTTGATAACACTTTTCTCGATGTCCTCCACATTTTGCACATAGCCTAATCCACGCACAAAATATTCAGCTAAGTTTATCTCAATGGTTTGCGCTCCTACATCAATATTACTTTCTTTAATGGCTTTCATCACTTGTTCCAGAGTGATATTATTGGCTTTCATTGCATCGGGGTCAACATCCACCTGATACTCTTTCACAAATCCACCAATAGAGGCTACCTCAGCTACTCCTTCAGCAGCCGACAAACCATAGCGAACATAAAAGTCTTGAATAGTTCGGAGTTCATGTAAATCCCATCCACCTGTTGGATTACCTTCTTTGTCCTGTCCTTCCAAGGTGTACCAAAATATCTGTCCCAGAGCTGTTGCATCTGCACCGAGGGTTGGTTGAACGCCATCTGGAAGTGTGTTAGCTGGTAGAGAATTCAGTTTTTCGAGTATCCGACTTCTACTCCAATAAAACTCTACGTCATCATTGAAAATGATATAGATGCTGGAAAACCCAAACATGGAATTACTGCGAATACTTTTTACTCCAGGAATACCGAGTAATGCAGTTGTTAGCGGATAGGAAATTTGGTCTTCCACATCTTGCGGAGAACGTCCCATCCATTTAGTAAAAACGATTTGTTGGTTCTCACCAATATCAGGTATGGCATCCACCGCAACAGGGTCACGAGGAAGTGTTTCGATACCAAAATCGAAAGGAGCAGTTACTAAACCCCATCCTACGAATAGGAGTAGTAACAGATAAGCAACGAGCTTATTTTCCAGAAAAAAACGAACAAAATTATTGAGCATAGAATAGCTACATTTCTTTTTCTAATGCTCGACAAAAGCACGTATGGCTTTTAAGTCAAGCTCAAACGACAATAGAAATACCGTCATGTTCAATGCAATTGAATCATGATATTTCAATGAAAAAGAAAGTAAATACTATAAAAGGTAAGTTTCCAATAGGACATAGATGTCCCTTGGTATTAATGGAGGTTTATAGAGGGCGAAAGAAGGCTTATCTGTTTCAACAACAGAAGAATTGATAAATACTTCTACAAATGCAATGACAAAATATTGTAATTGCGGACTTATGACAACAGCATTATCAACTTGATTTTGCTGGTCTTGGTCAGACTGAAAATGAAGCGTTTTATTACTGCAACAACCTTTTTTACTTATAGTGTTGCCGTCTGATTTATTTGCTGTCTTCATTTTTGCATGAAACGGACAATCTTTCATTCCTTCTCCCATATCATGGCAACTCTTAGCTTTACCGAAGAAATTGAACGTCTTGAGTTTTCCCTGACAGTAGTGCATATCTACGGTGAACCCTACCGATGTAAAAAACATCAGGAAAGCCATCGTTAAGGCAATAATTCGATATGTAAAGCTGGTGGATTTCATGTATTCAATGAAGAAAATATTTTAGTAAATGTACGAAAATAAACTATTAGTTACCTTATATTATTATGCAAATAGTTTACAACACTTTGATTTTTAGAGAAAAAGCATTATTCCCGCCATTGCCACCATAGTCAAATCTTCTACAATCGTTACGGTGGACATCGGCAAATTAAATACATCTCCCAAGCAAGCACATTTGATTTTCCTTTTTATCAAGAACGCTTTGGATTACTCCGATACTACTAATGCCGAGAACAATCAAAGTGACCCAACTGGTAAAAATGGGAGCTATATTTATCAAATAGAGAATGCCCAAACCTAACTCCACAAAAGGATATACATATCCCCAACCATTCCATTTAGCAGCAACAATATCATACATCTTGTAACTGCTGGCAAAGCCCTCGATATTTAGCAGTTTGAAAAATGCAAAGACGAGAAAGAACCCAGCCATGAAGTGACGCATCCACAGCATTCCAGAAAAATCATCAAAGGGATATTGAATCAATAAAGTCACCCCTGCTATAAATCCAATAATCAACAATAATGGTTTATAGGTCGTCAGAGTTTTCTCTGGTAATTCAGTAGCCACTTCTTTGATTGGAGGTTCTTCTATTACCTCCTGGATTTTATAGTGACCGATTACCTCCTGAAGTGTTTCTATATTAACAGGACTGCTTAGATTTAACTTCCCTTGTGGAGCTTCGAGTTGAATGTTAGCCTTTTCTACTTCGTTTAGACCTTCTAATGATTGCTTGACTTTACTGACACAACCTCCACAAGTCATTCCTTCAATCAAATATTTTTTAATCATGTTTTTTTCTGCAAAAATAAAGTGATTGATAATCTAAACCGTTACACAATCCTGATTATACTTTATATCATTTTGACATCCAACTAAATATCATTAATGAAATGCCTGTCTTGTTTTTGAAGTTTTTTAAATTCAGTAGGCGACATACCTGTTACTTTCTTAAACTGATTGGATAAGTGAGCGGAGCTGCTGTAATTCATTTGATAAGCAATCTCAGATAATGTCATTTCTTTATAGGAAAGTAGTTCTTTGACCTTTTCTATTTTTTGAACCATAATAAACTTTTCAATAGTTCTTCCTTCTACTGAAGAAAATAAGCGGCTCAGATATGCGTAGTCATAGTTAAGTTTTTCAGATAAAAGTGTAGAAAAATTAACTGTTGGAGCTTCCTCTTCATAGTGGATTTTTTGGACAACAATAGATTTAATATTGTTGATGAGCTGGGTGTTTTTATCGTCTAATAATTCAAAACCTAATGCCGAAAGTTTTTCTTCTAATTTCTCTTTTTGTAAGACTTCAATATCGTTTGCCACTACAACTTTACCCAGCTCAATCAAAAGTATGGTTAGCCCCATATCCGTGAAAACTTGGCGAACCGCAGCGATGCAGCGAGGACATACCATATTTTTGATGATGATTGTTTGTTTCATTTTAGTTGGTTGCAACTTTTATGACCGCAGCAGCGAAGATTCCAAAAGCTATACGTCCAATCCATTTTCCGACATCTTCAGATTTGCGCTCATTACGGCAAGCATCGTTTACAGTAATTTGGCAATTATTGGTTAGCCAATGGTACTTTTTACGGAGTATTGCTTGGTTTAATCCTTTTTGAAGAACCAGCATTTTATCATTTACACAAATGCGGTTATCCCAATGAACTTTCTCCCCCGCAGCATACTCCCAGAAAGGAGAAACTCCCGCAGTTTTAAAAATTCGATAGTGGTTGTGAAGAATAAAAGGTTCATCAGTATGGACTTCTACCCCAACATAGATACCAGGGTGATTTACATTAGAAATGGTATCCACTTTTTTTCGAGTCACTACCCTACCCGAATCTTCAGTCAATCGAATAAGTCTCGTTGTGCCGTTACTAAACGACAACTCTAATAAGCCATTAGAGTAAAATTGATAATTGTTTAAATACGTCATGGTATTACGATTTTTGGATTAAAAAAATAAAAATATAACATAATTCATATGTGATTTAGTTCCCTTTGGATGAGAAAAATTTAATGCTCTGCTTCTTCTCCATGCCAGATACCCGTCTCTAACCATTTTTCATAATGGTAAATCCATGTACAGATTGATGGAAAAAGTTCATTCTTTATACTCATTCCCTTTTTCCATTGAAAATTTGTCCCTTTCCAAAGGCACAAACTCCCATCATCCCAAAAGTGTTTCTTCTTGGCAAGAACAGGCTCATCAATGAAGACCTTAACTTTTTTATTTCCCTTTTTATTGGGTTTATAAATTATCCTCATTTTGTATTTCGAGAAATCCACAGGAGTTGAATTCTCATCGTGATGAAAAACAAGTTCTCCAAAATGAAATGTCCATTCAAGTTTGGCAAAGGGACTATCATAGCTGACTACTTCTGTGATGTAGCCATTTTCTTCGAGCCTCTTTATGGACAACCTTTGTCGGGAACTATCAGTATTTTTTCGAGCCATAGACACCTCCTTTACTTTTGGCACGTAAACCTTCATCTTTGGGTTTACCTTTGACACCAATAATTAGGCTGCCACTTGTTTCCGCAGCACCTATTGACTTAGCTTCGTCCGACTCGCACTCTTCACCGAGAGGGAATCTATCTCCAAAGTGTTTTCTCCATTTTTTACTTGCCTTTTTTTGACACTCCTCATTATCTATCGCAGCATTCGCATCGACAATAAAATCGTCAAGAGCAGAAAAGAAATTTTTCTGAAAGGTTTCGTCATAATTGTTAAAAAGGTCATCTTCAGGAGTAGTAGGCATTACACACTCCCACTTAGCTTTCAATGAAGTTTTAATTGCTTTGAGGGTATCCCGTAAAGCAATATCGTCCCTTTCATTTTTAACAAGATTTTTCTCGGTAAGAACTGCCATTGCTAATCCAGAAGGCATATTATTCCGCTTGTAGTCGCCCCATCCTTTAAGGTATCGAGATACCCGAACCATCAGGTCAGTTTTTATGCCTCTAAACCAGTCTATAAATTCTTTTGGGTCACTTTCTTCCCAATCTCCATCTTTTACTGCCAAAAATGGATGTTCTCCATCCTCCTCAAATTTATAATAAACTGGAAGGTCTATATGATAGTCTCCTGAATAAATTACTCGAATACATTTTTTTCTGTGTTGCTGCCCTCCTGTCGTATGTCCTTCAACAGCATTATAAACCCACTTTTGGAGGGTCGTGCAGGTTACATCAGGTTTACGAAGAAAGTACACTCCATCGTCCAAATCACATTCATTGTCTTTTGTAC
>CBDICS010000001.1:0-101246 GCA_965277415.1 Saprospiraceae bacterium
TGACAAGACAATTATATCTGGTTTTCTTTATTATACCTGACATTGAAGTGGTTTGGGAAAATCCCAAATCACTTCAACGTTAGTATAGAAAATATTTCAAACATTTTAATTACAATTTTAGGCTATTTATTGTTACATTAGAAGCAGAATATAAATAACTCCATTAAATAAATTGTACTTAAAATGAAAACCCCATTAAATCACCTAATTTCCTTATCAAGGATAAGGGCTACTTTTCTATTTATTTTTTTCTGTTCCTCTATCATTCATGCCCAAGACAAACCCGTACATGATATGCATATGCATCATATGCATGGGCATGATATGGAAAAAATCAATAATTTAAGATTTAAATCCGATCACCCTAGCACACATGAATTTGGAAAATGGGAAACCGTCATTCCAGAAGAAGGCGGTGGAGCCATTGGGAAATCACTAGGGATGCAAACTGTTCATAATGTTCTACTGCCCTCCGGAAAAGTTTTGATGACCAGCGGTTCCAGTTGGAGGAATTTAGCTCCGATACAGTATTACCCTGAATATCCGGACCCAGTTGCTGGTAAAGGGTTATTTGATCGTCGTTTTGATCCTTTCAATAATAATAAGATATCCGATTATTATCAATTGGTCAATAATACTGCGATCTATGATCCTGAAAAGAACACTTTCTATCGGATTCATTCTCCCTACCCTATTGCTGATTCACAAGAGAAGGACCATTTCATTCCAAATGATTTTTTCTGTGCTGGTCATCTTCAATTACCAAATGGGAATCCTTTTTTTGCTGGTGGTACTCAGTATTATTATCCTTATCGAACAGGTCAGAATATGTCTTATATTTTTGATTGGAGAAAAGAGTTAGATATAAATTGGAAGTATGTAGATTGGCGCGAAAAACCACAAGAAAAAAATGATCCCTGGATATTTTCTGGTTTAATGAAAAGAGGTAGATGGTATCCTACAATCGTTCCTTTACTAGATGGGCGTTTTGTACTATTTAGTGGTTTTGTTGGATTTGATAAAGGTTATCCAGATATGTATCAATTTGAGATTAATCATTATGTTGAATTCTTTGACCCTGCTAAATTTGATGTAGATAATCCACAAGCAGCCTGGAAAGCAATAAATGTCAAAAATGTCAAAAATAGCCCCTTTGCTACCAAACTTGACCATCCCACTAAAATTGAGAATATATGTTATGATATGCGACATCTTACTCAGCTTGGGTTTGATATCAATAAAAAAGGTTTTGTTCCTCCTTGTAATTGCCCATCTCGAGCTATGGATGATTTCGAAAAGGATGCATTCAAACTCTACCCTCACAATTATCTATTTGATGGCAATAAAATTTACCTTACTCGTGAAGGGGAATGGGTAAGCTTAAGAACTGCAAATACGGAATATATGCGTCGCACTTTTTTCACCTACTGGATGGATGTAAAAGGTAGCGCGGAATCTCCGAAAGTTGACTTTCGTAGAGGTCCTAATCGACCAGATACCATTACTAGCTATGGCACTTCTTATTTAGATCCCAATACGGGGAACATTACAATACTGGGTGGGCAAGTCACTTCTGCCGGCACCTTGCTTCCATTGGGCTCTTCAAAACCAAATCGATTCGCAGGAGGACGAGGTTCAAGTAAGATAGAACAGTTTCATCTAAATAAAGATGGAGGTGAAGGGTATTGGACTGAAACTCCCGATTTCATGGGTGAATATCCACAAGATGATCGAACGATGCATTATGCAATTATTTTGCCGACCCGTCAAATTTTAATTATCAATGGAGGCAATTACGATTTTTATGGTGGAGTGAAATATCCTATTCTGCTTACACCTATATTTGACAGACAAGGTAAGTTTTTAAAATATGAAAAGAAACGTATGGCAGAAGCTGTTGAACCAAGGTTATATCATAATAATGCCATGCTATTACAAAACGGAAGTGTGCTGGTTTCTGGAGGGAATTCAGGCCGTGCGACCATTAAACCAGAATCAAATCCTCTTGATTATCAAAATCGAACAGGTCAACCTTTACCTGACCCAGATCAGGTTGAATTAGATTTATATTTCTTCACAGATGGACAGATGGCCAAACAGGAAAAAGGAGCTGATAATACGCCTATAGAAAATTGGACAGCAGAAATATTTTACCCTCCATACTTATTTATTGATGAAAAATCAACGGATACTATTAGCAGAAGGGCAACGATTGAGGCTTTAAAAACCAAATCTAAAAAAGGTATCAATTTTAAAAGTGAGATTGGAGATAAGACTTTTTATCTTTTACAAAGTAATCAAGATTATCAAATCGAATTAGGAGGTATTTTGCCTAAGAAACCTCTAAAACAAGATCATTCTTTGGTATTATTAAAATTACCTTCTGTCACACATGGAGGCCAGTGGGGACAACACTATGTCAAATTACCCATTCAAAAAGCAAACAAGAATATACTCCATTTCAAAACGCCCGATGCTAAAGCGGAAAATATTCCACCAGGTTTTTATATGCTCTTTTATATTGACCAAGCAGGAAAACCTTCGATTGCACAGATGGTTAGATTTGATGATAAGGCTATAACACCTTAGAGCATGTTGAGAATTTAGCCATTGAGAATTTTAGACAGTGCTATTAGCATTGCTTAAATGAGACAGAAAAACCAGATAGCCTTTGCTAAATGAGCCTTTTCGAAGCGTAGTATAAGCAAAGAAAAATCTATTATGGGTTTAATATAATTTATAAAACAGCAAAGAAAAACACAGGTCAATGACTAAATCTCAAACATGCTCTAAAATAGTATTATACAGATTCAACTTTAGCATTTTTTAAGAATCCTTTTTCTACAGAACTTAAATCAATGCTTAGAAGTATTTACGGCATAAATTCTATATCCCCATTCCCCATCAGGGTAACAGTGAAATCGGTACAAAGATTACTACAGGATACGTTATCAACTTGTACGCCTCCCATACAAGGGTCAGTAACTTGAAATGGACAATCCATTGAACTTCCAGGATCAAGATGGCCTCTAACATCAAGCGGACTAAGGCCTGAAGGAATAGATGTAGGCACTACAGAACCTGATGTTACTACCATCGATGTAATATAGCCCACAACTCTACAAGTTGCAGCTTCCCCATATTTGATGCTCACACTTATATCACAATTTGTATAATTATGAATCATATTTTGAGCAGTGACCGTTGGAGCACTTAGGCAGGTAAAACATATTACGAAGGCGAAAAGTTTGAATACAGTTTTCATATTAAAAATTTATGGACAAAAGTCCGGTTAAAGAATCAAGATTTAATTTAGAGCTTGTTAAATCATAATTATCTTAGGTCAAGTAAAAGCGCTTCGGCGTAAATAGGTAGGTTTAGGATTCTTATCATGGATTAATAACAATCCCTTGATTAGTTACTAGATCCACCGAATAATTGAGACATTGAAGACTACAAGTTATTGCCTGACTTTGAGTTCCACCACCACATAATTCGGTGACATAAAATGGACAATCTAATACGGGACTACCAGTGTCATATCCACCTTTTACTTCAATAGGTCCATAGAAATCAAGAATTGGAATAGGCTCTATATGGTGTGCCCGAACAGTCATTGTTACCGAACCTACAACTTGGCAAGCGGCAACATCTCCATATGCTACTACTAGAGTAATATCACAGTTAGTATAATTTTCAACCATGTTTTGAGACTTGGCCAAGTTTGTCGACAAAAAGATAATACAAGCTGCAAGAGCGAAAGATTTAAATGCATTTTTCATTTGTAAAAATTTGGGGGCAAAAGCCCGGGTAAAAAATAAGATTTAACTAATTGGAATACCTTTCTTAATTAAAGGCATTATTATATCAGGTCAAGGGATAGCACTTTCTTGTTATCTATCATCTTGGCCTATACTTATTTTGATTCATAAAAAACAAGAGGCTTATAATGACAGAGGGAACAGTTCTATATCTCCATTCCCCATTAAGGTAACTTTATAGTCTCCGCAAGTAGCGTTGCACAATTCAATAATATCAACATCACAGTTGAGATAACTATAAATATAATCTTGAGCAGTAACTGCTGAAAAACTTAAACAGATAAAACAAACTAGGAGGGGAAAAAGCTTAATCATCGGTTTCATATAAATAAATTTGGAGGTCATAGCCTTATTAATTAATCAGTTAAAGCAATAGAATAATATGATCCTATAAGCGCAGAATCTTGTAGGTGTGACATTTTTTTCAAATATTTTGGAATAGGATAATTTGAAGTGCAGAAATATCATCTGTGTGAAAAACAGATGAATGTCGTTCTCTATCTATTTTTTAAAAAGAATATGGTAAATTATTAGACGGAATTAATGCTAAGCTATTTTTGTACTACCCATCAAGCTGAGTAAAAAGAAAAGTACAATTTTAACATTTATTATTTTCTCTTTGACATATAGTTAAATTAATTCTATATTTGTAATTAATATTATATAAGATCAATTGATCTTGTACCTTATTATTGCTCATTAATATAGAGCAACTTTCCCCAAATGTTTAATATTGCTATTGTTTAGAATAGGTCAGCTATTCTTTTACGCTATATTTCCTCCCAGCAAATAAAGAACTTATTCAAAATTTTAGGTATTCCTGACAATTCCATCAATTAAAACACAATGTTCAAATTGTCTTGACTAACGTTTTAAAAAATTCTTCCAAATGAAACATTCTTTCAATCCCATATTTCTTTCAATTTTGTTGATTTCCATTTCTAGTCATTTATTTAGCCAAAAGGCAAATGAAGGAATATGGGAAGCAATAAAGTCAATCGAAAATAATCAAACGATAGCAAATTCGAATCTAGAGATTGTCAATGCTACTTATTATAATTTGGATAATGTGTTGATGACTACAAAATTGAGTCAATCGACGCTGTCCAGTATAAGCATTATAGAACTGCCTATGCCTGATGGTACCTTTAGTCGTTTTTCAGTGACCCAGGTCTCTATGATGGAACCTGCCTTAGCTGCAAAATATCCAAATATCAAAACCTATAGAGGTTATGGTCTTGACCAGCCTCAAGCTAGAATTCGAATGGATGTTTCGCCACGAGGATTTCATGCATTTATACTTTCATCAACTGATGAGATAAGGATAGAGCCTGTCAAACATGGTAATAATAAGCTACATGTTAGTTATCATACTATAGACAAAGTTTTATTAGGAAACCCATCTCAATGTGGCTTTAATGAAGCAGAACACACTTTAGATTTTAATAATAACCAGCCTGTACTTAGTCAACAAAGTTCTTCAGGATCAGTCGGGGATCAACTACGCACTTATCGGATCGCTATCTCTACACGTGGAGATCTTGCAGAAACTAAAGGATGGACTACGACAGCAGAAGTTATGACCAATGTCGTTTCCTTATTAAATGAAGTCAATGCTATATTTGAAAGAGACTTATCGATTACTTTTTCATTAGTGGCTAATTCAGATTTACTCTTTTATCTAGACTCCTCAACTGATCCTTTTACAGGCCCCTACCTGACCGAGAATCAAACAACCATTGATGCAGTTATCGGAGATGCAAATTATGATATTGGCCATATGCTAAAACCAAATTCTGGTGGATTAGCCGCATTGCCTTGTGTTTGCTCAACTGGAAATAAAGCAAAAGGATATAGTTCTTTCGACTTTCTAAAAACATTTTGTCATGAAATAGGACATCAATTTAATGCGGGGCATTCTTTCAATACCGAAACAGCAAGTTGCAATGGCAATCGTTACAGCTCGGATGCATATGAACCTGGCTCGGGTTCGACGATCATGTCTTATTCCGGTAGCTGTACGCCAAACAACGTTCCGAATCCTGGTATTGAAACTTATTTTAATGCCGGTGCTTATGATCGAATCTCTCTTTATGCTTCAGGTTCGGGCAACTGTCATACCACCTCTGCAACTGGAAATAGTGCTCCTGTAGTTACTGTTCCTGCCAGTAGTTTTTATATCCCAATTTCTACTCCATTTACATTGACCGGTTCTGCTACAGATGCAGATGGTGACCCTATGGATTATTCATGGGAACAATACGATCTTGGTCCAGCAGGTGATATCAATGCCCCTAGCGGCGACGCTCCAATATTTAGAGTATTTAATCCCATGAGCAGTCCATCAAGAACATTTCCTCAGATTTCAGATATTATAAATAATACAACAACAGCAGGAGAAATACTACCATCTTATAGCCGAAATCTTAATTTTAGACTAATGGTACGTGACAATAGTGCTGGACATGGTGGTGTAGATTATGGTACAGTTAGTTTTCAGGCAGATGGTACAGCTGGACCTTTTCTTGTAACTGCTCCCAATACTGCCGTCTCCTGGTTAACAGGTAGTACACAAACCATTACTTGGGATGTAGCAAATACCACAAATGCAAATGTAAATAGTCAAAACGTGAATATCTTGCTTTCTGCTGATGGGGGCCTTACTTTTCCTACTACCCTTTTAGCTAATACACCGAATGATGGTAGTCAAAATGTCACAATCCCATTAGATCAATGTGGTACCACATTTAGATTAAAAGTTGAATCTGCTGATAATATATTCTTTGATATTTCTAATGCAGATTTCACTATACAATCTGATCTAAACAACCCAAGTGTCGATAATGTGAACACTACTGCTGTAGATTTAACATGGTCGACGACTAGTGCTACTCATTTCGATATAGAATATGGGGCACTGGGTTTTACTCAAGGAACAGGAACTTCTATCAATAATATCAATGCGACTTCTTATAATCTGACGGGGCTTACGGCAAGTACAGAATACGATTATTATATTCGTATAAACCCATCTGGTTGTTGGATGGGCCCTATTTCATTTTTGACTTTAGCTTGTACAACCGAATCCTTGCCTTATTCTGAAGATTTCGAAAACGCTGGAAGTTTTCCAGCTTGTTGGTTCAATCTTACTTCTGATGATCAAAATCTAAGTATCCATAGTGGTCAAACCGGAACGAACAACTCTGGCCCAAGTGGAGCACATAGTGGAACGTATTATGTCTATTATGAAGTGTCTGGTATTCCTGCCAATGATCAAGCGATTTTAGTCGGCCCTCAATTTGATTTAACTGGAGCCAATTCGCCAGAAGTCTGTTTCTATTATCATATGAAAGGTTCGGCAATGGGTACCTTAGAATTACAAGTTGAAAGTCCAGTAGGTTCATCAAATTGGACTACCGTCTGGTCATTGACAGGAGAACAACAAAGTTCAGTTAATGATGATTTCATACAAGCCTGTATTGATTTAACTACTTATTCAGGGCAAACTTTAAGGCCAAGATTTAGAGGAACCCATCTAACTAACTCTGCACCATGGGGTGATATGGCATTTGATTTGGTTACGCTTACGCCATGTTCAAAACCTTCAAATATTATAGTGTCAAATACTCAGGAAACGGAAACAGATATTTCATGGACGAGTGGCGGCGGAACGATTTGGGATATGGAATACGGTACAGCAGGCTTTAGTCAAGGATCAGGTACGATGCTGAATAGCATAAATAGTTCGAGCAATTATAATTTGTCTAGTCTCACCAGTGGTACCAGTTACGATATCTACATAAGAGAGCACTGTAGTGGAAATGGATATAAAAGTGAATGGTTAGGGCCTTTCCGTTTTACAACACTTCAATGTACTGCTGTTAATCTTCCATATGTTGAAGATTTTGAAAACGGCGGTAGTATAGCTGCTTGTTGGTTGCAATTGACTTATGATGGCATCCATGATTTTGTTGTACAATCTGGCGGGACGCCTTCTACTAATACTGGGCCTTCCAGTGCACATAGTGGCACTTATTATTTACACATGGAAGCCTCTAATACTGGTCAAGGCGATCAAGTCCAATTGTTAAGTCCTCCTATAAACTTAGCTTCGGGATCTACTTATGATTTATCCTTTTACTATCATATGTGTGGCTTTTCAGGTGAAGTTGGTACTTTAGAAGTCGAAGTAGAATCTCCGGCAGGTAGCGGGATTTGGACATCAATATGGAGCATTAGTGGAATTCAGCAAAGCAGTTGTAGCGATCCTTTTTTAGAAGCTACTGCTTCTATTCCTGGTAGCGGTTCAGCTAGGTTGAGATTTACGACTACAGATGGTACTGGAGGCCAGGGTGATATTTCATTTGATCTCATCAATATTACTTCAGCGCTTCCTATAAGTCTTATAAGATTTGATGGCTACTTAAAGGATGAAATGGCTAGTCAATTAAATTGGGAAACAGCTACGGAAGAAAATAATCTAGGCTTTGAAGTTCAACATAGTACCAATACACGCGACTGGAATACACTGACTTTTATTGAAGGAAAAGGCAATTCAACAATCATTAATGATTATGATTACCTTCATACAAACCCAGCAGTAGGTGTGAATTACTATCGCCTGAAGCAATTGGATTTTAATGGTGCTTATAGTTTTTCTGATATCGTAAGTGTTTTAGTGAATAAACAGCATGAAATTGAATTCATTGCCTATCCTAATCCCGTTCATTCTGGTCAATTAAATATTCAAATCTTAAGTAATTTAAACCCTCAAGGTCAAATTAAAATTTATGATACACTTGGAAGGAAAATAATGAGTAAACCTATAAATGATCAATTAGAGACAATTGATGTAAATCAATTAACTCGCGGGCTCTATATGGTTGAGGTGCTTATTGGAGATTATAGTACTATTCAGAAAATTGTTGTCTATTGATTAATAGACAACAACTTCATGCTAAGAAGCTTATGTAATCGTAATGTATTTACTTTTTCTTACGTTCAACAAATTGCCTATGCACTTGGATAGGCCTTCTTGCTCGAAATTTATTTTCTAACATGCCTAATATTTCATCCCAGAGTATAGGAAAAGGGATGATTTCTATATTGAGATTTTGAGCAAAGGATAAAGGAGTATTGTTTAGTTTCTTTAATAATCCTTTAGTTTTTCTAATCGTGCCAGCTTGATGAAAGGAAGCCGATTCCATTTTGAGGATCATATTGATAAAAATATTAGCTCGTCTGGTTTCCGGATTGCGCGTATAGGTTCTTGCATATTCACGAAGGGATTCTATTCGGTCTATAATCTTTCCATATTCTTCGCGATGCATTTGAAGTAGAATTTGGACGATAAGTATATTGATATTATTGCCTGCTTTATCTCGTGAATAAATAGGCACTTCATTTACAAATTTCCCAATTAAAAAACGTTCATTCTTATAATTTTCAATGCGCCCAACGAGTATTAAGAAATAGATAAAGCCTTCTAAGATTTTCCAATACTCCTTTAATATCTCAAAACTACTTTTATACTTTTCATGTGCTTTAAACAAATCATAAGCTTCCTGATAATCTCCTAAGTGAAAACAAATAATAATTCGACGTATTAATGCTATGTGCCAATTGAACATTCCTATTGGCATAATCTTTCCTATTTCTTTTGCAATTTCTTTAGCCTCATTTAGTTCTCCAATCCCCATAAGTGCAGGAATCTTCTTTTGCAAAAAGTCAAACCGCAGCATATTATAATTTGGAGAACTTAAAGGAAATGATTCTAAAGCTTCATCACAATACTTAATAACTTTTTTATAATCATATACTACGATATATCGAATAACCAAAATATCATATATGAATCGATTTATTGTAACTGATTTTAAAGCCAAAAATGGCAAGCATAATTGAACGGACTGATCTAATTCTTGTACAATAGCTGATGAAAAACTACTTCGTGTATTACAAAGTACACCCATTTCATTATGGCATTTTCGAACAAGGGCTTCTGCACGAATCAATTCTGTCTGTTCTTCAATGATCGCAGCATACTTTCTGGAAAGCTTTGGGACAAGCTCTATATTGGAATAATGAAATTGCAAATCCAATGCAGTCATATAAATCAATCCATGATTCTCTAATTGGCAAAGTTTTGGAAAGAGTAATTTAACACGTTCTATTGCAGATTGTCTACGACCACTCGCCAAAAGTATTTTGTAAGTAGCAAATGCTTTATAGCAATGATCGGATAATGCCTTTCGCTCACTGTCCACCCAAGTCGAAGGGTTTGTAATAATGTAAGAACACAAAGTATCTTTCAATTCATTTTTCAGTTTATTAAAATGCTTTTTGTTCTTACCTAAAAAATTAGCTGCAGCAGTTTCTTCCTCCAATCGTTTAGACTCCTTTAAAAAGACAAATAAGGCTTTGAGCTTCGGTCGCAATGCAGGGTCAAGCGACTTTGGTAACAAATTTATTAATTCATATAGTGCAAGCATGAATTCATTTTATAATTGTCTGGTAATCAAATATTTGTGCATAAATACTCTCCCCAATATCATTTTTCATAATGGAGATCAAGCCCCTCTTTTCTTGTAATTCTTATAATCTAAACTTGTAGATTGTTAATTAAAACTATATAATATGAATATTTTAGCATTAAAATCCAAGAGTTCTTTATTGTCAAAAAAAGAACAATTAAACATTAAAGGTGGTACTAATACTTCTAACTCTGATTCTACAGCTATTGTCATAATAGACGTAGATACGGTAGCATAGAAATTAAAAGCCGAACGAAAGATTGTTTTAGTCTACTCAAATATAAGCAATAAAATAGAGTAAATAAAGTAAAATTTGCTCTGAATTTGACTTATATGGTATTGATATTCAATTGAATACATCAAACCTGCTTTAAAGTAGGTAGCTCTAAAGCCTTGATTCGCAATGTATTGTTATAAATTACAATTGGAAACTGAGGTGTTTTCAAAGGGAGATACACTTGCTATTTATGCAGCATTTTTTTAAAAAAAATGAAAGAAATACACCTTCTATTGTACTTATTGAGAAGGATTTTCAGTTATCATGAAGTCATTAGACATTAAACGATTTATTCTTGTTATATCAATTAGAAGCTTGTTTAACATTTTTTATTAATTTTATTTGATGTTGTTCAAATTACTTACAAATGAAATTTATAAAAACACCAGAAGCTAGATTTAAAGATTTACAAGACTATCCTTTCATTCCAAAATACCAAGAAATTGGAGATGGTATGAAAATGCATTATGTAGATGAAGGGCATGGCGACCTTGTCTTATTATTACATGGTGAACCTAGCTGGTCCTATCTCTATAGAAAGATGATTCCAATCTTTGTTAAAAACGGATTTCGAGTAATTGCCCCAGATCTTATTGGTTTTGGAAAGTCTGATAAGCCGACAGAAAAATCTGATTATACCTATGCCAATCACTTAAAATGGTTAACAACATTGATTCAAAAACTAGAACTGACGAATATTCATCTTTTTTGTCAGGACTGGGGTGGACTATTAGGCCTAAGATTAGTAGCTAATCATAATCATTTATTTTCTAAAATAGTAGCCGGAAATACAATCTTGCCTACTGGTCAAGGAAAACCAAATGAAGCATTTACTAATTGGGTCAAGTATTCCCAGACTGTACCTGAGTTTCAAATTGGTACAGTTATTAATCGTGCGACAACATCAGATCTTAGTCCAGAAATCATTGCCGGATATGATGCTCCTTTTCCAGATGAAAGGTATAAACAAGGAGCAAGGGTATTTCCTGCCTTAGTTCCAATTGAATTTGACGATCCTGAATCTGTGAATAATCGAGCCGCCTGGACAAAATTGGCTCAATGGGAAAAACCATTTTTGACCTTGTTTAGTGATTCGGATCCGATCATGAAGGGGATGGAGAAAATATTTTTAAATATTATACCCGGGACGAAAGGACAAAATCATCAAATCATTCAGAATGCGGGGCACTTTTTACAAGAGGATAAAGGAGAAGAAATTGCTGAATTGTGCGTGACGTTTTTTAAATAAGTAATCCGATCTAAAAAGTGTCTAAATAATGAAAAAAATCTTAACCAGACTTAGCTATATTTTGATCGGTATTACTTTGATTTCGACCTGTTTTTTTAGTTGTGCTATTGCGGATTTACGAACAGCGTCTGTAAAAACCGATCCTGATACGGAAAGAGCAAAATTATTATTAAAAAAAGTCGGCATTGCTCACGGTATCCAATATTGGGATAGTATTCAGACCTATGATGTCAAATTTCAAGATGAGTTTTTTGGTTTTTTTGGAAAACAAGGACATCCTTTTTCTGAGCATAAAATGAATTTCAAGTTACAGTATATTCCAAAGACTTATAGTGGGCGAATGATTTTTGAAAATGGTAAAAAGAAAGATCACATCTGGGGCATCCAATCTTGGAATACTTATACTAAGAAACCAACAGAAGACATTGTTTTTAAAAAGAATAAAGACATTAAGTTTTGGCTTCCTACCTATCAGTATTTTATTGAATTTCCATTGAGGATTCAAAATGCAAATAGCTTAGCTTATGCAGGCGAAGCCATCATTGAAGGTATTCTATGTGATGGTGTATTGGCCAGCTGGAATACAGTTGAGCCTCAAAAAAGTACAGATCAATATTTGATTTGGATTAATAAAGACACTTATCGAATTGAAAAGATAGAATATACGATCCGAGAGATGTATAAATTCTTAACTGGAAGTGCTCTTTTTAAGGATTACAAAAACTTTAACGGAATTTTAATACCTAGTCGTTTTCCTGTTAAATCTAACCTAAAACGCAAGGGTTTACTACACGAAATGCGAATTTTAGACGTTTCATTTGATGAAACCAAGGTTGAAACTATACGCCCAAATAGCAATTTAGTTCACCTAGGTGACGAAAAACCAGAATAGCGGTCATAAATATGAAAAAAGGGAAAAAGTTCCTTAATTTTGTGACCCGGAAATAAAAAAATTAAAATTACCATTATGAAGAAATTATTCTTTGCATTTTTTGCGCTCCTATTCGTTGGTTCTCTTTCAGCTCAAGATCATGAAAAATCTTACAAAAAAGCTAAAAGATTATTAGCCACCTATAATCTAGACCCTTCAACGAATGATAAGCTGGAAGACGCATTAGAAAAAATTGACTATGCACTGACTGGTGACTTATCAGGCATTAAAACACCTCATGATCCTTATCTTGTAAAAGGTAGTATCTATAATACAATTGCAGCCAACCAAGTAAATGCAGCTGAATTAAAGAAAAACACACCTGACCTTGCTGCCAAAGCAGTTCCTCCATTGGAAGTTGCTAATGCAGCTATGATTGCATATGAAGCTTTAAGCAAAGCGATGGAATTAGCCACAAAAGGTAGCCATAAGAAAAAAGTATTAGAGGCATTAAAGGCTACTCAGGGAAATGTTTCTAATAAAGGTATTATAGCCTATGAAACCAAGAATTATGAAAAAGCTTTTCAAAATTTTGAGACTGTCGTTAAAGTCCATGATCTAATAAAAGCCAATAAAGGAGAAAGTAGCCTTGATGCTGAGGGAGCTTATGACAACCAAGTTTATCTGATAGGTCTAGCTGGACTTAATGCTAAGATGTATGACAAAACCAAACCATACTTAAAGCAGTTATATGATAAAAATCATGATGAGCCTTTAGTTTATTCTGCTCTTTACTCTATTGAGGCACAAACGGATAAAGAAACGGCTTATGCATATTTAGAAGCTGGTCGTAAAAAATATCCAAACGAAAACAGTTTATTATTTGAAGAGATCAACCATTTCCTAAGTTTAGGAAAATTAGATGAATTGATAGGAAGATTAAACACAGCTATAGAATTAGAACCTGAGAATGTCTCTTTATACACAACTTTGGGAAATGTGTATGATAACCTTTATCAAAAAGAGGATAAAGATAATGGAACCAAAGTACAAGAATATTTTGATGCTGCTCTTAAAAACTATAATATAGCTGTTGGGAAAGATCCAAAGAATGTAGATGCAGTTTATAGTGTTGGCGCATTATATTTCAATAAAGCAGCTTTAGTTACTCAGGAAATGATAAAATTAAATGATGACCTTTCAAAAGAAGGCATGAAGAAGTTTGATACGCTAAAAGCTCAATCAATCGACTTATTTAACCAAGCATTACCACATTTCAAAAAAGCAGAAAGTTTAAATCCTAATGATTTAAATACTTTGATTGCACTGAAAGAAATATTTGCTCGGTTAGACGATCTTGAAAAATCTAAAGCTTTCAAAGCTAGAATGGAGACGGTACAGAATGGTGGACAAAACGATGCATCTTATTTCAATGAATAAATAAAGAATTTGTCAATGGTCATTTGTTGTTTTCGACAGATGATCATTGACAAATAACTGTCAATTTTCGTCCCAAAGCCCAATTCCCCAACCTTACCTTTTAATCTTCACTTCGATTTGTTGTTTTATCATTAACAAATAATATTGTAACTGCCGCGATTAATAACATCGCTCCGGCCACTACTACAGCAAGCACTCGATCATTTCCTAAATATTCTTTCATAATATAGCCAAAGAATAAGGTGGCCAATATTTCTGGAATGACAATAAAAAAGTTAAAAATCCCCATATACATTCCTATTTTCCCTTTTGGTAAATGCGGCGTAAGAATAACGTAAGGCATAGATAAAATACTCGCCCAGGCAATACCAACCCCCGTCATAGATAATAGCAATTCATATTTTCCAGTCATTAAATAAACGCTCATTAATCCAATGCCCCCACATATCAGGCAAATAGAGTGCGTCACCTTATTACCAAGTCTGCGAGCGATAGTAGGTAATACCAATGCAAAAAGGAAGGTTACCAGTGAATAAAATCCAAAACAAATATTTCCCCAAACAACACCTTCAGCGTAAAGCGGCGATTTAGGATTCGGTGCTTGCATAATATCATTAGCGACCATTGTTGTAAAGTAAAACCACATCAAGAATAATCCAACCCATGTAAAGAATTGAACAACTGCCAGGTGGTACATCACTTTTGGCCCTTGGAAAATATTAGAAAAAATCTCTTGAATGGCATGTAAAAACCCACTTTGTTCTGCTTTCATTTTTCGAAATGCCTCCATATCCTCCGGCGGATCTTCAGGTGTTTTGAGTACCGTCCAAGTAACTGCCCCAAAAAAGAAGACGCCTCCCATAGCAAAAGCAATTTTCAAATAGGTAGGTACACCTTCAGAACTTACTTCATCTGTAAAGCCTAAAGCATCCACTAAAAACCACGGAATAATTGCAGCTAATACCGCACCAATACCTATAAAAAAGCTTTGCATGGTGAACCCCTTTGTCAATTGCTCTTCTGGCAATTTATCTGCTACAAATGCTCGAAAGGGTTCCATACTTATATTAATAGAGGCATCTAAAATCCAAAGCAAACCTGCCGCCATCCATATCATCGAAGCATGTGGCATCGCCACCAATGCGATAGAAGCAAGTATTGCTCCGATCATAAAGTAAGGTCTACGTCTTCCATATTTATTCCAGGTCCGATCACTTAAATAACCGACTATTGGCTGTACCAATAAGCCCGTAAGAGGAGCAGCTAACCAAAGCAAAGGGATTTCTTCTGGCTGTGCACCTAAATATTCATAGATGGCACTCATATTTCCAAGCTGTAAAGCCCAGCCAAATTGGATTCCAAGAAATCCAAAACTCATATTCCAAATCTGCCAAAAGCTTAAAGTTTTCTTTTCTGTCATTCTTGTACTGTTTTTCGTTCTTTCCAAGATAAAATTTTATTGAACGATCAATAATTCTTCAGGTCTATAAAAACCTTCCTTATCTTCTATTGAGGCTCTAGTGCCTTTTACTTTTTCAGTAGATATTACACTAGCCTCATTGCCGAAGGAATTTCGAATAAAGGTCAAGACTGCAGCAACTTCATCATCCTTTAATAATCCTTCAAATGGTGTCATAGGAACTTGTCCCGGGTATTTTTTCCCATTCACTTCTATAGGTCCATACAATCCTTTTAAAGTCAATTTAATTAGTCGTTCTTCATCGCCCGTCACCCAATCTGTTCCAGCTAGTGGAGGAAAACCAGAGGCATCTAAGCCTTTACCATCTGACTGATGACAAGTCGCACAATAACCATCTTTATTGTAGATTTCCTTACCTTTTTTAAATAATTCTAAATCTGTTCCCTTTAGATTAGTTACGATCTTTTCATCTCTGACTTCTCCAACTGCTCTACCATCTAAGTGAGCTAAAGCCGTTTGATAAACTTGTAACATCCAATCATCCAATGGTTTTTTTGAAGCCGCTTCTATAATAGGAAGTCCGATTGTTTTATCCAGCCATGAGGCAGCTACAATAGCTTCAAGTCGAACCCGTCCATGTTCATCTTTGGCTGCTTCCATTAATAATGCTGCTTGGTTTTTGATCTGATGCCCACTATATCGCAAAACTTTTACAGCAGCAGTACGCGCTCGAAAATCCTTGGCTTTCAATAATTGTGTGAGTAATTTTTCATCAATTTTATTGAGTCCCCAAGTCACCCAAAGTGCTTCCAATAAATGATGTTCATACCTAGGACTTGATTTATCTAATTTATTAAGCCAGCCATCAATTGCATTTAAAACTTCTGTTGCACCGCGCGCTCTAAGCTCCCGACGTGTACGATAACGAGTACGATATTCCGGTAGTTTTAAATTATCTAATAAGACCTCTATACTCGCTCCAGCTACCTTTGCTGGACTTACCAATGGGCGAGTAGGATAGGTAATCCGATAAATCCTTCCGTGAGCATGATCCCTCAAAGGATCTCTAGCATTATGTTGCATATGACCAATCAAGATATTATGCCAGTCTATAAGATATAAAGACCCATCTGGTGCAAATTCCATATCCACTGGTCGAAAATTTTTATCACTCCCCTTTACCAAATCTTGTCTATGACTACTTTTATACCCCGTACCATCATCTAACATAGTATGTTGTTTCATCCCAAGGAAGCCAATAGTGTTATTGATAAGTAGATCACCTTGAACTTCATCAGGGAAGTGGCGACTGGATACGAATTCTAATCCTGAAGTTGGTCGAACCCGATGTGCATCTTCAATCAAATTCACAGATTTATAACTTCCAGATCCATAGATCGACTTTACAGAGCCCGGCATCATCCATCGTACATCAGGCCCTGATGTTTCTGCAAAAAAGTTCTGCCCCCATTCATCAAAAGCAATACCCCAAGGATTAGGGATTGATAATTGCGCTGTCCGTTCCAAGTGGTGTCGTTGTGGAGCATACCTGTAAAATCCACCATTAGTTGCCCGAACTGGGCCATAAGCAGTTTCAACATTCGTATGCAAAAACACTCCTTCCGCCATATAAATTGCTCCGGATGGATCAGCGCAAAAAGCACTCGCTGTATGATGTGTATCATGATCATCAAAACCGCTCAATATAATTTCTTTTTTATCCGCTTTATCATCTCCATCTGAATCACTCAATAAAACAAGGTTTGTACCTTGAGAAATATAAACCCCCTCAGGCGCAAATTCAAATCCAATAGGTATATGTAAGTCATCCGCAAATACCGTTTGCTTATCTGCTTTGCCATCGCCATCGGTATCTTCAAGGATCAGTAATTTATCATCTGGTTTTGAATCTCCAGGTTTGTAATGAGGATAAGTTGGCATTACCGCTACCCATAATCTTCCTTTATTATCAAAAGACAATTGCATAGGGTTAGCCAGATCAGGAAACTCTTTTTCAGAAGCAAAAAGATCAATCTTATAGCCATCAGGAACTGAAATCTGATCTAATGCATCTTGTCCATAGAGATATCTTTCCGCGCCTTCTTTATTCTCCTCCTTATAATTGGTTTCTACAGGAGGGAGTTTAGTGGTTTTTTGATCCGCTGCGGCGATGTCCATCTTGATTCCTTTATTTGCCTCCCAGATTGCCTGATCTCTGATTGCAGTCATCTCTCTAATCTTCTTCAATTCGAAAGGATAATTATCTGGTCCAAAAGGATCATATCTTCGGCCAAAGACATGAACGCCATTTGGTATTTTATAATCATTATGCCAAAACCAATTTTTTTCCATTACCGCATCCTGTACCATTTTCCGGTTTTGTTCTGAGCTTGAGGAAACCTTACCAAAAACCTGACCCGCGATATAAGTAGAAAATTTCTTATAGCCAGCTTCATTCAATTGAGCTCCATCGATTGTCAATTCCTCTCCAGATTCGAACCATTTTTTTGAAGGTGTAAATACATCAACAAAAGGAATTCCGTTTTTAGTCGCCACGGCTTTCATCGCATTGGCGTAAAGGCTTAGATTTATATTCTCTTGAACACCATCCGGCAAATCATACTTATCAGACAGGTCTTGAAATGCTATGGGAGAAATCAAAACCAATTGTGGGTTTGATATTCCATTATATTTTTGGTTTAAACTATGTTTGATAAAAGCCTCTAATTCTGCTGTATACATATCGAGGCCTTCTGCACCTTCAAAAGACTCATTGAATCCAAAAAAGGCCAATATAATATCCGCTTTTAGTCTCGTCAACCATTGATCCGGGGTTTCGAGATGTCCAACACTTCCGGATTTTTTTGCTAATGCTGTCTGATAAGATTCAGCCCCAGGAAATGCCCAAGGGTCATTTCTCCCTGAATGCGGTCTAAAACCAGGCGTATCTCCGCCATCACACATATTTCTGATATAGAGAAGGCTATCTGGAAAAGTTAAATGAAGAGCGGTTTCAAATTCACCATAGTTCATCATCCTAGAACAAAGATTATTGCCAATTAAAAAAATTCTGGATTCTTTCTTTAATTGAATTAATGGCTGATCGGAAACACTATTACAATGAAAAAAACAGCAAATAATCAATAATGCAAAAATGAAATGGATAGGTTTTTTAATAAGCATACAAAATATTTTGTAGGAGTAAATAAACAGACTCTTATTCAATCAATGAGATTAAGCGGTCAATAGCTTCTTCGACAAATGGGGTGTCCTCAACATAATGAGGACTTTCGATAATTTCGATATTTGCAGGTAAATGCATTTTTAAATAATTGAAAAACGAAGCATCTGATTTATGATCTTCAAGGATTCCTCCCGCTTTTGAATATCGCCCTACTCCACCCATCGGCAACATAAAATAAGCCTTATTTTTAGTATGACTTAATCGTTCACAAATACTCTTTGCAACCCTGACAATCTCTTCTTCATTGAGTCGAGGTACAAATACAACTGGGCTATGAAAAACATATTGATGCGTTTTATAAGCTTCGGGGACTACATTGGGTTCAACTAAAATGCCCAGATGTTCTGCACCGCCAGGGCATAGCACCTGTGGAATACCCAATTTACCAGCTACGGTCAATCGATCTGGTCCACCCGCTCTAAGCACCGACCAGACATCATCTGCTATTTCGCCCATTGCATAATCAAATACAGCTCCGATTATACCTTCTTTCATCATCTGTTCCATTGCTCGGCCACCAGAACCTACTGCGTGAAAAACGATAACTTCATAGCCTTTTGACTCTAGATATTTAACAGCCTTCATCGTACCTTGAGTCAATACGCCTAGATTAGACATACCTATCAAAGGTTTACTTCCTTTTTCCATTATGAACTGCTGTTTTTCTTCCGCCATTCCAACAGCAGCAGCAGCAGCATTCGCTAATATTTTTCTGGTAAAAGGGTTAAGTCCAAGAATATCGCTAACGGAGAACATCATGGTAATGTCCTTGATCCCTACAAAACCAGAAGTATCTCCAGAGGCAATAGTAGACACCATAATTTTAGGTAATCCATAAGGCAATACAGCCATTATATCACAACAGGTAGAAGTCCCTTGAGTCCCTCCTAATCCTATGACTGCATGGACCTCATTATTATCAATAGCTTTTTTTAAAATGGTAATACAGCCACCTACAACAAAAGGATTGGATTTTTCTCTTGTAGGATTTTTTAATAATTCCGGTAAAGATCCACCACCTGTAGAGATAATTTCATCTCGGCTGATAGTTGCCTCTATACCGGGGCTCCCTACCACTCCTATATCCATCAAAAGCGCTTTATGGCCTTTGGATTCGATTTGCTTTTTTAAAAAACCTGCTTCCTGAAATTTGGTGTCAAGTGTAATAAGTAGGGCTATCGTTTTAGACATTATTTTTTGGTTTTATTTTGGACAGGACGTTTAATCACAGTATTTGCTGGATTTTGCTTAGCTCGACTTTAGCATTTTATTACTAAGGTCTTTCTCTCTTATTGATACTTTTCATCGAAAAATAGGCAAGGAATACCGACTGGATATTCCGGCATTATAAAATGCTAAAGTCGAGCTTAGAATATGTTCGAAATTAATTCTTCTTGAACTTCAAATCCGTAAACTCTTTTGCTGTTGCAAAAACCGCTTTTTCAATAGGTATTCGTTCCGTAGATGAACCCGTCCAAATTCCATCACAAGAAGTATTGTCTAGCATATATTGTCCATCTTCGGGTGTAACAAGCCCAGCACCATGCGCGATAAGAATAACATCAGGTTTGATTGCCCTTAATTTAATATTGGCCTCCTCAGTTCTTCTGGCAGTTTCTTCAAGCGGCTCTCCAGAGTCATATCCTTTTAAGCCTCCTTTAGTTGTACCTGCATGAAAGCAAAATACATCTGGTTGTGCTTCCTCCATTATTCGAATACTATCTTCCATATCAAATGCCAAACCTATGGTAACCATATTTTTTTCTTTGGCTAATTTTAGAAACTCAATTTCATTATCTAAAGTAATTCCACTTTTGGTCAAAACTTTATAAATCTCACTGTCTTTGTCAACATAGCTGATGGAAGGTCCAATATTGGAAACAGAGTAAACCCCCATTGCTTTGCAATCATCTAATACCATATTCATATCCTTTAAAGGATCATTCGCATTGAGACAAGCGCAAATAAAGGTGTCCCCTTTTATAGCTGGCATAATATCTTCACGCGTATAATCCAGGGTCTGTTTGTTAGAATCAAGAATAGGCCACATCATCGACATCGTTCCCATCCCATTCGCACGAAGTCTTGCTCCTGAAAAGGTGTTGACACAATCTACTCCTGCTTTTTCAAGAAGGCTGGCGACTAATCCACTTCCTGCACTAGCAATGAATATCGGTTTTTTGTCTTCAATTTTTTTTCTCAATTTGCTCATGATAGCATCACGAGAAGTATGTTTTACAATCATAATTTATATAAATTTAGATCACACGATCATTCCCGCCATCTATAGGCAGTTGTGCTCCTGTTATTTTCGAAAAAGTATTTCCTAACATTGCAATAGCCAAATCAGCTACATCTTTTGAGGTCACTTCCGTTTTTAAAACATTATTGGTTTTATATTCTTGCACAGAAAGGCCATAATGTTTTGCTCTTGCGTCTAAGACCTCCGGTGTCCAAATCCCCGTATCATAAACCGCATTGGGGTGTAGCATATTTACTCGGATGCCTTTATTCCCTAATTCCATCGCAGCAATTCTTCCCAATTGAGTCAATCCAGCTTTAGCTACTGAATAAGCTGCCGCACCTGGACCAGGAGCAGGAACATTTTTGGAAGCGATTAAGACAATTGCTGGATCAAAACCCAAGTCCAAATAAGGTGTAGCCATTTGAATTAATTGCTGATGGCTGGTTAAGTTTATATCCATACTTTTTTGCCAAAGTGCATCATCCATATCTTCTATTCTAGTACTTTTAGGAAATATTCCGGCACTAGAAATAATTAAATCAAGACCACCAAAATGCTTTACAGCCTGCTCCAATGCATTTTTTACTTGAAGCCTTTTTGTAAGATCACACTTGATTCCGAGCACACTTTTATTATTAAATGTATTCACTATCTCTGAGCTAATATCTAAAGCGACGACGACCGCACCTGCTGATAAGAGTCCTGTTACACAAGCTTTTCCAATCCCACTAGCAGCACCTGTCACTAGAGCAATCTTTCCTTGAAAGGGTTTCGCTTGTCCAGCTTTTTTGAGTTTTGCTTGTTCCAGACTCCAATACTCCATTTCGAATAAATCCTTTTGGGGAAGGGCTTTCCATTTATTTAATTGTTCGGCTTGATGAATGGCTAATTGAGTATGCCGTGTGATATCTTCTATGATGGTCAATGCTTTGACAGAATTACCTATTGACAAAGTACCTCTTTCAGGCCAAACGGCCCACCTTGGAGCTGGATCTAATTGTACCTGATCCCCCGTTTTAAACTTCTCAAAATATTTTTTATACTGCGCTCCATATGTATCTAGATCTTTCCCAAAATCATCAGAAAGCACCACTGGGGTTCGTTTCGTACGAATGATATGATCTGGTGTCAAAGGTCCTCGGTTAGTTATTTTTTTGAGGTCTGCTTTTTTACTAAAACCTACTGCCTGACCAGAGTCATCTAAACGGCATAAGACAGGTTTTTTCATCACTTTGCCTAATTCATTTCTAAATTGAGCAATTTTCAAGCTATCAACTTTCGAACTCTTCTCTTTTTTTATGGGCTTGACTTTTTCCTTTTTCAAATAGGATTCAGCTTTTGAGACAATTTTAATCATGTTTTCATAACTGACTTTAGGATCATTATGAAACGTAAATACGCCATGATTAAGCAATATCATACCATCAATACTATCCCAGTTCATCCCTTTTGTCATCTCGAATATCTTTTTGGCTAGAATAAAGCCTGGCATTACATAAGGGATGATCAGAATCCGATCTCCAAAAGTCTCTTGAATTCGTTTCCTACCATCAGGTGTGTTAGTCATTACCACGACTGCATCGGCATGTGTATGATCGACAAAAGTATATGGAATGATTGCGTGGAGTATAGCTTCAACAGAAGGATTTGGTGCAGCAGGATTGGTCAATGCCATACGCTGGTATTTGACCATTTCCATATCTGTCAATTTATCTAATTCTGCTAATTGGCAAAGTGTAGATAATTTTACGGGCGCAAATCCAGGTTTTTCAATAGTAGCTAAATCCCAGCCGCTTCCTTTTACATATAGAATATCTTCTTCCTCACCAAAGATATTTTTCTCTCGGATTTTCACAGAAGTGTTCCCACCTCCATGTAATACTAAATCTGCTTCTTTTCCAAGCAGTCTAGAAGTATAAACCCTTAAGCCTAATAAATCATCTTTTATATCATCGGCTACAATTTGATCCCAAGCACTTTTCATTTTCGTTTTGTTTATACAGACAGCGCATCTATGACTAGCAACTATCTCTTAATTATACTGATGCTGCTAATATACTTAGAACCTATTTAAATTTTACCTATTGTGCGCGTAAAAATTCCATAGGAATATGAAACCTGACATGCTCCATAGATACTTGCATGAGGGAAACTCCAATCATCAGTAAAAGTAAAGAGGATATTAGACTGGCTTAAAACAGTTTTATCATCATTAGTGCAAAACAATAAAAAACAGGAAATTTAAATTAGAAAAAGTAAGATCGTTTGATTTTCATTTTTGATGGTGATTGATGATTTGGAAGCTAGATAATTTCGCCTGATTGAAAAAAATAAGCAAGAGATGGTTTACTAAACTACCTGAGTTACTTCGTCTTGGTTAGTTTAGTAAACCTCCCTCAAACGATTTGATTACCTTATAATAATCGTATCACTTGGTAAAAAACCAACTCGATGGGCAAATATCTTTACACTTTCTCCTTCTGGCAATTTAAATGGCTTATTGTATATATTCCAACCGAGCCAGGCCATATCTTCTTTTGGAAATTTGTACCCAATAGTTGCACCTTCTGTAGGACATGAAACCTGGATGTTACCATTCTCCTCTTTAATTATAGGTGAAGCTGTAACAGGTTGAATTTTATTTGGCCAAAATTGTTTGATTAAATCCACTTCAGGAATATCACCTTTATCTTGAATTGCTTCCATCCATCTAGTACATTCGGTTCTTAATTCTATTAGTTTCTCTGTATACTTTGGATCATCAACCAGATTGTTCAATTCGTGTGGATCGTTTTTAGTATCAAATAATTCTTCCGGAGGCTTCGAGTTTCTAAACCACTGCGCTTGCACTTCATTGAGTTCACCTGCGTTTCTTAAGCGCAGTAGCTCTTGCATCGTCGCCATTTTTTCTCTATAATTTAATGCTAAATAGTACCCTTGATCAACATTGAAATTTTTTAAGTATTTGAATCTTTTATCTCTTACTGCTCTAATTCTATCATATTTTTCATCAAAGCGATCAGCCGCAGCATGGATATATTTCCGCTTTGCATTTGCTTTATATTTTCCATCAAATGCTTGTCCTTGAATATATTGTGGTGGAACGATATTGGTCATAGACAATAAAGTTGGTGCAAAATCAATAAAACTAATGAGTTGATCATCTATTTCGCCAGCCCGCCTCTTATCAGGATATCGGATAATCATGGGTACATGAAGCCCTGAATCATAAAGCAATCGCTTCTGTCGAGGCAATGGTCCACCATGATCGGTATACCATACAATAATAGTATTATCCAATAAGCCATCTTCTTCTAATTGCTTTAAGACTAGACCAACATGTTTATCCATCTCCACGATATTGGAATACATCCTACGCATATCTTTTTTCACCAGATCAGTATTTGGTAAATAAGGCGGAATATTGACATCCAATTCTTCAGATACAAAAAGTGGTTTCTTTTTTCCTTGAAACGGTTTCCACCACTTTGATGTATCTCTTTTGGGTGGGAAATTTTCTAAATCATAAGTTCTGTAAAATGGATTCCACATGTTTGACTCATGGGTCACATTAAAATTAAAAACAGCATAGAATGGTTTTTCATCAGGACGATTACGCCAATGTGCATATATACTGGATTCATCCCAAGCCATTCGCCCCGGGTGGAATTGATAATCAGTCTTGGAATTATTGGTACAATAGTATCCATTCTCACGCATGATTTGGCTGAGCATTTTCACATGAGGCGGCAATACACATTCATAATTGATAAGCCCCATTTCCTTTGCTGCTGGCTGTTGAAAAAGTGTACGCATATGATGTGCCCCTATACTAGAAGGATACATTCCTGTTGCCAATGCAGCTCTACTCGGTGAACAAACACCTGATATTGAAAAGGTATTGGTATAACGAATGCCTTCTGCTGCGAGTCTACTTAGATTAGGTGTTTCAACGGTGGAATCTCCAAAAGATGGAATATATGGACTTAAGTCTTCTGCGACAAGCCAAAGGATATTTACTGGCGCTTTAGAACTAGATTCTGGTGTGTCTTTCTCTTTCGAACAAGAAATAAATAGTACGAAAAAAGAAATGTAATAGAGCCAGATTAATTTTGCGGATTGACTTTTCATCTTGAAGTTATTTTAAAATGGAGGCTAAGATTGATTGTAAATAACTGTCAGAAACGAAGCTCCATTATTTTTTCGTAGTCTTACAGGCTGACCGAGAATAGTTTTTTTTCGACAAGATTAACAGGATATACAGGATTTTCTATGCATCCGCGATCAGCATGATAACTTTATTTTAATACTAATATATCAATATCATCCATAATTTTGGGGTCTATATTTGTTCCGCCACTAAATGACCAAAGGCTTGGTTTAGAATTTAAATCTCTTAATCCGCCAGGACCTCCTCCCCAGGTATTGACATAAATTTTTGTTCCTTTCAGGCTATTTGGTTGACCTATAGACTCAGAAGGAATTAAAAAACTTATTGTCCTGCTTTCTGTATCCACTGATATTCTTGAACTTGGTCTTACTGCTTTACCATATTTTTTATCTGTCGCACCTTCACTTGAAAAAATGGCCGTATCAAATCCAGCAGCAGCAAGCAAATAATCCCAATTAGTTCCCTGAGGCATATTCGCATTTTGAAAAGGCAAAGTGTTTGCACCTTTTTTATTAGGAAGGTCAATAAAGATATTAATCAGCACATGGTCAAAGCCATTAGGTGGAAGCCATATCTGTGTAATCTGAGCCATTGTAATATCTACCTGAAGGTTTGTTCCTATTTTAGAAACGGCCACTCTTTCAATATCCATTTGACCTGAATAACTAACATGTGCAGGATAATTATACATGCCTTTAGGTCCTGAGTCATCTCCTTTCTCATCTTGGATGGCCGTACAAAAGACAAGCGGCTGTTTGAGTTCGAATGTTATAAAATCAGAAAACACCAAGTCTTCATTTTCTACAGCATTTGCAAAAGCAGTTAAGGTATGTTTCCCATTCAAAAGTCCTTGAAGCGGTAAAGTTGTTGACCATTTTCCATCAGCTAATAATTTGACTGGTATAGCATGATCATAATCTCCATCAATAGAAACTTTAATATTCCTGACTTGATCGAAAGTCCCATTGACCTTAAGAGATTCTTTATTGACTAGGGGATTTGACAATGGTGATATTTTGAGACTTCCAGACTTAGCAGTTATTTTTTGTTTTATTTTTTCAGGAATTAGCACAAGACCAGCCTTGGCAGCAATAAGTCCTTTGATATTTCCTTCCTGATCGACAGAAAATGAATCTGTATTTTCAGCAATTGAAAATATAGAATTCAGTTTTGTTTCTGCATTTAAAGCTGTCGGGATAGATTCAATTATTTTTTGATTTTCAGAAGTATTGAACAAAACAAAGATTTTCTTTTTTTTATAACTTAACTCATAAGCAAAAATTCCGGGTCCATGAGTTGCGTCTTTGAGTATTTTAATCTTCCCATAGCGGAATATCTCTTTTTCTTTTCTAAGTTGAATTAGCTTTTGAACGAATCGAAAAGATTGATTATCTGTTATAAAATGATCTTGGTCGGGAGAACCTACACCTCCTTTAAACATAGATTGTCTAGTACCTAAAAGCTCCTGTTCTGTTCCATAATAAATAATCGGAATACCTGGAATTGTCATTATAAACAATAAGGCTTGTCTAAAAGAAGACCGATCTGTTTGAGAAAGAAAACGAGCGCCATCATGATTATCTATAAAATTTAATAAGAAAGATGGGCGTTCGAAAATCTTTTCGGTTTCTTCTATTCTGTAAGTCATCAGATTAGTAGCTTGCCCTTCTTGAAATACTCTTTTTATTGTACTATGAAGTGGAAAATTCAAAACAGAAGTCATTTCTTTCTTGCCATTATTATTTATATAGCTTGCCGCTTCCAGAGCACCTTTATTATCAAAAGGCTGGGTCAATACTGCTGTTTCACCAAAGGTCAGGAATCTTTCTTTGCCCAATGCTTTAGCGTACTTTGCAACGCCAGGTGTTTGTTTATCAGGAGAGTGAATAAAGTCTTGCCAAAAATCATGCTCTACCATATGTGGGGTATCAAACCTAAAACCATCTACACCAACTTCTTTAATCCAATAATTATAAGAAGCCCGAAGTACGGTTCTCACAAATGGATTAGACGTATTTAAATCATCTAAATCTGCAAATTGATAGGCTCTCTTTTGAATGGTATCTGAATGGTCATAAAAATTAGGCGCAAAATGATAAATCGCCATTTCCCGATCTTTGGGATTATTTGCATCATTATGATTAAAAGGGTATTGAGTAGGCTGCGGGACATCATGGACTTTAAAATTTTGGCTTACATCCGCTGGATTATACGCTCCGGTGTAAGTATAAAAATCTCCTAAATGATTGCATACAACATCTTGGATAAGGCACATATCATTTTTATGAAGTGCTCTTGATAAATCTTTGTATGCTTCTAATGTCCCATAATGTTTATCTACTTCAACAAAACTACGGGCCCAATAACCATGATTGCCTGTCCCTGTTAATTGTGGATTTCGCCATTGATTTGCAACTGGTGGTGTAATCCAAATTCCAGTAGCGCCTAATGCTTTGATATAGTCAATCTTTTGTGTAATCCCTTTAAAATCTCCACCGTTCCAAAATCCTCCATGTCCTTTTTTATACTCTCCTGCTCCTTGATCATTATTTGTACTATCGCCATCCATGAAGCGATCTGTGACTATAAAGTAAAGTACTTGATCTCTCCATGCTGGAGATTTCATATGTAGGAAATCATTTAGTGGTTCTTTTTTAACTGAGGTCCTCTCTTCTTCTTTAGACGAACAGTTGCTAATATTCAAGATAACTATGAGTAGAAGTAAGTGATTAAGAATATGGGACTTTCTGAACATTTTTGAATATTATTTAAAATTTTGCATTTTAATTTTTAATAAAAAAAGGACGCGGTTCTAAATAAAATCGTTTGGTGGTGGTTTACTAAACTTGCTGGGCTATTTTATCTTGCTTAGTTTAGTAAACCATTACTTTCTTAATTTTTTCGACCAAATGAAATCATCTAGCTCCGGATACACACTAAAATGGTTTCACCCCTTCAGGATATTTATCCATTTCAGGAGGTAAAGCAATGAGTTCCTTTTTGTGGTTTTCGATTAATGCCTCCATTGACTTTAAGATATCGGGATGCTCATCAGCATGGTCATACTTTTCACTTGGATCTACATTGAGGTTAAACAAAATTGGATTTTCTAAAACCCTTCTTTCATTATCTTTTTGATAACAAGATTCTGTTATATAGTGAACCTTATAATCTCCTTTTCGTACAGCGTAGATATCTCGTTTTCGATAATAAATCATATGATCTCTTTTACTTTCAGCTTTTTCTTTTAATACTGGCAATAGGTCATAACCATCCATTTTCCGATCTGTAGGAACAGTCGCTCCCGTCAAAGCAGCAACAGTAGGTAAGATATCTAAAGTAGAACCTATATCTGTAATTGTCCCGGGTTGAACTGTACCTGGCATATAAAAGATTCCGGGAACACGCATTCCACCTTCCCATGTCGTGCCCTTCCCATTTCTAAGTAAACCTGCTGACCCGCCCATTTCCAACATCATCAGCCAAGGGCCATTATCAGAAGTAAAAACTACTAAAGTATTTTCATCAAGGTTTAATTTTTCTAAAGTCGAAATTACTTGCCCAACACTCCAATCTACTTCTGACATCACATCGCCATAGAAACCTCTTGGACTAGTCTTTAAATAGCTATCAGAAGCAAACAAAGGTGTATGCACCATCGTGTGTGGAAAATATAAAAAGAAAGGATTTTCTTTATTTTTTGTAATAAATTCAAGCGCCTTTTCTGTATATCTTTTTGTGATGGTATGTTGATTAGCCGGACGTTCTATAATCTCTTCATTTTCCATTAAAGGAACGTTCCACATATTGATATCTGGCTCAGCAAAAAAAGTTGGGATACTCCAATTGACGCCATCCATATCATTACTATAAGGAATTCCATAATAATAGTCAAAGCCCTGTCTGGTTGGTAGAAATTCTGGTAGATGTCCTAGATGCCACTTGCCTATGATTCCTGTATTGTATCCTTTTTCTTTCAACATTTCTGCTATGGTAATTTCACTGGATGGCAGACCTCCAATTGACTTCGGGAAAAATACTCTTTGCTTTACTGGACCAAGGCCAATCCGTATTGGATAACGCCCTGTCAACAATGCTCCTCTACTAGGAGAACAAACACTACAAGCGGTATAAAAATTTGTCCACTTTTGTCCTTCTCTAGCCAAACGATCTATATTAGGTGTCTGAATGGTTGGATGACCAAAAGAACTTAAATCTCCATATCCCATATCATCCATAAATATGACGATGACATTGGGTGGGCGGTCTGTTTGTTTATTTTCACCAGTATCTGTGGTATTTTTGCAAGAATAAAAGAGGGTGATCAAGGCTATGAATAGCATGAAGTGCTTGTATTTCATTTTGTTTTGTTTTGTTTTGTTTTGTTTTGTTTTGTTTTGTTTTGTTTTGTTTAAGTCCTATTAAATTAAGCTCGACTTTAGCATTTTTCACTAAGATAACACCTTCTTTTCTTGATACTTTTTCATTGAAAAATAGGCAAGGAATACCGACTGGATATTCCGGCATTAAAATTCTAGTTCAAAAAAATGCTAACACACAAACTGTCACCCGCACCCACCTTTTTGAACATTCCCAACCCGCTGATTCTGCTAAACTTTGTCATGCTGCTTTTTTATTTTAAACATCATACTTCAATGGCATAAATAAATTTATCAATTACTTATTAGCTAAATATTTTTCGATAGTTTCTACCATTTTCTGAAAATGTTTTCCAAAATTTTCATTGCCCCGTCTTCTTGATTGAGTAAGGATAATATTGTTTTTGAGGTCTACCCACAGTACAGAAGCAGTCGCAGAGCCATGTCCGATAATTTGATCACTCAAAAGGTTTTTTTCTTTTCCGCTTGCTTCATCTTTTACTTTCCAATCCATCATGGTCAAGCCTATTCCCCATTTTTGATTTATGGCTGGAAAAAATTGATTTAAATCGAGCGGGATTATCTTTTCGAAAGTTTGCGATGAAAAATACTCTTTGCCATTATATCTTCCTTTATTGAGTAGTAACTGAGCGACTTTTGCCAAATCTGCTGCTGTGCTATGACAGCTATACCCGAGATCCCAATCATGAACGGTATGTCTCATCTCTAAAGGATCATAAAGGTATTCTCGAAACAATCTAAATATACTTTTTCCACTGACCACCTCCATCACTTTTCCTGCTAAATCATAACCCATTCCATTATAGTGTAGATTAGTCCCTATGGTTTCTTTTGATATGGAAAGGGCAAGTATATTATCTAAGTAAGGATTATGAACGCCATCAAAAAGTCCGTGACCATAAAAACTATTCGTATGAGTAAAGCAATGCCTTAGTGTCAAAGCATTGGGACCTGTCATTGGAAATTCCGGTAAGTACTTTCCTACTGGATCATCAATAGCAATGATTCCCTGGTCTACAAACTGTGCAAAGAGCACTCCTGTCAATAGTTTAGTTATTGAAGCGATTTCTGATGGAGTCTGTGTTGTAAACTTACCATATTGATCTTCACCGAATGCTTGATGAAAAAGGATATTTCCTTCTTTAGCAATCATTACATCAAAAGGTGAACCTGAATCATTGATCCAGTCTTCGCAAATTTGTTTTAAGTCAGTATACAATTTTTCATTTGTCTCGTTCAAGGTATTTTTTTGTAAAACAGTCCCGCGTTTACTAACCGCTCTTGGTGCTTTCAGTGCGGGATATTTGTTTTCTACTTTTAAAATTTTCTGCTTTAGCTTGGCATGAAAATCTCCATCAAAGATCAAAGGTGTGTTCAGCGGACTAGCCGGTAATTGCTGTTTGTTCATTTCGTCGAGGAATGCAAATAAAACAGGGGTTTCTTTTTGTAGTAACATAGATTTGAGGATTCCAAAACCAGTATACGCTTCGATAGCATCTTGATGTTGTTCCCATATATACTTAGGAATTTTATTTATTGGAAAATAATTTAAATTTGCCAATGGTCTTTCATTCCAAGCCATCCAATCTTCGGGCGCGCAAAACAGGGTCGCTGATTTCTTTAAAACTATTCCATTTTTACCTTTTATTTCTGAATAGTAGGCATAGCGACCTGAGGTTTTAGGGTATTGACATTCTTCAAGGTTGGTGTCGAACCACTTCGTCTTAATACTATATGATCCTCCTAAGTGTTTTTTAGCAAGTAAGGGTTTATCAAAAACCAAGTCTGGAAAAGCCCCAGGATAAAATGTAAAGGAAAACTCTTTATCAATCCTAGGTTTTAATACGCAGCTTAAAAATTCTAAATATTCATTTTCTGCCTCTAACTCATTAAGGTAAGCATTGGCTTTTTCTTTATTTAACACCTCTACTTCTAGTTCCCAATTATGGGTTCGATTGGCTATTTTAAAGACGACATTGTTAATACCTTTCTGTAAATTAATAGAACAATGCTTTCTACTCCCACCCCAGCCGCGATTATTTGCTGCATAAACCACTGATCCATTTACATAAATTTTGGCTCCATCATCAGCTCGAAACCTAAGTAGTCCTTCTGTATTTTTATCCGAGGAAATTTGAAAAGTAGCATAGGCTATCGCATAATTACTTTCGCCCACTGCCTTATTAAAATCAAGGATGTTTTTTGAATTCGATTTTGCTGATTTTAATATCTGACTATTCGATGAATCGCCTAATTTGCTTTCATTTTCAACGAATTCCATATCTAATAGATTTTGAAAATCATCAGCAGATAAGCCTTCCTTTGTAAATGGTCCAGCAACTTTAAATGACTGAATCGGAGCATTAGAATCCAGGTGTGGTATACTGGATACACCTTTAATCTTTGCGATTCTTTTTACCTCTTTCAACAATAAAGGATAAGCAGGTTCAGTCATCCCATGTCCATATCCATCCAATTCCATTAACTGTGTTTCTTCATGTCCTACTAATTTCATCATCCTCATCATGTAAGCATTTTCTTCATACCTACCAAGCAATTCTAATTCTCGATTGCCCGTTATTAAAAGCAGAGGTGGTGCATCTGCCCGAACATGATATAAAGGGGCTAGATCATCAATAATCGGTTGAGTTCCTTCAATATCCCTTTCTTTTCTTACCGTAAAATGAGTGATCGTATGTCCACTAAAAGGAATCAAGCCTGCAATTTTATCTGCATCAATTTCATGAGCATTCAACCAGCGTTTATCCAATCCAATCATGCTTGCTAAATAGCCTCCAGCAGAATGTCCGGAAATAAAGATCAATGAAGGATCGCCTCCATATTCTTTGATATTTTTAAAAGTCCAAGCAACTGCCGCCGCACCATCTTCTATATAAACTGGTGCTTTAATTTTAGGATACAGGCGGTAGTTAACTGCAATCACTGCCACGCCATTGCCCTTTAGCCTTTCGGGAATGAATTTATTTCCTGCACTCAATCCTCCTCCATGAAACCATACAATAGTCGGGAAATTTTTTACATCTTTTGGATAGTAGACATCGAGAACACAACGCTCCTTGACGTATTCGTCAGCATCATTTATTTTTTCATTATAGTAAGGAATATTTTCTTTAGTTTGATAGACCTCATCTTGAGCATTCAGGACCAAACTTATACATAGGAGAAGAAGGGTCGTAAAAAAATTCTTATTGATTGTGTAATTTCTCATTTGTTGTGGTGGTTGTTTTTTTAGTTCTTTTAAACGAGGACAGATAAGTTTGACCCTTAGGGAAAAAGCGGAAAGCCTTTATAAGATACCCAATCAAAATCGGCATACTCTTTTGTTGGATGACCATTACTTGTTGCATAAACACCTACATAAGCCCCCGTATATCCATGACATAAAATCAAATCAGATGGAGTCTCCGCAAAAGCTTGATAGTTTTTTCCATTATCCAATGAATAGAGGTATTGATATTTTTTATTTTTAGCAATAATTTTGAAAATTATATCACCTTGAAAAGCATTAAGTATTACAGATTTGACAAGTGCTGGATCTTTTTTTCGTTCCTGAGTGATCAATTTTAAAATCATATTCCCTTCCTCTTTAATAATCGTATACATGATGTAATTATCATCTTGTAAAAAAATACTGATCCCTGCTTCTGACTTTTCATGCTTGGGCTTAAAATTCATTTTTGCACTATATTCAAAATTAGTTTCTTTTTGACGTATGCCCATTAAACTACAGCGACCTCGCAATTTGATAATCTCTGGTTTTTGGTATAAGCGCAAAGCGCCTTTTTGAGCAGATAAAGAAAAAATATCCTTCATTGGTACCCGACGAAAGTTCCATTCAAGATCAAGTTTTGAATGATCAAAATGATCAAAAAAAGCATCGTTCTTATGTTGCGGTTTATTTGGAAAGGGTAAAGTTGTGTATCTATCGATCCTTCCTGTTTCAGGAGCGACTACAGGCCAAATAGGTTTTACTTTTTTCCATTCAAAGGGTTCTCTCTCCCACTCGACCGGAGTGAGGTGCGTTTCTCTTCCCATATTAGATCGTCGCTGCTCATCTCCACGGATACCTAAAGCGACCATATACCATCTGCCATCCGGTAATTCCACCATATCTGCATGTCCTGTACTATTGACCCAAAAATCATAGGATAGATGACGTGTTGACAATATTGGATTTCGAGGATTAGATTCATATGGTCCTGTAATCTTATCACTAATTGCAATCATTACGGCATGATTAAAACTGGTTCCTCCCTCCGCGATTAACAGATAATATTTCCCGTCTTTTTTAAAGATATGTGGTCCTTCCGCCCAAGTCCCCCGACAAGCACCTCGCCATAGAAAATGCCGTTCGCCCTTTAATTTCCAATTATCCAAATCTATTTCCTGTAGCCAGATTTCGCCTTCACCATTAAAGTTTGGTTTTTCAGGGGCATGTGTTCCTGCATACCAAGCTTTACCATCATCATCAAAAAAAATATCAGGATCAATTCCCGGAGCTCCTTCCAAAACATGAGGCGCTGACCAAGGCCCTTTAATATCCTGAGCAGTAATGATAAAATTAATAAATTGGGTAGGCTGGCTTCTATCTTTTGGAGAATATACATTGGTTGTGATGATATAAAAGGTACCCTCATGGTATCTTATGGTGGGTGCATGAATACCACCTCTTTGTTGTACATCAACAAGGTTATTTGGGCTGATGCATTGATCTTCCCGATGCAATCCGTAGGCCACAAGTTCCCAGTTTACTAAATCTTTGCTGTGATGAATCGGAAGCCCTGGGAAATATTCGAAAGAAGAATTTACAATATAGTAATCATCTCCTACTCTACAGATGGAAGGATCGGGATAGCCCCCTCCATAAATGGGATTGGTGAATGTTTGGTTTTGTCCTAATAGGAATATTGGGCTTAGGACTAGGAGGTACAGGAGGTTTTTCATTTTGTATATTTGGTTTTTGTGATTAGTCCAAAGCTCGACTTTAGGGACAAGGACTAAGGCAAGGTCTTTTTTATTGATACTTTTTCATTGAAAAAAAGGTATCCAAAATTCTAGGCCAAAAAAAGGCTCTACACTATATCGGCACCCGCTCCCACCTTTTTGGCCATTCCCTACCCGCATAGTCTGCTAATCTTTAAGTTTGTTACTTTTTTCATCTTTCCAAAACTGTTTGTAAATCGCTCCTCGGAATTTATCATCGCGACCATATCCGCCTGGGCTGTTAAAATTCATCTGAGACATAATCACGCCAACAATTTCTCTTTTAGGATCAGCCCAAAAATGTGTCCCTTCATAACCGCCACCAATCCAAAGGCCAGCATCGCCTGTTCCATTTATACGCATCGAATCGCCACTTACCCAAAGGTTATATCCATTATGCCCATAGGGATTATCCAATTGAGTATGTGGTGCATAGATATCCTCCACAGTCGTTTCGTTTAAAAATCGATGCCCATTTAATGTTCCTCTTTTTACCAACATTCTGATAAAGTCAGCATAACCATCAGCTGTTGCAATCATGCCCTCTCCACCCAGATAAAGTTCATGATCTAGTTCATAATCTGGAACATTAGCTCCAAAGATATCTAATTCTCCAGCTTGAGCATATCTCAATATAGAATCCTTTCCTGAAAACGAAGGAGGCAACTTCGCGCCATTGGGCAATCCATACTGTAAACCATCAATCTTCATCGGCTTTGTTATTCTTTCCTCTACCAATTTTTTAAGACTTTTCCCAGTCGCTCGCTCTGCGACTAAGCCGAGTACAGTGGTATTGGTACCGTAAAAATGATCCGTCCCCGGATGTTGGATTAAAGGCATTTGCGCCATGCGATCAATTAATGCCTGGCTATTTTTTGAAGTGGCTAAATTTTGCTTGGCTGTCATGGAGTCCAAGCACTCAAATTGGGTAGTGGCATAATAAAATCCAGCCTCATGATTTAATAAATGCAAAATGGTCATTACAGAATCATTAGGAACTAATTTTAAAGGGCAAGCACTGTCCCTATCATTCCATTCAAAATCTGTCAAACTTCGGCCATCTTCTGATTCAATTACTTTTAAATTTTCGAATTCAGGAATATACTTGGTGACTGGATCATCGAGTTTTAATTGCCCCTCTTCCATCAAATCTAAGGCAATAGAAATAGTAACAATTTTACTCATTGACCAAATACGAATCCAAGAATCCCCATTTATTTTTTCATTGGGAAAGAATTTCGGATTTTCAAGGCCATGTTCATATAGAACTTCCCCTTCAATGTTTTCTACCCGAGCATAAATAAAGGGATAATATCCAGCTTCTACATAGTGATTGAGTATACTATCTAATTCTTCTTTATTATTGATCGCTATTTTGGATGGAGGTTCTGTTTTGCAAGCAAGGAAAAGGAATATAGAAAGGAAAAATATTATGCCAAGGTTTGTTCGTTTCATCAATGTTTATTTAACGAAGTTGTTAATTTAATAAACATGAGTCATCCTTTATTTTTATTTGACGCTGAAAGACCTTGAGTTATATGATTAATTATGAAGATTAGTGCCTTTGATACTAATAAAAACAGTGTTTTATCATAATAGACCAGTGTCTTTCAGCGTCAGAAATCACGTTTTATAGATTTTTAAAAATTCGGGATGATTCATGTTTTCTACTTCACCACTAATTTAGTTGTCGCAAAGTCTCCATCTTCATCACTTAAGGTTGCGAAATACATTCCAGCGGGTAGGTTTTCTCTTTCTACCAAAAACCGCTCTCCTGAAATATTAGTCATCGTCCTAATGGTTTTACCGTTCATATCTGTAATAAGCAAACTAAACATTTCATTATTCGGATTATCAAATTCGAGGTATGCTCTATTACTGAAAGGATTAGGACTTACCTTCATTGTTCGCTGTAATACTACATCATTCGTATTAAGAGAAAGGTCACAAGCAGGTGCTTCAGCAATGATCATTGTTAAATCCGAACAAGGGTCAGGGTTTCCAAAGCTTCCACCATCTGTTGCATCTTTTAGAACATTATCCCAAGCAGCTCCGGCATTAGCTACTCCATTATTACCAATCATAATAATATTTTCTACATCTCCAATAGCAAGGCCATAATAAGCTTGTACATCAATGATTGCAGAGAAATTATCTGCTCCATTATTTTGAAGCTGAACCGCATTGGGATCATCCCAATTCACTATTGAAGCCCAATCGTTTGCTCCAGAGTGAAAGCCAAGGGCCCCAACTCCAGTTAAAAGTGCTCCAGGATCCGCTTCAGGACAAGCTAAAGCATAGTCCATATCGATACGAACTAAACCGTCAGCCATATCTACACAAGATTCAGAATCACCAGCATCAGAAAATAAAACAGTGCTAGATTCTTGATTAAGATCAGCACAAGTAGGCGTGTCTGCAACATACATTTTCAGGTTAGAACAAGGATCAGGATTGCCAAAATTCTCTCCATCTAGTGAATCTCTAAATGCTACTGTCCAAGGGTCAGCAGGATCGGCAATGCCATTATTGATCACCATTTGAATATCCGTTAAATCTGCAAATTCAACACCATAATAATCTAAAACATTAATGGTTAACAAAAAAGTATCTGCTCCATTATTCATTAAGATCGGAGTAGTTGGATCGTCCCAGTTAATTATAGAAGCCCAATCGTTTGCTCCAGAATGAAAGCCCATTTCAGCTGTTCCGGGCAAAATATTATTAGGATCTGCTTCCGGGCATCTTACATTTAAATCAAACACAAACTCAATTGTACCCTCATCCGGGTTAATACATGTCCCTAAAAGAGCTGAGCTCGTAACTTCCTGAGCTTGTAAGCAAAAGCTAGTCATAGCAAATAAGAAAAATAGGTAATTCTTTTTCATGTTCTACTTTTTTATAAAATAATATTTAGATAGAGAAGCTGCGTTTCTCTTTGTTATTCCTTAGTATAAATTAATTTTAATGAGGCCATCTCATCTTTAGTTTGGACTTGGATAAAGTACCAAGTATCATTTGATCTATTGTTTTTCCATTCTATTTGATGCTTGCCTGCTTCATACCACTTTGGGTTTATAGATTCAATCTTTCTACCAATTGCATCATAAATATCAATTTTTATTTGATCTCTATGCGGTAAATAAAATTGAATTTGAGTTTGATTATTAAATGGATTTGGAAACGCTGATAGTTGCATCACTTCTTTTTGGCTAATCGGTTCCTCCGTATCTGTAAACGTTCCGTTTTCGGAAATGCAAATCATTTGATTCACTGTTAAATCTGTAAAAACATGTTGTCCCCCACCTGGCCAAGTGACAATAAGGCTATCGACAATTTCATGCTCGCCGAGTCCAAAATGAGCAATAGAACTATGCTGAGAAGTATGCGAACCATAACCACCATTATAGTCATGTATCCAAGATTTATCAGCTAAGATTATTTTAATACTTGAACCAAAAGCATCACGATTACTTGTTGTTCCTTCTAGCTTCACTTTCAGCCAGTTATGGTTATTGTCTAAATCATTTCTAAAAAGCAAAACCTTTTCAATGGGGTCAGAAGTTGTTTGCTTATTATTGTTGACCACAAACATATCCAGGTCTCCGTCATTGTCATAATCTGCATAAGAGAACCCGCGTCCTTTACCAGAATCATCTAAACCAGAAGCAAAAGCCGTTTCTTCAAAAGCATAACCTGTTCCATTTATATTTCCATTATTAATAAAAAGTCTATTACGATTTTGAGGATTATTATCAATAAATAATGCAGAAGGAACATAGCCATTACAAACAAATAGATCGAGGTCCGAATCATTATCTACGTCCATAAATGCAGTTCCCCAACCTGTAGCTAAAAGGCTGTCTACATGAGAATCTTCTACTCCAGTTTCAGTTGTCTGATCCAAAAAAGTATGATTACCTTGATTTTCTAAAAGTACATTTCTTCCAAGGTTGGTAATATAATAATCTAAATCCTGATCCTGATCATAATCTCCTGTGGCAATCCCCATTCCGTATACGCCAACATCCATTCCTGTCATTTCACTAATATTGGGAAAAGGATTATTGGGATCAATATTTTCGTATAATGCATTAGGCGTAATCCACTCTCCGAAATCATTAGCAATCAATAAATCAGCATCAGCATCTTGGTCAAAATCTGTAAAAGTGCTTGCCAAAGCGCATCCGCCATTCTTAAGGCCATACTCAGTGGCCATCTCCGTAAAGGTCCAATCGCCATTATTGATAAATAGAAAATTATCAAAACAATCATGATCAAAACCAATGACAGCCCCTGTACCATCATAGATAAGTTGCACCTCATCAATGTAAGTAGCAAAGTAAATATCCAGATAACCATCTTGATTTACATCACCACAAGCAGCAGCAAAGCACTGTGCTTCATACTCGGACAATCCTGCAGATTCTGAAATTTCAGAGAATGTCCCATCCCCATTATTTTTAAATAATAAAGGAGACATTCCAATGTGTCCAGTCAAGATTACATCTCTATATCCGTCATTATCCAAATCAGCAGTTACCACTCCAGAAGTAATGTGACCATTCGTAGCTTCAAGTCCTGCTGATTCCCCTATTTCTATAAAAGCACCATTGCCATCGTTTTCATATAACACATCTTGGTTGATTCCTCCAGCTATCCAAAGGTCTTCATCCCCATCATTGTCAAAATCGAAAAAAGCAGTGCCTCCTCCCATATAACTCACGCTGAAATAATAGTGATCAATGCCCACTGCTGAGGTCACTTCTGTACAAGGGATTTGAGCTTGAGATATTGTGTAATTAATAGAAAGTAGGATTCCTATTCCCAAGATAATCTTAGTAAATATTTGTGGATTGCGTCTGTTACCAAACATCATTTTGAATTAAATTTGCGTTCAGTTGAACTTCTGTTTCAGGAATAAAAAACACTAATTTGTATTGAGCTTCTGACCAAGGATATCCCCCAATTGGCTGTTCTAATCTTTTTAAATTATGAAAATTATCTCCTTCCATAGATAGTTCAATACTCCGGTCAATATAAATTTGATCGAGCAAACCTGCTTTATCTGTATAAGTAGTCGCTTCAAGTCCAGCACGTTGACGTAAGCGATTGAGGTCTGAAAGCGCCATGTCAAGGTTATCATTATTAGCTCGAGATTCAGCTCGGATCAAGTACATTTCCGGAAGCCGGATAAATGGAATATTCATATCTCTATCATCGTATTTATGACAAGCTCTTGCCGTTCCGAAATCTTCATGCAAAACCGTTATTCTTAAATCATTAGGTTCCTGATTGATCAATCCCCAATAATTATCAGAAACAGACAATTGTACATTTGGGTTATTTATACTAAAAATATCATATAAATTTGTAGCCGCCCGATCAGTCGCCTGTCCCAGGAAAGTGAAAATATTTTCAGATGAAACGGAAGTACTAAATGCAGCCCCGACATCACCATCAATCAAAGAGAAGCCACCATTTTCTATGAGCAAATTAGCATAAGTCTCTGCATTTTGATAATCTTTAAATTCAAAATAAACCCTGGCTAAAAGCCCCCGGACTGCCCATATATCCGCTCTTCCATCATTGTCTTCAATTCCATTCATTAATGCTTCTGCCTCTTTCAAATCACTGATAATTTGAGTTTTCATTTCTTCAATACTAGCTCTTGCTGGCATATCTCCTGGTTCGAAAGGCTCGATTAATAAAGGCGCAGATAATCCATTTTGTACTTGTGCATAAAAACGGTTTAATGTAAAGTGAATTAAACCTCTTAGAAATATCGCTTCGCCCATCAATCGGTTTTTATTCGCTTCAATTTGTTGATTACTTCCTTCGATACTTGGAATGGCCTCAATCACTCGATTAGCAATATTTAGACTTGAATAAGACATCTGCCAAAAGTAATTGGAAATATTAAATAGGTCTAGCCAAGTGGCATGTTGCAAAGCCTGCGTGTAATTGGTATTACTGATAGGATTGACCGCTTTGACATTACCCGCCAGACATTCAGCAAAAACGATCTGTCGTTCTACCCAATCAGAATGTATGGTACTGTAAACGCCGTTGATTCCAGCTTCTATTCCTTCCACATTATCAAAAGCAACTGCGCTGGAAAGACTGGTTTCTGGTTCTAAGTCCAGAAAATCATCGCAAGCTGTGAAAGAAAAAGATATTAATAAAAGTAGGGTAAAAGTCTTTTTTAAATAGACAAGCCTTTGGAAACCTTGTTTATTTAAAGTCAAAAATTTTATAATTGTATTTTTCATTTTTTCTAATTTAAACATTGCTAGCTAATTCTTAAAAAGATATATTCACACCAAAGGAAACGCTTTGAGCTTGAGGAGAAGGCAACCAAGATTTACCTTGACCAACATTTCCTGCTTCATCTCGATTGTACTCTGGATCCCATCCTGGATATTTCGTAAAGGTGGCCAGATTAGTTCCCTTAGCATAAACTCTAAAGCTCCCTAATCCCCATTTTTTCAATAAAGCATTAGATAAATTATATCCTATCGTTACATCTTTCAATCTAGCATAATCTGCATCGTATATGACTCGACTACTTGTATACCCTCTATTGGGAGCAGCCCAAGTCAATCGTTGCATATTTGTTTGGTCTCCCGCTTGTTGCCATCGGCTCGTAGCACTTGACCACATATTCCAATCATATCCAAAACCAGTAAACTGGAATCGTTGTTCTTCATTTGCCAGGTCATGTCCTGTTGCAAAAGTAAATAGGAAACTGAGGTCAAAATTATTCCAAGTAAATGAGTTTGATATTCCTCCTGTCCATATAGGATTGGGATTACCAAAAAATTTCTGATCATTAGAATCATAAATATTGGTCACTTCTCCAAACTGATTAATGAATAACTCATCGCCTCCTTTGACTTGAATTTCAATAGGGCCTCCTGTTTCAGCATCTGTTACATTTAAGGTCATATCATCAGCAGCAATTCCAGCCCATTCTACTAAATATCTTGCACCGACTGGTTGTCCTAATCCAACAGCCCCTATTCCAAATACTTGTCCAGGGATAAAATCGCGCCCTCCTAAATCTGTAATCTCATTTCGATTATAAGCAAGGTTGAGCGAGGTTGTCCATTTCAATTTTTTATTTGGGGAATTATGAGTGGTAAGTGATAAATCAACTCCTTTATTTTCCAAAGAGCCAATATTACTAGTTGCTCTATTCACACCAGACATTGGCGAGACTTGAATTTCAGTAAGCAAATTTGATGTCTCTTTTAAATAAAAATCAAGACCTCCTTCAATTCTTCCATTCCAAAGACCAAAATCAAGACCTAAGTCATATTGTTTGGTAGATTCCCAACTGAGGTTGTCATTATCTATTTCAGAGATGACTATTCCCGGACGATCAACGTAATTATTCGTTGTAAAAGAACCGAAGTATTCAAAATTTCCGATCTCTGCATTACCCGTTATTCCAAAAGTAGCGCGGAGTTTTAAGAAAGTCAATAATGCCGATTCGCTCAAAAAGTCTTCATCTGAAATAATCCAACCGAGCGAAAGTGCAGGGAAAGTCCCCCATCTATTTCCTTTCCCAAAACGAGATGAACCATCTCTCCGAACACTAGCAGAGAAAAGGTATTTATCTTTTAAACGATAATTTACTCTACCTAAAAAGGAAAGAAAACTAAATTGTGTAGTGGCTACTGTAGCCGTTTGGGTGGCTGCATTTTCAGGGTTCTTAAGCGCTGGATTAGGAAAAGTCTCCCCATTAATAATATTAGTGAAATAGTTATTCTTAGTAGCATTCATCCCTAATAAAACATCAAAAGCATGATCTCCGATTACATTCGTATAGGATAAAGTATTGTTCGTATTCCAGTTGATACTCTCAGATAGAACTGAAGTGGCAATTGCATCTGGTTCGATGATCGCAGAACGATAATAAAATTCTTTTTTATAAATATTATTCACTCCAAAGTCAGACCTTAAAGTAAAGTGATCCAGAATTTTAAGCTGAGCGTAAACATTTCCAAGTATAGATGTTCCTTTTTGGTTCATTTCAGTATTCGCTAATTCTGCTACTACATTGTTGCCGCTTTGGGGATTGAAATAAGTACCATCAGCATTGAATATTGGGTAAAAAGGCAAAGCCTGACTTTGCGCAGTACCTAATCCTCCAGCCCAGGAAATTGGAATCACATCACTATCCGTAACCGTATAGGCCATTCTAGCGCCCAATGATAAATTTTCAGTTGGTTTATGATCAAGGTTCACACGTCCATTATATCTTTTAAAATTATTGCCTACAAAAATCCCTTTTTCATCCCTGTAAGTACCGCCGATATAGAATACAGTTTTATCATTTCCACCAGAGGCAGCCAAATTCATCTCTTGAAAAAAGCCATTCTGAAGCGCATGATCAATCCAATCAGTATTGGTGTTTTCTGCCACCTCTCTGCTTAATTCTGCGGGTAAAATTTCATCCCAAAACCGGGCATAATCATTTCCAATATCAAACAAACCATCATTACTGGGATCATCATCAGAGATCACATCATTATAAGAATTGGTGTAGGCTTCTTTAGCAAGATTCAAATATTGAGTTCCATTGAGCATTTCGATCCGGTTGGTTTCTTTTGAAAAGCCAGATTGAAAACCTACATCGAATTTGGTTTTGCCTTCTTTACCCCTTTTTGTAGTAATCAAGACCACACCATTAGCCCCTCTTGATCCATATATTGCGGCAGCAGAAGCATCTTTTAAAATTTCTATAGATTCAATATCTGCGGGGTTGAGTTGAGCCAAAGCATTCGATTCATGAGCTGTCGCTAATTTCCATGAGCTAGCATTATTATGCGAAAAATTCCCTGTTACGACTGGAACACCATCCACCACATACAGAGGTTCACTACTCGCTACGATAGAAGAAGTACCTCGAATTCTAACAGAGACAGGTGAGCCAGCCATTGCATCTGAAGAAGTGACCATGACACCAGCTACTCGACCTTGCAGAGCGCCTTCTATTGTTGTTTGAGTAGCGTTTTCTAAATCCTCGCCTTTTACTTTTGAAATTGCTCCAGTTGTAAATCGTTTTTTCTGTGTACCAAATCCAACGACTATTACTTCGTCTAATGTTTGTAAATCTGGAGATAATTTGACGCTGAGGTTTGACTTTCCGTTTACATCAACTTCTAGGGATTGATAGCCTAAATAACTAATGATCAGGATTTCATCTGCGGAGGGAATATCTAAAGTAAAAGTTCCATCTACTCCAGTAACCGTTCCTATTCCTGGGTCGCTTTTTAAAGTTATCACTGCACCAATCATGGGTTCATCTTCTTCATCCATTACTAATCCACGTACAGTAATTTTTTCGATTTTAATTGGATGAATCTTTTTTTGATCAATGGGGATTAAACTTAAAGTGTTTCCTTGATGGCTTAGTTCTTCAGTCCTTTTTTCATTTTCAATCAAAACCTCTTTAGAAATTGGTTGATTTTTACTAAGTGAATCCTTGATCTGTTTAAAAATTACATAGTTCTTTTTTCCTACTTTTTTAAACTTCAGTCCGGTGTTTTTTAGAACAGCTCTAAGGTTCTTTTGAAAATTATTACCAGTCAGTTTATTCTTTGCTACTTTATGATCTCTTAATGCTTCAACATCATAACTGAAGTAGACATCATATCTATCGGTGAGTAAAGAAAGCGCTGAGGTAAGCGAAATGTAATCGATTTTCTCTTGATTTGAAAAAACCACATTTTCAACCATAGCCATTTCTTGAGCTGGAATGGGTGAAAAATTAAAGGTCAAAATCAAAAGCGCAAAAAGTAATTTATTCTGCATGAGGGTATATTTTTATTCTATTTTTTTAAAAAAGACAAGAACGAAAGAATCAATTCTTACTTAGCTTGACTTTGGCAGTTTATTGCTAAAGTACTTCTTTCTTATACTTATTTTATTGATACTTTTTCATTGAAAAAAAAGTACCCAAAAATTCTAGTTCAAAAAAATGCTAAACACGCAGGGTCAAGTAGGTAAGGGGAGTCTCACCCCGAACCTCTCACAGAACCGTACGTGAACCTCTCAGCTCATACGGCTCTTCTCATTCAGTCTCACTGATTAGGTTTTAATACCTAAATCCGTGTTGCTATGTGACTTTGTTTCTTTCATTTTAATCCTCCCTTTTGTTTTGGTTGTTAAAATAATTAAAACTGAATGAGCTATGCCCTTCGCTCCACTCCCATTACAGAAGTTTCAACACTACTATGGCATAGTCCGACTTCAACATCTACTTTGGTAATATCAGCCTTGCTTTCCAGCTTGTGCTTTTCCCTTAACATTAGATGTTGATCTCTCCTGTTCTGCTAATAAGCCTGCTTAAAGTTCCTGCCATTTCTACGCCGTACACCCCAAAGCCAGTAAGTAGTTCTTCCGCTTTGATTATCCCGAGTAGTGCCAGATCACTCGGTTTTGATGTAATTGCAGCGTTTCGACGTTTCTTCAATGGTTCACTTCCGTTCAGCTCCTTTAAACTTACCTGAATAGTCTTTTCTACCCTTTTCCCTTTTCGCTCAATACCTTATCCTCACAGATAAAGCACCAAAAGGTGGTTTGCAGGCGGCTACTACCAGCAGCCTGCGGAGGGTCGATTCCTCCATCTTATTAGCAACATAGCTTCTCAGCCTTCAGGACACACCAGGCTCCCGCTCCCACCTTTTTGAACATTCCAAACCCGCTGACTCTGCTAAATTTCATCATTATTCTTTTTTATTTGACCAAGCATTTTTTCTACTTTAAACATCTTGCTTGGATACTGAGGTTTAATAATTAATAGAAAATCTGCACGGTTAATTCAACAAAAACATAAATCGATGATTATCAATATTTTATTTCACTTAAACAAGTTGATAGGTTCTTATTAATTTATAAGCAACTGATTATCTTTATAAGTAACATTTATCACTTCAGCTTGCATCAATTGGAATATCTAATATGTGAAAAACTTTATCCCTAAATATAACAAAACTGCTTAGAATAAAAAAAGCTTGACGAGTTTTCCTCGCCAAGCTTTTTTATAGATTTGTGTTATCAATTTATCTCAATAATACTAAAGATCCAATAGTTTTGTAATTCCCATCTTTAGCCTTCTCTCCTCCCCAATGAGATCCATCTAAGAAAACACCAGAACATTTCCAAACATAGACATCCTGAGGCATCAATTTTCCTTCTACCATTCCATCCCATCCTACTGCAGGTCTGCCTTCTTCGTCCAATTCTGTTGACTCCCATAATAACTGGCCATAGGTTGAGAATACTCTAAGGTGGTATTCTTTTAATCCAATTCCTTTTGCTTTGAACAATCGAACATCGCCAATACCTTGCTCTGGAGAAAAAGCATTCGGTAAGAATAAGCCTTTTACAAAATCAGGAATGAAAGAAACCAAAGTATCATCTACACAACCATATTCATTGCTTGCTTCCAAGTAAATTTGATGTACACCATTAGTCATAAACCGATGTATAGGATCTACTAAATCACTAGTTGATGCATCTGAGAATTCCCAATAATAAGTATCTGCATTAAGTGACAAATTAGTCATTTCATAAGTACCATCGTCATCTTGTTCGAAAGTTTCAAAATTTGCAAATGGTCTTGGGTATACTTCTACTAACTCCTCTAATGTTATGGTATCATGACATGCGCCATCTACACTTGCGATCAACTGCACTTCGTATTCTCCTACTGAAGTATAGGTATGAATAGGATCTGATTCTGTTGAAGTAGTTCCATCTCCAAAGTCCCAAAAATAATCAACACTAAAAGAAGAGGTATTATTAAATGAAACTTCGAGAGGTTCACAACCATTCATTGCTTCTATTTCTATTCCTGCGCTTGGATTTTCGTAAATATCAACACTTAAACTAAAGGTATCACTACATGAAAATTGATTCATAGTAATCAGTGTCACTTCATAAGTTCCAGCCTCTGTAAAAGTATGTGTCGGATCAGTAAAAGGAGACGTTGATCCCTCACCGAATGACCATTCATACTGCAATCCACCTTCCGATAAATTTTCAAAATAAATAGTAGCCGGTAGGCCACAAGAAGATTCTTTTTTATAATCAAACTCCGCTAATGGCTTAGGAGTGACAATGATATTAAAGATTGTAAAGTCTTCAAAACATCCATTTCCATCTGTTACTAAAAGTGTCACTTCGTAATTTCCTGGCTCTTCAAATACGTGATTAGGGTTTTCACTGATAGAAGTATTCCCATCTCCAAAATTCCATTGATAAAATAAAGCGCCAGTAGAATAATTAGCAAATTGAACATTTAAAGGCGCACAGCCATAAGTTGTAGACGGTTCAAATACAGCCGAAGGCAATTCCAAAACATTCACTATACTTGTAAAGATGCCTTCGCATTGATTCGTTGCAGATATTCCTGTAAGCGTAACTGTATAGGTACCTGGTGTACTATAAGTATGAATAGGGTTATTTAAAGTTGAGGTATTACCGTCTCCAAAATCCCAAAAATTACCAGAGGTATTGATTGAATTATTCGTAAATTCAATTGGCTCTCCAGAACAAACATTTTCAGGATTATCAAAATCTACTTCAGGTGAAGGATAAACCGTAATATTCAATGTGGTCGTATCATATCCACAATCGCTATTTGCATATTGTACTACGGTGTATTCTCCAGGTTCTGTATACGTATGTGTAGGGTTTGCTTGAGAAGAGGTATTGTCATCCCCAAAATCCCAATCTATTGTAGCAATTGGTGAACTAAAGTTTGAGAAATCTACTGTGAGTGGTGCACATCCTGATTCAATGGAAGCCGCCGCCGCCGCTTCAACATTAGCAGATTCAACTACAATATCAGTGGATGCCGTATCAGCTCCACATATATTGCTGGCAATCAAGCTTATGGTATAAATACTAAATGTTGTATCCGTAAAGTAGGTTTCCGTGTCTGGAAATTGTTCCGTAGATGTATTTCCATTTCCAAAATCCCAAAAGTACTCCGTTGCAGATCCAGTCGAAGCATTTGCAAAATCGACAAGCAAAGGAGAACATTCTGTCAATGGAACAATACCAAAGTCAGCATTTGGCAAAGGGTGAATTAAGACTACATCTTGAAATACGCTACTTCCACAAATATTAGTAACCGTTAAAGTAACGACATATGTGGTATCATAACTTCCTTGTGCAAAATATATAGTACCAGGATTTTCTTCTGTACTGGTTTGGAAATCTCCAAATTCCCAGAAATAAGATAAGCTATCTCCAAAACTTTGATTACTAAATTCAAAACCAACTTCCGAACAAGCTTCAGAAATACTTGGTTCGAAAAAAGCGCCAGGTACATCCGCAATTATTATATCCTGAGATGTCGTATCCTTACAACCGAATTGATTTTCGACAATTAAAGTTACGGTATAAACCCCTGCGACATCATATACATGTACTGGGTTGATTGAGGTCGATGTTCCTGCACCAATTCCAAATGACCATTGCATATCATAACTAGAAGGTGATAGGTTTTCAAACTGGACAGGCTCATTTCGACAGGCTAATTCAGGCATATCAAAAGCAGCAGATTCCATTGGAAAAATTGTAATTGTTCTGTCATCACTTCTTGTACAACCTGTGATCGGATCTGTAAAAGTATATGTTAGAACATACGTACCATCATTTGCAATAGCAGGATCAAAAACACCATTTACCGGATCAACAATTCCAGTTCCACTCCAAACTCCTCCCGAAGGAAAATAGCCATTCAAAGTAAATGAATTATACGTAAAACAACTAGACAAATCTACTCCAGCATCTACAATCAAGTCTATAACTTCTATTGTTTTTGTATCTTCTACATAACAATTGCCAACACCATAAGCATACGTTAATGTATGTATTCCAGCTCCTGCGATTACCGGATCAACAATTCCATTCACCGCATCAATGATACCTGGGCCAGACCATTCACCATTTGCTGGCATAAATCCTCCCAATTGAAAAGCGCCTTGATCAATACATATAATATCATCTGGCCCAGCTTCAATAAGTACTGGTTCAATCACTGTTATCGTTGCATTTGCTGTATTTTCACATCCATTAGTATCTTGAAAACTATAAGTCAATACATAGTCTCCAGCACCTCCCACAGCTTGAGGGTCAAACATCCCATTGCTTACACCTGGGCCAGTCCAAGTTCCTCCTATTGGAGTAGCTGTCGGTAAATCTACAATACCTACAGTATTACAAAATGTAGTATCTACAGTCGTAAGAACAGGCAAACTATTCACTGTTACAAAAAGGTCATCCGAATTTTGACATCCATTTCCATCTATATAAGTATAAGTGAATGCAAATACTCCAGCTCCTGAAGCATTAGGATTAAAATTATTTCCCACTATTACCCCTCCATTGTTTGCTACCCAAGTACCACCCATTGGTGTTCCTTGTAAAGAAACATTTGACTCACTAACACAAATATCAAAGTCATCCATCGTATTTACAACAGGAATAGGATTTACAGTAATTACTATATCATCCGAAACCTGACAGTTGCCTACTCCAATCGTATAAGTCAATGTATGAACACCTACACCTGCTAAGAGTGGATTAAATATTGTTCCATTCAAACCTAAGCTACCATTTGCATTCCAAGAACCATTAGCAGGAGAAGCGATTTGATTTAGATCAATTTCAGCTTCATTGATACAAACTTCAAAATCATTTCCAGCATTAACTGGTTCTGGTTCAATAATGGTGATGATGACATCTTCAGCGTTTTCACAACTATTCATATCAGCATAAGTGTAAATAACAGTATAGTTTCCCGTACCTCCTACTAAGGTCGGATCGAAGGTATTTCCAACGACTCCCAAACCCGACCATGTACCACCCGATGGTGTTACAAAAGGTAAGTCAACGATACCCGGCGTATTACAATAGGTCGTATCATTCGCGACAATATTAGGTAATGGAACGACTTCCATTTCTATAGTTTCTGTATTAGAGCAATTGCTTATAGGATCTGTATAAGTATAGGTAATTGAGTGGATACCAACACCTGCAACTGAAGGATCAAAATTATTTCCATTTATACCTGATCCAGACCAAGTCCCTCCTATTGGAGTAGCCGCACTAAGGTCATAAGGCAAATCATTAATACATAATAATTGTTCATTAGGCAAAGCTAAAGTCGGAATATCAAGTACGGTGATTAACTTTGTATCTGTCGTTTGACAAACGCCTTGTCCAATACTATAGGTAAGCACATGAATCCCAATTCCTGCTAATTGCGGATCAAAAATACTAGTCGTGCTATCCACTCCTGTTCCAAGCCAATAACCACCCAGGGGCGTTCCCGTATTGAGTACAAAAGGTGCAATATTAAGACATACTGTCTCATCCGGTCCAGCTTCCGCAGCTTCATTTGGGATAACAGTCATCAATAAACTGTCTATATTCGAACATCCCGTAGTAGGATCTGTATAATTATAAAATAATGTATAGACACCTTGTCCTACACTAGCTGCATTAAAAGTGCCATTAGGATTGATTCCTGGTCCAGACCATTGGCCTCCAACAGGAGTCATCCCTGTCAAATCATAATCATATGGATTCTCGCAAAGTGATTGATCCGGTCCTGCATAAACTACAGGTAAATCATTCACTGTAATTGTTTTGGTATCACTGCCAGTACAACCAGACGCATCTGTAAAGGTATAAGTCAAAGTATAAACACCAACACCAGATGCTACAGGGTCAAAAGTATCTCCTCCTGTAATCACTCCCCCATTGTCGATCGTCCAGATGCCATTGACTGGTGTCGCACCAGCAATTTGAAAAGGCAATTCGTTAATACAAACTTGCTCATCAGGCCCTGCATCTACTATTGGTAATGGCATAACGGTAACCACTAAACTATCTTGTAAAATACAAGCACCATCCTGAACCCAATAGACTAATACATTATTTCCAATATTATTATTTGATGGTGTAAATTCTCCAAACGTAGAAACGCCATTGCCTACCCAAGTTCCACCACTTGGTGTTCCACTTACTGTAAAAGGTGCACCATTCTCACAAATCACAACATCATTACCTACTGTTACAGTACCTATTGGTTCAATTGTAAAAGTTTGAGTATCTGTAAATGTTCCACATTGATTAGTAACCGTTACGTCTATTGTATAGGTCCCTGGCGTTCCGTAATAAATATTAGTTGGATAAGTATCTGTAGAACTAGAAGGTGTTGCGCCAGGAAAAGACCATTGAACAGAAGAAAGAATTCCAAAATTAGAATTAATAGTTACATTGGACGGATCAAAATTCAAGTTAGCTATTTCACATTGATTAGGAATTGGAGCAATTGTAACCTCTGGAATATCAGCTACGACCAAGGTTGTATCCCAAGTATCCGTACCACAAAAGCTATTTGCATTTAGAGACACATTATATGTTCCAGCTTCTATAAAAAGAATTTGTAGATCCGTTGAATTTTGATTAAAAGTATCTACAAACTCCCAACCTTGAGCTGGCGAAATTTGCCATTCAAAACTAAGGCTATCTCCAGATGATTCATTCGTAAAAATCCCATAAGAAGGTAGACAGTCATCAGAAATCGCGGGTACGGAAGCGGTCACTAAACCACCACTTGCGATTGCACCGGGACCTTCAAATATTTCAATCTGATCGCTAAAACTTCCCGACCCACAACTAGGACTATTAATTGTCATTGTTATAGTATATTCTCCAGGAATCAAAAAGACAATTTCTATTTCCTCAGAAGCAAAAGTATTACCAGCCACTATCTCCCAGTGAACTCCAGGAATACCCGGTGTAATAGTCCAACTTGGCGTCAAACTCGTACAAGTTCCTGCAACAACTTCAGCAAGGTTTCCTGATGCATTTGTAAAAGTATAGGTTTCATCTTCACATCCGGCATCTGGCTCATCAGAAACAAAAATCACTTCAGGAGGGCTACTCAATTCAATAGGTTCAATCGTCGCCTGAGAAGAACCACAAGGATTTGAAGCTAAGATTTGGACATCGAATGCATTTTGATAATTTCCTGTACTAGTAGTCTGTCCACAAGATGATTCAAGAAAAGTATATGAAAATACAGCAGGTACATTTTCCTGAGTATATAGAGCAACCACCTCACCACTAACATATAAGGTGTAAATCGTTCCTGTAGGATTGCTTGCTGTATTAGTAATCGGAAAGTCAATTGTTGCTGGTGCACATATTCCAACAGTATTACCAGGATTGGCTAAACCAACAGAAGGATTACTTCCATTATATAAAGTATAATTAGTAGTATTAATACATCCATCATTGGAAGTGACCATGATACTAATACTATAATATCCATAAGCAGAATAATCATGAGTAATCGTGCTGGTATTTGAAAACGTGGTATTATCATAGGTTTCGACACTACCATCACCCCAGTTAATTTCATAGCTCTGATTATTTGCATAGGTTGCAGATGAATTATATATTTCAAGAGAGATCACTGGACTGCCACTACAAACTCGGATTAATTTTCCTTCTAATATTCCACTTCCTGGGATAACACCAATCGTAGCATCAGGAGAGCCTAATACTAATACATCTACAATATTACACTCCACACCATTTTGGTAAAGCACTACACTGTAATTGAGATTAATAAAACTTTCAGGAAAAGAATAATTTACACTAGTTCCAAATGCATCGACGAATCCATCATTATTAAAGTCCCAGCCATAAGAGCCACTTGGATTGTCCACTGTAAAAGTTACAGGTGTCAAAGCACAAGGCGTAGGATCTGAGATCGTAATATCGCATTGACTAAAAAGTACTTGATGCGATAGCATACTAAGTATAAAGGAAGAGATAATGTACAGGTTTTTCATAATATGCGATGGTTAAATACTCAACAACAAAAATGGTGGAGGAAAATAATTAGGCCAAAATATTGGGGAATATAAAAACGAAGGTTGAAGTCTAAAAGAACCGTTGGCAGTCCAGTGCTCTTTTTGCACTTTTTCGTTTACCATTACCTAATATGGAAACTTTTGGATCTCCTGTCCAACGAAAAGCAATTTCATAAACGCCTCCTGCTTCTGCACCTACGCCAGTTGTATTGGCATCATAACTAAAACCAATAAACATCTTGCTATTTTTATTAGAATCAATGTAGGTTCCAACAGCTAATATCCAAGCATTGGTATTTTTATGATGAGATAATAAATGCTTGTTTTGATAAAGCGCTCCTACATAAAAACCTTCATATAAGAAGTAGCCTCCATAAGTAAATACTTGAAGATTTTCTTTAAACTGAAATAATCCATTTCCCTGAACATCTATCTTAATATTAGGTGAAATCATTACTTCTTTTTTTGTGCTATTAAAGAAAGTTAATGGGATCATTGATCCAGCATGAAAGGTCATTCTTGGGATTAATTGTGTTTCCAAATTTTGAAGAGACTCTCCTCCTATATTCGTTCCGAACAAAGCTGGCAAATGATGCATACTCAAACCAATACTATGCCTTACGCCTCTGAATTTTTGTTTCCCAATTTTCATATCTGAATTAAATCTCCATAGAATTCCCATATTAAAATCAGTATAGGTTGTCTTATCTAAGATTGGAATAAATGTAGAAGAGTATACTGCTCCATTTACTTGATCTAACTGATCAGAAAATACAACATCATCCCAATTTACTCTTTTTTGGTTCCATAAAGCTTCCATCCCTATATGGATATTATGTCCTTCTAAAGGAATAAGATAAGAGTAGGACATTCCTACAGAAGTAGAATTAAGCTGAGCTAATCCTTGTGTATTATGAAATAAACTTAGTCCAATTCCACTATTAATATATGGTTCCTGAATCTCTATTGAAGCGCCATATGTTCGAAAACCTTGATCTACATTCACCCATTGCATTCTTGAAACACCAGCTACACTAATACCACTTTCTAAGCCTGTAAACGCAGGGTTCAGATATATTCTATTTGCATAAAATTGAGAAAAAGATGGATCTTGCGCAGTACACTGTAGACAGGAAAATATAAAGATAATGGTAAAAAATCTTTTCATGACGTGCTTTAGGTTTATGTATTAAAATAAAAGGGGGTAGGAATAAAAGTAGCTTTCTGAAAAGAGGGGAATTTCTGGCTGTTAATTCTTTGGACTGGAATCTCTATTATGATTTAAATGTAGGCCAAAATACTACAATATCATTTTATACTTTAATAAGAAACGTGACACAATAAATAGATAGAAGTAAAAAAATTGCCTTATTCTTTTTGATACATTTCTTTATTATTAAACAGTTTTTAATTCACACTCAGTAAATTAACAATTATGATATTTTTTAATATAAAATACTACAAGTAATAACATCCTTCAAAATAATTGAATCAAAAGGTACTTGTGACAATAAGAGAATGTTAAATTGTTATAATTAAAGGGCAGTCACGTAATAAAAAATCAGTTTATACTCATTGATTTGTAGTACACTTCGTTAAAACAATACACCTCCTTAATATTTATTTCTAATAAAAAAGAGCCACCTTGATTCAACAAGATGACTCTTTTACAGACAATTCAGTGTTAGAAATAATTATTGAATAATCAACCGTCCTATATAGCTCAAATTATCCTCCCCTCTTGCCTCCACACCATAAAAACCAGGCGGCAAGATTCCTTCTCCAATGATAAATTTAGAATCTAGCAATGATTCTTTCCTTAGAATCACCTTGCCTGTAATATCAAAAATACTCAATGATTTGATATTAACTACTTGCCGATCTTCAGAAGTAATTTCGAAAGATACTTTTCCTAAAGATGGGTTGGGATAAATCTGCAATTTACCAACCTCTGCGAAAGTGACTTTAGGTTCTTCTCCTATAGTATTAAAAACTACATTTGTATGAATCGGTAAATTATTGTCAAAATAAATCTGGGCCTTATTAGGTATTCTATCTCCATCCTTTAAGTCACCCTTTGGCAAAATTTTATAGATTATAAACCCATGTGATTCTGTCTCATTAGAAGTACTATCCGCAAGGTTAATATTCTCAAAAGTCCAAACCAATTTATTACCATCTTCAATATCCAAGCGATAGTTATGACTGGCTAATCCCATTTGGAAGGTCTCAATATCAAGCGAATTAAATAGTTGATTTTCTACCCTTATAGTTGATGCTGCAATATTTCCAACATTCTGAAATCTAATTGTATAAACCAGTTCTTGATCCTTTTCAATATAACCTTCCGGATGAACTAAAATATCATTTGGATCGAATCCACCGACTGCCGGTTGAGCCTCAACATCATTATTATTCGCTATAATAACTTCCGTCTGATCAGAAGAAATCGAAACTAAAAAATTAACTATTTCTCCCACAGGAGTTGTAGCAGCAATAGAATCTTTAAAGAAAAGCGTTACAGACTCTCCGATGTCGATTGTTCCAAGATTCCATGTGACTTCATTATTACCATAAGTATCCCATGGAATTGAACATTCAATAGGGATAACTTCCGGATCAAGTGTCAAAGTCATTACACTATTAGTTGCTGGTTGTGTTCCAGTATTAGTATAAGTAATCGCAATTAAATTATGAAACCCAATTCGTTGTGGGGCAGCATTAATATCAACAGCTAAATCGGGTACTTGATTTATCGCTGTGTTCGCAAAGTCATTATTACAATATTGATTATTATTCCCAACGACAGTCACAAGGTGCTCAGTAGTACAACTCTCATTCCAAACGGTACTAGTTCCTTGAGTGACCGTATAAGTATCTGGCAATAGAAATATGGAGTAATCTCCATTTTCATCTGTCTTAATCATTCGATTACCTGGTGTGATTAAAATCTCTCTATCAGGTATGACCAATTCAGTACTATCCCATGTACAATTTCCATTCTCATCAAAATAGGCTTTACCACAAACCTCACTTCCTTGAGTTTCCAGAATATCCAAACATCCACCCACCGGTTCATTAGTCAAATATTGCACTATTCCAGAAGGCCACTCGATTTTAATAGAATCGACTATTGTTGCATCTCCAAGTCCAAAAATTTGCTTCACCTCATTTTGTCCACCTATTCCTCCTCCAGTTTGAGAAGAAACTTCTTTCATTTGCCAAGTATCTATACCATAGATATTTGCTTTCACATGAACTTTTGCACCGATTCCAGAACGGTTAGAATTCGTACCTTCTAAAACAATACACAAATTACTTTGACATTTCCCTCTGGTATTAGTATAAATGAAATTTTCATTATCATCTCGATTTGTAACATATAAATCTAAGTCTCCATCATTATCAATATCTGCCCAACCAGCTCCAAAAGATTTTCCACCATCTTGACTAATCACATTTGTAACTTTCGTGAAAGTTCCATCCCCATTGTTTGCATAGATAAAATTATTCTGCCCTTGATCATTACTAACATATAAATCTAAGTCCCCATCATTATCATAGTCTGCCCATGCGCTTCCATGAGATTGTCCAGTATCCGTTACAATATCTCCTGATGTAATTTTAGTAAAGGTTTCATCTCCGTTATTTTGATATAAGAAGTTAACTTGATTCCCTCCATTACTGACAAATAAGTCTAAATAACCATCATTGTTATAATCGCCCCAGCTAGCTCCTGTAGAGGTTCCGCCATCTGTAACTATGCTACCCGTAGTTATTTTTTGAAAGCTACGATTGCCTAAGTTTTTATATAAGCTATTGTTAGAACCAGAGGAGTTCACAACATATAAGTCTTGCAAACCATCATTATTATAATCCCCCCAAACACCTGCAATAGAAAATCCAGATTCTAAAGATGGAGCCGCTGCATTATCTTCTGTAAAAGTGCCATCACCATTATTGTAGTATAATTTATTGTATCGGGTAGAGAAATAATCTGCTAAAAACAAATCTAAATAACCATCATTATCATAATCAGCCCAAGCTGCTCCCATTCCATAATACGTATTATTTACAATTGGGTCATTAATAACTCTAGTAAAGGTTTCATCTCCATTATTTCGATACAAGAAATTTTGATATCCGATATGATTAGCAACAAATAAATCTAAGTCTCCATCATTATCATAATCGCCCCAGGTGGCACCTATGGAAGTAGCCAAATCTGTAACGATTTCTCCTGTTATAATTTTAGTAAAGGTGCCATCCCCATCATTTTTATATAATGCATTAGCTTGAGTATCATCATAATTTGATACGAATAAGTCAACAAAGCCATCATCATTATAATCGCCCCAAGCCATCGCCCAATCATCAGTAGCATCGTCCAGACCAATACCTGTCGGTTTTTCAAAAATTGCATTTGGATCATAAATTAAATTTACTGCATCAATCGGATCATTACAGACATCTGTACCAGTGATCTGTAGCGATAAAAAGTCTCCGGGTTCAAAATTACTTTCGAGTGTCATATTAAACTTCAGCTTAACCAAATTAGCCGTAACATCTGTCGTGCCAACCAATCCATTGGTACCAATCGTACTAGACATGTTTGCCCCTGTAATTGTATAGATGTTTCCAGAAAGTATTGGGTCTGAAATTGAAGCATAAGCACCACTCTCGGGATACAATACTTCAGCACTACTAGACTCAAGCAACATGCTGTGCGAAGAAGGAATCGTGATAGCTACATTTAAATCATAAATCGTCCCTATTTCAGCACTCAGCATTTCAATTTCAAACTCCACTAGGTTGCCACAATCATCTACACCATTAATTGATCCATCTAGGCTCACCTGAAGTTCAGTTGCTTGTGGATTCGTATAACAAAAACAAGCTGGAGCTTGTACCGCAGCATCTTGAAAATCATTCGTTCCGCTATTCGTTTGAGTAATCGTATAGCTTCCTGATGTCGTTGCAGACTGCGTATCATCACTTTCTATATCATCATCTAAACCATTCGTACCTACTTCCCCTACTGTCGTAGCTGCTAAACTATCGGTAACTGAACCATTGGTAGTATACCCCGTTACACCAGCTTCTATTTTATCATAACAGCCATCTCCATCGGAGTCGAGGTCTAAATAATCAGGTGTTCCATCACTATCTGTATCTGGAGGAGGTACTCCAATTACTCCATTACAAACTAAAATCGAAAATGCTTGGAAGGCTACATTATCTATTTGAACTGCACCACTTCCCCCATCAGTACTTAAGGTAATTCTAATATATCGTGCATCTGCTGAGAGTGTATATATTTTAATCTCCTCTGTCGTAATCGAACCCCAAGAATAGGTTTGGAGGTTATTAAAAATTGCTGCATCAATAGATTCCTCAACGCCCATAATATTTCCAGTATTATTGGTAACCCTTGATTCTATTTCAATTATTGTCCCTGTTGGTACTTCTACTCCTAAATCAAGAACGATATAATCAGTTACAGTATTTAGCGCTGATCGTGCATTATCAGAGCCAATTGCATTCGTTTCAGTTCCTGCACTATTATAAGAGTGGATGGATGCTGCGTTTCCTCCAGGATTGGAAGATTCAACGCTCCCATTACAATCTGCATCACGCGCATCATCTATCTCATCGACATCTGAATCTACCCCTATTTCTGCCACTAATCCTTCATCTATATCTCGAATACCATCGTTATCATCATCTATATCATCTATATCACAGACCGTATCTCCGTCAGTGTCTGTACAAAAAATGATTGCATCTTCTGTCTCTCCTTCCGGTGCAGGACCAAAAGGTACATTTATTGAGCCACTATCCGTACTCAAGCGCAGTCGTAAAAAAACATCATTATTAATTGTAATATTGGGAACATCAAAGATTGGATTATTAGTCGTCACTCCACTACCTGCTGCAATCGTAATTTGGGAAGAACTTTCTAAAGTGTCTAAAAAATCTCCATCATCGTTCCAATCTATAAAAGCTGTCAAGTAAGCAATAGAAGCACTATTATTGGTTACTTCTACAGGAATAGAAAATCCAGTTGCTCCACTAGCCGGTTTAGTCAAAGCGACACCATCCATGGCATCTTCATCAGCACCATCACCTGTAGCCATTGTACTTGCTGAAGTGGTAGATTCTGTATCAGGAGCAATTGTACCAAGGTATAAACCTGCCAAAGTAGTAGAAGCGCCTGCCAACATAACTGTATTTGTATTTAAATCATAAGTAGAAGGAGCATCTCCATAATCATAATTGACTCCTGTGATATTAACTCGGCAAGTCACGGTAGTTTCGCAGTTATTTGTTGTGGAACCACTTAATGAAAAATCCACATAGCCATTGGCAATATCCTGAGCATTTACCGTATAATTACTTATCCCTGAATTTGGCGCAGAAAAAGTACCATTAGTACCTGAAACCCATTGGATGCTTGTTGCACCAGTTACGGTATAGTTTAAGCTAATCGAAGCAGTCCCCGCTGTAATCGAAGCAGGGCAAGTACCACTTATTGTTGGATTTGCTTCTCCAGTAATGCCTGTCGCATCTGTTCCTAAATTACTTTGGTTGGTGGTATTATTGCCTGTTGGAATATTTAGTAACTGTGCAGATAAATTAGCAAGCCCTGTTCCTATTTCCAAATCAATATTAAATTGACTTGTATCTGCAGCTAAAGCATAAATCGATAATGTATCCATACCTGAACCACTGAATAAAGCATTATCAATAGAAGGATAACTAGCATGGCTGGTATTGATTGAAGGGAGTACCAAATTATTAGTTAAACTATATGGCTCAGAAGCATAATTAGTTCCTGTACCTGTTAGATTTAAAGCTAAATCTAACCTACTAAATGTACCGCCTGACTTATTGATAATTGTTACCGTCGCTGTCGTATATCCCTGCTCACAAACAGTCGCATCGGGTATATCTACTGCTATTGATAATAAATCTCCTGATGGACAAGCGGAAACTGTGCCTATCGTCACATTATCAGCAGTTTGTGTGGCACCGTTAAAACCATTCAAACCTGTAGTAGTGCCTACTGTAAAACTATTATCAGGAGAAATAGACGGATCTTGATGCGCAACATTTGTATTATTTGCTATTAAATCAACACTAAAATCATAATTGCCTGCGCTTGCCCCAGAAACATCATAAGTATATTGTACCGTATAGCAATCATTAGCAGAAAGTACCTTTCCTTCATTATATTTTATGACCCAAAGATCACTACCTCCATATGAAGCTTCCGTTTTATCTCCACTTATACCAGATGAAGAGCTACCTGTCAATATATAATCGCCAGCTGAGTTTATTTCCATACCAGAACCAAAGTCCAAAGCAGATCCTCCAAAACTTTTTTGCCATTCGATATTCGAGGATTCGTCTATTTTTAAAAGCCAATAATCATAATTTCCTTGACCTGCCTCCGTTTTATCTCCTCCTATTCCTCCATTATTTGAGCCCAACAGTACAAGTCCTCCATCAGGTACTTCATGCATACTTGCAGCAAATGAAGCACTACTGCTAGCGCCACCTATTCCCTTATTTGTAGTTAAAGCCCCTGTTGTACCATTCAAGGTAACTAACCATATGTCTTGAGATCCATTAAGTGCCTCTGTTTTATCTCCACCTATACCAGAGACAGAAACGCCACCTACAATAAAGTTTCCACTGCTCGTTTCATAAATAGTATGTCCAATTCGAATTATATCATATGATGTCCCACCTAGAGTATTCTCCCAAAGAATCGTCCCTGTACTTGATAATTTCAAAATCCAATAGTCATCTGTAGGCGAGTTCTCTGATTTAACACCACTTATTGGGGAGCGAGAATATCCCGCTAATAGATAGCCACCGTCATTAGTTGGTTGGATGACAGCATCTCCATCGTTTCCGCTTCCTCCATAAGCCTTATCCCATAATTTATTTCCATTTGCATCAACTTTTACTACCCAATAATCGAAGCCCCCATAGCTCGCATCTGTTTTATCTCCACTTATACCCGAATTAGAACTTCCCGAAAAAATATAGCCCCCATCAGAAGTTGCTTGAACATCACTTAGCCTATCATAAGCTGATCCTCCATATCCTTTTTGCCAATCAATTCCTCCATTTGCGTCTATTTTAATAATCCAAAAATCATCATTACCTTGAGAAGCTACTGTTTTATTACCGCTAATCCCTGATCCAGAAGTTGTTCCCAGCAATACTCCACCATCATTTGTTGGAACCAATATTCCCTCGTAATCATATCCACTACCTCCAAAGGTCTTGTCCCATAGGATATTACCCTTTGGGTCTAATTTAACCACCCAAGTATCAAATGAACCAAAGCCTGCAGTAGTTTTATTGCCTCCAATTCCAGATCCTGTTTCTGTTGATATGATATAATTACCATCGCTTGTCTCCACAACGGTAGCACCATATTGATTTTCAGATAAAGTTCCTCCTAAAGTCTTTTGCCATTCCATAAAGCGACTCTCTGGCAAAACATCTAATATATCTTTATTGGTTAATACAAAAGAAGTATCTGCATAAGGTGTGGGGGTTATAACAGCATCCGCATTTCCATTATTACAAATAGTCATTTCATAAACCACTTCATTATTACAAGTTTGTCCTGAGCTATTGACTTGTACACTTAATTTTGCTTGTGCTGCGCAAGTGCCTGCATCTACTCTGGTAATACTAGTGCTAAAGTTATCAGCAGTAGTTTCTTCTGTATTTTCATTGAGTTGACTACTCGTTAATGAATACTTTAGAGGTAAAGCATTAACCGTTAAAGCTCCATCTATATTGACAACAGCATAAAGTGTACTCGTAGCTGATAAAGATGCATTACTTAATGTTCCCAGGTAAGTACCACCTCCTGCAGTAATCGTTTGAGTACCTACATCTTGTGTGATTAGATGATTTGCATTCGGACTAGTTGGATCAGCATCATAAAAGGCTACTTTTAAATTGGCATTAAAATCAGCCGAACCAGTATTCGTTATCGTATAATTCGTTGAGAATGTACCAGGCCCTGGTGTACAACCAGTAGCAGTAAACGACGTTAATGAAGCAGATAAATCATAAACGGGCGTATAAATAGATGCATTTGTACAAGCCTGATAAAATATATTTTCAACAAGTGTAATTGCATCGTTCTCTAAAGTCAGATAGTCTACTGCTGAAAAATAGCCTCCTGTACTTGCAATAGTATTCAAATCCGTACAAGTCACTGCTGGCCCAATTGCCATAACAATGATATAATAACCTGCATTTTTTAATTCCTGAGCGACATCCTGGGCTGCTCCCTCTATCTGAAAGCAATAAGCATCGGTCATCAAAAATATAACCTTAGGCGAAGTTCTTCCACTTACATAATTGTTATTTATCGCAATCTTAGCGTCTTGTAAAGCTCTATAAACGCTTGTCCCTCCCGTAAGTGTTCTGGCAGCGCTCCCATATAAAATCACATCAGCAACTTCCGTAGTATAATTAGTACCTGCCGATGCAAAACTGTATTGCGTCCAAGTTCCGGCATGAGCATATTCACTAATTGAAAAACGACTAGCATCACTAGACGTACCTAAATCACCTACCCTTGTAGACATTGTTGTAATAAATGCTCGGCTTTGTTGGTTCTCTATTTCATTTACTGAGCCTGACTGATCATTGATAATAAATACATCCAAGCCACATGCCGCATCAAGGCTTCCTATGGTATTAAAAACTTCTCTATTATCATAATCATTCGCACTTTTATTAGTCGGAATAATGGTCTGTGAATCATGATTTCTCAATGACTCAGTATCATTATCGATAGAAACATCTAATATTGAATGAGAGCTTAAATACAGAAGAGTTAAAAAAATAAAATTATAAAAAAGACTACTCTTACGATTCATTTTTGTGTATATTTTACTGAATAAATTTAATTAATAATATTTGAAAAAATCTGAACAAAGTAATACTCTCTTTCACATCACAATAATGATGATTATTGTAGCAGCAGAAAGTAATTATCTATAATAATATGTTTAATTATGTTTACTATTCTTATCTAAGAATTCTCCCAATTATTTAAATGAAATAATTTTATTTTGATTTAATATCATCAAGAATAAATGCAACAATTCAAAAATGGAAACTTATAGATTTTATAAGGGGGGACGTAAAAATACTTAATGAAAACATACGTTTCATTTTTTATTAAATAGATTTAAACTATTTAACAGCAATCGTATTGTTGTTAAGTATTTATATTGAAAAAATGTAATTTTGAATAAAATTACGTTTTTTATGAAGAGCGAAAGATTTATGATAAACAGTTTTCTATTTGCTAAAACTGTTCCAAGTTCTTAAAATTACAAGATTACTTTTTAAAATTGGATTTACCCAATCAAAGAACTTTGCTTCCAGCTTCTTTCAGCCCTAGTTTCGCAATTACGCCCTTGCCTCCTTCCTATCAAGAGCGCGTAGCGGAATCGCATCACCAAGTCAGTGCACATATTGGGAATACTACAAAAAGTCATCTTGGTTAACCAAGATGACTCCTTAAATTCAGTGTTAGAAATAGCTATTGAATAATCAATCGTCCTATATAGTTTAAATTATCTTCTCCTCTCGCTTCCACTTCATAAAAGCCAGGTGGCAGCAATCCTTCTTCAATAATTAATTTAGGCTCAAGTAGTGATTCTTTTCTTAATATCAATTTTCCTGTAACATCATAGATACTCAAGGATTTAATATCGATTATCTGCTGATCCTCAGAAGTGATTTTGAAAGACGCTCTGCCCAAAGATGGATTAGGATAAACTTGTAATTTGCCATTTTCCGCAAAAACTATCCTAGGTTCTTCCCCAATAGTGTTATAGACAACATTGGTATGGATGGGTAAATTATTGTCAAAATAAATTTGCGCTTTATTTAGTACAATATCTCCATCTTCTAAGCTTTGCTTCGGTATAATTTTGTATACTATATAGCCATGAGATTCAGCCTCATTAGATGTACTATCCGGTAAATTAATATTTTCAAATGTCCAGATTAATTTATTGTCCTCAATATCTAATCTATAATTATGGCTAGCAATTCCCATTTGAAAAGTTTCCAGATCTAAATTATCATGAAGTTGATTCTCCACCCTAATTCTTGATGCTGGAATATTTCCGACATTTTGAAACCTGATGGTATAAGTCAATTCCTGATCTTCATCAATATAACCTTCTGGAGTAACTAAAATATCATTCGGATCAAAACCTCCGACTGCAAGCGGAGCAATTGAAGCACTATTATTAGACTCATCTATTTCCGTTTCATCACATGAAATGAAAACTGAAAAGTTCAATAATTCGCCAATAGCTGTAGTTGCTGCAATAGAATCTTTAAAGAATATTGTAACAGACTCTCTGACATCTATTGTTCCAAAATTCCATGTGAGATTAGAATCTCCGCTTGTACTCCAAGGGATAGAACTTTCTATAGCAATAATTTCGGGGTCAAAGGACATATCTAGTATCGTATTCGTAGCAGGCTGTGTCCCTATATTAGTAAAACTAATAGCGACAAGGTTTTTAAATCCTATACGTTGTGGTGCTGCCGTAATATTAACTTCCAGATCAGGCATTTGGCTTACTGTCGTATTTGCAAAATTATTATTACAATATTGATTATTATTACCAACGACAGTCACAAAGTGTTCAGTCGTACAACTCTCATTCCAAACGGTACTAGTACCTTGAGTGACCGTATAAGTATCTGGCAATAGGAATATCGAGTAATCTCCATTCTCATCTGTCTTAATCATGTGATTACCTGGTGTGATTAAAATCTCTCTATCAGGTATGACTAATTCAGTACTATCCCAGGTACAATTTCCATTTTCATCAAAATACACCTTGCCACATATTTCGCTTCCATCCGTTTCAAGAATATCAAGACATGCTCCAAGAGGTTCATTCGTCAATACTTGTTCTATTCCAGAAGGCCATTCGATTCTGATAGAGTCAGCAATTGTAGCATCGCCAAGGCCAAAAATTTGTTTTAGTTCATTTTGCCCACCTATTCCTCCTCCAGTTTGAGAAGAAACTTCTTTCATCTGCCAAGTATCTACACCATAGATATTGGCTTTCACATGAATTTTTGCGCCGATTCCAGAACGATTAGAATTGGTTCCTTCTAAAACAATACACATATTACTTTGGCATTTTCCTCGGGTATTCGTATAGATAAAATTATCACTCTCATCCCGATTCGCAACATATAAATCCAAATCTCCATCATTATCAATATCTGCCCAACCTGCTCCAAAAGATTTTCCACCATCTTGGCTAATGGCATTCGTAACTTTTGTAAAATTTCCTTCCCCATCATTTGCATAGATAAAGTTGTTCTGTCCTTGATCATTACTAACAAATAGATCTAAGTCTCCATCATTATCATAGTCTGCCCATGCACTTCCATGAGATTGTCCAGTATCCGTTACAATATTACCAGTAGTAATCTTCGTAAAAGTTTCATCTCCATTATTTCGATATAAGAAGTTAACTTGATCACCACCATTACTTACGAACAGGTCCAAATAACCATCATTATTATAATCGCCCCAACTACCACCTGTGGATGTTCCGCCATCTGTTACAATATTACCAGTGGTTATTTTTTCAAAACTTCGATTTCCTAAATTTTTATAAAGACTATTATTTGTATTATAACTATTAGCTACAAACAAATCGAGCAAGCCATCATTATTATAATCGCCCCAAACACCTGATATTGAAAACCCTGTTTCTAATGCAGGTTCTGCTGAATTATCCTCAGTAAAAGTACCATCTCCATTATTATGAAAAAGCTTATTGAATTTTGTAGAAAAATAATCAGAAACAAACATATCTAAATAACCATCATTATCATAATCTGCCCATGCAGCCCCCATTCCATAATCTATATCTGTAACTATAGGATCATTAATTACTTTTGTAAAAGTTTCATCTCCATTGTTTCGATATAAAAAGTTTTGATAGCCAATATGATTAGCGACAAATAAGTCTAAGTCACCATCATTGTCATAATCTCCCCATGAAGCTCCAATTGAAGTTGCTAAATCTGTAACGATGTCACCTGTCGTTACTTTAGTAAAAGATCCATCTCCATCATTCTTATACAGTGAGTTGGCTTGAGTATCGTTATAATTTGACACGAATAAATCAACAAAACCATCACTATTATAATCGCCCCATGCCATTGTCCAATCATCAGTGGAATCATCTAAACCTATACCTGTAGGTTCTTCAAAAATAGCGTTTGGATCATATAATAAACTAAGTCCATCAATTGGATTACCGCAAGCTTCATTTCCAGATATTTGTACTAATAAAAACTCACCTGGTTTAAAGTTACTTTCCAAGGTCATATTGAATTTCAATTTCACTAAATTAGCGGCCAAATCAGTTACCCCTACTAAACCATTGGTACCAATGGTGCTTGACATTTCCGCACCAGTAATAGAATAGATATCTCCTGTAAGCACTGGGTCTGAAATGGATTCGTAAGAACCACCATCCGGATATAATACTTCAACACTTCCCCCTTCGAGTAACATACTATGCGAAGAAGGAATAGTAACATCAACATTCAAATTATAAATAGCCCCTAGTTTAGCACTTAGCATCTCAATCTCAAACTCCACCAAATCAGCACAATCATCGAGGCTGTTAATTGCCCCATCAAACCTTACTTGCAATTCCGCAGGTTGAGGACTTACATACAAAGTGAGGTCTTTTGTGGAACAATTATATGCAGCTATACTTTCTGGATAGTCATTACAACTATGTCCAGAAATTACTTTCAACTCTGGGGTACCGCAAGAACTATAAGTAGCTGTTATCCTATAATCTTTTGTATCCCCAACTTCAAAGTTTCCAATTTGATACATATTATTTGCCGGAGTAAGAATAGAGTTGTCAGATAAATCCATCACCTCTGTTACTACAATATCTCCAGCCAGATTTTCAAAATAAAAGAAACCATTGGCGGCCTCTCCATTCGAACATTCTATTTCAATATCCCAGCTCACTGATTCACTAGTGCCATCTTGCGTTGGCAATGTAGAAGATATATCTAAATCACCTTGGAAATATTTCAAGTAATCTGCAGTGCTTGTGTATTCACTGGTTATGGAACCTCCGAGTACATCGTTCTCTCGAAAATCGAAATGCCATTTCATTGGAAAATTACCAGCTTCATTCACTTGTTCACATTCTGGTTTCATGGTCAAATAGACTCTGCCTTTAAATCCATCATCAGATAAATTTATTGTGCCACCATTGACAATATAATGCTGTTCCAAGTCAAACGTTAATTCTGTAGAAGTAGAACTTGAGGGTGTAATAGAAGAAACGGTTTCCTTTTTACTACTACCTGTTGACTTTGTCCGCCACTGTTCCATATATCCACTTTCAAAAGTATAACCATCAGGGATCGTAACTCTAAGGTTTCTAATATTCGCCCAATTCCTATATTCATAAGGAAATATATTCCCCCCATTAAAATTTGAACAACATGGGCCTATACTCATTTTGAAGTCTTGCTTAATTGCTCTGGAACAAGTCGTGATATTATATTGCTCTGAGGAATTGACTTTAAAGTAATAACCAATTATAGTAAAGTTTCCTTTCCAAGTATCACATTGATAAGGCGTCCCATTTGCAGTATTACTTAAATAAAATTCATTAGTTACAACTGCTAATTCACTTCCACCTCCTATATTGCCAACTACTTTATAGTTTGCCTCAATCGAAACAGAATCATCTTGTTCGAAGACAAAACCAGAAAAAACGGAGCATCCGTTAGAATTTAATTGGCCAGGGCTAAAATCAAAATTCACAGTCATCGTATCATTGACTACATTTTCTGTATAAGAAACACTGCTACAAACCAAGGTTTGACCTGTGCTATTGTCATAAACAGTAACCGTTGCTGACAAATAATCCAATTCACTACCATAAGGTAAATCAGAAGAGGCATAACCATAAGACCAAGAGGGGAAAGTACCCGAAGTGTGAACTTTTCCTTCAAAGGTGGTCTTAAAAGTATCACTGACCATCACTCTATTTAATTTAATCTGATCGAAATCAAGGTTATCAACTTCATCCGGTAAGCCATCTAAATTATTATCTGATTGTCCAAAATTAGTTCTTGCAATACTGAATTTCTGAAATTCCATTCCTTCTGAACCTGAACAAGATCCCGGACAATGCAATTGAGATTCAGCATTATCTATACAAGTCAACGGTATTTTACTAGAAGTCGCACAACTAGCATCCATAATGTAAAATAATTGCATGCCCACTGTAATCGCATTGGATCCATTCGTACAATCGGCAGTAAGATTTACATCAAATGTAGATCCATTTAATTTAAATCCAGATGGCAATGGCAACAAATATTGTCCAGTTAATTTTCTTGTACCAGCATCATAGTTAATCTGATTTGCGGTCCAAGTAGTTGTACTGCTTGTATAAGATAAATCAGAACTCGTTCCACTCCAAGTCAAACCTATTGGAATATCAAATGTAACTTCTAAATATGGACTTGTCCCTTCAGGTAAAGTAAAGGTTGCAGAACTAACAATTAAGGAATAAGTAATTATTTCTCCACCTACAATATCCGTTGGTGCTTCATAAAGCGTTGAAAATTTCTTTCTAGTTGCGCTTTGTCCAGTACCATCATCCGTATAGGAATTTGTTGCACAAGCATTTTCATAGGATACATCATAATTCCACCCCATGTATCTAACATCACCGCAATACGTAGTTGCACAAGTAAAATTATCCCAATCTAAATATATAGTTTCACCAGGTTGCAAATCTGGCAAATTAACAGTAAAACCGTCAATGGCACTAGCTGTAAGACAACTATAGCCAGTGGCATTATCCGTTGCCGTCGGAAAAAGTGAAGTACTTGTACTGTTTAGTGTATATTCTATTGTATTAACAAGACTTTCAGTGTATTGTGCCTGATGCTTTGGCGAGATTTCGACAACTAAACCAGATGCAACTCCTGAACCATTATTCGTAATCTCTAATTGTTGAGCATCGAAACTACCATCCATACAGGTATTAAATGAAGGCGTTGCAACGTAAGCTAAATTAGGTTCATTTGATACTACTGTCGAATATGGAGTTTTAATATTACTTGCAGTCGTAGATCCTCCACAGCCCCAAAGTGCTGTAAGCTGAGATTGAGCACTGGAGCAACCCACTGCCATAATAGTTTCTGTCACTACAATCGATTCATTTTGCTCAAAGAATCCATCCCCATCTCCAATTGAAGTAAAGTCAGCAGAAGAGAAAGTAATCTCATCCCCTGCCCCATTAATTGTTCCTAAATCTGAAGCAATTAAGTCTAAGTTAGCATCATATTCATCTTTTAGCACAAAAGTCGATAATGCGCCATAACCACCATTAACGATGGTTACTGTTCTCTGGTATGAGCTTCCGCTAGAGACCGTTGCTGCCATAGGGCTTACGGTTGTAATTGATAATGCCGCATACAATATATTATAGGCATCAGAATCATCATCATCTGAACCTCCAACATAGGAGACCGTGACATTGTTAGTAAAAGTACTTCCATTATTTTGTTCGGTGTATGCGCCAAAACTAGCAATAGTCTCTATACTAAATGTAACAGCTCCCGCAGCAGCTAAGTCACTCATAGAAAAAGTGACCAGAGACAAATCTGAAATATTGACTTCTTGAACATTACTAGAAGACGTTTCAGAAATACTCCCACTTACATATTCAATGCCATCAGGCAAATCCACAATGATATTTGCATCTGATAAGACACCACCCGAAATATTAGTAAATTGTATGTAAAAAAGCTCTGAACTGCCACAGACTGTCATTTCTACTGGCGCAGTATTATTAAAAGATACATTCTGTGCATCTACATTAATAAAACCTATTAAAGTACAAAGGAAGGAGGTTAAGAGAAAAGGATATCCTCTTAAAGGAGCAATCTTATAGATTGCCCTAGTTGTGCATTTTTTCATTTGAAAGTAGTAATTGTGTTAATTGAAAACCTCTCTTGTCTGGGTATATAAAAGTAAAAAGGGGAATTTCAATTAAGAGAACGAAAATTTATAAGTACAACACATTAATAAACTTTAATTGTGATGTATGATAATTTTTAAAACTCTTAACGATAATTTCTAATTGAAAATTTGTGTTAATTTTTAAAGATTAATAAATTATCCTTTCTTGATATAACTATATCTGAATCGACATTGTGGAGGGTATAAAAGAAAGGACAAAATTATTCAATCAAATGCTATTCCAAGTTTTAAAAAACACTTGTTTTTTTATAGATTCTATACAAAATATTTTATTTTAAAAGGGTCCTAATGAATAATGAGCTTTGTTACATATTCCTTCCTATCTTCTCCTTCTACCTTTATAACATAGTAGCCCGGAATACAAGCGCCCTTTTCAATAATGAACTGTTCTAAAGCCAGTCCTTTTCTTTTCAAGATCAACTGTCCCATTACATCCCGAATAGTAATTCCAGATATTCTAATGGTATTGTCATCTTTATCCACCAATCGTATGGTTGAGCTCACGATCATAGGGTTTGGGTAAACTTTGAGTATCCCTTCTCTTTTATCGCTTCCATTAGCTAGTTCTAGTTCGGGCTCTTCACCAATTGTATTTACTACTACATTGGTATATATTGGGTCATTGTTGTCAAAAAAGATAGAAGCATCATTAGAAATTTCTACCCCATCTTCTAAATCTTCAAGGGGTTTAATTTTAAACCTAATAAACCCATGACTTTCTGTCTCATTGGTGGTACTATCCCTTAGATTTATATTTTCAAAAGTCCAAATTAATACATTTCCATCTTCGATATCCAGTCGGTAGTTATGACTCGCCATTCCCATTTGGAAAGTTTCTACATCAAGTTCTCTTGGTAATTGATCAATGACTCTAACTGTAGAAGCCGAGGCATTTCCTACGTTTTGGAATCTAATCGTATAGACTAGCTCTTCCTCTGCATCAATATAACCTTCAGGGCTTACTAAGATATCATTTGGATCAAATCCTCCGACTGCAGGTTCTGCACTAACATCCATATTATTAGCAGTAATTATTTCGATTTGATCTGAGGAAATGGAAGCATCCAAATTTATACTTGTTCCAATAGTAGTAGTATTGGAAATAGAATCTTTTAAAAAGATGGTGACATTTTCTCCAATACTAAGATCACCCAAATCCCAAGTAGCTGTTGTTCCATCAAAATGAGTCCAGGGAATAGAACTTTCGAGAAGCGTAACTTCACTACTTACACTAAAACTTAGAATTGTATTTGTCGCCATTTCTGTACCTATATTGCTAAAAGTCAAGGCAATCAAATTTTTAAATCCAATACGATGGGGCGTCGTACTAATCTTTACACCTAAGTCTGCCGATGGGCTAACTGCTGAGTTTGCAAAATCATTACCACAATAAGATGTTCCCATTTGTTGAACATCTACAGAATGCTGTACGGTACATCCCGGAGTCCATAAAGCTGTTGTATCCAGACTTACTGTATAAACTCCAGTTGGAACATACCTAGAATAATTACCATCATCATCTGTTGTAATTATAATATTACCTGGTTGAATTTTAATTTCAAGATTTGGTATTCCCGTTTCGTTAGTATCTTGAACACAGTTTCCATCGAAGTCATAATAAGCCGTTCCGCAAATCTCCCCTCCTCTATCTTCAATAACTATATTACAATCGTCAATAATCGTATTAGAAATGTATTGTGTATATCCTGAAGGCCATTTAACTTTTACAGAATCAATAGTAGTCGCATCTCCTAAACCAAAAATCACTTTCAATTCATTTTGGCCTCCTATCCCACCGCCTGATTGGCTTGAGATTTCTCGCATTTGCCAAGTATCATGACCATAGACATTCGCCTTTACATAGATTTTCGCCCCGATGGCTGATCGATTAGAATTTGTACCTTCAAGCTGAAAACAAACTTTACTTTGACAAACTCCCCTACTATTAATGAACATCCCGTTTTCATCCATATCTCTATTAGCTACAAATAAATCAACATCCAAATCATTATCCACATCTGCCCATCCAGCACCAAATGAACAACCTTTTATTTCAGTGATATTATTCGAAATTTTCGAAAAAGTCCCATCTCCATTATTGGTATATAAAAAGTCATGGCTATCTGCATCATTCCCCACATAAAGGTCTAAATCACCATCATTATCATAATCGGCCCATGCTGAACTATGAGAATGTCCCCCATCGTTTACAATATCACCATTTGTAATTTTTGTAAAAGTTTCATCTCCATTATTCTGATATAAAAAATTATTTTGATCTCCAGCATTCGCTACAAAAAGATCCAGATCTCCATCATTATCATAATCGGCCCAACTTGCTCCAACTGACTTTCCTCCATCACTTACAATATTTCCCGTAGTTATTTTTTCAAAAGCTCCATTGCCTAAGTTTTTGTACAAGCTATTATTTACATCAGAAATATTATTTACAAATAAATCAAGTAAACCATCATTATTATAATCTCCCCATACACCTGATAAAGAAGAAGAAGCTTCCAAAGCCGGTACTAAAGACGATTCATCTGTAAAGGTGCCATCTCCATTATTATGATATAATTTATTAAATCTGGTTGCAAAATAATCTGCAACAAACATGTCTAAAAAACCATCATTATCATAATCCCCCCAAGCTACTCCATGAGAATAAGCATCATAGTTGACAAGCGGGTCATTATTAATTTTTGTAAAAGTCCCGACTCCATCATTTCGATATAAAAAATTAGTGAAGCCAATATTATTTGCTACGAAAAGATCTAAGTCTCCATCATTATCATAATCCCCCCAAGTTGCTCCCAGTGATTTTGCTTTATCTGTCACGATTGACCCCGTAGTTACTTTTGTAAAAGTCCCATTTCCATTATTATGGAAAAGTCTATTGGGTTGATTAATTTCATAATTAGAAACAAATAAATCAACATAGCCATCATTATCATAATCCCCCCAAGCCATTGCCCAATCATCTCTAAGTTCATTTGTTAAAGTCCCCCCTTGTTTTGTAAAAGTAGCATTTGGATCATATTTCAATAAAAGTATTGGTAAAACAGCACCACATGGTTCTTCTCCTCCAATATGAACCTCTAAAAAATCACCTGGTCTAAATTCAGCTTTAAGTGTAATTTCAAACTTTAATTTTACAATATTTGAAGTCACATCAGTAATTCCCACTAAGCCATTTGTTCCTATTGTACTATGCAAATCTGATCCAGATATTTGGTAAATACCGCCATTTTCTATCGGATCATTAATCGGAGTATAAGTTCCACCTTTAGGATATAAAACTTCTACAGTACCTGGTGTGATCTCTATTGTCTTACTCCCAGGTTGAATAATATTTACAAAAAGATTTTCAACAGTTGAGAGTTTTGCACTCAACATTTCAAATTCTACATTCATTGAAGTTCCACAAACATCAAAGCCATTCATTTGACTGTTAAACTTAACTTGCAACTCTGTAGGTTGGGGTTCTACCTGAAGTAACAATTCTTCCTTTCCGCAATTATAAGATGCAAAAGAGCTTGGCAATCCATCACAATTATATCCTGAAATTACTTTTAGATCTGTTAAACCACAAGCATTATAATCAGCTGTAACAATGTAACTATTAACATCATTAAGCGACATACTTCCAATCGGATAAAACCCATTTACAGCTGTGATAAAAGTATCCGCGCTTACATCTTTCACACTGACTATATTTAATTTACTAGCCAGATAGTCAAAATACAACCATCCATTTTCAGCATCTGCATTTGTACATTTTACTTTAACATCCCAGCTTACTGTCGGACTAGTTGCTTCTTGAGTTTGTAAAGTGCTTGAAAGGTCTAAGTCAGCTTGATAATATTTTAGACGATCAGAAGTAGACGTCATTTCATTTGTTTCTGTTCCACCAAGTATAGCATTTTCTTGAAGTGTAAAATACCACTTCATGGGTTTATTATCCGCTTCATTTACGGTGCATGCTGGTTTTACATCTATTGAAATTTTACCATTAAATCCATCATCCGATTTATTTATATTACCACCATTTTCCACTAAGTATTTTTCAAGGTTGAAATAGTGGTTTATTCCAATAATACTATCTGGAGTAATAATAGCAGTTTCTCTCTTTTTTAAATTGGCAGCTCTAGTTCTCCATTGTTCCAATTTAGCAGATACATACGAATATCCATCAGGTATCTCTACTTTTACTTTTTTCAGATGTGCCCAATTTCGATATTCATATGGAAAAATATTTCCTCCTGCATAATTTGTACAACAGGCACCAATACTCATTTTATAATTTTGAGAAATAGTTTTGGTACAAGTTTTTATATTATATTGTTCAGAGTTATTTACCTTATAAGAATAACCTACCAAAGTAAAACTACCATTCCAATCATCACATTGAAATCCTGTGCCATTGGAAGTATTGCTTACATAGAAGTCATTAGAAATCAATAGCTGCTCTGCCATTGCACCTGGATTTTTGACCACTTTATAATTAGCAATTAGTGTAATCTTATCTACATCTTCTAATACCAATCCAGAAAAACCAGAGCAGCCGGCTGAGGCCAATGTCGATGGACTAAAATCAAAATCAACTATTCGTTTTCCTCCAGTGACCAAATCCATATAAGGCACATTAAAACAAGTATGTATTTGCCCCGTAGAAGCATCTTCGAGAACAACCGTTGCTGAAATAATTTCTATTTCGTCTCCATACGGTATTTCTGATTTAGCATATCCATAAGACCAAGAAGGGTAAGTCGAAGAAGTATTAATAGTACCATAAAATACGGTTTGCAAAGTATCTCCGACCATTACTCTATTACTCTTTACTTTAGAATGATCTATCGCATTTGTTGCATCAGCCAAACCATTTTGATCATTATCTGAATTACCATAGCTTGTCCTAATCACTGTAAATTTATCAAAGTCCAATCCATGCGAACAAGTACTTGGACAATGTATTTGTGTGACAGCAGTCTCATAACAAGTCATTGGTACTCTATAAGGGGTGGAACAAGTATTATTCATTATGTAAAAAAGCCTCATCCCCACAGTTGCCGAAGTTGAACCAGCAGAACAATCAACTCCCAATATCAAGTCAAAAACAGAGTTAGCTAAATTAAATCCGTTTGGTTTAGGCATTTGATATTGAGCAATCAGTTTTTTAGTCGTCGAATTAAAATTAGCGCTACTGGGGTTCCAAGTCTTTTTACCACTAGTATAAGTCAAATCGAGGTCTCCTACCGAACCATTCCATACCAAACCTATAGGAATATCAAATTCTACCTCAAAATAGGCCCCTGTCTCTTCAGGCATTTTAAAGGTAGCTGCATTAATAATTAAACTATATAAACCCTCTTCTCCATCAGATAGATCAGACGGCGACTCAAAGAAATTAAGCATTTTTTTACGATGCTCTTCTTGTCCACCTGCATTTTTAGAGTAATTTTTACTGAAGCACATATCTGTATAATCTACTGTATACTTCCATCCTGTATATCGAACATCTCCACAAACAGATGTTGCACAAGTATAAGTATCCCAATCAAGGGCAATTGTTTCACCGGGTTGTATCGTAGGTAAGTTTACCGTATACCCATCTATTGGACTAGTCCCAAAACAATCATATCCATTCGCACTATTTGTACTCGTAGGCGTCAATACAGATGTTCCACTTGGATTGGTAAGGCTGATCGTCGATATATCAATTTCCGTATATTGAGCTTCATGTTTAGGACTGACTTCAATTACAATATTATTTGCAGGTCCAGAACCATTATTGGTTATATTTATTTTTTGAGCATCGGCTGTACCATCAACACAAGTATTAAACGAAGGGTTGGTAGTGATAGATAAATCCGGTGCATATAAAACAACCGTTGTATAAGGAAATTTTTTATTACTTAGATTAGTTTGTGCATCGCAACCCCAATGAGCGACTAATTTTGATTGGAAACTATTACAACCAGAGACATTAATAGTTTGAACAACTGTAAGCGCTTCATTCTGATCAAAGTAAGCATCGCCATTCCCAATATTTAGAAAATCACTTGCTCCAAAAGTTATTTCATTTCCTGCTGTATTTAATACTCCTGCACTCAATCCTCCAATTGAAGAATTAGCATCATGCACATCTTCAAGTATAAAAGAAGATAATGAACCATAGCCTCCATTTACAATAGTAACAGTCCGATCAAATGTTCCTCCTACAAAAGTTGTCTTCGACATCGGGCTTACAGAAGTTATCGAAAGAGCCGCATAGAGAATGTTATAAGCAGATGAAGTTTCATTCTCTGAACCGCCGCTATAATTAACTGTTACAGTATTTGAAAATATACTTCCTGTATTCTGTATTGCATAAGAAGAGAAATTTGCACTAGCTTTAAAAGTAAAACTAAGTACTGCATTTGTGCTCATGTCATTTGCCGAAAAATAAATATTGGAAAGATCTGTAATATTTTGTTCTTGAACATTAAAACCGGAGCTTTCAATAATACTTCCCGCAGTATATTCAATACCATTTGGTAAATCAATATTAATTACAATATTTTCCAAATTTCCTGCTGATAAATTTGTAAATTCTATGGTGAATGTTTCTGATTCTCCACAGACTGTAACACTTGTAGGAACAGCATTATTAAATGATATATTCTGAGCATTCAATTGGAATGCTCCAAATAAAGCGACAATTAAAACAAAGAAGACGTCTTTTCGAATAAGAAAAAAATTGAGTAGCACCATAAAAATGTAATTATATGTAACGTTTATTTGTTTAATTTGCTTGTCATCTTTACAGACTCAAACAGATATATTTTTTTGAATCTTTAAAATTATTTTACAAAAATATAATTTGCACTCAATTCAACTATTCCTTTATGTCCTTCCATACTAGACTTTAAAGAATTAACTACGTCAAAGCTAAAATTAAAACTTACTCGATCAAGAGTCAGCCCAGATTCTAAAACAAAAGCATTGCCTAGTTTATTAGCAAGGCCAAAGCTAAGTTCATATTTATTTGACAATTCATAATTTAATTTTACACCAATAATACGCTCTGTGTCGATAGCAAATTTATTATAAACAAAATAGACTAAGCCATCTGTATATGAACCTAAAGGAATTGAAATTAGGCCAAAGCCGGATATTTCAACAGGTGTAGAAACTATTATATCATTATAAAAACCCAATACAGGTTTATTGATATTATTTATAGCGATTCCTAGATTAATTTTAAAATCATTAAAATGTTTTTCTCCAATAAAACTAGCATTTAGGACAGGAGCTATTTGGTCAGTAATCGAAAATGATTCGCCGTTTAACAGATCTGAGTTAAAACCTTCTCCTTCTACGTATTGGTTATCAAATTGAAAAGAAGCTTCACGGAATCTTTGTTGAATAAGTCCTCCTGTCACACTAAAAGCAATAATATCTTCTTCTTTATTCAATTTCTTTTTATAACTAAGATCTAATAAAATTCTTGATGATTTGACAGAAGCAAGTCCTGCATCGCTCTGAATTATTTTTGTTCCCACGCTAAAATCTTTTACTTTATGTTGAAATGACAATAGCATGTTTCTTACTGAACTATTAACATTAGTCCAATGCGTTCTATATCCAAGAGACACTCTAGTCTTTGTATCAAGGAGACCAAATGCAGCAGGATGGTAGAGTGTTTGATTTGTTTCTAGTTGCGAAAAACTAAAATTTTGTGCATCTAGATTGATCGTAAAAAAAAAAGTAGTGATAAAACAGAAAAAAGTAATTTTCATATCTATACTTATTTGAGTAAAGCGATTTTTCCAATAATTTGCTTCTCCATTCCTATTAAATTGGTATATTTTAAACTAAAAATATAATTTCCTATAGGTGCCTTTTTATTCTTAAAACTACCATCCCATCCATTATTTTTTGAAGAAGATTCGAATATCAAAGTTCCTCTTTGATTGAATATTTTAATATTCATATTGGCTACATCCAATCCTCGAACAAAAAGGACATCATTAATTCCATCATCATTTGGAGTAAAGGCTGAGGCTACAAATACATCATCCTCACTTTGATTTGTTGTATTTATGTTTACACTAATAAATGAAGATTTAGTAATAGTCGTACTGCATCCATTTTCAGCAATTCCAAATAAGCTGACATCATAGTCCCCTTCCTCTTCATATTTTAAAATTGGACTAAAATCACTTGCTTTTATATTATTACCAAAATCCCATTCTACTGTTGACAAACTATCTCCGATTAAAAATAATTGGACAGATTCATTAGGTTTAATATTATTTTTATCTGCTGTAAAGTCAATTAATGGTTGTGGCAATACCATTATTTCCAGTAAGTCAGAAATGACAACCGTTCCAAAAGAATCCATATAGCTCACCTGATAAACACCAGGGTCTCTTGCTTGATAGTTTGATTGATTGGCTCCTTCTATTGGCCATCCATCCAGCAACCATTGGACATTAATAGTTTGATTGGTGTACAGATTTAAATAGTCACCTTCACAAATAGTCAATGTACCATCTGCTTCAATCGTTATTTCTTCTGGATCTGATCTAACTGTCACCTCGACTTCTGATGTATTAGTTGTACATTCATTAGCATCAGTAACTTCAACAGAATAAGTTCCAGATTCCTTAACTGTTATGATAGGAGAATCCGCTCCATTTGACCAAAAATATTCTATACCAAAACTTGAAATAAGAATGACCGAATCACCTTCAAAAAAAGTAGTTGCTCCAATCGTATCTATTGTCGCTTGAACTGTCGTAAACACATCGACTACAAAATCCTCAGATGTAACCTGAAAAGTATCTAAGCTTGCAACAACTTTTATCAAGTGTTGACCTGATGGAAGACCAAGCGTATCAAAATACGGTATAGATGAACTCTCCACAAGTTCATTATCTATATAAAAATGAAATTGCTGATATACATCAGGATAAGCATTGAATTCAATAATTTCATCTGGACAAAGTGATGTGATATTATTTTCTATTGTTAAAAAAATACCTTGACTCGGATCTGTAATTTTCCTTATTAAATTATTAAAAGCATCCCCGATATATAATTCTCTGGTCAAAGGAGAGAAAGCGATCCCAGTAGCTCCACTAAACCTTGCATTGGTTCCTAAACCATCTTCGCTACCGGATGACCCAATGATACCAGCAAGTGTTTCTACTTCAATATCACCATCTGGTATAATCTTTCTGATTGCATAGTTTAAGCCATCAGCTACGTATACTAAACCACTTGAGTCCACTGTAACATCCCAAGGATATTTAAAGGTAGCCACTGTAGCAATACCATCTTCTTCTCCTGGCGTTCCAATCCCAGCTAAAGTACTTACTTCGCCTTCTGGGGTAATTTTTCTAATAGCATGATTATGCTCGTCTGCTACCAAGATATTTCCGTCAAGGTCAAGTGTCAATCCATAGGGTTTATTAAATTTTGCATTAGTCCCCATTCCATTTTCATACCCTGATGAATAGGCAGTACCCGCCAAAGTTGTGACTTCTCCTTCAAGACTTATTTTTCTAATGATGTGCGTAGCATGATCAGCAACATAAAAATTGCCTTGACCATCAGATTCTATTCCAACTGGTTGGCCAAAGGTGCAGGCATTTAATGGACCATTTGTGGTTCCAAAATTACCCGTCCCTGCAAAGGTCGTTACTGTTCCATCTGTCTCTATTTTTTTGATCTTATTATTTCTAGTATCTGCTACAAAAACATTTTCATTATGATCTACACAAATCCCCCAGGGTTCATAGAATTTAGCAGCAGATCCATTGCCATCTGCATCACCAATAATCCCCGCCGTTCCTGCCAAAGTTGTGACTTGTCCATTCGGGCTTATCTTTCTTATAATGTGATTGAAGCGATCACAGATATAGATATTACCTGTTTGACTAATCGCAATACCATGTGGATTGTAGAAAGTAGCTTCGGAAGCTGGTCCATCAAGTGCTCCTATAGAATCTCGGACACCCGCAAAAGTCCCAACGATTTGGGAACTAAGTATAGTAATACTTTGAATAAAAAAGAGAATAGAAAAAGCAGTTCTCATTTGTAGTTTATGTGTCTACCCGCTCTCCTATCCAATCTGTAATAAATTACAATTCAAAAAAGAAAGAGAATATTTGTGCGTTTATTTGAGTTAATCAACCAATTATATACAAAATATCAAGCCAAAATTAAATTTGTATTCGTAGCCTGAAACATTGATAGTTGTTTAGTCTTTCTCTAAAGCAATGAGTCTAGTGGTTTCATTCCTTTCATTGGGCTGCAAAACCACACAAGAATCTAGTCTTGATTTTCTGTATGCCCATAGCAAGGCTGGTTGGCTATAAATTGTTTTTTTTTCGAAAGGATTAACAGGATATACAAGATTTCCCATGTATTCTCGGTCAAGCTCTAAAGCTATAAAAAGACAAATACGCTTCCTCAAAACTTTAAATTTAATGCTATCGTCTTCGCCAATAAAATTTAAATATGCTTTTAAATTATGCTTAGATATATTCGACGAGCTATACCGTACGTTTTTATATTGTTGCAAAACAAGCGGCAAAAATGCATACCATTCTAGAAAGGCTTAATACATTGTAAAATAAATTCTGCCTATTCCTGAGTAATTAGTTAGCTCTTTGAGCAATGTGAAGCGCTACTTCTATAGTTTATTTCACAATTGCTAATGCCCACCCCACACTAATTCGGCCTTTGAAGCTTTTTAGTGATTGTAGAGCAACATCATAGCAGCATTATTCGCTTACTTGCTATATCTCTGCTATAATGAATCCTAATTTTGCAAAATAGAAAATTTGAAATATTAAATTACTGGTCAGAATAAAGTCATCTAGTCTTATGATAATTGAGTATCAATTATTGCCCAAGGATGAAAAACAATCTTGTCTTTCTAAAATGATTTTATAGTAAAGAATACAGTATTTTTTTTAGAATGTCGGGATATGATTAATTAGAGTGTTCCCTTTTTTACGCTTGAAAAAACGTCTGTGATATCAGGACAATCAACTGGAAGTACTTGTTCTTGAGCAGTTAGATCCATTGCATCATAAACAGCATTCAAGCTACTGAAATTACTAAGGAAGATTAAAGCTAGTCCTATAAGGAATACGTGGAAATCAGAAATACCAGGAGTCTCAATTTGTTTTACGTTATTTTGAATTTGAGTTTTTGTGTGTACCATCGGTCGAATATTTATTTGTGTATATGTAGTTTCAAGGATTACTAAACAATTAAATTAAAAGAGGGAATCAAAAAGAAGGGGTAACTATTCAAGAAGGTAATGAGATTGAGATTTAAATTGAAGGGATACTTAGGTACAAAACAAATATGAGACCAATTTTGGAATTCTTAGAAAATAATTAAAAAAAACATGTAAAGTGAACTAGAATTGAAATATCGTGACAGGCTATTTGTTAAAAAATATTGGGGCATTCGTTTTGCAAATGCCCCAATATCCTTTGTCTTTAAGGAAAACAATAATTACACTAAAAGTTATTTTTCGTTAAGACTCATTTTAATTTTTTTCTCCAAATCAACAACAGTGTCTTTAAAAATCATGTCCGTATCCAATAAATCTTGAACAGCTTTGCAAGAATAGATTACAGTACTGTGATCACGGCCACCAAAATTTTCTCCAATTGACTTTAGTGATTTATTAGTTAGGTTTTTAGCAAGGTACATAGATAGCTGTCTAGCTATTACAATGGAGCGCTTTCTGGTTTGTCCTTTTAGTTTATCAACAGAAAGGTCAAAATGATCTGCCACCAAATCTTGAATAAATTCGACTGTAATCTCTTTTGACATTTGGCTAACAAAGTTTTTGATCACTTCTTTAGCTAAATCCAGGTCAATCTCTCTTCTATTGAGCATAGATTGTGCAACCAAAGAGATCAACACACCTTCCAACTCTCTTATATTGTTTTTAATATTATAACAGATGAATTCGATTACATCATAAGGGATATCTAAACCTTCTTGATTCATTTTGGATTCAAGAATCGCCATTCTAGTTTCAAGTGCTGGTGTACTTAAATCTGCAGATAGTCCCCATTTAAATCGAGAAATCAATCGTTCTTCCATCCCATCTAAATCTTTTGGAGGTCGATCAGAAGTCAAGATCAGTTGTTTGCCGTTTTGATGTAATTGATTAAAGATATGGAAGAAGATCTCCTGAGTTTTTACTTTATTAGCCAAAAACTGAATATCATCAACAATCAAAACATCTACCAATTGGTAGAAATTAACAAAATCATTAACTGCATTATTCTTTATAGATTCAATAATCTGGTTGGTAAATTTTTCAGAAGAGACATAAAGCACCGTTTTATTACTACCATTCGTAATCACATCATTACCGATAGCTTGAGCCAAATGTGTTTTTCCTAGTCCTACATCTCCAAATATCACTAAAGGATTGAAAGCAGTACCGCCTGGTTTATTGGCCACTGCAAATCCTGCTGATCTGGCCAATCGGTTACAATCTCCTTCAATAAAATTATCAAAAGTATAACTCGGATTGAGTTGAGGGTCAATTTTTAATTTTTTAATCCCAGGTATTACGAAAGGATTCTTAATATTCCCTGTATCAATTGCACCGGGCATATTGGCATCACGACGCGGCGTCGATGAAGAAGGTTTAGGAATACCCGTTTTTTGGCGTTTAGGGCCCATTAAGATTTGATACTCAAGGCGTCCCTTATCTCCTAATTCCTGGCGAATAGTCATCTTAAGCAAAGAAACGTAATGCTCTTCTAACCATTCATAAAAAAACTTGTTAGGCACTTGTATCGTCAAGGCATCTTGATCAAGACGGACAGGACGAATTGGCTCAAACCAAGTTTTGAAACTTTGATTATTCACATTTCTACGAATCGTACGCAGACAGCTATCCCATACTGTATCATAAGTTTTTAACATTCTCCAGATTCAAATTCAGTTTCGTAACTGAGATTCTAAAATAGTATTATCCCGTAAAAGTGTGTAGAATCTTTAGTATCAGTAAGAAAGAGAAAACTGCACAAAATATTACAGTTTTTCCATTATCACACGCTCACATTAAATCAATCAATCATGAAAAGGTATCAATAATGGGGGACTACAAATTTGGGAAAAATAATCCAATTAGAAAAATGAAATATTGATCTTTTTGAAAAAATATTTATTCGAAAATCAAATTTAAAGAATGTCAATATTTTACGAATATTACGCAAAACAAGGATAGCATTGATTATCAACCTCTTATCTTCTTCATAGTAATTTGCAGCCTCAAAAACCGCATTTCATATTATAAAAACATGATTATATTAAAAGTTAATTGTTTAAAACATTTTTTTTAAACATATAATTCATTCTTTGCATTTAGCCATGAATCAGCATATTTTTGCAACTAATGCACTTACTTTTGACATTTCTTTCGAAATAAAAATCGAGTCGACCTAAGAGAATTCCAGCCCATCCTGCCTGATTTATAATAACCGATTTTCCATCTAAGTTTTTGACTATTTCAGGTTTGTCCAAAAAAGTATGTGTGTGGCCTCCCAGTATCAAGTCGATATTTTTACTATTCTTTGCTAGCACGATATCCGAGACCTTTTCAGTTCTGTATTTATACCCCAGGTGAGAAAGGCAAATCACTAAATCACACTGCTCATCATGTTTAAGAATTGAAGCATATTGATTCGCTTTTTGAATAGGGTCAAGATATTGGGTTGCTTTGTAATGTTTGGCGGGCACAAGTCCATTTAATTCAATCCCCAGCCCTAATATCCCAATTTTTATATCTTCTTTTTTAAAAACTTGATACGGCTTAACTTTACTATTCATTATTGTATCCGAAAAATCATAATTACAATTGATCAGCTGAAAGGACGCATTTTCCATCTGTTTATGCAAACCATCAATTCCTGCATCAAAATCATGATTTCCTATGGTAGCTGCATCATATCCCATTTTTGACATCAATTTGAATTCGAGCTCTCCACCAAAATAGTTAAAATAAGGAGTACCTTGAAAGATGTCTCCAGCATCTAAAAGCAAAACATGTTTTTCTTCTTTTCGAACCTCATGAATCATAGCAGCTCGCCTTGCCGCTCCGCCTAGTCCTTGATATTTACTTCCATCCATCGGAAATGGTTCTATACGACTATGTACGTCATTTGTATGAAGAATGGTCAATTTCAGTATCTCTGGCCCATTAAATGCCTGAAGCGGGAAAGCACCGGCGCCCAACAAAATACCTGAAGTCCCTAGTTTTTGGAGAAAATTCCTACGTTTCATATTTTTTTAATAAAGAAGTTGTTCAAAGTATCATTTCATAATTCTAAGCCTATGATCCATTTCTGCATCCAGTAATCTTCCTTCTTTAGCAATCTGTTGTATAAATTCCATAATAGCATTTCGATATAGTATATTTAGATTGTCTCTGGTTTGATTTTTAAGAAAGGAACAATGCCCTCCCCCATTTGCGATAAAATCTATTGTAGCAATTTTATACGTTTTATTGGGATCAATCGCTTTGTCATTAATGGTTATATCTATTGCTTTACCATCTTTTATCACATACCTGACATGCTTACTAATTGGCCAGCCTCCGTCTTCTGCCATTCTTTCAAAAAGTTGTTGTACGATATTTCCTTTGATCTTCAGGACAACGAGCTCATTTTCAAAAGGCATCAGTTCATAAATCTTACCTCTAGTTATAGGTCCTTTTGGCAATTCTGGTATTCTAATACCTCCATAATTAGTAAAGGCAAAGTCCAGAGACTGCCCATAATAGGCTTTACTCATTTTATACATCAAATCTGCCATCCAATTACCTAGAGTTGATTGCGGTTTTGCCTTTTTCATTGTAATAGCGCTTTCTCCTAAGACTTCCGATATTTCAACATCTACTTTATCTTTATATGGAGCAATCAAGGCAATTATTTCGGCATCAGGCTTTACACCTTCAGAGGCCTCCATTTTATAAGACTCTGGTCTAACTTCTGCAAGATGCAGTACCTTCTGACTACAAGACAGGAATAGACTCACGATAAGAAAAAGGAAAAATCTTTTCATAGGTAAAAGGAGATTAGCTTCTTACCACAAGATAGAAAATAAGCAGGAAATATGGTTATGGTATACAAGAAAGGTATTTCAAGAGAAATGATGTGGTGATCGTTCCTGCGGAACTAGTGATAAGGTGATTGCTTCGCTTGTGAGTGACCTTCGGTCTTGTGATCGCTTCGCTTGTGGGGCCTTGCTTTTAATATACTTACAAACTTTGATCGCTTATTTTTATCCTAATCAAATCAAAAGAAAGGGATTACATAAGCAAGCCTGCTTCTTTTTTAATCGCTACAAGCGCTCTTTCGGTAGAAATGGCTTCACGAGTCTGGAGGTATTTAAAAATGGTTCCCGCATACTCTCTTCCATCCGATTTGGGATCAACTGAATTATACACCAAGTTTATGATATTGAGCGTATCATCGCGAGAGATTTTGACAATTTGCCATAACTGATCAGAAACATATACCTGTTGAGTAATATTATGCTCAAATTCTTGCTGTATTCCTAACATCAGTGCCAATCTAAGATCAGTAGCTGTCATATCATCGGTTCTAAGCCTTAATATTAAATTCGGTATGGAAATGCGCTCGCAAAAGAGAGAGAGTCGCTCATATGCTTGAAGCCTTAGAGGAATGGTCGTATTGTTTTGATTTTGTTTAAACTGCAGCATTTGAGACTTATACTGCCCTTCTAAATATTGTTTTAATAAAGAATACACTGTAAAAAACACGATTAATGCTGGGACTGTGATTTTTACAATTTCTAATATTACTTCTAACCAAACTGGCATATCTGTATTTTTGGTTCAAAAATAAGAATATCTCTTCTAATTTTACTAGAGCTTATCTAATATTATATCGTTCTTTGACAAATCTGGTGGATAAACCTAAAATACGGCTAAAAGAAGCCTTAATCTTATTTATGGCTTTGTCTTAAGTATAGGATTTGTCAAAGAACGTAAAAACTTAGACAATCTCCTAAACTGCCATCATATAACGACAAACTTCTAAAATGCTACAACATAAATTCCATTTTTTTGTTTTGTTGTTGTATTTAGAGTGAAGTAGATTAATTAGACTAATCAAGTAATTCTAGAAAAAGAAAGTCTATCAGCTTTGACTGACGTTAATTTTTTACTTATTTTTGTTAAGCAGATGTAGAAAATTAGGTCTAATAACTTATTACAATAATTTTAAAATGAATACAACAAAAGATAATGTGGTCGTCCATCCTGTAACTTTAACAGAAGGTGCCATTACACAGCTTAAAAGAATTATGCAAGAACAAAACGTTCCTGAAGACCATGGTCTCCGTATTGGTGTAAAAGGAGGAGGATGTTCTGGCTTTTCTTATATCCTTGGATTTGATGTTCAAAAAGAAAAAGATAATACTTTTGAAATCAGTGGAATGAAAGTTCTCATGGAAAAGTCTCATGGTATTTACCTCTTAGGAATGGAGATTGATTGGGTAGAAGGCCTAAATAATCGTGGTTTTTCTTTTAACAATCCTAATGCTTCAGATACTTGTGGCTGTGGTACATCCTTTTCTGCTTAGGAAGGAAGAAATATCAACGGTCATTAGCGCTTATTTCAAAAACGCCTAATGACCGTTGACTAATGATCTTTTCTGAGGTTCTAATTGGTCTCAATACTCTCCGTCTTCTTATAGCCCATCTACCGTTCTAATCAATAAATCTATCTCCTCTTTAGTATTATAATAATGGACAGAAGCCCTTACTGTTCCCTCCAAGCCTCTACTTTGCATATCCGTCAGACTACTGAAAGGTAAGCTTACAGACGTGTTAATATTTTGAGCCCTTAGTTTTGAATGAATTTCTGCGGGCTTGATTCCCTTTTTTGTAAAAGTCACAATCCCGCATTTTTGGCTACCAGGATCATGAACTTCAAGTCCTTTCAGATTTCCCAGTCTCTGACGAGTATATTGCGCCAATTCTTGAATCCGACTCCAAGTGTTTTCAACACCTAGATCCAAAAGGTACCTTAGTGCTTCAGAAAAGCCCAAAACCAAAGCAAAAGATTTTTCAAACCGTTCGAACATCAATATACTTTTTTGTAAATCTACTACCGTTTCAGATTTCCATTGTGCAGTAACAGTATCCAAAATTGGAGGTGTTAATGATTCAATTACCGATTTTCGAACATATAAAAACCCTAAGCCTCTAGGACCTCTAAGGTATTTTCGAGCTGTCGCGCTTGCAAAATCACAAGCTATTTTGTCTACATCAAAGGGCATTTGACCAATAGACTGACAAGCATCTACTAAATAAAGAATATCATGTGCCTTTGCTATTTGTCCAATTTCTTCAACAGGAGCGACTACGCCACTACTCGTAGGGATATGGGTCACAGCAATCAATTTCACTTTTTCACTTATCGACCTTTTTAACATCTCTAAATCAAAATCTCCATTAGGAAGATTTCTGATTAATTTAATTTCAATCCCTAGCTTATTTTTCAAATTTATGAAATTGACAAAACTGTTTCCATATTCGATTTCAGAAGTTATAATAATATCTCCTTTTTGAAATGGGATAGAATAGAGGATGTTATTGAATGATTCAGAAGCGCTACCTGTAATCGCAATTTCTTCAGCAGAAGCATTGACTAATTGAGCCGCACGTTGATAAAAAGCATTCACTTCTTTATTATACTCTTCTTTTATTCGATATCCACCAATAACAGCTTCGTTTTTTAGATAGTCAAAAATTTTATCTAATGAAGCTTGGGTCGGCAAAGCAGCTCCCGCATTATTAAAATGAGTAATATGACCGATGCCGGGTGTATCGCTTCTTAATTTTTGAATATCCATATTTGTTTTTTCAATTTAGAAATAGAAGTTATTTAAATATGTGTTCTGAGAAATCAAGCACTTGTAAATCATCCATCAATTCATTTTTATACAACTTCATAATATAGGGACAAGGGATTTTAATTCAAATCGTTTACTTTTGTATAAAGTTGTTCAGCAAAATTATGTTCAAAAATTTCAAATTTCAAATCTTAGCCTATTTAACAGGAATTTTATTTGTCATATCTAGCGCCGGTTATTTCATATTCATTGTCGATACAAAAATATACTTGCTCTTCCTTATTCCGATTCTTCTTGTCTTGATTTGGCAGTTATTTACCCTCATTGACAAAACCAATAAAGAGGTAGCAGGATTTCTCGCTAATATCAAATACAATGACTATGCGGTTACCTTTTCTGAATCTAAATCTATTGGCGATTCATATCAATCCCTACATAAATCATTCAACCTTGTCAATGAAAAATTTCGAGATATTCGTTCTGAGAAAGAAATGCAGTTTCAATACCTACAAGCGATTGTTGAAAATGTAGATACTGGCTTGATTTGTTTTGATGATGAAGGAAAAACGGAACTCTATAATAAAGGGCTTCAACAATTATTGCATAAATCTTATTTCCCTGATTTTAAGTCCATTGCTAATTATAATGAAGCTTTGTTTAATGCAATGAATGATATTGAACCAGGAGAAAAAAAACTTGTCAAACTGATTGTCAATAATCAGATCGTACAATTATCCGTAAGGAAGACCATTCTTAAATTAAAAAATGACGCCTTACATTTATTTGCTTTACAAAATATTCATGCGGAACTAGAAGAACAGGAAATTGCCAGTTGGCAAAAGTTAATTCGGATTTTAACGCATGAGATTATGAATTCTATTGCTCCCGTAGTTAGTCTTTCTGCCACTGTAAATGAAATGATGGCACAAAGTGATTCTCTTCTACAAGATTCCGAAAAAGATATCCGGAAAGCCATTGAGGCGATTCATCGAAGAAGTGCTGGTTTACTACATTTTACACAAACTTATCGGCAGTTGACAAAAGTTCCGCCGCCCAAATTTGAAAACTGTGATCCATCCCAAATTATCGAACGCGTATTGACCTTACTCAGGTCTGATATTGAAGCAAAGGGCATCTCTATAGTTCGGCAATACAAAGAAAAAAATTATGAAGCTCAATTAGATCCGGATCTTATGGAACAGGTTTTTATCAATATCATTAAGAATGCGATGGAAGCACTTCATGGCTGCCAAGACCCCACTATTTCCATTCACCTTTTTAAAAGCCTTGATGGTGAACTAGAAATTCAGATTGCAGATAATGGTCCGGGTATTTCTCATGATTTATTAGATGAGATTTTTGTTCCATTTTTCACAACAAAATCCGAAGGTAGCGGTATTGGTCTAAGTTTGAGTAGGCAGATTCTTCATATGCACAAAGGCAATTTATATGCTTATTCACAGGAAGGTAAAGGGACGGTATTTACGATGAGGATTTAGTGATTGTTCTTCGTTCCTGTGGAACTTGTGATAGGGTGATCAGTCCTGCGGACTAGGTGATTGAGTGATCGTTCCTCCGGAACTTGTGATTTGGTGATCGCTTCGCTTGTGGGGTCTAAATATTCTAGTGAAATTTAAATAATAGATTACCTTTTGGTGAAATAAAGTCTTTCTAAAAAAATACAATATGCAAACTTATATTTCTCTCCTTCGTGGTATTAATGTCAGTGGTCAAAAAAAGATTAAAATGGCTGATCTAAAAGCAATGTTTGAACGCATCGGATATGAAGCCGTCATTACTTATATTCAAAGTGGGAATGTAATTTTCAAAACAAAAAAAATAGCAGAGGCTATCCTCGAAACATCAATAAAAGAAGGTATAAAAAAGACCTTTGGTTTCGATGTTCCTGTTATAGTTTTGGCACATGACGAACTACAATTACTAGCTGAAGAAAATCCATATAAGGATAGTGATTTAGATCATAAATTTCTTCACTTCACCTTGCTTTCTAGTCCTCCTGATTCAGATAAGGTTAAGGTGATTCAGGCTATGGAATTTCCAGGAGAAGCATTTACTATTACAAAAAGAGTTGTTTATCTATCTCTACCAAATGGTTATGGCCGTACTAAATTGAATAATAATTTTTTTGAATCGAAATTGAAAGTTCAAGCAACTACTCGAAACCTGAAATCTGTAAATAAACTATTGGAATTGGCGAAAGGATAGTCTACCAATTATTTAAAAAATCTTTGCTTTGGAGATGCCTTGTTTATTTTCACTTTATCACCAAGTCCAATAGGGTTTTACATTACTTGATCAAAGCAATAATATGATGACTTCCATCCTCTCCTTTTTCTTCTGTCAGAACCAAGCTTACATTTTTTTCTTCTCCATTTTTAGTAATTGAAGGTAGTGTTAGCCATGATCCAAGAATTTTTTTCACACCAGTAGATTGAAATCTATTAAATCCGGCATGATGCCCAGCTTTATGTCTATCAGGAATAATCATTTCTAACTGTTGACCTAAAAGATCATGGTCTTCATACCCTAAAAAACCAGCTCCGGAGACTTCTGTAATTTCTTGATTAGTGTTGACTTTGATTGTCATTTGTACCATAACGTTATTATTTTATATTAAGTAATTAAATAAAATCCGAATATGGTGAGTTGTTTTATGTGATAGATTATCTTAGCTCGACTTTACATTCCAAAATACCATTTTTTTTTTACAGAAAAAAATCAATTCTTTCTTATATAAAACCTAGAGCCTCTCCTATAAATTTAACCAATAAGTAACCTTTGCTACTATCGCCCGATTTCGTACGCCAAATTGATCAAATGGACTCGTAATATAATTGTCTGTATAGACCAAAAAGAAATCAGATACTGGTTGAAAACGCCATTGGAATCGAGCATTGACATTGAGGTTGTCTAATTGATTGTTATATTGAATAAAGGTGGTGAAGAATATTTTTTTAGAAAAGGTTAAATCAACTCTTGGTCCGAGTAGCCATAGATTTACAGGCTTAAATGGATCATCTAATTCTATATAATTATAATTAAAATTAAGCGCAATAAACCCAAATGGCTGATATCTAAAGGTGGCTGTTCCTTCTAGTCCCGTTCTAAAACCATTATAAAACTGTCCGATATTAGGGCTTATCTGATAGAAAAACTTTTTGCGTCGATCAGAATTATAACTAAGTTCTACATTCGTAAAAGAATAAGTGTTTCCTGCTGGAAGAAAAACATCATCATCCTGTAGTCGAGTAGGATCAAAGTCATCAAATAATAAAACATGCTGGAAAGCAGATTCCAGTTGAAGAGAAGAACCATTTTTATAGGAGGCTCTCCACTCGCCTTCTATCCCCCACTCTGCTAATCCAAAATCCGGTTGAATCTGATTGTCGTCATTTCCAATATTATAAACCCATCGAAAGTCAAGGTTCAGATTATGACGACTCACATTTCCTTTACTTGGAAAAAAGTTCAAGCCAACTTCAGGGCTTAATAATAAAATATCTCTCCTCGGGACAAAACCCACTTCTGCATTAAAGCCATCTCCAATCAATAAATGCGCCCATTCCAATCGGTATTTTCTTTCTTCTAACTGAATTTGAGCAAAATGAGCAAACTTTTGTTTTTCATCCTCCTGAGTAAATGCTTGGTGGTAAAGTGCTTTTCCAGACCACCGATTATCAGCTGAAGCCAAACGATATTCGATACCAGCTACACGATCATATTTATTAAAAGTTGAGCCAAAATCTTCCGCATCAATGGCTTGTTTATTGACAAGAATAAATGCAACATTTGATCGTTTAAAAACGCGTTGTTCTAATGCCGCTACGGTATAATTAAAACTCGGGAGATCATTGTCTTCTTGTTCGGCAGTATGCATATTTAAAAGCCCGATACGGAGTTTTTCATTTAACTTTCCACTTAACCTTGCACCATAATAAATAGTATTTTGAACATTAGTTCCAGTTGCCGTATCTACTGCCACACCAATACGTCGGGAGAAGAAAGGATTCAATCGACCATTACCAAAGCTTCCAAATAGATCCGCATTTTCTAAAAAGAACTGCCTCCTTTCAGGAAAGAAAATCTCAAAGCGGTCAAGGTTAGTCACCTGCCGATCTACTTCTACTTGTGAAAAATCTGGATTAAATGTAAGGTCTAGATTTAGCCCCGAAGTGATTCCGATTTTAGCATCCCCTCCTATTCCAAAATCATAATTAGGTGTTGACTCATTTAAGTCCTCATAATCTCTAGTCACTGCTCCTGCAATATAAGGAATGATCGAAATGTTTTTGCCTGGTTTTTTCAAAGGCTCATCCCAAATCATATCCCCCATATAAGTCAAATCCATAATGATCCGATTTTGGGGAATATTCATCCAACTGGTTATTTCATTATATCGCGTATCATTTCTGTAACAATTAAATCGCCATTTGGTACTGCCTTCTACATAACGAATTGTTTTAAACGGAATCTGGAATTCTGCAATCCAATAATTATCATAAATCTTTGTTTCTCCATCCCATTTATTGTCCCAAGAAATATTAAAATCATTTCGCTGTCGAGCACCATTAGACAATAGAGCTTCCCGTCGAACCCCATAAGCATTCATACCAAAAAGAAAAGCATTCGTCTGATCATTATAAGTATCGAAGACAAGACTGATATTATCATTGCCTCTAAATGAATAATCCCTTCGCAGAGAAGGTGTAATAAAATCATTATCATTGCTATAGCACTTTACGCCAACATAAATATAGGTCTCATCATAGACCATATAAATTTCAGTTTGTCCACTAGCCGATAAGCTATCAGAGGGAAAGTATTGCCAAAATTCCTTCGCAGCAGTACCTTCAAAATATGCCGCTTCATCCAAAACACCATCGAGGGTAATGCTTTGAGTCGTTTTCTTGATAGAAACTTCTGGAATGGATAGATCACTACTATCTTCAAGTATTGTCTCTTGAGCACAAATTGCTATTGTTGCAAAAAGGAAAATAACAGTTAATGCTTCTTTAAATGGGAATCTTTTTTTCATTGATATTAAATATTCTTCAAAATTAAGAAAAATGTAATAAGTACAATGTAAAGTAATCTGGTATTTTAGAATGTAAGTTTTAGTTTTAGACGATTTGAAAAACGGTAGGTCTTATTTCAAAAAGATCATAAAAGCGCCAAAGGCCGTCAAAATCAATATAATTTTTCTAAATGTCTGCTCAGGTATCTTATCTACAAGTTTCACCCCTATAATAAAACCTATAAACATAGCGGGTAAAAGGCGCAAAACGATAGGAACGGTCTCTATACTTACCGTTTCCCAGACCCAGATATGAAATGGCATTTTAAACAAATTAATGATAAAGAAAAGCCAAGCAGTTGTTCCAATAAATACAATCTTTGGAACTCTTAATGCTAAAAAGTAAATATTAGAGAAAGCGCCAGCAAGATTGCCTACCATAGTTGTAAACCCTGCAGTAAGTCCCATAATGCTAGCAAAAAATTTATTATCAGGAACTTTAAGGTCATTTTTGTATTCCCACCACCACATGAGTATAACAGAGATTAATATGATTCCCGCCATCCCTTTTTTAAAAATTTGCTCTGGCATATCTTTCCCTAGATATACGCCAATTAAAATACCTACAATCATCCATGGCAAGAACTTAAACAAGTATTTCCATTTCACCTTTTTATTATAATAAATGACTGCAAGGACGTCTGCAAAAATAAAAATAGCTAATACAATTCCTGTAGAAGTCTTAGACTCAAAGACGATAGCCATCAAGGTCACTACAAGTACCCCAAGTCCTTTAATACCTGCCTTAGAAAAGCCAGCAATAAAAGTTGCTAAAAATGCCATCCCCCATTGATACCCATCTAAGCCAAATTCATTTGACAAGGTCAATAGTTTATCCATAGATCATTTATCTTTTGTAATTCTTTTCAGAAATGCTGCTAGAGTTCGTTTAGGCCCTAGCTCGACTTTAGCATTCTAATAATAAATTAGAAAGTGCATACCTGACGCGAAGTGGTTTGGGATTCTCCCAAACCACTTCGGTCAGTATATACTGTAATGAAGTACATTTATTTTCCCAAACCACTTCAACGTCAGTATATAAAGTAAATATTAGCTTTTATTCAAAATTTTAATTCCTAAAGCTAATAATATTCCATTAAAATATTAGTTTTGGTAGTACAGTCATGGTTCTTTGGCACAGTACATCAATAACAATACTTATTTTATGAATAAAAAAGTAAATAATGCTCAGGAAGCTATTCAGGGAATTAAAGACGGAATGACTTTAATGCTTGGAGGATTTGGGCTTTGTGGGATTCCTGAAAATTGTATCACAGCCTTAGTAGACGCTGAAATCTCCGGACTCACTTGTATTTCCAATAATGCAGGAGTTGATGATTTTGGATTAGGTTTATTACTACAAAAAAAGCAGATAAAGAAAATGATCTCCTCCTATGTAGGTGAAAATGATGAATTTGAACGTCAAATGCTTAGTGGTGAACTTGAAGTAGACCTCGTTCCACAAGGTTCATTGGCTGCTAGATGCTATGCCGCTGGTGCAGGGATTCCGGCTTTCTTTACGCCTGCTGGTTATGGAACTGAAGTCGCAGAAGGTAAAGAAGTGCGTTATTTCAATGGGAAACCCCATATCTTAGAAAATGCATTCCAAGCCGATTTTGCGATTGTAAAAGCTTGGAAAGGAGACCAGTTTGGGAATCTAATATTCAAAGGAACTGCTCGTAACTTTAACCCTGCTATGGCAATGGCTGGTAAGATCACCATCGCTGAAGTAGAAGAACTAGTAGAACCCGGTGAACTTGATCCTAATTTCATACATACTCCCGGCGTTTTCATCCAAAGAATCTTTCAAGGTTCTAATTACGAAAAACGAATCGAGCAAAGAACCGTGATTCAATGATCAATTTACAATTATCAATGTACAATGATCAATGTACATCCTCTGATAATTGGTAATTGATAATTGATAATTGGTAATTGGTAATTGATAATTGATAATTGATAATTGAATACTATGGAATACAATAATATTATAGTAAATAAGAGTTTTGATTTTGCTGTAAGGATTGTAAACCTTTATCAACATATTCAAAAAAACCATAATGAATATATTTTAAGCAAACAAATTTTAAAAAGTGGAACTTCTATTGGAGCTAATATAGAAGAGGCAATTGGAGGATATTCAAAAAAAGATTTTGCTGCTAAGATGAGTATTTCATATAAGGAAACAAGAGAAACCAAATACTGGCTAAAACTACTTCGGGCAACTAATTATATAAATCAAACCGAATTTAGTAGCCTTTTTCAAGATGCTGATGAATTAGCGAAGATGCTATTCAAAATCATCCAAAATAGTAAAACTTAATTCAATGTACAATGTACAATGATCAATTTACAATGTACAATGATCAATGTACACCCTCTGATAATTGGTAATTGATAATTGATAATTGCACATTGATAATTGATAATTGATAATTGAAAAAATGTTAGATAAAACAGGAATAGCTAAAAGAATAGCTCAAGAACTTCAAAATAACTGGTATGTTAATCTAGGCATCGGAATACCTACCCTAGTCGCTAATTATGTACCGGATGGTTTGAATGTAGAATTTCAATCAGAAAATGGGATTTTAGGAATGGGGCCATTCCCTTATGATGGAGAAGAAGATGCGGATATGATCAATGCCGGAAAACAAACGGTAACGATCAAACCTGGGGGCTCAATTTTTGATTCAGCAACGAGCTTTGCTATGATTAGAGGTGGGCATATACAACTTACCGTTCTTGGTGCAATGGAAGTCGCAGACAATGGAGATATTGCGAATTGGAAAATCCCGGGTAAAATGGTCAAAGGAATGGGTGGTGCTATGGACCTCGTTGCTTCTGCTGATAATATCATTGTTGCTATGATGCATACCAATAAGAGGGGGCAATCAAAACTGTTAAGGCAATGTACTTTACCCATCACAGGTGTAAAGTGCGTAAAAAGAGTCGTAACCAATATGGCCGTTCTCGATATTACGCCTCATGGATTTAAGCTTATTGAAAGAGCGCCTGGTGTTTCCGTTGAACAAATACAAAATGCAACAGAAGGACGTTTAATTGTCGAAGCTGATATTCCAGAAATGATAATCTAAAATTTATTTGGTTTGTAAGTTTGCAGTACTATTCTGTCAAAATCAAATTAAGATTTTTATACTAAAAATATATAATAATGAGTAAAGAACCCAAAATAGCTGGTACAAGCCCGATCCCAGTAGAATTAGAAACCGGGAAAAGATACGCTTGGTGTACCTGTGGTGAATCTTCAAATCAACCACTTTGTGATGGATCACATAAAGGTTCCGAATTTAGTCCTCATGTCTTTGTAGCTGAAGAAAGTAAAACTTGCTATATGTGTACCTGTAAAAAGACGAAAAATGATTATGCTTGCGATGGTTCGCATAAGGCTTTATAGAGCTAATTAAAATCCATTCTTTTGAAAATTGTCATTGATCATTAGGTCTTTCCACTCTAATGATCAATGACAATTCTAAGGGCTAAAAAACGTAGTATGACTTATTTCCGCTAAGTCCTCCCCTACTATTTATAGATAAATCTTCCTATTTCATTGATTAGATTTCAAAGTCTTAGCGCTTTTCATGATCTTAGTACTTTATTAAGAACCTAGTTTATCTTGGACAAATAAGCGTTTGTCTTCATAAAAATTATAAAAAATGAACCGAATCTCAAATTTAATATTAACGCTCGCTCTAATTCTCTTTGCTTTTTCTACGCTTCAGGCTCAACGTGGAGGTAGAGGTATGGATCCCGAGACTTCTGCAAACAGAACAACAACAATCATGACAGATAGTCTAGCACTATCCGAAGCTCAAACTGAAAAAATTGCAACAGTAAATCTTACCTATGCTAAAAAGAGTGCAGAACTAAGAAAGAAAATGCGAGAAGAACAGGATGGAGATTGGGAAACCATGCGCGAAAAGATGCGAACAGCGATGCAAACTCTTAGAGTAGAAAAAAATACAGCACTCAAAAAATATATGACTGCTGATCAATTCGCTAAATGGGAACAAGTAGAAGCTGATTTCCGCAATAAGAGAAGAGGCGAAGGACGAAGAGGCAAGGGCAAAGGAAAAGGCCGTAAAGGTGGTAAAGGGAAAAAGCAAATGAAAGAAACCGAAGAAGAAAAGACCCATTAATAGACTCTTAAGCCTTTATCATATATGAGATTATTCACGCTGTTCTCTTTTCTATTGTTTTCTGGTGTACTTAGCGCCCAACAATTTTCCATTAGTGGAAAGCTTGTAGATCCTAATAATGAGCAGGCTTTGCCAGGCGCGCATGTCTCACTCATGCATCCTTGGGGAGAAGCATATAAGACAACCGTCACCGCATCAGATGGCTCATTTGAATTGAAAGAATTGTCAAAAGGAGGATACCTTTTCCAAATCACCTATATCGGATATACGGACTATAAAACGGAAGTTACTATTGTTGATAAAAACATTGGGCTTGGACAGATAGAATTGACAGAAGGCATCTCATTAAGCGAAGTTGAAATTACTGGAAAAATTCCCTTAGCAGAACAAAAAGGAGATACCACACAATATAATGCAGATGCGTTCAAAGTAATGAAAGATGCCTCCGCAGAAGAACTCATAGAAAAAATGCCCGGAGTCGTTCTCCAAGATGGCAAGATACAAGCTCAAGGAGAAGAAGTCAAAGAAGTACTCGTTGATGGAAAACCATTTTTCGGAAACGATCCCAAAGCCGCTTTGAAGAATCTCCCCGCAGAAGTGATTAGCAAAATACAAGTATACGACCAGACTAGCGAGCAAGCCAGTTTTTCTGGTTTTCAGGATGGCGAAACTTCCAAAACAATCAATATCATTACTCGTCCGGAAATGCGTAATGGTCAATTTGGAAAAATTTATGCGGGCTATGGTTATGAAGACCGATACCAAGGTGGTGGAAATACAAACTTTTTTAATGGTGATCAAAGAATTTCAGTTATTGGACAAAGCAATAATGTCAATCAGCAAAATTTCTCCTCTGAAGATCTTTTAAGTGTTAGTGGTTCTAGTGGTCGACGAGGACGTGGCGGTGGTCGTGGCGGTAGAGGACGTGGTGGTCGCGGCGGCGGATCTTCAAGGGATTTTCTAATTGCTCAGCAAGATGGGATCGCGGCAACTAATGCCATTGGGATCAATTATTCAGATCAATGGAGTAAAAAGGTAAGCGTATCAGGGAGTTATTTTTTTAATATGTCAGATATTGCTTCCGAAGACATTTCAAATCTGGAGTTTTTTAATGAAGAGGTCGCTAGTGAATTTTATGACGAAACCAATACCGCAGATACTCGGAATCTTAACCACCGATTTAATGGCCGCATACGCTATAAGATTGACTCTCTCAATGAGATTTCTATTCGGCCTCGTCTGAGTATTCAAAAAAATGAAGGCCACTCTAATACTTTTGGACAAACACTATTTGGAGATCAATTGGCTAATCAGACCGATAATACTTATTTTTCTGATCTTAGTGGGATTGATTTTTCCAACTCTATTAATTATAGAAGACAATTAAATAAACCAGGGAGAACGATATCCCTGGATTTCCGTCAAGGATATAATAACAAAAAAGGGGAAAGCAATTTAGATTCTAAAAATTCATTTTTTGGTCTTGTTCAAAAAATAGATACCCTAGACCAAATGGCTGATTTGGATATTGACGGATGGAATATTTCTTCCAATCTTACTTATACTGAACCATTGGGAGAAAGAAGCAGGATTATGCTAATGTATCGTTATTCTTACGATCAAGATCATTCTGATAAACAGACTTTTGATTTTTCAGAGGAGACCGAAGGCTATACTGACTTCAATGAAAGTCTATCGAATGTTTTTAAAAATGAATATATTAGTCATCGTGCTGGTGCAGGCTATAATTTTAATAGAGGAAGGGATTTCTTCATTATGGCCAGAGCAAATATCCAATGGTCTGTTCTAAATAGCACGGAATCTTTTCCTATCTCTAATGAAGTGTCACAGGATTACTTTAATGTCCTTCCTATGGCGATGGTTCGATATAATTTTGATAGAAAAGAAAATTTTAGATTTTTCTATATGGGAAGAACTCAATCTCCTACTGTAGAACAATTGCAAAATGTTATAGATAACTCTAATCCCCTACAACTTTCTATCGGTAATCCTTCCTTAGATCAGGCTTATACACATAGAATTTCTGCTCGGTATTCTAAAACAAATACGGATAAAGCGACTGTATTTTATTTTATGTTGAACAGTTCCTTCTCTAATGAGTACATTGGTAATGCTACTTATTTAAGGGCTACCGACCATCCAATATTTGATCAAATCACATTAGAAAGAGGTACTCAAATCAGTCGACCAGTTAATCTTAGTGGTTATTCGGCTAGTAATCTTTATTCAACCTACGGATTTCCTTTATCAAAAATCAAATCCAATTTCAATATAGATTTTACGGCTGGGATTACTAAAACACCAGGACTCATCAATGATGAAGCCAATACTTCTACGACAAATACAATTGGTGCAGGCCTAAGTCTGAGTAGTAATATTAGCGAGTTTGTAGACTTTACTATTTCTACAAGATCTAATTATAATGATGCCACCAATACTATTCAAACCGGAGTAGATTCTAAATATTTAAATCAAGTTTCGAAAGTTAAATTTAATGTCATCCTACCGAAAGGAATTGTTTTTAGAACCAATATTTCTCATCAATTATATACTGGTTTATCTGACGGTTTCGATGATAGTTTTTTCCTAATGACGGCTGGTATTGGTAAAAAGATATTTAAAAATCAACGCGGAGAAATCACCCTTTCTGTTTTTGATATTTTAGAACAAAACCAAAGCATCAATCGAAATATAACAGAAACCTATATTGAAGATTTACGATCCAAAGTTTTACAAAGATATATTATGCTAAACTTTGCTTATAACTTTAGAAACTTCAATTCTGGAAAAGCAAAAACAAAGTCTGATCGCGATGAGAGAAGACATTGGAGGAGATAAAAATACATCTGCTTAACGCTTATTTTTTATCCTCATCAAACCTTCTTGCGTTACGGAAGCTACAAGTTTACCGGCTCTGTTAAAAATATTGCCTCTTGTAAAACCTCTGGCATTAGAAGCACTTGGACTATCCAGGGCATAAAGTAGCCATTCGTCGATTCGAAAATCTCTATGAAACCACATCGCATGGTCCAAGCTAGCAAAAAACAATTGCCTCATATCTATTTTATCTAAATGAGGAAGAATCGCAGTAGACAATAAGCTATAATCCGAGCCATAAGCCAGGACCTCTTGATGCGTCCGTTTATTGTCCGGTAAATCTCCAATAGCTTTCATCCAGATATGCCGAAATGGCTGTCCTTCTTTTGGATTCAGGAAATTGATCTTTTCAACCGTTCTAAATTCAACAGGCTTGGGTAAAGTTAATCGCCGATACCATTCCGGATTTTTTTCCTTAATAATATTAGCATATTCAATATCAGGAACAATATCCTCTGGGAAAGGCACATTTGGCATTTCTATCTGATGATCCACGCCTCCCTGATCTAATTGAAAAGAAGCAGCCATATTAAAAATAGGTCGCCCTTTTTGTATAGCCGTCACCCTTCTTGTGGTAAAGCTTCCACCATCTCTCAATCTTTCTACCTGATAAATAACTGGCTGGTTAATATCTCCTGCCAAAATAAAATATCCATGCATCGAGTGCGCACACCGCTCTTCAGGAACGGTGCTAGAAGCTGCATGTAAAGCCTGTGCTAAGACTTGTCCGCCAAAAACACGCCCCCAAGGAGTTTTATAATTTTGACCTCGGAACAAATTATCATCAATTTGTTCCAAATCCAATAAACCTAAAAGTTCTTCTGTATTTTTCACAAAAGCGAAGGTAAGATTTCAGATGGAAAGAAAGAAACTCCAGCCATTATTCATCAATCAACATGTCCTCTTATATTCCAATTGATACTTACTGTAGGGCTCGTGAAATCTCGATAAGTTTTCCACTCATTATCCGCCGTAGACATAATCCAATCCCCATTCGTCACCGCAGGGCCGACATCACATCCAACCGTAGCATCTTCTCTATTTAAAACGATTCGAACCGCAATCCATAAATCCTCCCCTGTTATATCAATATCTGTGGAAGGTGTATGAAAATTCCAGCTGTCAGCTTCCGTATCTACTGTTACCGTTTCAGAATAAACCAAGGTTCCCGGTTCATCGCCATTACTTCCACTATAAACTTGAACTTCGCATTGCGTGGGCTTATTTTTTAAATAATATTCGATTCCTGTTAATTTCTTTCCTTGAAAATCATTCAATTCACTTGCTAAAAATCGAGTAGCTAAGATGTACTCTCCAACAAGAATAAATGGCGCATCATTCAATCCACGATCATTTATCAGATCAGCGGTAAGGTCATCATCTTTATCACAAGCAAAAGTCAGTAGGGTCAAAGACAAAAAGAAAAGTACTTTTTTCATAAGTCGTCTGGTTT
>CBDICS010000002.1:0-64485 GCA_965277415.1 Saprospiraceae bacterium
AGTATTGCTATTTTGCTACATGATATTGGTCATGGTCCTTTTTCCCATGCATTGGAGCATACATTAGTGGATGCGCATCATGAAGATTTATCCGTTCTTTTTATGGAAGAGCTGAATGATCAATTTAATGGTGAACTTGATCTCGCTATAGAAATTTTTGAAGATCGTTATAAAAAACGATTTTTACACCAATTGGTTTCTGGTCAATTGGATATGGATCGAATGGATTATTTGAATCGAGATAGTTTTTTTACGGGCGTTTCGGAAGGCGTGATAGGTTATGATCGTATTATAAAAATGTTGTCTGTAGTAGATAATGAATTGGTTGTTGAAGAGAAAGGAATCTATTCAATAGAGAAGTTCTTAATTGCTCGAAGGTTGATGTATTGGCAAGTTTATTTACACAAAACTTCTTTGGTCGCCGAACAAATGCTGATTAAAGCATTAAAAAGAGCAAAAAATCTAGCCAATAAAGGCGTCGAATTAGATGGTTCAATTCCTTTGAAAAAATTCCTGTATAGCTCTTTAAACTCAAGGGATTTTAAAAATAATCGAAATGAATTATTAACTGAATTCGCCAAATTAGACGATTTCGATATAATTTCTGCTTTGAAAAGCTGGAGGAATCATGATGACTTTACCCTCTCTTTCTTATCTAAAAGTATCATGGATCGAAAATTATTTCGTGTTGAATTAAATAATGAACCTTTCAAAAGTGACTATACGAAAAAACTGCGTCTGAAATTATTAGAAAGTCTAAGTAAAAAAGAAATGGACTTGGATTACTTATTTTTTGAAGGCACCGAAACAAATAGCGCATATAGTACATCTAAAAAAGAAATTAAAATTCTTTTTAAAAATGGAAAGATAAAACCTATGTCTGCATTTGCTGATCATGGAATACATCCAAAAATAATTACCAAGTATTATTTATGTTATCCGAAAGTTATCTATTAGATTTGTAAGACTGTGACTGTATAAAATAAACATACTATAAAATTCTTACCGATTAACATTCAAGCTGGAGATTTCAAAACATGCTTAGACTTTGACAAGTTTAACCCTTAATCAGATATAATCATCTGAGATAATATTATTTTTTTAATCAAAAACAATTCATTTAATGATGAAAAGATTGAACCTTATTCTAACTGTTGCATTTACTCTTTTTGCATTTGCTACATATGCCCAACCAGGTGATATACCTAATCAAGAGCCCGGCAAATGTTATGCAAAATGTATGATTCAAGATGAATACGAAAACCAAACAGAAACAATTGTTGTAAAACCTGCCACCTCAAGAGTTGAAGTTGTTCCTGCTGTTTATGGCACGGAGACAGAAGAAGTACTTGTAAAAGCGGCTTCTCAACGTATCGAGAAAAAACCTGCTCTTTACACTACTCAAACTGAAAGATACAGAGTTGGATGTCCTGCTGGCTATATGGATGGCTTGGCTGAAAATGGAAATGGAAAAGACGAGTGTTATAAAATGGTTCCTGTACCAGCAACTTACAAAACTGTAACAGAAACATATGTGGTAAAAGAAGCTTCTTCTAGAATGGTTGCAAAGCCTGCTGTTTATAAAGATATAACAGAGACTGTAGTCGTAAAAGAAGCAACTACTCGTTTGGAAACTGTACCTGCTGTTTACGAAACAAGAACTATTGATAATGTACTTTTAGAAGCTGCTTCTTCTCGTATTGAGAAAAAGCCAGTCCCTTATACTACTGCTACAGAAACTATCGTTACTCGCCCAGCTTCAACTAAATGGGTTAAGAAAAAAGCGGATAGAAATTGTCTTTCTGCTGATCCTAATGACTGTCTTGTATGGTGTTTGGTTGAAGTTCCTCAACAAACTCGTACTGTGACAAAACAAGTATTAGGTACATGTGATGCTGGTTGGACTCAAGTTGGTGAGCAATGTACTCGTGAGACACCAATTCCTGCTAAGTTTGGTACAAGAACGGAGAGAGTTGTAGCATCTCCTGCTACTACAAGAGAAGTAACTGTTCCTCAAGAAACAAGAACTATCAAGAAAAAAGTATTGGTTACACCTGCTACTGAAGAAGCCGTTAATATTCCTGAAGAAACAAAAACGATTTCGAGAAGAGTTGTAGATACACCTGCTTCTACAAAGAAAGAAACCGCTAATCCAATATATAAAGAATACACAAGAAGAGTAAGATCAGGATGTCCTGATGGCTATACTTGGGCTAATGCTAGCAACCCTTCTGATGATTGTATCAAAGTAATTGAGATTCCTGCTCAATATGGTAAGTCAACGAAGAGAGTAGTTTCATCTCCTGCTACTACACGTAAAATCGAAGTACCTCAAGAAACTCGTACAGTAACGAAAAGAGTATTGGTTAAGCCAGGTGGATTTACGGAGTGGAGAGAAGTTGTTTGTGGTAATGATATCACTTCTGCATTGGTTCGCCAAGTACAACAAGCGCTTATGTCAAGAGGTTATGATGTTGGTACAGCTGGTGCTGATAATGTAATGGGACGTGATACAAAAGCTGCGCTTATCAAATTCCAAAAAGACAATGGGCTTCCTGTAGGAAACCTTGACTTCGAGACTTTGAAAAAATTGGGTATTAATAGATAAGTAAGTAGCCGTAAAGAATTATGTTAATAATATTTGATGAGTCGAAAAATGATAAGTGTTTGACTGTAAGGAAATAACGTTCGTTTTTTGACTCTATCTCAAAAAAATATTATTAATATAATTTAGGCCAATTACTTAGTCGTAAAGAAATATTTTAATAAGAACCCTTGCTGGCTTTGCTAGCAAGGGTCTTTGTTTTTTAGGTGCAATAAATAGGGCAGGGGGTGACCAGAATTAAGAGTTTGTAATTTCTGTAGGTATTAAACACTATCTTTGCTTCCTTTTCCTGAAGTTGTATTAATTTTGAATTTCTCCAATGAAGAATGAAAACATGATATTGTTGATGCTAGCAGTCACCCAGTTTACTCATATTCTGGATTTTATGATTGTTATGCCTCTAGGTGCTCAATTCATTGAGGTTTTTGAAATCACACCAACTCAATTTAGCTGGATCGTATCTGTGTATGCGCTTGCGGCTAGTGTGATGGGTTTGTTTGGAGCGATGTATATAGATCGGTATGATCGGAAGGTGGCTTTATTAGTTTGTTATGCCGGTTTTACAATAGGTACTTTTGCTTGTTCTTTTGCTTCTGGTTTCGTTTTCTTTTTAATAGCGAGGGCATTTACAGGGCTATTTGGAGGAATACTAGGGGCTTTAGTATTAGCAATTGTAGCAGATATTACTCCTTTAGAACGAAGGGGAAAGTCTGTAGGAATCATTATGACTGCTTTTTCCGTCGCTTCTGTAGTAGGTGTTCCCTTGAGTTTGTGGATAGCTGCTTTGACGGATTGGAGGGCTCCTTTTATAGCTGTTGGAGTGATGGCCTCAATTATGATGTTGCTATTATGGAAATTTATGCCATCTATGACGGTTCACTTCCAACATTCAAATACCAAACAAGCTCCACTGAAAGCTTTGCAAAATATAGCTAAAGATAATAATCAACTAAAAGCCCTATTCTTTTCGATCGTTCTAATATTAGGACATTTTACGATTATTCCTTTTATCGCTACGTATATGGAATTAAATATCGGTTTTTCAAAGTTTGAAATTCCATATATTTATTTAGCAGGCGGTTTACTCACGGCAGTATTGCTTCCATTTGCAGGTTGGTTGTCAGATAAATATGGGCATCAGAAAGTTTTTATCTTTTCCAGTATTTTTGCTTTATTTTCAATTTATGCCATTACGAACCTTCCACCAGTATCTCTTACCATTGCGCTGATTGTCACTTCTTCATATTTTGTAGCTTCTAGTGGGAGAAATGTACCTGCTACCACAATGGTTACTTCTGTTGTAAAGACAGAAAATAGGGCTAGTTTTATGAGCGTTCGGTCATCAGCAAATGAACTTGCTTTATTTCTCGGCTCATTTATTGCAGGTATGATTATTGAAGAAAATGAGCATGGTGGTCTTGCCAATTATGAATATGTGGGTTATGTAGCAATAATCATGAGTATATGTGCAATTATTTTGTCAAGACAATTAACATTAAAAGCATAAATTTCGAATCCCCTAAAGAAGTTTAATTTTTAGACACTTTATTTATTCCGTGTCTCTAAACCTTACTATATAAAAGCATTTTAGTCTTCTAGCCTCCCTTTTTTAAGGGAAGATTAATATTTTATAATAGCTTTTTAGCGTTAAGTAAACGTGAAGAATTATTTTAAAAAATTTTGAAATCGAGAAAATGAATAACAATTATCATTTCATGGTAGATTTTTTGATGCCGGAGGTTCTTACTGAAGACTTTATGAAATTAATTCCATATCAACGATCAGCAGTAAATCGTTTTTTTTCAGAAGGTAAATTAGCAAATTATGCACTTTCACTTGAAAACTCCAGATTATGGGCAGTATTCAAGGCAAATTCTGAAATGGAAGTCATGGATATGATTGCTGATTTGCCACTCACTTCTTTTATGGAAGTTGAAATCAGTATGTTAACGTTTTATAATACAGCAAGCGTTGATGTTCCAAATTTTTCATTGAATTAAGGAATTATTATTAGCGCATATTGAGGTTTAATAACCAGACTTTGTTTTAGTTATGCTATGTGGTATACTACAACAAATTGATATTTTATAATTGTAAAAGCTAGATGTTCGATAGGAGCATTTAGCTTTTGTAATTTCCGAGCTTTTAACCATTGTTAAAGTCTTTGTAAATAGATTTAAAGTCGTTTCGGGATTATCCAAAAAACTACCAAACCATTGTAAATTGCAAATTCATTCTTAAATTTGCTCCATGTCTTACACCAAGCACAATTTTAGTGATACTATCGTAGCTTTAGCCACTCCAAATGGAGTAGGGGCAATTGCTGTCATTCGACTTTCTGGGCCAGATGCCATTCAGATTGTAGATCAGGTTTTTTATAGTAAGAGTCTTCAGGAGCAAAAAACGCATACCATACATTTCGGGACGATACGAGATGAAGGCAAAATCGTTGATGAAGTGCTAGCCTCTCTTTTTATTGCACCAAAATCATATACCAAAGAAAATGTGGTAGAGGTCAGTTGCCATGGATCCAATTATATCATTCAACAACTGATACAACTCTTTATCAAAAAGGGCGCTCGGATGGCCGAGCCAGGAGAGTTCACATTACGTGCTTTTTTAAATGGACAAATGGACTTGTCTCAGGCAGAAGCAGTAGCTGACTTGATTGCTTCCACCTCTGAGACTTCTCATGCCATTGCGATGCAGCAAATGCGCGGAGGCTTCTCGGATGAGATCAAGCAATTGAGACAGCAACTCATTGACTTTGCCAGCCTGATCGAATTAGAATTGGATTTTTCAGAAGAAGATGTAGAGTTTGCCAATCGCGATGAATTAAAAATACTCGTCCAAAAAATACAGTCTATCGTAAAAGCACTCATTGATTCTTTCCATTTAGGGAATGTGATCAAAACTGGAGTGAGTACCGTGATCGCCGGCCGACCAAATGCAGGCAAATCGACATTACTCAATGCATTACTCAATGAAGAGCGAGCAATTGTTTCTGAAATAGCAGGTACGACAAGAGATACCGTCGAAGAAAGTCTAAACATCAAAGGCATCCAATTTCGCTTGATAGACACAGCCGGCATTCGAAAAGCACAAGATCAGATCGAAAAAGTGGGCGTAGAAAAGACAATGGAAAAGATTTCAAAATCAACCGTAGTCATTTATGTATTCGATGTTATAGAATCCAAACCTCAAGATCTTTGGGATGATGTAGATCGTTTTTTACAAGGAAGTAAAGTCCTGACTGCCGCAAGCAAACAAATCTTTATCGCCAATAAAATGGATCTCAATCCATATACAAAACCAGAAGATTATTATAAAGAAGGACTGATCTCAAAAGAAAACCTCATCCCCATCTCTGCAAAGAATCAAATGAATATTGATTTCTTAAAAGAAAAACTCTACACAACGGTCATTGACAATCCGCAATTAATGGATCAGACCATTGTCACCAATACCCGCCATTTCGATGCGCTCAACAATACAAATGAAAGTTTACATGCCGTACTCCAAGGTATGGACTCAGGCGTCTCCTCTGATTTTATTGCACTGGATATTCGCCAAGCTTTGCACCATCTGGGAACAATAACTGGAGAGATTTCTACCGATGATTTATTGGGGAATATTTTTTCTAATTTTTGTATTGGGAAGTGAGTTGGGAACCTCGAAAGTGATTTAATCGAAATCATTAAATACGGGAGAGTTCTTGACGGAATATACTCCCACCTCGCAGGTGCAGTGGCTTTTGAAGCATAATATTGATGATCGGAGGGGCTAATTTTAAATGCTCATATATAAATCTACTTAAAGATAGTATATTAGAGTTTATTGTGTTATGAAACAACACTCTTCAAGTGTAATATCTCAGCAAGATGTCTATTCGAAAGAGTTTCAAAAGGTTTTTTATGAGTAAAACGTTGTTAATACCTAAAACAAAAGAAGATAATATTGATGTAAAAGCATGGCTAGATTTCATTATTGATAACAGATATAATGATTCTCACAAAGATGTTCAAACCCTAATTTTGGATTTTTCACTTGTTGAATACATATATACAGTGCAACTTGTTTCATTAGCATGTTTAATAGAAGAATACTATGACAAAGGCATTAAAATTGACTTTACAAATTGTATAGACAGTGTTGCTACACCGTATCTTAATGAAATTAAATTCTTTGAGTATTGGACAGATAATTTTGATAGGACTCAGTATACAAAAGTAAAAAATACCAACTGTATATGTCTTTGGAAATTACACCATTCAATGATAGATTCTTTTGTAAAACACTTTCAAGATTTTGCAGAAAAACAATGGAAAAAGGGTAAAGATTTTTCTGGTTTAAACGTTTCATTGGGTGAATTATTAAATAATATTCAAGACCATTCGGAATCAAAAGTATCTGGTTATTCCATAATTCAATACCATCCAAGACATCAACAGTTAAGAATCTCTGTTTGTGATTTTGGTATTGGTATTCCAGCAAGTGTATGTAGATTTATGGACGGGAAGAGAGTGACCTTAACTAATGAACAAGCAATAATAAAAGCATTCGAACCTTTATTTACTGTAGGTTCCCAAAAACATAACAAAGGACTAGGATTAGGCAACCTCAATGATAATGTATATGAACTTAATGGAAACTTAGATATTTATACTAATGATGTTATTTTAAAGGTTCAGAATAAAGAATTTAAAACTTCTTGTATTGATAAGAATATTCATGGAACGATAGTTGACGTCCTTATTGATACTAATTTACTTGAAGATATTGATGAAGAAAAGGTTAATTTTGAGCTTTTTTAAAAGAAAAGCTTTAACTTGTTTTTAAACAGAGATTGCAAAATGAATAATATAACTATCAATCTAATGGATGTAGTAAATGGAACTGCTACAAATATAGAAGGATGTAAATTACGTTATGCCCTTGATATTCATTTAAAAAATGATCAAAAAGTGGCTATTTCCTTCAAAAATGCAACACCAATGACTTCTTCTTTTCTTAATTCATCAATTGGAGAACTGATAGATGTGTACGGGTATAACAAAGTGGTAGAATCACTACAGTTTTTAAATGTAAATAAATTTAATGCTAATACAATAAAAAAATACTTTCTCGTTTTTAAAGACTATGCTTGATTTGGCTTCTAATATTGTCAAACAAAAAAAGCCTTTGCCTAATAAGCAAAGGCTTTTTTTGTTTACTCTAATTCTTATTAATTATATAAGTTTCACCTTTCTATTAAATATATCGAAGTAAAGTGGTTTTAAAAAAAAACATTTACACCTACTAATCTCTAAGCACCTGACAATCAATATAAAATACTTCATGTATCCAAAAACAAACAACCTTAAGCCTTAAAAGCTAAGGAATACTTCTAAAATTTACTTATTTTTAATTCGAACAGCTTTTATTTTTATAAAATTCTAAGAGACTACTATGACAAGGGATTCCAATGCTAAAAGGAAAAAGAAACCTACTCCTAAAACTCGGAAAAAGAGAAAAATAAAAAAAGTGTCTTATCATCGGAAGCCAGAGGACATGACATTGGATGAATGGCAAATTGCACTGAGAAAACAATTTGGAAAAGAGAGTAAGTTTACGCTAAGCAATTTGGGGAATCATCCTATTTTTTCAGACTTTATCATTAGGAATCCCGAAACAGGAAATCAATATAAAATTGCAATAAGAAGCCAGGATGATTCTGCGAACTTTTGTTCTTGTATGGATTTCAAAACCAATCGACTTGGAACTTGTAAACACCTGGGTTATGCTGTTCCAAAATTGGCGAGAAAAAGAGGGTATGCGAAATTATTTAAAGAGGGATATCGGCAAACGCATTCTTCAATTTATCTGGATTATCGAGACGAGCGTAAAATCAAAATCAGTATTGGTTCCAGAGATATTAGAAAATACCAAGAGCTCGCTAAAGTTTATTTTGACAAGAATTTAGTGCTCACCCGAAAAGGGTTTAGCAAATTTGAAAAAGTGCTGGAAACAGGTCGGCAGATTCGTTCTTCTTTTCGATGCTATGATGATGCCTTCGAATTTATTTTAAAAGAACGATCCGCTATCAATCGACAAAATAAGGTCAAGCGCTTATTCAAAGACGGATTGAAGAGCAAAATATACGATCAGCTTATTAGTATCAAACTGTATGACTATCAAAAGCAGGGAGTTCTATTTGCGATCAAAGCAGGTCGTTGTTTATTGGCCGATGACATGGGACTTGGAAAAACAGTACAAGCCATTGCGGCCGCTGAGTTTTATAAGAAGTATTACAAAATTAGTCGGGCCGTGATCATCTGTCCAACTTCACTAAAATATCAATGGAAACATGAGATTGAGCGTTTTACCAAAAGTACCGCGCATGTAGTGGAAGGAAATATTCTCAAGCGAAAAGAACAATATAAAAACAATGAGGCCTTTTATCATATTATAGGTTATCGGATGGCTGCCAATGATTTGAAATATATCAATCAAATGGAAGCTGACCTGATCATTCTTGATGAAGCACAAAGGATCAAAAACTGGAAGGCGAAAACCAGTACAGCAATCAAAAAACTTCGATCTCAATATGCTATTGTACTCACCGGAACACCAATAGAAAATAAGCTGGAAGAGTTGTACTCTATTATGCAATTCATTGACCAGTTCAAACTTGGCCCGCTCTACCGTTTTCTAAATCGCTATCAAATTACCGATCCGGAATCTGGAAAAATAATTGGTTATCGAAACCTCAAAGAGATTGCTCAGACACTTAAAGATTGTCTCATCCGCCGAACAAAAAAGGAGGTGCTTACCCAAATGCCTAAACGACAGGATAAAGTATTATTAGTACCAATGACGGAGGAACAGAAAGAAGTACATAATGAGTATGCAGATGCTGTCGCTAGATTAGTTCACAAATGGCGAAGGATGAACTTCCTAAGCGAACCTGATCGGAAACGGCTAATGTTGTCCCTGAGTAAAATGCGGATGGTTTGTGATAGCACTTATATTATTGATCAAACAACACGCTTCGATACCAAGATCACTGAACTAATGGCAATCCTCGAAGCCTTCTTTTGCAATCCTGAGGAAAAGGTGGTCATCTTTAGTCAATGGGCCAGAATGAATAATATTGTTGCGGAAGAATTGGAAGCACGTAATATGCCTTTCCAATATCTACATGGTGGTGTGCCTAGTCATAAGCGTCAGGACTTGCTAAAGACTTTTAGAGATGATCCGGAATGCCGTGTCTTTTTATCCACCGATGCAGGAGGCGTAGGCCTTAATCTCCAAAATGCTTCTTTGGTTGTCAATCTTGATGTACCCTGGAATCCTGCTGTTCTTGAACAACGCATTGCGAGAGTTTATCGTCTGGGACAAAAACGTCCGGTGCAGGTCATCAATCTGGTTTCAGCGAGGACCATTGAGCATCGTATGCTGGATGTTCTAAAATTCAAAAACTCTATGGCGAAAGGAGTCCTCGATGATGGCGAAGATGTTATCTTTTTATCTGGTTCGAAATTTAGCTCCTTTATGGGTAAGATCGAGGATCTTACGAATAATGATGGTGAAGCAGTGAGTGATCACCAAACATCGCTCGAAGAAATTCAAGAAGAAGTCAAGGAACAGAATGAACCAGTAGAGCAAGTACCGAAGGTCAATACTTTTCCTGAAGATGATGATATCAATAATGCTGATACAACAATCCCAAAAACACCTTTACCTCAAAGGGATCAAAAGCCTTCTGATAATATTTCAACACCAAATCAAATTGTACAAAACGGGATGGCTTTTTTTCAAGGTATGATGGCGGCGCTACAGTCTCCGGAGAAAACGGAGGCGCTTGTAAAAAGTATCACTGAAAAAGATGAAAAGTCAGGACAAACTTACCTTAAAATTCCTGTTGAGAGTGAAAGCCTTGTTCAGAATGCACTGACTTTGATTGGTGGTTTTTTGAATAAGAAATAGTGATAGGGTAGAGGGCTTTATAATATATTGTTGGCGGAATCTATGTGTCTTTATATAGATCTTTTTATTGATCAAGGAAGTTTATCAAGATGTGTTCCTTTTTGAAATCACTGGCTTACAGAACCTCGTTAGTAAGAGTCGGCTTTTTATACTTCGGTTCAATTTAAAATTGATCAAAGTCAATGGGAGAACATAGCCGCAAAAACTTATAAGGGGAATCTTTCAAACGGGAATGTTGACTTATATTATTTGCTCACTGGATATAAAAAAAAATATTTGGTGAATTGTTAAAAATCAGAATTAAAGAATATAACTCGATTAACTCCGTTTTTTACAAAAGAGGTTTCTCTTTTGATTTTTCTTATCTTGCTGAAAGTTTACTTTCTTATCAACCAGTTAGCTGAAAAAAAATATGTTGGTTCTTTGTATTTAATTTAATTAATACAAGACTGGACATTTGGCTATTGTCGTAAGTACAAAAATATGCCAATAGGTGGGATGGCAAGGTATTTCAATCAATGCTCATATTTTCTTGATAAAAACAGAGAAGTGAAGATGCTATCTATATAGCGTCACTTATATAATAATTCCTCAAAAAAAATTACTTCGGCAATTAGACTAAAGCTAATCTCAGAAAAATTACATGTAATTAAAACCGCATTTTAGAAAAAGTGAGCTATTCAAAAAAGGTAATAACTTCTTTTATTGGTCTCATTCGTTAGTTAAAACTATGCACTTTCAGTGCAAGACTTTCAGTTACTGCTGATTTTTCTATATTTGAAATATGAAAAAACAAAGAAGGATGGGTCATACAGTATCTAGACTGACGGCACATATAGTTTGGGTTACAAAATATCGCTATCATGTTCTGAAAGGAGACATACAAATACGATGTCGAGATTTGATCAAACAAATTTGTGATACTGAGGACGTAAAAGTTCTTAAAGGAGTAATAAGCAAGGATCATGTCCATATGCATATTGAATATCCTCCGTCGAAAAACATAAGTAATATTGTTAAGCGATTGAAAGGGAGAACATCTCGACGAATACAAGAAGAATTCCCAGTACGGAGAAAACGGTATTGGGGTAGACATTTTTGGGCAATTGGTTATGGCGTTTGGAGTACCGGAAATATAACGGATGAAATGGTTCAAGAATACCTCGAGCATCATCGTAAATCGTCTAATGAAGACACGGATAATTTTGTATTGGAATAAGAATTTCATTCTTAACATTTTTTTGAACCTATGGACTTTCAGTCCATAGTGGTTGAGTTATTAACCTTCAAAAATCGATGAATTATGTATTGCAAATTAAAATATTTAATGTGTACATTCATTTTGCTTGGTAATTTTGTACTAATGAATGAATCAAAAGCCTGCTGTACTGGTGGCGCAGATATTATCCTATCTAATACTACTATCTCTCAAGCTGTAAGCAATAACATTTTAGCCCCAGGAGTGACTAATCAACCAGGCCTCTGTATTTTTATTAGTGGTTCTTTAATAATTGATCAAAACTATTTGTTTTCAGGAATAGAATTTCGCCTTGACGAGGATGCAATGATTATAGTTCAACCGGGTAGAAGTCTTTCACTTTGGTTATCCAACCTAGAAGGGTGTACTTATCTATGGCGAGAAATAAGAGTTAGAGAAAATGCACATTTATCTTTAAGAGCTTGCAAAATTTCTGATGCTTTCTATGGGATAAATGCATTAACTAGTGCTAATATTAATGTTATCTCTACAACTTTTGATAATAACTATGTTGGAATTTATACAAATGCAGAGCTATTAGGTACCCATCGTATTGAAGGATGCTTTTTTTTAAATACTGATGGAAACTTAAAAGATGAAGGTCTAAATGATCCTCCACCTACAGATTATTCACAATATGGCATTTGGACAGATGGCGTATTTCTTTTTAATTTAGGGTACCCTAATTTTAATGATTATCTTGAAGTGACTCCTGTAAATGTATTCGACGGAATACATACAGGGGTTTATGCTCAAAATACTAGAATCTCTGTAAATGGTTGCCAATTTAAAAATTTAAAAACAGGGATTCTATTTGAAGATGGTTCGATATTAATCCAAACTGGTTTAGGAGCTGTACCCCCAAGCCCACCTCCTGGGGCTGTTGTTACACCCTCCTTTCTAAATGTACAAACTTGTATAGATGGTAGACAGATAAACCAATTGGTAAACATCGAGCATAATTTAATGACAAGTGAGACTCCATTTAGTTATCTGAAATATGGAATAAAACTGGACGAACTTGGAATAGTCTCAAATGTAAATATATCAAAAAACAATATAATAGAGCCTAGCGTTTCGCCCATAATGATACAGGATTCTGATGCGTTTGGTAACTTAATAATTGAAAATAATTATATCCAACAAGAAGTAAATAGTAGCGCTGGGATTGCCTTTGGGATTCAAGTTGATGTTGATCAACCATTTACGTTACCTACAAATTCATTTATTCAAAATAACGAGATACGACTCTATACTAATATTACCAATTTCGATCTTGATGATAATATTGCCATATCTATTACTAATAATGGTCCTAATGTTGTAAACAATGATATAGCTTTCTTAGGCCCCAGTGATGGAGTTCTCGAGAATGATGGTATTGGAATACAAGTTCATGGAAGTGGGACTTTTGCAGCACCAATAATTGCTTGCAATCACATTGAGTCAGAATTTGTTGGATCAGCTGATAACACAGGTATTAGAGTACTTTCCGTTAGCTTCTCTCTTGTTAATTGTAATAGTGTAGAGGATACAAGATATGGAATTACTTTTAGTGGTGTGTGTTCAAATACTGAATTTAGTGCAAACTCTTTTAAGAATCACGATATAGGTTTTCTTCTTGATCAATCTATTATGGGCTTTGGTAATCAGGCGCACCGAGGTAATATCTGGTCGGGCACTTATAATTCTAATGGTGCTAGATATGAAGGTGATCTTTTTAATCTACCACTTTATCAATTTGAAATTGACTTTAATGATTTTATGTTGAATCCTGAGTTAATGCCTCCAAGCCTATTTCCTGCTATAGGATGGTTTGGTTTTGCAAATGGAACTACCCAGACATGTCAAAATGTTTGTAACACAGGCATTCAATGGCTAATAACACCGTCAGATGAGGCAATTGCTATTGGAACACTTGAACCCTCTATTTATAAGGAAGAACAAAAGTGGTTAGCAGCTAAACGGTTATATAGAAAGATAGAAGATCATAACTTATTAGGATTGAATACAAAGGTCGATTCATTTTATAATTCAAATATTAGTACTAATATAGGTGGATTTGTGAGTATACAAAAAAGTATTGAATCTGCGCTACAACCCGTTTCATCTATCCAAAATCAAATGCAAACAAACCGTCAACAGATCGTATTTTTAATGGATACAATTTCAATGATTGATAAAAATTTGGTAACGTCAACAGGACAAGACAGCCTCAATATGATTTCAGAAAAACTTGTTTTTATGAATAAAATAAATGGTTTAGCTTTTGAGCAGGACAGTCTACAGCTGATAGTAATTAATGACAGAAAGAACGCATTGGACTTAATTATCCCTGCTAACGCATCTGTTTCTGCTTTGACTACGCAAGAAAATAATATCAAAACGTATAATAGCATTAGATTAAATTACCTTTATAAAGAAGACTATAATTTAAGTGTTTCTCAGCTAAATGAAATTTATACTATTGCAAATCAATGTCCTTTCAGTGGAGGCGATATTGTTTATGCTGCTCGAGCAGTTTACAATTCTCTTATTGATTCTACTTTGCAGTTTGATGATACTGCTCTTTGTACCCAACAAAGTAATTTTACTTCTTCTAACTCATCATCAGTTCTTAATGAGGAAAAATTTATAGTAGATGACCAATCAAAATTTGATGGCAACATAATAGTTTATCCAAACCCCGCGGACCAATCAGCAAACTTAATCATCAGTCAAAGTCAATTCAATACAGGGGAAATGATATTATTTGACATGTATGGAAAACTGATACTGAACATTCATTTATCAGATGGACAACAAAAATATACATTTGATACTTCTTTTCTGCCTAATGGTGTTTATCTTTATAAGGTATTCTTAAATGGACATGAAGAGTTTTCCGATAAAATTAGCATCATAAGAAATTAGTCTCCAAGGGTCCGGTAGAGTAATTCGCTTTACTGGGTTTATATGCAGCGCACATGAAAAGAATAATACTTTTTATTTTCCTTTTTACGATAACTATTCAAACCGGGTTTTCTCAAAAAGAAGATTTTTTCTGGGTACTTGGCTATGATAGTGATACCTCTAGTACCAATTTTGGTGGTACCAATATAGATTTTAATGTGGAGCCTCCTGATATTTATTATGAGTTTCGGGATATGAATTTTGACATTACCAACTCGAGTATTTGCGACTCTATGGGAAACCTCTTGTTTTATACCAATGGTATTGCAATCTCGAGCTATAATGGTGAAATTATGGAAAATGGCGAAGGGTTAAATCCTGACCCTTTTACGGATGATTGGATAGATGAAGGATATCCTTTGTATCAGGGAACTCTTATATTACCTCAACCTGAAAGCTCTAACCTATATTACCTCTTCCATGAAGAATATAGTTGGACGCCTAACGACCCTAACTATAACGTTAAAGTATTTACTTTATATTATACTCTAATTGATATATCAGCTAATAACGGATTGGGGGTCGTTATCGAAAAAAATATACCCGTAATACAAGATACTATTGATTATGGAAAGATTACGGCAACCAAGCATGCCAACGGTATAGACTGGTGGATTCTTATTCCTGAATTTGATTCGAATAAGTATTATCGGATTCTGTTTACAGAGAATGGTGTAACCAGTATAGATTCTCAAGAAATTGGAGATTTTGTTTATGCTGGTTTAGGTCAGGCAGTTTTTTCTCCAAATGGCAACAAATATGTCCGATATATTCTCAAAAACATTAACGTTGGAAACTTTTTAAATATTTATGACTTTGACAGATGCACAGGATTATTGAGTAATCCTGAACAATATAGTATCATTGACACTGCCTATGCAGGTGGCGTAGCGATTAGTCCAAATTCTCGATATTTATATGTTCCATCTTTTGGTTACACCTATCAATATGATCTAGAAGCAGATGATGTTGAAGCATCTAAAGATACTGTTGCGATTTATGATGGTTTTGTTGATATAGTTTTACCAACTACCTTTTTTTTAGCACAGCTTGCTCCAGATGATAAAATTTATATTAATAGCAATAATAGCGTACGATATTTACACGTGATCCATAATCCTAATGAACAAGGAGGTGCCTGTAATTTTGAACAGCATGGAATTGATTTGCCTACTTTTAATGCCGCATCATTGCCCAATTTTCCTAATTACAGACTGGGACCTGTATCAGAATCTGATACCTGTGAGTTAGTGAACAACATATCTATATTTGAGGAAGTAATATCAAATATTCAAATTTATCCCAACCCCACATACGATATAGTAACAATATATAGTGGGCAAATGGAAAATGCTGTCACCTTAAAAATCTATAATGATTTAGGCCAAGAAGTTATAACCACTTACTTTGATCAATTCTTAGAGAAAGCAGAAATAAATATCAACCCTTTATTTCCGGGAGTATATTATTGGGAATTTTCATCAATTAATGGAAATCAACTTGGTAGTGGGAAATTAATAAAAATGAATTATTAATTTTTCAATGTTTAGGCGATGTCGAGATACTATTTCTCTATACTTTTTTAGTGTCTTATGAAGACTTAGTTCGTTTCCCATAAATTAATTATATTAAGTAGTGCTGTAATCGTAATATTAGCGAGTTTATTCTGGTTTCAATTCCAAAGTGGTTCGATTAAAAGAAGGGGTTGTGACTCCTGCACAGCTTCAGAAAAGCTCGTTTCAATTCCAAAGTGGTTCGATTAAAAGTTTAATTGAATTTGTCATATTACTTTTTTTTGAATGGTTTCAATTCCAAAGTGGTTCGATTAAAAGTATGATGTCAGAAGACGGAAGTAGGAACACATTTGTGTTTCAATTCCAAAGTGGTTCGATTAAAAGATAAGCCCTAGATATATGCCCGATGGATATATTATCGTTTCAATTCCAAAGTGGTTCGATTAAAAGTCAAATGTTCCGATAAATTCGCAAGACGAACTTATTGTTTCAATTCCAAAGTGGTTCGATTAAAAGAGAACTAGCTGATCTTTGTAATCTTGAAAATATATCGTTTCAATTCCAAAGTGGTTCGATTAAAAGTGATTATATTTACTATATTGCAGTATTGTTTGAAATGTTTCAATTCCAAAGTGGTTCGATTAAAAGATTAAATGCATCTCTTCAGAAAAAGGTATTGGTATGTTTCAATTCCAAAGTGGTTCGATTAAAAGGATAGAATATCGTGACGAGCAAAGCGTAGTAGGGCAGTTTCAATTCCAAAGTGGTTCGATTAAAAGTCTCCTTGAGTTAGAGCTCTCGTTCCATCTCGTTTGTTTCAATTCCAAAGTGGTTCGATTAAAAGTAAAAAATGACACGCTGTATGGACCACCAATGCGTGTTTCAATTCCAAAGTGGTTCGATTAAAAGAACCCCCTTGTTATTCATCACTCTCCAACCCCTTAAATAGTTGGACACAATTTTTGTAAATTTAGTGGAATAAAATTACAAATATGTCAAAGCACAGAAAAACCTGGTCAGCGGAAGAAAAGCTACAGGTAATCAACTACGCCAAAACGCATGGCAATGCAAAAGCAGCAAGAGAACATGAGGTTTCGGTCACTGCAATTTATAAATGGACAGCGGCTTATGATGAACATGGCGAGTCTGGATTGAAACGAGCAAATAAGGCTAATGCAGAATCAGAAGAATTACGTCGTCTTCGTCGGGAGAACCAACAACTTAAAGAGCTTGTAGCAGAGAAAGAATTGTTGTTGCGGATAAAGGCGGAGCTACTAAAAAAAAGCAAATAAGTAAGGAAGACAAACTGCTAGTAGTCGAAGATTTCATTAGTCAGGGTTATCCGAAAAAAACGATATTAGAAGCCTGCGGTGTTGCTAGTAGCACTTATTATCACAAGCCAAAAGAGGCTGGATTAAAGAGAGGAAGACCCGCGAGCTGCTTTACAATGAAGGTGGATGGAGAGTTGGTAAGTAATGAAAAAGTGATAAAGGATATCGAATGGATACTGGAGCAAGAGTTTGTAGATTATGGTTATTTAAAGACAACGCATTGGTTGAGACAGAAGAAGAATTACATCATAAACCAAAAGAAAGTCTATCGGTTAATGAGAGAAAATGGCCTTCTAAACAAGTTTAAACCAAGGAAGAAGTCCAAGCGTAACTGGGTCAAGGAACTGCTCCCTCCGACTGAAGAAGCCTTCGACTACATGGAGTTTGACATCAAGTACATCTACGTGGCAGGCAAGAATAGAAACGCTTTATTGCTCACCGTAATTGATGTAAAGACCAGATGGGTATTAGGCCATTATTTAGCTTGGTCGATAAAACACAAAGAGGTGATAAACTTATTTGATCAGATATTTGGGCAGTACCCTTTACCGAAAAGCATTTTTGTTCGCAACGATAATGGTTCGCAATTCATATCGGAACAAGTACAAAAATACTTTGCGAAAAGAGAAGGTGTAACACAAGAATTTTGCAAGCCAGCAACGCCAGAACAAAATGCACATGTAGAGTCTTATCACAGTATTTTAGAACGTACCGTTTGTCAGAAATTTGAGTTCAAAGCATTAACGGAAACAGCAAATACTTTGAATAGATTTATTAATTTTTATAACTTCGAGCGGATACATTCAGGAGTTGGGTATACTTCTCCTTATTTCCATCTGAAATCGCTCGATATTGATATGAAACTTTATTCTTTAACTAATCCACTGGATTGCAGAAACTCAACCACTATGGACTGAAAGTCCATAGGTTCAAAAAAATGTTAAGAATGAAATTCTTATTCCAATACAAAATTATCCGTGTCTTCATTAGACGATTTACGATGATGCTCGAGGTATTCTTGAACCATTTCATCCGTTATATTTCCGGTACTCCAAACGCCATAACCAATTGCCCAAAAATGTCTACCCCAATACCGTTTTCTCCGTACTGGGAATTCTTCTTGTATTCGTCGAGATGTTCTCCCTTTCAATCGCTTAACAATATTACTTATGTTTTTCGACGGAGGATATTCAATATGCATATGGACATGATCCTTGCTTATTACTCCTTTAAGAACTTTTACGTCCTCAGTATCACAAATTTGTTTGATCAAATCTCGACATCGTATTTGTATGTCTCCTTTCAGAACATGATAGCGATATTTTGTAACCCAAACTATATGTGCCGTCAGTCTAGATACTGTATGACCCATCCTTCTTTGTTTTTTCATATTTCAAATATAGAAAAATCAGCAGTAACTGAAAGTCTTGCACTGAAAGTGCATAGTTTTAACTAACGAATGAGACCAATAAATTTTAGATAAAAATCACCTGAAATTAATCCTGATTTTTACATTTTTTCAACCTGATTTTTTGTCCTGAATTTAATTCTTAATTAAGAGAAAAAGTGTCCGAGAATTAGGGGGTCAGACCAATCAATGCTGCAGATAATTTTGTTTCAATTCCAAAGTGGTTCGATTAAAAGTTTCTTTTTCAGTTATAGCTCGCTCCATCCTTTTAAGTTTCAATTCCAAAGTGGTTCGATTAAAAGTCGAATAGCTTTTGATTTATTGAGTCTACCATAATTGGTTTCAATTCCAAAGTGGTTCGATTAAAAGGACGATTACTAATATTATCGATCATACGGACGTAGTGTTTCAATTCCAAAGTGGTTCGATTAAAAGAAGATTAATCGTTGCGGAAGCAAGCAAAGGTAAGTCGTTTCAATTCCAAAGTGGTTCGATTAAAAGATAGGGCTAGATAAATCCTTTGATATTTTCTCACATGTTTCAATTCCAAAGTGGTTCGATTAAAAGTATCGAATATTGCACCTTTATACAATTCTTTCGAAGTTTCAATTCCAAAGTGGTTCGATTAAAAGCCGTTAAGCTCTATAGGTAAATGTAATTGATTTTCAGGGATTTACAAAATATCAAAGAACAGGTTTTAAGCCTTTTTTAAGTCGATGTCCAATACTATGTTTTTTACTGGAGATCGACGACGCTATAAAGGCCATTATTTAAGCTATTTGGGCGCTTCTTTACAAGCGCACGAGCGGATGATTAAAAAAAGAAAGAGATCGACGACTTATTAAGACGCTATTACATAGCCTCCATTTTTCACAAAAAGCGATCAAGGCTATTCCGTTCTATTCCGATCACTTCTTTTTCTAACCAGCGACTATTTCTACTCGTGAAGATAATTAAACTGTCTTGTTGTTTGTTCATGATCTTTTCAGCTTCGACCTTCAATTCTTTTAGTTGTATTGGAGATAACTCTCCTTCGAAAACCGAATTTTGAATCCAGTTGAGGTATCGACGACAGAGCTTTAGCATTTTTACTACTCTTCTTTCACCAATGTCATAAACTAATATTACGTACATAATTACCACCAGATTTTAAAGGCTTGATATTGATCTTCTATTTTTAGAATATACTTTGCGATCTTATAGCATTCTAATTTTACTAAATGTTTATAACTCACTTTTCGTTTTAGGCTTCGGTGCTGAATCGTTTCTTTTAACCTTTCTTCAAAAGAGGTGATAAAGATTTTTCGGCCACTATCTTTGAGAAAACAACCGTTTAGCTTTCGTTCGAAATGATCTTTATTAATCACTCGTTTATTGGCTAATTTAAAAATAGTTCGATCTACTAATATGGGCTTGAAAATCTCTGCAATATCCAATGCCAAAGAAAACCTTCTAGTGCCCGGCTCATGCAAAAAACTGATAGTTGGATTGAGTTGCGTATGGTAGATCTGATCCAAGGCTAAGGTATAACACATCATATTTCCAAACGAGATAAGTGCATTCAATTCATTTGACGGGGGTTGCTTGGTTCTGTTTTTCATTTCAAAGCCATCTACTATATTTTCGAAAGTGCTGTAATAGACTTGGCGACAATTCCCTTCTATGCCCATCAATTCAGGAACATTATCCGTTTGATCAATACTATATCGATAAGCCTCTAGTTGTTCGATAGCATGCGTCATTTCATGTTTGCGATTACTGTAATACTTTATATTCTTAAGCATATTAAAACTAGCTCCCTGAATCAATTGTTTTGCAATATGCATACGTCTTTTGGATTGCATATAAGCCTTTGTTTGTTCCACCTGCATTTTACCAGCCAGTAGATATTCCTTTGGTTGAAAGGAACCGGTATAATGTTCGTAGTAATCGAAAAAGTGGACAGGGATTCGCTTCCTTCCCATAAAGTTATACAAAGCACTATTCGCATCAATGCTGCCAAAAATATATAAAGCTTCGACGGATTCTACTGGAAGATATTTAGGTTTAGTTTCATTCCCGAATTGATCAGTTGCTATGAATTTAAACGTATTGTCCTTACGAGACATCCGTCCAGGATTAAAGAGGTAATAGGTTTTCTTCATTGCTTTTATTCTGTGTAACAAAAATCATAATAGGCACATTTTTTACAAATGCCTTTTTTTATAAGAGGTGGACAGGCTGCTCTGTTAATAAGTTCCCTAACCTTATTTTCCCATTCGGGAATTAGTTGTCGATCCTCATCCGATAACCATATCTCTTCGGTTATTCGTAGTTTGGGGTATTCCAATATTCCATGCTGAACAGCTATGCCATTGCGTTCCAAGACGAAGAGGTAATATTTGATTTGGGCGATATGTGCAGATTCTTTTTTGTTAGATTTTTTAATTTCTCGAACAAGCGCTTTTTGAGGATCATAATGGTCTATCTTGATGCCGTCGATTTCGAGTTGTTTCCATTTGTTGGCACGTTGGCTATAGCTATTTTCGTCAATGAGTTTGCCTTCGGTCACGAGGTCAGAAGTGTGCTCCATGCTGAGGCCATTGGCGAAGAGCCAGAGCTTTCGATGGCAGAGGTGGAGGTATTGGATGTGGGTGCCGGTGGGGTGCATGGTATTATTTTTTAAAGTAGATTTGCTGAATTTCCAAAATTTAGTAAATCTTAGATGTTCTTAATTAAACCTAGACTTTCAAAGATTAGATCCTAATTAAAATCCTTAACCTATTCTCTACACTATTCCTCAATAATCAATTTTTGTAAGCACTTCCAATCTTCCACATACGCTTGATGAGCATCCTTGAATTTTTCAAGGCCATCAAACCAATCCAAAACAATGTTCTTTTTCAACATAGTCGATTTTTTAGATAATACGGTATTATAAGAACTCCAGGGATAAGCTTCGAGTTGACTACAGTAATGATGATGTATACCGTTTCGATGAATATAGATTGCGACTCCTTTACAGTTTTCTTCTCCTTCTACCAGTTCCCTTCTGAATATTTTTTGAAACAAACTTCCATTTCTTTTTTCTTGAACATTAATAGCTTTGGAGTAGCCTAATAAAAATCGTCGAAATCGTTCCCGGACTGCCCAAAGGGCTAATTTATAGTGTAGATCTTCTTGAGTGATTGATGATGATAGTAGGCTTCGGTGTTTGGTGTTTAGATTTACTAAATTTTGAAAATTTAGCAAATCCGCTACTGCTGGATCATTAGCCAAAACGTTCCGATCAAGCTGTGGAAAAAGTTTAAAGAAGAATGTTTTATCGATATTAGAAAAATGTTGACTTCCTGCTTCTAATATACTTTCTTGTGATTTTACTTGCACCAGTAAATGAAAATGATTAGGCAGCAAACAATACGCAAAAGTATCCCAATAGTCCTTCATGTACTCGGCATACTTTTTTAAAAAATAGGTATAATTTTCTGATTTATAGAATATAGGTATTCCGCTGTTTCCTCGATTATAGATATGGAAAAAGGATTGGGGTGTTAATGGTCTTGTCGTATTGTTTATTGTTGGCATAAGGGGAGTATTAAAAATGGATTAGATGATTTTAAGAAAGAGGTAGTATGGCTGGCTTTAACTATTTTTTCAAATCAAAGTCTCTTCGTCAAATAACCTACTCTCATTTTCATTTTTATTTAGGCCTAATTCTTCACTATACTTCTTTTTTAAAACATAATAATTGATTTCAATCGGAGTCCCATCATACTTTGGATGAGGAAGAATAAAAACATCTTTTTCTAAATCTCCATCAGACATCCATCTTCCAAACCAGTTTTTACGGATTTGCACTTTCAATAATTCTGCGCCTATAAAGTCGAATTTATCGGTGGCAGAGGTAGAGGTATTGGGTGTCGGTGTCGGTGGGGTGCATCGTAAATTATGCTCCAAGTAAAAAACTACTTGGAGCATTTTAATTAATTTTTTACTAATTGATCTTCATAATTAAATGAATTCAACAATGAAGTAAGATGATTTTTAGCTTCTTTTAAGGCATTTTTATTTTCTATGTTCGTTACCAAATAACCAGCAGCGGGTAGTGTGACAAAAGTTTGAACTCCATCTAGTTGTTCTTCAATAATTGGTCGTGCTTTATCATCTTCTGTTAACTTTGCTCTAATACTACTAGCTATTTCGTTAGCATTATTACTAATTGTTAAAGCAAGCGTTTCCATTAAGCTAAATGTCCTGGATTGATTAGATGTAATTTTCCAGTCGATAAGAGCAGTAACTAAAGAAGGTATCCATTCTTTTCTTATATGTTTTGGAGCTGTAAGGCATTTACCGAAAACATTTTCAGTCTCACTCCATCCTGCTTCTCTTAATTGAATTTCTACTTCACTTGAGATTTCAGGTTCTAGTGAATTGATTGTAATTGAAAATAACCTTCTTAAATCAATAGCAATATCTTGAATAAATAAGCCTGATGCTCTTGCTGCCGGTGGAATCCATTTCCTGCTTAAACTTCTATCTTTACCTTCAAGTAATATTGTTATTTCTTCATCAGTTAAAGCAATTCCTTTTTCATTTCTTACAATAACATTACTATTTGGTTTATCGCTTCGATCAAAAGATTGACTTTCTTTTGTAATACCAGCTAATAAGGGATGTAAAGCTCGCATAGCAGAAATAGATAAAGGACTCCTTCTTTTCAGTGTTCTCTCTTTACCTCCTTTAGCTGCTTTCATCCAACCACCGAAAAGTTGATCTGCGAAAGAAGGATTACAAGTGGCATAAACTTCTCCTTCTTTTAATTCTCCTTTTTTATTTACATCAAATAAAAAGGTAGTTGGAGAACCTTGAGTATTTAAAACTCCATTTAATGAATCAATTAAAGAACGTTTAATCTGTTGTCCACTTGAATATGGAATACTTTTTCCAAACTGTGGGTCGTAATAAGTTTTTTGTCCATTTTCAACACAGAACACCGTATGTTCTGCTCGTTTGAGGGTCCTTACATAAATAGTACTCATGATTTTTATTTTTATTTTTTAAGAAATACGTTCTTGATAAGCGTAATCAAACTTTAGTAATAAAACGAAATAACTAAAATCTTCCTTGCTCATAAAATGAATTCGATCGCGGAGGGTTTTTATTTTTTCAACAACATCCATTTCAACAGATGAATCGTCTACAATTTCAATAAGTGCTTCTAGAAAATCATTTTTCCGCTTAGTAGCGAAAAGCTTCTTCTCAATTAAATTTTTTCTATCTGTTTTTCTTGCACTTTCTCTATATTTGACTAGAGAAGCTGCAATGTCTCGGGTATAGTCCGATATTTCTGTTTTATTTTTTGATATCATAGCAATTAACCATGTTTTATAAGTTTGAAAAGTAATTATGTTTTTATTATCTTTTTTTAATAGTTCTGTTTTTCGATTACTGAAATCATCATCGGATTCATTTTCATTTTTGTTAACCTTAGGTTTAGTCAATTTTAAATTTGAAATATCAGCAAAGTATTTTTTTAAATTCTTTGGCTCTAATGCTTGTAAACCAATATTTCCTAGTTCACAAGCCCTTTTGATATGTTTTCCTAAAAGCATTTCAAATTCAGACTTATTGATTTGATAATTTTCTTTACCCCAAAGTTTTTGATAAACTTCTTGAAGTCGCCTTCCACTCCGAAGTTGAAATGGTATAAAACCAATTGTTTTATTGGTTTGTCCCAATGAAAAGATATAGGCTATTAAAGATAGAGAAGGAATTTTGTTAGATAGACTAAAAAATAATTTTGACCATGCTACGGTTTGAACTTCAATCTTATTTTCATTTCTTGAAAATATATTCTGCCTCTCCAATTCAGCAAAGTCGAAATCTTTTCTATATCTTTTCTGAAATTTATATGTTAACCATTGTCCATTCCATGTAAATAATTGATTGGGCCTAAGCTTTTCTAACACAGGGTCATTTAAATATTTTCGATAAATTTTCCACCCTTTGAAAGTGGCATAGGTGATTTCAGGATGGTCAAATAATAAAGCATAACCACCCGAAACATTTAAGCTGAGAGCTGCTCCAATCCAAGAAAAATACACATCTTCGCTTTTAATTAAAATTTCTAAATCTGTTACAGCTCCAGAAGTAGTAGCAAATTCTTTTATTTCTGATGCAGAAGCCCCTAGGGCAATACTAGCATCTCGAAAACCATTTTCTACCTTTTTATAAAACTCATTTTTCTTTTCCTCCCTTTCTGTATCGCTTAATAAATGAACTTTTTGTTTTCCTTTCATTTGTACAAACGGAGAATTCTGAACCCACAACAGATATTTCTTATTGTCAAAAAATAAAGGATGTAATACTTCGTCAAAGAAATTTTTGGAAGAATAATTTTTATTTTCTCTCCTATTGTATTCCTTTAAAAATGTTTTACCGACAGTTGCTGTAAACATATTCTTATATTATTTGAGAAGTTTCGTCAAATTTGTTTTCTTTTAAAGCTTCTTGTGAAAAGCCTAATTCATCGTTATATGTATTATTAGGAAGAACAAATGGACAATTGCCTATTTCTAGTCTAGGTAGCCTTTTTACATTATGATATCTAGCAGGAATTTCTAGCCCCATTCTTTTATTAAATGGTGATTTCTCATATTCACCGATATCACTTTGAATAATACAAACTACACTATCGATTTCTAATATTTCCATCAACCATGCTCTCCCATTCATTAAAGGTGAAATACTCCATGTTTCATTTTCTTTAAAAACCGAATGTTCTTCTATCTTGAGAAAATCTATTTTTTGGAAAACAGAATCTATTTTATTTTGTAAATCCCTTTCATGAAGAATGTCTTTGTCTGGTAAGGCATTAAAACTATTTTTTAAAATCAGTGGATCATAAGGTCTCGATTCTTTTACTCCTTCAGGAGGAGTAATAACAAAAACAGGTTTAGTTTTTCCAATAGTAAATTCATTTCTTTTTCGATTAATTCTTCCAAATCTTTGTACTAAAGAATCCATTGGAGCACATTCGGTTATCATTATATCAAAACTGATATCAATACTCACTTCGACTACTTGTGTAGAAACTACAATACATGCTTTATTTGAAGTGTTGAATCTTTCTAGAGGATTTCCTTCATGATCTAAGCCAATTAATAATAACTCCTTTTCTTTTCGATGTTTACGTTTAAATCGGCTATGTAAGAGAAGTGCATCAGTTTTTGAGTAGATTTCCTTTATCTTCTTATAAATGTCTTGCGATGTTTTTATTTTATTGCATACTATTAATATTTTTTCTTCTTTTTTAATTGCCATTTGAATTAAGGGAAAAGCATCTTTCCAACCCTCAATTTTGTAAACAGTGTGACGGTCATAATCATTGAGTTCATCCTCCGAAAGTTTAACCTCCAGCACATTTTCTTTTCCTAATATTTCTTTAATTTTATCATAAAGGATAGAAGGCATTGTAGCAGTGCCAATATGCAATCGACATCCAATACTCTTTAGAACAGATACTACTTTTAAAACGATTGCTTGAGAAACTCCTGAGTATGTATGTACTTCATCTAAAATGACATCATTTTCTTTTAAATCTAAAATCATTGCTTCATAACCCTTGCTTCCGAATGCAATTCCGGCTAATTGATATGGAGTTAAAATTTTAATTGATGCACCAATATGTTTTTGTAAAATAACATCCTCTCTTTCACCATCTTCTGCTTCAATTAAAGAAGACGCGGCATGCAAAATTTTTATATTCAAATCAGGGTTAGTTTTTTCTAAATCCCTTTGAAGCCTAGCATACATAGCATTTATGGAAGCTTGAAATGGTAGAGTATAGAAAACACGACTTTTGCAGCGACGAAAAAGAAAATCAGTTTTGCCTGCTCCCGTTGAAGCAACTACTATCGTGTGTGGTTTAATTGAATTTGCCGAATAAAAAGAAAGTGGATAAAGTCTATGTGTTCTATTAAAGAAAGTTAGGGTTGGGTTTACAAATATATTTGATAATTTATTTTTTGTCTTCTGAATCATTGCAGATGCAAAATGATCTCCTCCCATCAGCAAACCTCTCCATTCAGAGTATCCACGTTCTTGACATTTATCTTCACAAAAATTAATAACTTTGTCAAATGCATTTTTTGCTTCCCTTTTAGAAATTGGTCTCGTTTCGATTCCGAAACATTCTAAGATTTCTAAAGCAATTGGATTCCATTTTTCCCACTCTCCAAGATGATATTCTAAAACATTTGGCTCATTTTCTATTAAGTCTAATATTCCTCGACCTTTGAAATCATCAATCATTGATTTGTGATGAGAAATTATCATTTCAATAACAGGAGGTTGCCATTCTTCTTTTATTAATGGAAGAAAGAACAAAGATGCAATCTCATGACGATATGGTTGACTTGGCTTTATATTGTGGAGTTGATTTTGAAAAACGGGGTGTGTTTTCCCTATATCATGAAAAATTGCACCAATTCTAGCAAGTTCAAACTCATGTTTTGTATAAAGAGCAATTTTTTCAACTGCAATCAATACATGCATTAAATGATCATACAATGTTGTCCAATCTGGTTTACCTTTTGCCTTTATTTCAGGGTGTGTATTCATTAAAATGATTTTACAGGATGGCCTAAAGTTTTTAACCAACCATACATTGGTTTTCCTTCTTGGAATCTATTATATCCTACAAAAAATGATTTATCATTTTTTTCAAAAATCAGTTCATAGCCTGAAAACTTTTGATCATCATTATTCCAAGTAGCATTATCTATTTCCTCTATATCAATTGGAAATATAATATCCTCATTTCTGCAGAGGCATAAATGCTGCTTAGCAGCAATGATAGCATCTTCTCTATGTTCAAAAGCTAACTTTAGTAAAGGATTTAATAATACACTTCGGTATAGAATTGCATTATTTCTGACTTTTATATTTTTTTTATTAATCTTTTTTGAATTCCATCCTCTTGGTTGAATTTGTTCCATTTGAATATCCATTTGGTCATAGGTAAGGCGATGACCTTTTATTTTATAAATATCAAAAGGTTCATTCAAAAGGTGTGGGAAAATTTTTCTTTCCATGCCAGCAACAATAGAAGGCGTTAAAAATTGTTGGCTAAAGGTTTCAATATCTCGAACGGCTGTCCATGGTTTAATAAATCCAAATTGACCTTTATAGGTTACGATATAATACTTCATAGTTTCTATTGTAGAGACCCAAAACCGATTCCCGTACTATTACCTATTCCTACGTTCCATGCAAAAGAAACCGATTCTGGATCACCAGTAATAATAACAGGACAGGATGATGCTTTTAAGTCAATGTTGTTAAATGTTATTTTTTTCGTTTTAGGGTGGTGATAGTTACTATCAAATTTGACTGAAACATCAGTTGAAAGCCCCCCCTTTTTTAATTTATTTTGAAGCGTCTCTGTAAGTAGGTCGTTCGATATTGAATCATTATAGAAGTAGAATTTTTTTTCTCTGCTATCTTTGATGGTTCGTTGAATAAAAACAGGACTAGATGTAAGAAATCTTTGCTTTGCTCCAAAATGAGGGGTGACTTTAATAATTATTTCCTGAACGTGCATTCCCCAACGAATATGAGTGCCTTTAAATATACCAGATAATAAGTCTTTCAATAATTCTTCTCTTGGAGCACTTATGAAAAAGGTTGTTCCATTCTTGAAATTAATCCCAGAATTTTTATTATTTATTCTTCCTCCTTGTAACCAGGATAAAGAATATAATGATAGTTGATCGTGTAGCTCATTCTCACCAAGCCAGCGGTGAAATGCTCCGACCAAATTCTGTTGGTAGTTGAATGGGACTATTTCTTTATTTGGTGAAAGCTTTAGATATATTCTCATTATTCATGATTTTAATTGTAATTGTTTGGAACAAAGAAAAGGCATTATTACCCCATATGTCAGGGCAGTGTATTATTTTTCTACCTGTAATAAGTTTATGATTTTTCGCGCTTCATTGATAATATGAGCTTTTAGGTTATCCGGAGCGAGTATCTTAACATGCCCGCGATTACCAAGTATAAAATTGGTTAATCCCAAAAAGCCCTCATTGATATCTGATTGAAAATGAAAGGTATTGGGTTCAATCCCTTCTGAAATATCTCCTCTCGCTTGTGGATAGTTTTCCATCAATGCATTGAATGCATATACATCGATGATAAGTTCAACATTGATTTTATTATTATTAGCTATACGAAATACATCTGTATATTTATAATCATGGTGCTTTTCAAATTGCCATGGTATACCTGTGATCTGAATCCGTTTAAAACGATTTAATTTGAAGTGTCTTACGGCTTGGTCTTCTATATCAAAGGCCTGAATAGTTCCGTGTTCGGCAGTGACATGAAAAGCTTCTACTTTTCTGTCCTTGATTTGATTGCTATTACTACGATAATTTTCAAGAATAACTAGTAATTTATTTTTTTTTGCATGCTTAAGCCGATCGAATTTTTCGATTTCCGGTCGCCGTAATGCTCGAATTCCTAGACGCTGAAAATCGTATAAACTGCGGATTTTATTTTTTAAAGAATTTGCTTTTTTATTATTTGCAAAAAACTTGTCAATCGCTTGAGTTACACTAAATTGTTCTTCTTTGCTTAAGGGCATTAAGTACTCTAGCTCTTTAAAAGTTCGATCTGGAATGATGGCGCATTTGTTTTGTTCATCTTGATTAAAATATAGTCCAACGATCTTTATATTTTTAATATCTTCGTCGATTGTATTTTTTGAACAACTGTATTTTTTGGCGAGATCACGACGCGAAAACTGATAAGGTCTATCAATTAAGGTTAAAAGGAGGCGTAGAATTCTTTCTCTTGAGAGCATTGTTACTCAATGTTATTGTTTGAACTAATATCTTATTTTTTTTAGGTATAAAAAAAAACAAAATATTAAAATTTCACCTTGTTTTTTTATCCGTTTTTATCAGATTGATTCTATTGTTAAGACTAAGTTATTGATATTGAGTGTTTTGTAAGTTTTATTGATTATTTTGTTTCACCTTAAAAAAATGAAATGAAAGAAAATGACGTATTAATATTTTTGAGTAAATTTTCTCTAAAAGAATTGAAAACATTTTCTGCATACCTGAAAAAGCAGTATAAACCGGATAGTATTCCAATTCGCTTACTTCAGTTTTTGAAAAAATATTACCCTGATTTTAAACATAAAAATCTGAACTACGAGTGTACTCATGCCTTTGTTATACCTGATAGGATTTTTAATAAAAAAATGATTTTAAATAGCTTATCAGATTTAAGGTTGATTATAAAAAAGTATATGCTTGAACAACATCTCAAGAGTTCTCCTGTAGATAAAGAAATGATGATGCTTGAAGTTTATCGTAAGTATCAAATGGATAATCATTTTGAAAAACAACATCGATTGATTAGCACTTTACTAGAAGAGCAAGGACAGCAAGATTTGTGGTTTTGGTTCAATCAATTAAAACTTGATCACGAGCAGTATTTTTTTGTTGGCACTCAAAGACCATTAGAGCGTTGGAGTATTTTTAACGCAATGAAGAGTCTTGATCGTTTTCATGCAGCAGCAAAACTTAAATATGCTAGCGAGGTATACAATGGTTTCAATCTACTAAATGAGTCTGAACCAGAGGTTCGTTTTTTAGATGAAATATTAGATTCAGCAGAATATGATGATTCAGGATATCATTTGTTTTATAAAAAAGTATTTCTCTTAGTTAGTACACAATCAGAAGATTTATATTTTGAACTTAAAATATTATTTTTTGATAAGTATAATACTTTAATTAGACAAGATCAATTTATATTGATTACTTATTTGCTCAATCATACGTCAGCAGAAATACGTAGAGGGAAAGATAACTTTATCAATGAAACCTTTGAATTAATCCAATTTGGTGTAACCCATCAATTATTTATTGTTGATGAGGTTTTTAATCCAGATCATTTTTTAAATGCAGTAATGGTAGCCATTAAGGTTAATGAGTTTGATTGGGCTTATGCTTTTATTACCAACTGGTACAAAAAATTAACTGCTAAAAAACAAGATTATTATCTTAAATTCTGTCGCGCACTGATAAGTTTTCAAATGGGAGATTACAAAAAATGTTCACACCTTTTGAGAAATATGAATATTACGGAGTCACAAGACCAATATCGTGGAAGATGGCTTTTGTTAATTGCAGATTTTGAAAATGATGCAGGATATAAACACTTGAGTCACCGTTGCGATGCTTTTGAACAATTTATTCGTCGAAACAAAATCATCAACTACAAAATAAAAAGCGCGATGCTACTTTCTTTAAAAGTATTGCGTTTACTTCTCGTAGAGCAGCCAGATAAGGTTCGTCTTGAATCTTTGTTAGAGCAAGGCTCTAATTTTTATTACAAAAGTTGGCTAAAAGAAAAGATAAAGGCATTGTAAGGAGGAGGCTGATAGCCTCCTCCAATATCAATTTTACTTTAAGGCGTAATAACATCAACGATTACGATGTCTTCGGCCTTATCATCTGAACCACCTTTGATTTTAAGGGTTTGAGCTTTGCTAAGCTGATGAGGTTGAAATTGAGCAAGCGATTTTTTTACAATTTGTTTTTTCATTTTAAAAAGTTTAAAAGTGAAGAAATAATTGTCAATCGCAACATGCATCATGAAGCATGTCTGCAGCCAAGGTCGTGAGTATGTCACGATTAACGGCTGCAATTTAATTTGCTTGCTACCAGTATATCGGGGTAGTCACAAGAATTAGGATAGCTGATTATACCATTTCTTGGATCAAGAGAATAGAAACAACCTAAAATACCAAATTATCCTTTCTGCAAAACTTAATTGAGCATAAATCAACCACTCCAAAAAAAACTCAATACCGCTCATCCCTCACAAAACTTAATTTGTCCATTCGTATAGCTTCAATTGAGGGGTGAAAGTAAAAAACCGGTATACCTAATTTTAACAGTAATAAAAGAAAGGGCTTGATCGACTTAATACCCATAAACCTTAATTATTAAGGGCAATATTAACTCGTGGCAAACGAAGTGTTTGTGAAGTTTTACGAACTCTAGGTTTAGAAGGCACAAAGAGTTAGGGTTTATTCATCTATTGATGAAGTATTATCACTACAATAAAAGAAAAGATTGTGGTAAGTTTCATTAATCATTTGCGTCTTCAGAAGGAGTTTGAGTGGTGTCAGGTACAACTTCAACTTTTTCCTTTTTACTCCAAATGTTAGAGCAGAGAAAAATTCCAATCCCTACCATTATTGAAACATCAGCAAAGTTAAAAATACCTGTTCGGAGACTTCCTATCCCCATATTCATAAAATCTACGACTTCACCATAAAGCAGGCGATCGAATATATTACTAATCCCACCACCTAATATAAAACTCAATGCAATAGTTTGAAGTCGATTAAGTTCTTTTGAAGATAAAGTATAAAAAGTAAGTAGTAATAACATGATTACTGGTAGCGCTTTGAGGAGAATAAACCGCAAAGTCCCATTCATACCTGAGCCCAGACTTAAGAATGCGCCATCATTTTTGACATAAGTCAATGCAAACATGTCATTTAGATAGAAAGTGGTTGGTTGGCTTATCAATGCTTCAGTTGCTATAGATTTCGTCACTTGGTCCAAAGCAATATTTGCAAAAATGATGATAAGGATAATTGTAATTCTCTTAGTCGTACTATTCATGAACACTGTTTAGTTTTGAAGATGTAAATTTAATATAAAATACTATCTTTAGTGAGCACTTTTGCTGAAGTTGTTTTAGAATTACATATTTTATACATAGAGAATCAATAAGTATCCGATTTATATTCTATTCCTTAACAAATCATAGTAAACCAACTTAAGAAATTTATGGAACCTTTTATTACCAATGACGCAGTTGTACTAGGCATGTTATTATTTGTTTTGGCTGCTGTTTTTTATACTTCACATCTTGATCATGCTCGTTGGAGAAAATTCTATACTTACGTCCCTGCTTTATTATTGTGTTATTTTCTTCCTGCAATATTACATTGGCCATTAGGTCTAATTGCAGCACATTGGTACCAGCCAGATTTGATCAGTCATTTATCTGATTTAGGCTATAGTTTGCCAGAATCAGGAATGTCTTTTGCTGAAATCCAGCAGTGGATCAAGGATAATAAGATACCGGATACCAAACAATTTGAAGGGCATTCTCAACTTTATTACGTTGCTTCTCGGTATTTATTGCCAGCGAGTTTGGTATTACTATGTGTGAGTATAGATTTCAAAGGTTTAATAAATCTAGGTCCTAAAGCGCTGATCATGTTTTTTTCGGCAACATTAGGAATTATAATAGGAGGTCCGATTGCCTTATTTTTAATCTTAGAATTTGCGCCGGGGATAATAGCTGCCGATAATGATCAATTATGGCGAGGATTATCAACAGTGGCTGGAAGCTGGATTGGCGGAGGAGCTAATCAAAATGCAATGGCCGTAATTTATGAAGTTGAAGAAGCGCCTATCTTTCCTACGATGATCATTGTAGATGTAGTAGTCGCTAATCTTTGGATGGGCTTTTTATTATATGGTGCTAATATATCCAAACGAGTTGATAAGTGGTTAGATGCCGATAGCTCTGCAATTGAAGAATTAAAAAGGAAAATGTCTGATTATAAGGCAAGTGTTGCTGAAATTCCAACGACAACTTCTTTATTTGTTTTATTAGCTGTAGCATTTGGAGGAGTCGCCATTTCTCATTACGGAGCAGATTTGATAACACCTTTTATGGTAGGCTTTAAAGAGACTTTAGCATCATGGGGTTTACATTCTCTGATGTCTGGTTTTTTCTGGTTGATTGTCATTGCGACAGCTATTGGTGTTGGATTATCGCTTACAAAAGCAAGAAAACTAGAAGGTGTTGGTGCTTCAACCTGGGGGTCTATTTTTATATTTATTCTTGTTGCAACAATCGGGATGAAGATGAATCTTGGAGAAGTTTATAAAAATTTAGGCCTTTTTGCGATTGGAATTATTTGGATGTTGGTTCATGTGACGATTCTACTCATTGTAGCTAAATTGATCAAAGCCCCGTTCTTTTTCGTTGCAGTTGGTAGTCAGGCAAATGTTGGCGGAGCAGCTTCAGCACCAGTTGTAGCTTCAGCTTTTAGTCCTTCTCTTGCTCCTGTTGGCGCTTTGATGGCTGTATTGGGATATGGAATAGGAACGATTGGAGCTATTGCTTGCGCAGAGATCATGAAAATGATTGCGATGAGTGGCGGGGGAGGTTAGGAGTCTATCCAAAATTTAGTCCTCATTCAACATGGGTTGGAGTAGCAATGTCCAATGACTAAGGATAAATGACTTTTTATTCTTTAATATCTTTTCCATACCATTCTTTTAAAACGGTATGCCCCATTTTCTTTTGAGGTGTATAGTCTTTAGCATTATACCCTTCGCCACCACGCATATTAGGAAACCACTTCCAGATAAAACCTCCATACCAATAGGGTTCATCCCAGAATGTTTCAAGCAGGGCATGAATAGCATTTGCCTGAGCTTGTTCATTAATAGCCAATGTATTGATTTTACTTTCTAATTCCCAGGTATTGTATGCACAACCATCAACACTCAAATAACCATACTCCGTAAATACAATAGGCTTCTTGGTTTTATTATAAAACTCACGGATAGCTTTTTTATGTGGCATCCAAGCTTTTTTCAAAACATCAATCGAAGGTGTCTTTGCATTATTTAGCGGGAAATAAGCATTAATACCTACATAATCTAATAGATCCCAAAAAGGAACATCCATATATTCATCCCAATTAGAAGCATAGATTAATTTTCCTTTATATATTTTTTTGACTTTGCTGATTAAGGTTCTCCAGTATTGCTCTCTCTTTTTGACACCAATTTTAAATTCTGTACCTATACAAAATACAGGTACTTCAAGGTCTATTGCTATTTTCAAATAGGTCATGATGTATGCCGTATATTCTGCTTCCCATTGCTCCCATTCACTATCCGTTTTGAAATCAAGATCTCCGGTCCAACTTCCTGGAATATATACCTGTGGTTTTAAGACCACATTAACTTCGGTCTTTTTAGCTAATCTGATGGTCTCTCTTACGCCTTCTTCACGCTCTCCCCACCATTGTCGATTCGAATTAAAATGCACCTGAGGTTTCCCTACTCTGGTATATGCATATGGAATGACCGCTATCCAATTTGCATTAACAGACCTAACTGCTTCTAATGGATTATTTGGAAATGCTTCTGGTGGCGCTACAAAACTCAATCCTCTCAACATCTGTGTTCTTTGTGGGGCATTAACTTCCGGCATAGATAAAGAAGCCGCTTGATCACAAGATTTAAAGAATCCGAGCATTAATATTAAGGTCATTATACATTTCGTCATAGTTCAAATATAAGGCTTTAAGCAAAATTACAAAGAACAAAGTCTTTCAATTTATGATTATCATAATCGAGACGACAATTTCATATTCTTCATTGAAATTATTGAAAAATAATGCCACATTGTTATTTTTTTATCAACATATCATGATTATGTTAGATATTTCATTAAAAAATAATTGATATTTTACCATTTTTTCAAAACGCCTTAAAATATGAATTCAATATTTAGATATTTCTACCAAAAACAATGATTAATTAAAATTATCGTAAATATTTTAAATAAATGATGAAATATTTGCACTGTAATGATGTTTTGATTTAAATTTGTATTATGAATAGAGGCAAATGATAAAGATCATTTCCAAATTTGAAAAAAGAAATAATATTGTGAGATGACGAAATAGGCAGCCGTGCCCTCCTGTCTCGGGGGTGAAGATTATGGGATAAATGCTAATTTTTTTAGCGCTAACCACTTCTTGAAGGTTCGAATCCTTCTCTCACAGCCAAGTAAATAGAACAAAGGTTCTTTACGTTTAAATTTTTTGAATTAATAATATTGTGAGATGACGAAATAGGCAGCCGTGCCCTCCTGTCTCGGGGGTGAAGAGTATGGGATAAATGCTAATTTTTTTTAGCGCTAACCACTTCTTGAAGGTTCGAATCCTTCTCTCACAGCAAGGCAAATGATAAAGATCATTTCCAAATTTGAAAAAAGAAATAACATTGTGAGATGACGAAATAGGCAGCCGTGCCCTCCTGTCTCGGGGGTGAAGAGTATGGGATAAATGCTAATTTTTTTAGCGCTAACCACTTCTTGAAGGTTCGAATCCTTCTCTCACAGCAAGGCAAATGATAAAGATCATTTCCAAATTTGAAAAAAGAAATAATATTGTGAGATGACGAAATAGGCAGCCGTGCCCTCCTGTCTCGGGGGTGAAGAGTATGGGATAAATGCTAATTTTTTTTAGCGCTAACCACTTCTTGAAGGTTCGAATCCTTCTCTCACAGCAAGGCAAATGATAAAGATCATTTCCAAATTTGAAAAAAGAAATAACATTGTGAGATGACGAAATAGGCAGCCGTGCCCTCCTGTCTCGGGGGTGAAGAGTATGGGATAAATGCTAATTTTTTTTAGCGCTAACCACTTCTTGAAGGTTCGAATCCTTCTCTCACAGCCAGGTAATTAAAGCATGCATATTCCTTAATGAAATTTATTATCAAGTGAATTGATAACTATCTCCCACAAAATTTCATATGGAACAATTTCAATATCATCAGATTGTCCTGAAATTTCTAATGGTTTATTTTTTAATTTTTCTAATAGTTTTTCAGACTTTCGGATAACTGCCTGCTTATGAAAATTAGCTTTTGGCAGTTGAATCAACATTTTGATAAAACAGCTACTACGATAAGTATCATCGTTTCTAAGGTATCGATAGGTATACTGATTGATCGCTTCTACTCTGTCTATAACAGCATCATAGTTTCGTTTTTGTAGTAAGAACAGAATGTGAATGATCAAAATTGGAATATTCTTCCCTCTTTTATCTTTAGAATATACGGGAAGTTCATTCAAGAATTTATTCAATCTAAATTTCTTTAAGCCATCCTCCTTATTGACCTTTATTTCCCCATTTGAAATAAAGTAGTTGATATAGGCTTCATAAACTTTCCAGCTCTCAGTGGAATTTGCATAGAGTCGTTTGAAATTCTTATTTCTATAAACTTTCAAATAAGCCTCATAGGCCTCTTGATTTTTTTTCGTATGCAAACAAAGCGTTAAGTATAATTCATGAGTATAAAACCAATTAGGAGAACCTTCACGTAAAGTTCGAAAACATTTCATAGCAATCTCTTCTCCTTTTTTAAATTGTTTTAATTGTATATAGCATCCTAAAATCTTAAAATGAAAAGTGAAAATGGCGATTTTCGAAGCTTGATATGTTTTTGATCCAAAAAAATCAATAGCCTTTTCACATTCTTTAATTACATTTTTATAATCGTTCGCAATCTGATATCTATAGACATGCACTGTACTAGCTAATAGATTTAATCGATAAGAATTTAGATTCTTTGTCTCTTTCTTCAAAGTATTTGAATAGTTAATAGCAGTTTTCAATATTTCAGACTTTGAGTTTTTTGAAATACTGAACAAACTTGAAATGCTAGAATAGTATTCCTCAGCTAGCAGTTCAACCATTAAAATCTTTTGATGTTTTTTTACATATGCATCATACTTTATGTACTTTTTTTTATCCCTATTAATAGATGCATAATGTACTCTTAGGGATCGTGAAATATCTAGTATTAGCTGACTAAATTCAAATTTCTCAGCTTTTCGTAGTATTCTTTCAGCAATTGGAATAGCCGTTAGCCTAGCTCCTTTCCCCAATAAAATCTTAAGCGAGGCCCATTCCTTATGGCAAGAATAATAAGCCATTTGGAATTCATTATGAGAGGATTTATTAATATCAATGAAAAAAATAGTATTAATTAATCGCTGTTGAAGGCGGGATTTTAGCTTAGCATAGTTAGCTTCTTTATTTTCTGAACCTTGATATATTAAGGTCGCGGCTTCCTCATCGGTATTAAAAGTTCCCCTTTGAATTCCCTCATATAGCTTTTGCAATTTACTATTATAAAAATCGGGACTTCCGATAATTTCAATCCCCTTAATCTTATGCTTAGTGATTAGTCTGATTAGTTCTTTAAGCTGATCCATAATGAATTTTTAACTACGCATATTATAATAAACAACAAATTATTTTATTTAATAATTTATTTAATAAATTGATTATCAACTAATTGTATTTATGAAAAATCAACTTAAAGATATAAATGTAGGTCATTTATATTGTTTTTTTGTTAAAGACAACTCAGTTAGAAACCACGAATTTTGAACTATTCTTTTATTGTTTATAAAATAGTTCAAATATGTTAGAAATTTTTATCGCCGCTCTCTTAGCTCTCGGAATCATTACAAGTCCTGATCAAGCAACTCAAGAAATGGTTAACCAAAATCAAGCTGAAATACAACAATATATTATCGACACTGATTTAGCCGAGATCTAAATTCCCAATTCTAAATTACTGATTTTAAAGCAACTATAAAATAAATTGAGGTTAAAATTGCAATAATGAAGGTCAAAAACACCTTTATTTTGTTATAATATTCAATGAGAATCCTCTGTAACTTGCGTTAGCTTTAGTGTTAACGAACGGAAATTATTAGGCGTTGAGGTAAGTTTTTCTTACCCCAATGCCTTTTTTAAGAAAAAATTTATTTTTAAAAATATCTCTTAAGAAAATTATTAATTGCTAAGTCTGCCTTTGGTGATCCCCGAATCATCAGAGGCTTTTTAACTTTAGGGAGACGATTTTTGGAGAGAAAGACTTATATACTTCTATTTTGCCTTTAAAACAGTACAAATCATTAAAGAAGAGGGTTTAATTAGACCTGTATAAAGCCAAGTGTATCTACATTTGGGTGGGTATATACACTTGGCTGAAAGCAAATTATATTATTGATCAAGTAATAATACACCAGAAGCTAAGAAATTATAGCCTTCTTCTGGATCTGTAATAGACTCAATTTCTTCTGGTGATTGACCAGCATCTTCAGCAAGATGTCTAAGATCAGCAACAGAGGTAACATCCTTGTATGCTTTGCCTTCAAAAACGACTTTTCTGCCTTCAATGTCCATAGGTACGAAAAACCCATAATCCTTAAATTTTACACGCATTTCTTCGTCAGAGTTTTCAGAAACGATGGTCATCCAACAGCCTTTCTTTTTGCATACACCTTTCACAATTCCACTTACCTTTGTATTCACTGAATCTATTTTGCTAAGTTTCTTAAGCAATTCATCATAAGAAATACTTCCAGTTTCGCTAATATGCTCACCAAATTGACTACCTGTCGGCTTAGAATCACATGATATGATCAAGCAACTAACAAATATGGCAAATAAGATATTCTTTAACATAATTCTAAAATATGTAATGATTATTTAATAAGTTATTAGACGGAATTAATAATAAGCTATTTTTTGTAAGACATCCCAAAATATTCAACACAGTTTCCTTTTAGTCAGGCTTATGAAATTTCAGCATGTCAAAATAGCTGATTATTAATTTTGTCCCGTCACTTACTTCCAGTTTTAAATTAAAATCAGCCATTCTATCCATTCGATTTATTTTGATAAAATAGATCAATTATAATATCGAGTGAATAAAGGCTAACAAATTTACGGAAAAAATAACTTTCTCAAAAATTAAATGATATAGAGCATGAGAGAGATTTAGTATTCGTCCAACAAACAGCACTTTGCCGACCTGAAAAAGGTTTATTATTCAACTCAAAGCCTAATTTCCTCAATAAAGGCTAAGGAGTTTGATTACATATTGTATTCTAAGAGACAAAGAAAGAAATTGTTGAAAATTAGAATTGTTTAGAAAATATTAAAATATAAGGATGAGCACAATATAAGGAACTAAAATAAGTTTTATCCTTATCTGTTTCATTCAATCATAATACACATCATTATAGATCAGAACCATTACATTTCTTCAATCCTGTTTGAATAGTTCAAGCTAAAAAACCTTTGAGAGATGAAACTGATAATGAATCTAGTGATTGTCATATTGACAATCTGCCTTCCACAAATTTTAAATGCACAATGTCTTAGTGGTTCTTGTTGGGATGGTAAAGGCGTTTACCTTTATCCTAGTGGGGCCAAATATGTCGGCCATTTTAGAAATGGTAAGATCCACGGAAAGGGGACACTATTCTTTAGTAATGGAAACAAATATTCCGGAGATTGGGTAGATCATTATCGAAGTGGAAATGGCACGCTTGAATTTAGTAATGGAGATATTTACAAAGGAGAGTTTAAGGCAAGTAAGATTAATGGTTTTGGAACGATGGTCTTTGCGAAAGGAGATAAGTATGTTGGGAAATGGGTAGCTAATCTACAGCATGGAGAAGGCAAATACTATTACGAGGACGGTGATCGATATGAAGGAGAATTCCATAAAGGAAAACTGCATGGGAAAGGCATTATGTTCTATGGTGATGGTTCTCGGTATTCTGGACTTTGGAAAAATAATAAGAAAAACGGGAGAGGAACCTTTTTCAAGATTGATGGTAGTTCAGTCGCAGGGAAATGGCGACAAGGAAAATTTCAAGGGAAAGAAGAGGATGCCAATCAAAATAATTCTTTTGAAGCACAAGAATCTGTCGTTTCTAATAGTGAGTTTAAAGATTGTAATACGGCCTTTTGCAATAATGAACGTGGTCTGTTTAGCTATGCTGATGGTTCTCAATGGATTGGAGATTTTAAAGATGGCTTACCAGAAGGTTTAGGAACTTGTTATTATGCAAATGGTGATAAATATGTAGGTGCTTGGGAAAAGCACGCTCCTCATGGAGAGGGGATCATGTATTATGCAAATGGTAGGGCACTAGGTGCGGTGTGGGATTATGGGAAACCTATTGATGAATTGAATGCTTCCGATGAATTACTTGCTCAAGAACATGTAGCAGTTGATCAAAATGATGAAATAAAAATCTGGGCTGTTGTCGTTGGCGTCGCTCGCTATGCTCATATGCCAGTTTTGAAATATACCGATGATGATGCTTATCATATTTATGCATTCTTAAAAAGCCCGGAGGGCGGCGCATTGCCGGATAATCAAATCAAAGTGCTCATAGATGAAGATGCTACGAGAACTAAGATCATGAGTGCAATGCGACAGACTTTCCTAAAAGCAGATGAGAATGATGTGGTGCTATTATATTTCTCCGGCCATGGGCTAAAAGGTTCTTTCCTTCCTGTTGATTTTGATGGATATAATAATAAACTACAGCATGAAGAAGTTCAAAAGCTGTTTAATGAATCGAAAGCCAAGCATAAAATCTGTTTTGCTGATGCTTGCCATTCTGGTACTTTGACTGCAATGCGATCACCAAGTAATATTCTAACAGACTACTATAATGCATTTGAAAATTCAACTGGAGGTACTGCATTACTTCTATCTTCAAAAGGAGATGAAGTATCGCTCGAAGATCAGGGTTTACGTCAAGGCATTTATAGTCATTTCTTAATCAGAGGATTGAAGGGAGAGGCCGATAAAAATAAAAACGATATTGTGACCATCCACGAGTTATTTAATTTCGTTTACAATAAAGTAACTGCTTATACTGCAAATGTGCAGACACCTACGCTTACTGGAAACTATGATAAAAATATGCCAGTAGCAGGAGTTAGATAATGAAGTGTAAAGGATAGCAGCCATTTTTAAACAAGTTTATAGTCATTTGTCATTTGTCACTACTAGGGTTTAAATCACCCAAGGACTCTTGACAAATGACTTTTTTTATTTTTATTGTAACCTTTTCCTTTCAAACGTTACTATATTAACAGAACCTAATTTATTTCATATGAAAAATGAGATACATCGTGAGTTTCTAGATAATTATAATAAAATTCACGAATCCTTTGTTCGATATTGTAGTAGCAAGTCATATGGAATTATGCAAACTGAGTTATACACTATTCTTAGCAACCATACTGGCCAGTCTTACGAGCAGATTGTGATCGTGATCATTGATTCCGAGCTAAAGAAGCTAAAATTTATGGCCTAGTTGATGAGGTATTAAACAAAGAACAAGAACAATCAAATGAATAAAAAAGGCCCAGAAAGGGTTCCGGAACCTTCATAGAGGGAGAAAATATTATCGTTATTTAGAGCATATTGGGAATTTGAAAGCCATTCAATACTTTTCGACATTTTGTATCGGTTTATTAAATCACTTGTTCTTTTTATTAAGCTAAGCTTTGATTTTTTTTATCCTATACAATACATCTTTATTATATCTACAAAGATGCAGGAATAATGAAATAACCATAGGACTATAATTCGACAAAGGTTTACTCTTTTTAGCCATTTAGGGCTTATAATTCTATAATAATAGCATATTAGGATTTCGCATAGTCAAAGATTTGTTTAAAACGGCCTTCTAAATATTTGGATTTGCCAATCCTGACTCGTAATTTTCGCAGCTTTCCAATTGTGAAATTTTCAGTGTGCTAGGCTCATTAATCATTTTAGCACAAAAGAATGCGATAAACTTCAAAAAAATCAAATTCTATTCATGCATTATTAAAATGAAAAGTCTTTCCTTCTTTTTCATCTTCTTTGCGCTCTTTCATGTCAACCTTATAGCTCAATCTTCTGATGCTATTATTGATTCATTAATATTAGAACTAAGCGTTCAAAAATCAGATACTGGAAAGATAAAAATAATGAATGGCCTTGCTTCATATTATCGAAACATCAATCTAACAGAAGCTGAAAAATATGCAAGGCAATGTCTCAATCTTGCCAAAAAAACTAACTTTAAAGATTATGATCTAAGAGCCCTTTATTTATTAGGTGTCATATATAGAATGCAAGGGGATATGGATAAGGCATTGGATTATGGCAAGCTTGGTTTAGCCAATGCTGAAAGGGAAAAAAATTGGCGGTGGTCTGGTTCGAATTGCAGTGCTTTAGGAAATACATATAGCGGTCTTGGAATACATGATACAGCTATGATCTATTACTTCAAGGCTATTGATTTTTATGAAAAAGCAAATACTCCAGCCAAAACAGCTAATATTTATAACAATCTGGGAAACAATTTATATAAGCAAAAGAAAGACGACTTAGCAAAAGAATATTTAAATAAAGCCTTAAGCATATACAGAGAACATAATCAAATGTCGAAAGCTGCGATGACGCTCATGAATTTGGGCCGTCGAGAGAAAAATGATAGCATTGCCATGGATTATTTCTTTCAGTCTTTAAGAATCCATACTCAAAATAATGATCTACAAGGTATTGCAAGTGTCAGCATGAATATCGGATCTAATTTGATCAGTAATAAAAAATATGAAGCAGCACTTTCTTATTATAATGAAGGATTAAGATTAGCCACCAAGGTAGGGCATAAGAGCAAAATGGCAACAGCCAATAGTTCACTTGGCTTAATTTACTTTAAACTCAATCAACCAGAACAGGCGATTGCTTATTATGAAACGGCAATAGAACTTTCAGAAAAAACCAAATTCAGGGAAGAAGAAAAACAGACTTATAATAATCTTGCTTATTTATATGCGGATCAAGAAGATTTTAAAAAAGCTTTTGATTATTTAAAAACCTCTAGAGACTTAGGAGATTCTTTGCTCAACAAAAACAATATGGCTATCACCAGTGAGCTGGAAGCAAAGTATGATGCTAAGCAAAAAGAGGCTGATATAGCTAGCCAACAATTAGTCATTGAACAACAGAAAAATTCTAAAAGCCGTCTTTTGATTTTTGGCATTCTAATACTTTTGGGCATTACAGCTGTTTTCCAACGGTATTATTATTATCAAAAAAGAAAAAAACAAGAAGCACTCCTCGCCCTTGAAAGTCAAAGAATTGAAGCAGAAAACCTTCGAACATTGAGTACCTTAAAAGCTAATTTTTTTGCAAATATTTCACATGAGTTAAAGACTCCTTTGACTATGATTATTACGCCCTTGGAAGAAGCTATTCAAAATTTTTCCGATGACAATTTAGTCCTTGCTCAACACAATAGTAAAAAACTGTTCAACCTTGTCAATGAGATTCTTGACTTATCGAAATTAGAAGCAGGGCAACTTGAATTGAAAGAAACAAATGTTCAACTGTATCCACTCGTTCGTCGTATTTTCTTTTCATTCCAATCTCTAAGCCAAAGAAGAAATATTTCGCTTGACCTGCATTATAACATCCCTCAATTCCTAAAAGTAAAACTAGATATTGAAAAGTTTGAAAAGATATTAAACAATCTTTTATCAAATGCACTCAAATTTTCAAAAGTAGGTGATACAATACATTTTATTATTGAGCGGAGTATGTATAGTGACAATAAGCATTTTTTATTTAAAGTCATAGACCAAGGTCCAGGTATTCCCCAAGAAGATATTGACAAAATATTTGACCGTTTTTATCAAAATAAAGGTGGTAAAAAAGCTGGTGGTACTGGCATTGGCTTAACGCTATCAAAAGAGCTTGCACAATTATTAGGTGGAGACCTCTTTTGTGAAAGCCAAGTGGTAAAAGGGAGTATTTTTACTTTAAAAATCCCATTGGAAATTTTAGATTCAAACAATCAAGCACAAGAAGAAATTTATGACCCAAACGAACGTTTTATCCCAAAAAAACCAAAGCCAGGGACTCTCCCAACTTATCAACCAATTCTTTTAAATGGTCAAAAGCCTCGCATTCTAATAGTTGAAGACAATATAGAAATGTCTGACTTTCTCATCAAAACCCTAATGCCATATTATAAATGCTATACAGCATTCAATGGACAAGAAGCTTTGAAAAAACTAGAGGGAAACAATTTTGACTTGATTACCTCTGATGTTATGATGCCAGAAGTTGATGGTTTTGAATTTAGGAAAAAGATGAATAAAAATATTCAGTGGCGACAAACACCTTTTATTATGTTGACTGCAAGTACATTGGAAGATGATCGACTTAAAGGCTTAGGGCTTGGTGTAGATGATTATATTACAAAACCATTTAGTTCTCGAGAATTATTAGCTAGAATTGATAATCTCTTGACCAACAAATCAGAGAGAGAGCTTTTTCAAAAAGAAGAAAATGACACAGCTCCACCAGAATCTGCCGACTTCCAATTATTAAAACAAGCCGAACAAATGGTGATGGATCATATCCATGACCCTAATTTTAAGGTAATTGACTTAGCGCGGGAAGTTGGCTACAGTCAAAGACAATTAACACGGATTATCAAGAGACTTACTGGCTTATCCCCTGTAAACTTCATACTAGAAATTCGTTTGCAAAAGGCTTATCAATTATTTCAAAATCGGCAGTTTTCTACAGTTTCTGAAATTCGATATGAGGTTGGTATTGAAAGTGCTGCTTACTTCACAACTAAATTTAAGGCTAGATTTGGAAAGAACCCGAAAGAGTATTTAGCATAATAAATACCTTATGAGGTTTCGTGTCAAAATTCACCAAACCTTTTTTATATAAAGAAATTGTTCAAAATCAAAAAATCAGATTCCCAACCATTAGGTCAGAAACCTGATTTAATGAAAACAAAAATATCTACTAATTCTTCTCTGCTATAAGTGCTTCTAATCTCGCCATTCTAGTTTCTAAATCCTCAATTTTTTGAGCTTGTTCATCAATTGTCTCTTGTTGTTCTTGAATAGCTTTGACCGCCAAGACTCCAAAACCAGCATAGTTTACAGAGAGCAAGGTCTCTCCAGTACGATCGCTTACAACTTCATTAACCAATTCAGGAAATAATTTCTGAACATCCTGAGCAATCATACCGATTGACCTTGAATCAGAAGCTTTATTGTCAATATATTTATAAGAAGATGGTTTTAATTTTAAAAGCGAAGGCAAAGTCAAGGCCAGCGGACTAATATCTTTCTTCAATCGTCCATCTGAAGCTTGAGTATATGCACCATCTACTCCAGAAAATCGTCCTTTAAAAGCAGTATCTTTATACAATTCTAAATGTCCTGTACTTGCGACATATAGCTCCCAATCTATATCTGCGCTACTGTTTTCCAAATTGATCCCAAAGTTGGACGATTGAAAAACCTTTAATGGATAAGAACCTGGATTACTCGTTTGGCCAACATCTCCAATACTTAAACCATTTGATTCCAATCGCATAGGTTTCGTGAGGCTTCCTGAAATAGTAGAATGATCTCCTGATGCAAATTCACCAATAAGTATCCCATTATTTGCCTCTCCAACTAAAATTAAACCTCCTAAATCATCTCCAATAGTTACCGCTGGAAAACCATATCCGACTGACCAATTATCACCAATCACTAGGCTATTTGTAGGAGAATTCTGTCCTATTCCAAGGTTACCATACCATAAGACCATTTCTGTCAATCCACCTCTGGTAAACTCAATTCCCTTATTGGATCCCACTGGAGTACCTAATTCAAGACCAAAATCCGGAGATACCGATTTTCTAATATAAGCCTCATAATTCCCTTGATCATAAAAACCAATAAGCGGTTCTATACCATCTAATCGCATCACCTCATAATCACCAGCGATATGAATATCAGCCAAAGGGTTTTCCGTCCCAAAACCAACTCGGCCATCTTGTTTAAAGGTCACTTTGCTGCTCAGACTATTTTCATCTGTTCCTGAGAACATTAATAAATCTGCTCCGCCATTAATGGTGCCAAATAGCCAATGAGCTGCATTTGGACTTCCAATAGAAAAGTCTGCAAGTCCAGAATTAATAAAAACATCATCATTGAATTGATAAGCATGTAAAGGATTATCTGTTCCAAATCCTATATGGCCTCCTGTATAATGAATCCCCAAAGGATTTGTTGACCATTGTCCACCAATACCGGTCAAACTAAGTGTATTTCCATTAGCAATGCTAAGGTCATTTCCACTAAGGCTTAAATTTTGAATTTCATTATTCGGATCTGCATCCGCATCATCAACAGCATCTGTAAAAGAACCGCCTCCATTAGAGAGATTAACTGTACTTCCACTTTTTGAAATCGTCTGAATCTCATTATTTGGATCCGCATCCGCATCATCAACACCGTCTTGAATCACAGACAAATCAACACTATTTCCAAAGTCAATATTCAAATTAGTCCCATTCAAACTTAAAAACTGCAATTCATTATTTGGATCAGCATCTGCATCAGTTACACCATCCTGTACTACAGACAAATCAATTGCATTGCCATCTTCAATACTCAAAGATGTTCCATTGAGGTTTAAGGTTTGATCATCTGTTCCGCCTGGAGGAAGAATCGGCGCAAGGTCAATGGTATTCCCATTTGAGATCATCACTTCTGTTCCTACCAAAGACAAATTTTGTAACTCATTATTTGGATCAGCATCTGCATCATTAACACCATCTTGTACTACAGACAAATCAATTGCATTGCCATCTTCAATACTCAAAGATGTTCCATTAAGATTTAAGGTTTGATCATCCGTACCGCCTGGAGGAAGAATTGGCGCGAGGTCAATGGTATTCCCATTTGAGATCATCACCTCTGTTCCTGCCAAAGACAAGTTTTGTAGTTCATTAGTCGTATCGTTATCTGCATCCGCAACATTAATAGTTCCACCATTATTAGATAAGGTAACCATTAAACCATTCTGATTTAAAGTTTGAAGTTCATTCATTGGATCTGGATCCGCATCTGTTCCACCAGATGGAATGGTAATAGAGTTGCCATCAGAAATCGTCAATTGGTTGGTATTCGTATCAAAAGATAAAGATTGCAGTTCATTCGTAGCGTCTGCATCTGCATCATTGACACCATCCTGTATGACAGATAAATCAATCGCATTGCCATTTTCAATACTCAAAGATGTTCCATTGAGGTTTAAGGTCTGATCATCTGTACCGTCTGGAGGAAGGATCGGTGCGAGGTCAATCGTATTCCCATCAGAAATTGAAATTTGAGTGCCACTTAATCCAAGGTTTTGCAATTCATTTGAAGGATCTGGGTCTGCATCCGTTCCGCCTGAAGGAATCGTAATCGTATTGCCATTAGAAATCGTCAATTGATTGGTATTCGTATCAAAAGAGAGGTTTTGTAATTCGTTTGAATTGTCATTATCATTATCTGCCACATTGATTGTTCCTCCATTATTGGAGAGACTAACATTTAATCCGTTTTGACTTAGTGTCTGTATTTCATTTGAAGGGTCTGCATCTGCATCCGTTCCACCTGAAGGAATCGTAATCGTATTCCCATTGGAAATCGTCAATTGATTCGTATTGGTATTAAAAGAAAGGTTTTGTAATTCATTTGAAGGATTGGCATCTCCATCATTCACCTCATCTATGAAAGTCCCCCCATTATTTGAAAGTGTAACCGTATTTCCAAATTTAGAAATAGATTGCAATTCATTAGTAGGGTCTGCATCTGCATCCGTTCCACCCGAAGGAATCGTAATGGTATTCCCGTCAGAGATAGTTAGCTGATTAGTATTTGGATTGAAAGACAAATTTTGAATTTCATTAGTAGGGTTTGCATCCGCATCCGTCACACCATCCTGTACTACACTTAGATCAACACTATTCCCATCTTCAATAGTGAGCGAAGTTCCATTTAGTAACAATGTCTGATCATCCGTTCCACCTGAGCCTCCTGCCAAACTGCTCAAATCTACCTGACCACCATCAGATAGTGTTAGGGTATTTGTAATTTGATCAAAAGCAATCACTTGGAGTTCATTATTTGGATCTGCATCTGCATCATCTTTATCTTCCACAGTTGCAGCATGCATCGCATAAGGTACAGAAAGCAATTGACTGATGCCCATTAACTGAAAAGCATTACCAGCTTGCGGATCCATTTCTACGCGTAAAAAATAATTGTGATTGGCCCAGTCAACATTCATCATGGAACCAGTTTGCTGATTTCCATTTCCTACTTCAAGAGAAAAAACACCTCGATCAGAAGTCGTCGGATAATGTACTTCGGCATATACCACATTACCAGTCATCATATCTTCCACCAAGGAAAAGCGAAGGCCAACCACCTGATTCATCATGACTTGAGCATTGGCATCTCGAGCAACTGCCTGGTATTTAAAACTATTTGGTGCTTGTGAAAATGTTGTAATTGTACAACAAATAATAAAAGCGAAAAGGAGCATTAATTGTTTCATTTTTGTTTTCTTTTTGAGATTAGTCTCCCAGCTCAGGTCTGTACACCTGAGTAAAAGGAATCCTAAATTGGTTGTTAAATTGAGTTTAGTGTTACTTAGGAATAGCGTGTTTGGCCCCTAAGCATCATTTGATTTTTTGGATCATGAATGTTTGAATCAATTCAGATGAGGTACTAATACTTAAAAAATAATTAGCAGCAGCTAAGCTAGATACATTCAGTACCTCTCTCTTATTTGCCATTTTTGAATTATAAATTATTTGTCCATTTGTATCATAGAGTTTAATGTTCAAAGTTTCGGTAGCGTCTGTTTCTATTGCTAGCCAATCTATAGCAGGGTTTGGGAATACATTCAGTTCAATATTTACTTCTGGCATTTCAAAAACAGGTGTTGCCATATCAAATACCTGATGAAATCCCTGAGTCAGTATTTCACCATTTTCAAAACGTTCGACTATAGGCTCTCCCATTGTACAGTGTAAATCCATACCTCCTGAACCTTGTAGAAAATCCCCAAATGGAGTAATGACTTCTTGTTCTAAAGATTGGCCAGAAAGCAAGGTCACCATAAAGAGTAGATAAAAACTTAGAGCTGGTTTAAGTTTTATTTTTGATAGCACAAAAAAAGTGTATATCATTCTAAAAAAGTTTTTCATTTTTTTCATTTTTGTTTTCCTTTATAAGAGATTAAAAAATCATTTTGTTTCATTTGATATTTCAAAGGTGGGGCAAAAAGAAAGATCAATCTTGCCGATATCGGACAATGATTAACTCATTTTTGTTATTGCTTAAAAATTCTAATTATGAAATATTTGGATATACCGAGATGTACTTGTAATTTTCTACAGCATTTCTGATTCAAAATGGACAATCCTTTGTTTTTTTTGGACATCATCATCAAAAAACAGCTAAATCGAGGCAAAACAAAGCCTTATTCCCCATTTTTAAAGCTCAAATTCAATGAGATGTTTTGAAGCATAAAGCCATATGAAAAAAATACTTTTTATATTCATTTTAGGTTTTCTTTTGCCTTTTGCACTTTCTGCACAATCCACTCAAGCGGAAATTGACACCCTTCTTTTGGAATTATCAATGGAAACAGCAGATACAGAACGTGTAGAAATCATGGGTGTATTGGCTTCTTCTTATCGTTTTGTCAATTTGGAGGAAGCTGAAAAGTATATTAACAAAGCCACTGAATTAGCTCAAGAAATAAATTATAGTTCAGGCGAACTTAGGTGCTTATTCATGGCCGGAGTCATTTACAGACTAAAAGGGGATGTAGATCAAGCAATAAATTTTGGGAAAGCATCCCTCGATTTAGCCATTGAAAAAGAAAATTGGTTTATGGCTGGAGCGAATGGAAATTCTCTGGGTAATGCTTATGGCAATTTAGGCATGTATGACACTGCAATGGTTTATTTTTTTCAAGCTCTGGAAGCTTACGAGAAAGCTGATCTGCCCGTAAAGTCAGCCATGATCTATAATAATTTAGGAGACACTTTTTACAAACAAAACAAAACCGATATCGGCAAAGAATATTTAATAAAGGCATTAGACATTTATAAGACTAGTGGAAAGATGAAGCTTGCTGCAATGACCTTAATGAATCTTGGAAGGAAAGAAGAAAATGATAGCCTGGCCTTAAGTTTTCTAGGGCAATCGATGGAAATACATACTCAAAATAATGATTTGGAAGGTATCGCCAGCGTCAAAATGAATATTGGTTCTCGCTTGATTGACAAAAAACAATACGAAGCTGCTTTATCTTATTATCTGGAAGCATTAGAACAAATCAAGAAGGTTGGACACAAAAGAAAAACAGCCATAGCTAGCAATGCATTAGGCAATATTTATACTGAATTAAATCAAACAGAAAAAGCTATATCGTATTTTGAGACAGCCTTGAGTATTTCTAAGAACACAAAATCAAAAAAAGAAAAAAAGGATACTTATAATAACCTGTCGAAACTATATACTGATCAAAAAGATTTTGAAAAAGCCCTTAAATACTTAAAGTTATCAAAAGATCTAAGTGATTCTCTTATTAATGAAAAAACGCTTTCCATCACTTCGGATTTAGAAGCCAAGTATGATTCTCAAAAAAAAGAAGCTGCCCTTGCCAGTCAACAGCTTCAGATCGAACGACAGAAAAATTTCCGAAATCGAATCCTAATAGGAGGTGTGCTTTTAATCCTGGGTATCATCGCTATCTTTCAACGTTATTATTATCATCAAAAACGAAAAAGGCAGGAAGCTCTAATTTTATTAGAACAACAAAAATCAGAAGCTGAATCACTTCGACAATTAGATCAACTGAAGACTAAATTTTTTGGGAATATTTCTCATGAATTGCGAACGCCTCTCACGCTTATCATCAGTCCATTAGAAAATGCTTTGCATAAATTAAGTAAAAAAGCAGTTGATGAAGATTTAAACCTCGCTTATTTAAATAGTAAAAAACTACTCAAATTAGTCAATGAGATTCTTGACCTGACAAAGCTTGAAGCTGGTCAGCTAGAACTTCATGAATCCGCAGTTTCTCTAGATCAGCTTAGTCGGAGAATTTTCTTTTCTTTTCAATCTTTAGCCCAGATTCGAAATATCAATTTGCAATTTGAAAATGAACTGCCTAAAGCAAGAGGTATAAAACTAGATATTGAAAAATTCGAAAGGATTCTTAATAATCTATTATCAAATGCAATTAAATTTTCCAATAGTGGGGACCATGTCCTATTAAAAATAAGTAGCCAACAGACTAATAGTGGGGAGCATCTTATCTTCAAAGTTATTGATTCTGGTTTGGGGATTCCTGCTAAAGATCTTGACAAAATTTTTGATCGTTACTTTCAAAGTAAATCAGGAAAAATGATAGGTGGAACAGGTATAGGATTAGCGCTTTCTAAAGAGTTGGCTTTATTATTTGGAGGCGATTTGACTGCTTCTAGTAAGGAAAAAGAGGGGAGTGTTTTTACATTACAAATCCCTTATAAAAAAGCTGAGATCACACAATCTTTATCTGAAGATTTTGAAACAACAGAAAATGAATTATATGATACCAATACTGATTCAGAACCAATAAGCAATTACAAACCTATTCTTCTAAATGGTCAAAAGCCTCGAATTTTGATCGTTGAAGACAATTTAGAAATGTCTACTTTTTTAGAAAAGATATTGAGCCCATTTTATGATTGTCATAAAGCTTTTAATGGTAAAGATGCATTACTAAAATTAGGTGAAGCGCAATTCGATCTTATTACTTCAGATGTTATGATGCCCGAAATGGATGGTTTTGAATTTAGAGAAACTATAAATAAAAATAAACAATGGAAGCAAATGCCTTTTATATTATTGACAGCACGTACTATAGAAGAAGATAAATTGCGTGGCTTTCACCTTGGTATTGATGATTATATTACCAAACCTTTTAGTGCTAGAGAACTATTGGCTCGAATTGCAAATCTACTAAGCAATAAATCTGAAAGAGATCAATTTCAAAAGGAAAACAATGAACCGGAGCAAGTAGAAAGCGTTGATCATCAATTATTAAAAAAAGCCGAACAAGTAGTTTTGGATCACCTCAGCGATTCTGATTTTAAAGTTACCAGCCTGGCTAAAGAAATAGGGTATAGTCAAAGGCAGTTATCCCGAATCATTAATAAACTTACCGGATTATCTACTGTAAATTTCATATTGGAAATCCGTTTGCAAAAAGCATATCAACTCCTACAAAACCGTCAATTTGCTACAGTCTCCGAGGTTCGATATGAAGTAGGTATAGAAAGTGCTTCTTATTTTACTGCTAAATTTAAAGAACGATTCGGAAAAAAACCTACAGCATTTTTAAGAATATAAGAAGCCGCAACATATTCATCGCCGGATAAATACATTGCGCACTTCTTAATACAATGAGAATAAAAATTATATTTCTTTACCTTATAATCTCAAATGAAGTTGGCATGATTTCTCCGCCTTCTTTTACTATTAAATAATAGTGTCCTACAGGAAAAGTTTGAACGGGAATATCCAGTACGTGTTTGCCTTCACTCAATGACCAATAAGACTTTGGAATTTTAAATATTTGCCCTTTAATATCAATAATCTGAATATCCAAATCACTGGCTTTCTTAAGTTCGATGTCCAATTTTAAATTACTTGAACTAGGGTTAGGATATAGTTTTAATCCAATTGGGTCTGTTTTTATATCTCGCTCTATTTTCAAATCCGGATTTGGACTTTCTCTAAAGCCATCACCAATTGTAACATCCGTACAAATTATATCATTGCAACATTCACTACCGACTGTACCAAAGGCTGTAAGGCAAACGGTATAAGTACCCGGACTAGGAAAAATATGGAGGCTACTTTGTCCTGTCCCTGTCGTGCCATCTCCAAAATCCCAAAAATATCCAGCGGAAGAAGTACCCGGATCAAAAGTAGTAGAAGAGGCAAAAAGCTGACTATTAATAAATGGAAAATCATAATGAATAAAATCAGCTTGCAAACCGCAATTAACAGGAGGACAAATCATATTAATGATTTGGCAAGTTTCAAAATCACAAGACTCTATTCCATTAAAAGAAAAGGTTGTCATGCATATTTCATAGCTTCCTGGTTCCTCATATTGATGTGTAGCAGTATTTCCCCATAGTGTTGTACCATCTCCAAAATCCCAAGAAGTTTGAACGATTTCATTTATCCAACCTGGTACGGAAGTATCTGTAACATCTACCGTGCAAGCACCACTCATCTCAATAGTAAATGATGGCGTTGCTGTACAATCACAATCAACCAAGTAATTCGTGCTAATCGAACGGGTACAACAATTTCCATTTTCATCAACAGTCGTGAGTGTCAAGGTGATGGTATATGCACCTCCATTTTCATATAAAACAAAGGGGGATTCATCCGTCGTTGTCATACCATTCCCGAAATCCCATTCCAGTCCTGCCAATTGATATTCATCTGGGAGAAGGCTTGTATTTTGTAGTTGAATTGCCATACACACCAATGGATTAATAGCAAATGTAATGTCAAATGGCGTTCCTTCTATTTCAACATCTGTGCTAAGAGTACATCCATTGTCATCCGTCACCACCACGCTATAAGTACCACTGAATAAACCTGTAATATCTTCTTCTCCAGAAGTGAAACCATCAGGGCCAGTCCATTCATAAATATATGGTGCTTGCCCTCCAGTCAGCGTAATATCAATCATTCCACTTGCTTCAGGATCACAAGTTGGTAATACTTCTTCTACTACTATATCAAAATTTACACAGCAATCAATATGATTGATTACAATTTGATCACTTGCTGTACAGCCATTTTCATCTGTCGCCGTCACATAAATGGTTCCATTAAACAAACCACTGACTCCATAATTATTAAAGGGGCCGCTAGCCATACCTCCGCTTGTATCAGACCAGTCATATTGGACATAACCAGGACTTGCAACTGCAAAAACACTGACTCCTAAACAAGGTTCCGTTATAGCAGAGATTTCAACCTCAGGTTTCAAGAACACATTTACGATTACCTCATCTACGATACCTGTACAATTGTCTGTCCAGGCATATATATTACTACCTAGTGGTGGATCCTGTATCACCGTATTGGGATCATTAATGTCAACAATAAATCCACCACCACTCACTATTGACCAAGTCCCTCCATCGACTCCAGGGGTAGCGTCCATATTAACCAAAGCCGAACTCATTTCTAATATACAGATAGTTTGATCTGCACCGGCATTTGAATTGGTCGCTAAAATATAATCTGCATAGTTCAAGCCATCGATTTGATCATTTAACAAATAAATGTAGCCACTAGGGCCCGAACTCTGTAAAGGTTGTACATCTATATAATCAAGATCAAAACTCAAATCACTTAAATCAATCGCTCCTATACCGGTACTATGTGCAACTAGTATTTTTGCAGCAGCATCGCCATCAGGATGATATTCCATTTCTATTTGACCGGGATCAATATTTTCTGTTCCTGAAATCAATGTTGGCGTTTCTAAGGGCTCAAGACTGGTTGAAAAAACACCATTATTAGTGGAGATTAATAAAAGATCATTATTATAACTAAACTCCGTGCCTTTCACAAAATTAGCTCCCGGAACATTTATCGTTTCATAAGTATGCGTAGAGAGGTCGTAAAGGTATACTTCGTTTTCCGAAAGGGTAGCAAATGCGAGCGTAGATCCATCATGGTTAAGTTCTAAAGCTACTGAACTAACAAGATCTGCTTGAATATTTAAATCTTGTACCAATGTTATTCCAGAAGCAGTAATTGAGAACTCTTTTGATGGAAAAAATTCATAGCCTCCACTTACATACAATTGATGATTTCCATTGTCATCAGGTTGTGATACAGCTATTCCCAAATAATTGGAACTAAAGTCTGCTATCTCAACTGGATCAGATAAACTTTCATCTGAGACATTATAGATTAAATAATATAATTTAATCCCTAATAAACCGCTAGGTATTTCAGCATATATTAGGTAATAGTCATCGCAAGATTCAGGAACTTTTACGATCGAAAGTTCCTGAACTATTTCAAAATTATATAGGCCTCCAACATATTCTCCTGTGCCATTATAAAGTCCACTGGTTTTATTATAAAAAATCAAATCACCACTGGAATCATGCATACTATTTTGAGCCTCTGGTAGACCAGAAGAACCTGTAGAAAGTGTACTTACTACGGGGCCATCAGTAAAGTCAATTTTTTTATCATCAATAACCCAGATAGGATTTTGACTTTGAGCACTTGCAAACTGAAAACAAAAAAGTAATAAGATCAGAGAAAGCATAGTTTGAATTGTCTTCTTCATAATTGTTGTTTTTTGTGAAAAAATGATTACTCCACAAAATTTGAAAAATGAAAAAGCAAGAACGATAACACTTTTTTTAGTTTTTACTAAGTCTAATTATCTTGGAATCTGTTTTGGTTTGCAATCGACATATATAGTTGCCACTTGGTAAATCTCGCCATTTCACATTGATACTATGTGACCCTGCAGACTGATTTAATGCTTCAAATACTTGTACGATTTGTCCTAGTTCATTATAGATGATGACGTTGATATTGCTTTGCTCAGGCAATTGATAATTAATGGAAGTAGAATACCTTGAAGGATTTGGTAGAGCACTTATTGAAAGTTCCGAAACAGGATTATTATTTTCTTCTCTAGTTCTGTGAGCATTGAACAAACATTTACGGACTCTAAAATTCCAAGAGAACTGATTAGGTGATCCAAAACTTGCAGCAACAAATTGACTCGGGTCAAACATTAATTCATCATTAAATGCATAGTATCCAACATATTCATCAAATAAACCTGTATTGCCTCCTCCATCTTGATATTCGCTTTGTAAAACATTAGCATCCTGATCTACAGACACATTGAGTGAACAAGATTCCGCTATGTAAACTGTAGTAGGAATATCATCTGAGTCAAAATCTACAGACATAATATAATTAGAATACCAAATATCATTACTCCCATCATTTTCTTCAATACTATACCTTGTCCTTACTATATAAATATCTTCCTCTTGGTTGATCGTCCCCCAATTTGCAAAAACAGGGATTTCATCACCATTTCCGCTACTGGCATTGATGATTACTTCTTGCCCATGCAAACATTTACATCCATTCACAACAGAGACCAACATGACAGGTTTATCAGCAATAATAATATCCAATGCACCGTAACTAGTATTACATTTCGATCTTGTTGTTATTAGGTATAGCTCGTTGGGTAAATTATTAAGTACAATACTATTAGTTGCAGTACCTAATATACCTGTATTCGTAATTGTTTCTAAAGATTGATAAGCAACTAAATATCCAATCGTAGAGGGCGTAGCCGTCCATTCCATAGAAATAGAGGTATCATCCATATCTGTAATTTCTGATTCTGGTGCCAGGCAATTTGCATCGTATCCTAAAGTAGAAAACTGATTATCAAAAAAGGTTTTGATTTCTCCAACAGTCAGATTAAAGCCAGGAAGGTTTTGATAATAATCGACAATTTCCTGAGCGATAATAATAGCATTATCTGGTGTTACAGGATCAGAAATCTGAGCAGTGGCTAATCTGCCTAGGCATAGGCAAACCAATAAACATTTAAAAATTCTCATTGCAATAAGGTTTTAATTTGTAAAATAGAATAGCATTGGGAAGCAGCAAAAAATGACAATAAAACAAGATGTTTAAGCATTTAGTATCTCGTATAAAAAATAAAAATATAAGCATTCGAAACTAAAACTGATTACATTTTTTCTTATTTTTTCCACTTGATATCAGTTGTTAGACGGAATTAATAATAAACTATTTTTTTTAAGACATCCCAAAATATTCAATACAATCTCCTTTTTTCACGTTTATGAAATTTCAGTATGTCAAAATAGTTTATTATTAATTTTGTCCCGTCACTTACTTCTTGTTTAAAATGATTTGAAAAAAATGTATTCTAGCAAGCTAATTCAAATACTAAGTGTTTTTAAAGTGAAAGAGTTAGAGCGGCTAGCTGTCTTTTTAGAATCACCTTATTTTAATGCTGGGAAAAAAGCAAAAGAGACATTAGCCTTGTTCCAACATATATATTCTTACCTGCCAGATGCTTCCGATGTTAATTTAAGTAAGTCGGCAACTTATAAAATTCTATACCCTGATGAAGTCATTGTAAAGGGGAAATTGGAAAAATTAATGAGTCGCCTGCTAAAACTTAGTCGAAAGTTTATCATTCAAGAATTTCATCCAATTATCGGACATGAAAAACAAGAATTGTTAGTGCTTTCCAATTTTTTCAGAACACGTCAACTAGACAAACTCTTAAACATCAGTACTAATAAGTTTCAACAATTACAAGAGCAAGAACAGAAAAAGAATAGTGATTTTTACTTTAGTTTTTTTCTTTATGAGAAACAAATTACAGACTATTATAGCTTATACGATAATAGAAAATTTGACCTCAATCTTCCTTCCACCCTTTTGGCTTTAGATCAATATTACTTACTAACGCGTCTTTCCTATACCTGTCAATTATTAGCGATCAATTTATTTATTATTCCAGTGGATGTTACATCGAGTGTATCTGTAACAGATCACCTCTTACCGCTATTAAATAATCCTTCCTTCAATATACCGCTTTTACAAGTCTATCACAAAGCATATTTGCTTTTGCGTGCAAATGACAAAACCAGAGATCAGCATTTCAGTGATTTTTATAAAATACTTAATCAAGAGTCTAAAGAACTATCTAGAGATCAATTAAAATCATTGCATACCTTAGTCCGGAATTATAGTGTCCTCTTATACCATCAGGATAATGAAAAGTATAAACACCGTGTTTTTAAACTTTATCAGCAGCACTTAGAAAAGGAATTTTTATACCATCAAAATAAACTCTTACCACCAACTTTGGAAAATATAGTATACTTTGGTATAAAATGCGAAGATTATGATTGGGTTCGTTCCTTCTTGGAAAGCCACCAATATCGTATTACAGGAACAAAGCATCCAGAAGTTGTTTTCAATTTTAATATGTCTCAATATTATTTTGCAACTAAACAATATGATCTAGCACTTGAAGGATTGGCCGATAGCTATGAAGATGTCTATTATAAAGTAGCAGCAAAGCGATTTGAAATTAAAATATTTTATGAGACAGAATCTAATCTACTGGATTCTAGAATTGATGCTTTTAAAATATATATCTATAGGTTGACAGACTCGCAGTTCAGTAAAAAACATAAGAAAGGAAATCGCAACTTTATTGATATTCTAAAGCAAATACGATTGCCAACTACTTTTAAAAATTCAAAACGAATTGAAAAATTGAGTCAAAAAATAAGCTCCACTAATTATATCGCAGATAAAGATTGGCTTATCGAAAAAATGAAAACAATGAAGTGATTAAGGGATAGGGAATGAATAAAGATTAACTAAAGCTTTATATTTCATATGCTACAAAACCAAGTAAAAATGTCAATAGTCATTGAGCAGGAAAGGCCCAATGACTATTGACAAATAACATATAGTTTCTATCCTTATAAGGAAGGATTACCATCATTATTATACGATCGTTTTCCAAAATACGAAAAGAGATGAAGTGCTGTTAACAAATTTCCTTCTTTGGTAATCACGCCATTAAAGTCTTTTCCTATATTGAGAGTCAGTACAATTGTTTGATTAAACTGGTATTCAAAATTAAGGGTATAACGACTCGTAGACTGTAAGTTAGAACTATTGATTGGGAATCTTCCAATCACTTCTCCAGAAACAGAAAGTCGGTCACCATTATGAAAAATCAAGCGACTCCCGAAATCAAAAAATAAGTTGTCTGCGATATCAAGACTATCACCTGCTCTAAATAGTTGATCCGGATTTCCAATTAACCGAGCGACTCCTAATATACTAGAAGTATTGGAAGCATTATCCTTTCCAAAAGTCCAACCACCAGTAAGCCATGCTCCGATTTTAGTAACATTGGCACTATCTCGGGCAAAACTTTGTCCATTAAAATCAGTTACAAATCCGCCTGCAATATCAAGCTTAAATCCACGACGAATAAACTTCAACTGCTGCCCTTTATTTTTGAGCAAAGTCAATTGGTTGGCAAATCTATTGGTAACTTCTTGTTGGAAGCGAACTGTATCCTGAAGCAAGTCTGCACTTCGGGTATTCAATTGTGCAACGATTTCACCCAATCTGGGAGCCAATGAGGGATCTGTTGCAATTCTTCCTCTGACGGCATTAAGACTATCTTCTAAGGTTCTATACTGTGTATCCGTACGCAACCATTTAGGGAGGTTAACATAAAAAGAATCATTAACTTCTGCGAGGACATGATACATTGAATCAATCGCTTCAAAAGTACTGCCCACCTTTCCCCTCAATAAAGAAGCTTTTAAGCCTATCCCTATTTGAGTAACCTCTAGGTTACCTGGAGCGAGCATAGGATTATCTACAGGATTGATCCCAAAAGAAACGGTAAAACTCTGCTTAAGGTTTTGCCCAATATTATTGCTTATCACTTGAGAAAAATCAATATTGCGTTTTCCAAATACCCAAGCAGGTGCAAATTCGATTGCATAACTCTTAGGTAATTGTGTAAAATCATTAGTCGCATTATTTAAAGAGAGTACAAAATCTCCAGGAGTTTTAGGTTCATCAATTACCGTGGGAGCAATTCCCATCAATGTAAAAGCAGGAGAAGCGGGAACTCTCAATAAATTAAATGTCAAATCACTTGTATCTGGTAATAATTTTATTTCTGGGCCAAGCGTATCCGAGTTTATCAATTGAATAGACGATGTCCCAATATTAATAAAAGAAAAGAAAAAGAAGAGTAGAGCAAAATAGATGCGGTTCATATGAAAATAATTTTCATTAAAAAATAAGCCGTTCCTCCTTGAGAAACTTTGAGACTATCTCCTGCTGGATTTAAATTGGTATTACCTCCTTTGAGTTTTAGTCGAAAAGAGACCTCATTGTCATTCGGATTTACTTCAAATATTGTGGTGCTTATATCCAATAATTTACCAGATAAGGATTGACCATCATTGCTTATTTCTTGGTCACTAAAAGAATCTTTTAGATTAGAGGCAAGCGGGGATCCTTCTAGATACAGACTAGTAATGGCACTTTGTCCATTACCAATTGTCACAGAGAGATCTGCTGTAGTTTTGTCTCCTTTTAATGCATAGGTATAAAAACGAGTTATGACTGCCATAATATTTAGTTTTGTTTTTTGGAAGATTATTTTTTGAAGTGTAAACATGGAGTATCCTAAATCATGTACATGTTACCTAGAACTGTGTATACTTATTCTTAATTAAGTCAGATAGAAATTATCATTCATCATTGGGCAATGTATCATATGTAAGGTTTCCGCTACAAAGTCGCTAAGGCACAAAGGTATGAAGCAGTATATATCTTTGTGTCTTAACTGCTTTGTGGCGAAAGAATTGGCGCAGATTCAAAGAGGTGAATAGGCTTACTTTTGATCCACCGCCAAAATGCTCATGTTTAGATATAAATATAAAGAAAAGAGGTTTTTAACTTGCTTTTGCTTTATTGTCTAAAAAGGTTTGTGTTGCTTTTTCGCCATTAGCAATTAGATTATCTTTTTCAGCATCGCTAATATCAAAATCCGTAGCACCAATTCCCAAATCGTCAATAATAATTGATCTATTGGAATGATTAGGATTTTTATTGAATTCAATGTTTTGAGCACGGAGCAATGTATCAAAGGTATTTTTGACATATTTAATCCAATGGCCATATCCAAAATCATTGACTACTCTTTTCTTATCAACATCTTCTAATCGAAGTCCTAATGTCTCCTGATTAGGGCTACCCTCATCAAAAGCAGTTATTGGATAATTATACACCATTCCACCATCCACATAGAGGTGGTTATCTGGATTATTGTTAGAAAATTGCCAAGCATTAAAATATAAAGGGATAGACATAGATGCACGCACAGCTTCTGCCACTATAACTTTTGGCGTTTTTCGGAATGAAAATTCTCTTACCTCATGGATATAAATATCAGAAGCAAAAACTCTTAAATCTCTGCATCCCGCTTTTTGAAAATCTTCAAAAGTAGCGTTTTCATCAAATCCGTGGTTAGAATTGGCAATCTGTTTCTTGATCCATTCTAAAAATGTTTTGCCGGGATGAATGCCATAATTATGGAATTTTTTGAGCACGCCTTCTTTATCATCAAAAGACCCTAAATCCATGTTTTTAATCGTTGTTGTGATTTGGGCTGGAGTGTAGCGAAGGCTAACTAAGCAGGAAGTAATTGCACCGGCAGAAGTACCGGCGACTCGTTCAATTTTTTCTAATACTCCTAGGCTTTCAAGCGTTTGTAGTGCGCCTGCATAAGCCACACCTTTAACACCTCCGCCTTCAAAAACGAGATTTTTGTAGTTGTAATTCATTTCTGAATGTTTTTTGGGGTGGGTAATTTACCCATGATATAAAACTAAAAAGGTCGAATTATCTTCTAGCATTTCATCCACACTCAAAATCAAAAACTTAATCATAATCCATAACATAAAATTAACATGCTATCACGCTAATTACACATCATGCTGTGGTCTTGAAATTGTTTAAATCCTAAACCCTAACTTAATTGGATTTATTTTTTAAAAGCTGTTTAGTGAACTACGAACGAAAAGATAATACGGAGTGAATTTAAAAAATATTATCATATAATAAAAATATTATCAATCTTTCTTTTTCTAATATTTTATCATGAAGTTGTTCAAAAAGAAGTACTTCGTGCCAATATTATTGCTACCTTATGTACTGGATTTGTCTATTATCTAAGACTCAACATATAATCAAATATGGCAATACATTGGAAAGTTCTCATAGGCATCGTATTAGGTTTAATCATCGGATACCTTGCAAGTTTTTCTGAATTAGGGGTGAACATTATTCAGGATTATATCAAACCAATTGGTATTATTTTTATAAAAATATTAAAGCTTATTGCCGTTCCTTTAGTTTTTGTATCTCTCGCAAGAGGTATAACAGAGTTAAAGGATATTAAAAAATTATCAAACCTAGGCGGTAAGACTGTATTTTGGTATTTGCTCACAACAGTTTTTGCGGTTATACTTGGATTATTTTTGGTGAATATATTTCAACCTGGAGCTGGATTAGATATCGAAGTACTTCAAACTTTATCTAAAGAACCCATGAAACTAGATTCAGCAAATACCAATACAAATGGTCCATTGGACTTTTTTGTACGGATGGTGCCTGACAATCTTTTTTCAGCATTAAGTGATAATGGACAATTGCTACAGGTTATATTTTTTACGGTATTATTTAGTGTGGCTTTGTTAATGATACCTGAAAATGATCAGCCTCCCGTTATTCGTCTTATTGAATCACTGAATAAAGTGATGCTCAAAATAGTAGATATCGTTATAGATTTTTCTCCTTATGCGGTATTTGCACTCATGGCTACCTTAATAGTAGAAATCAAAGATCCTGCAATTTTCAAAGCATTGCTTAGCTATTCCGTCATACTGCTTTTTGGTATGTTGATTATGCTTAGTTTATATCCTCTATTAGCAAGACTTTTGACAGGAATGCCTATCAAAAGATTTGTAAAAGGAATCTTGCCTGCACAATTGGTTGCCATTACCACTAGCTCAAGTATGGCTACACTGCCAGTGACTATGGAATGTCTTCAAGATAATCTAGGCGTGGATGACGAGATTGTGAGTTTTGTCTGCCCCATAGGAGCGACCATCAATATGGATGCAACTAGCCTCATGCAAAGTATTGCGGCAGTCTTTGTTTGTCAAGTGATTGGTCACGATCTTAGTATTACCGATCAATTGGTCATAGTAGCAACAGCGACTATGGCTTCTATTGGTGCCGCTGCTGCTCCAAGCGCGGGCGTGGTCATGTTGGTTATGGTCTTGGAATCTATTGGATTTCCATCTGATAAACTGCCACTGGCAATTACTATGATTCTGGCTGTTGATCGCCCCTTAGATATGTGCCGTACCGTCGTCAATATATCAGGTGATAGTTTTGTAAGTGTAGTCGTGGGAAAAGGAAGAATACTTAGTCCTAAGGAATAGAAGTCAATTTTGACTAAGCGGGCACATACTTTCTCTTCATGTACCAAGCATAGGTAAGACCTAGCAGCGTTGGTGCTATCCAAGGGATAATCATCCACTGATGATGTATATGCAAGACACCAATCAAAATTCGACTACCACCGAATGCAAAAAAAGCAGTATAAGCCGCAATACCTGATATGATCGTACCCTGAATGTGCATTTTGATTTTAGTTTCTTTATCCATTGCTTTTGCCTTTGTCATAAAGATATCTCGTCCTGCTGGAATAGCAAGCAATCCGAAAAAGGCTATCGTCGTTCCCATCCCCAAAAAATGGAACTTAATGGCACTCAGCAAGATCATTCCTAAACCACAGATAAACAGCATGCATGAGAATACTTTTCTTATGTTGAAATACCTATCCGACCACTCTTCCTTTTGTTTTAATATTTCGTAAGCATACCAAAGTGGATATGCCGTAATGATAGCGAGATAACCAAGAAACAGAGCTGCTATATATTTAGCCATGATAATATTGCAGATGCTCATTAGGGAGGCGGAGGCAAGTACAATCCACATTGTAATAAAATAATACCAACCCATTTTACGATGAGTAGGACTTCCTTTCTTGGCACCAATAGGAAGCCAGAATAATATTAGACTTAAAAAACCAAAAGGGATATGAATCCAAAGCAATATCTTATGTGTT
>CBDICS010000003.1:0-37816 GCA_965277415.1 Saprospiraceae bacterium
TTCCTGTTGACTCAGCTTATAAAGCGCAGGTTTCCTTAATGAAAGCAGCAATTAATGAAAATACGGTTTTGTTGGTTGCCTCTGCACCTTCTTATCCACAAGGCGTCATTGATCCTATTGAGGCAATTGCAAACCTTGCTAAGTCAAATGATTTACTTTGTCATGTAGATGCCTGTGTAGGTGGTTTCTTTCTGCCTTTTCTAAAAGAAATAAACCCACAATTACCAGCTTTCGATTTTTCTATTGATGGAGTTACTTCTATCTCTGCTGATATTCATAAATATGGCTATGCTGCAAAAGGGGCATCTGTAATACTGTATAAAAACACTGCATTAAGGAAATTTCAGTTTTATGTTTATACAGAATGGTCCGGTGGAATATATGCTTCTCCAGCTATTTCGGGGACACGTCCTGGTGGTGCAATTGCTGGCGCTTGGACAGCTTTGAATTTTATAGGCAAAGCCGGCTATCTTCAATTGGTAAAAAGAACAATGGCAGTTCGAGCTAAATTATTAGAAGCGATTGAGGAAATTCCTGAACTATTAGTTGTTGCTCAACCAGATATGAGTATAGTTTGTCTTGGTGCAAAATCAATTGATATATATGAACTTGGTGATGAGTTGTCTGTAATGGGCTGGTTGATTGATCGCCAGCAAAATCCAGCTAGTCTTCACCTGACATTGACCCCTGCTCATGAGAAGTCGATAGACGCCTTTATATTGGATTTGCGTAAAGCACTGATTAAGGCAAAGCAACTTTCATTAAATAAAGTATCCAATAAAGTTCAAGTTCAAGCAGTCAAAGGTTTGAGAAAAATGCTACCAGAATCGATGTTTGAAAAGTTTCAAAAGTTTGCTTCTAAGCATTCTGATGTCGGTGGTAAGCGATCTGCTGCATTGTACGGCATGATGGGGGATTTACAAGAATCTGGAAATCTGGATGAGATGATTCTGGAATTTTTAGATAGATTGATGAGTGATGAAGAATAAGAGCATATTAAATCATCAACTTACAAAACTCAGATGATGAACGCCAGGCGCATAAGTTTTGCTTAATGCCTCTACGATCATATTATAATGCTCTTTACTTTTTAAAAAATTAATTTGATCAACATCAATAATAAGAATGGGTAATGTAGATTCCGTTTTAAAATACTCAAAATAGGTGTTTTGAATCTCTGAGAGGTATTCAGCTTTGATCTCCTGTTCATATTCTCTGCCTCGATGTTTTATATTATTTAGTAAATTGTCAACAGAGCGATGAATATAAACCAATAGTTCTGGCTTTGGAAAAGTAGCATTAAGAATATGAAAAAGTCGTTTGAATAACCGGTTTTCTTCTTCTGCTAAATTATTTTTTGCAAAAAGCAAAGTCTTTAAAAAAAAGTAATCAGCAACAGTGAATTCTTGAAACAAGCTTTTTTGTACCAGGTTTCCCTGCAATTGTTTATGCCGCTCTGTCATAAAAAACAATTCTACTTGAAAAGCATATCGTTCTTGATTCTCATAAAAAAAGGGGAGAAATGGATTGTCATCAAATTGTTCAAGAATCAGACGACAGTTAAAATCATCTTCCAACATCTTACACAAAGTGGTTTTACCAGCACCGATATTCCCTTCTATCGCTATATACTGGTATGGAAATGGGTTCTTACTCATAGTATTTCTAACTGATAAACGTCTAATGGATCTTTAGATTCCCAATATAGTGTTTCGATTGGTTTTTTAAAAACTGGATGCTCAACTTCTGCAGCTATTTCCAACATTGGGATCAAGGTGAAATTTCGCTTATGCATATGTGCGTGAGGAATTGTTAGTTTTTCAGAATTCAAGATTAGATCATTATAAAGCAAGATATCAATATCTATAGTTCTGGCATCCCATTTTTGATCTCGTGTACGACCTAAGGATAATTCTATTTGTAGCAGAACATCCAGTAAATCAAATGGCGCGAGATCGGTATTTATTTGAATAGCTTGATTTAAAAAATCAGCTTGATCTTCTTTTCCCCATGCTGCAGTTTCATAAAATTTTGAGAAATTAACGATGGCTCCTGCTTTTTCATTTATTTCTGCTTTTGCCTTCATTAAATGCTCTTTTCGATTGCCAAGATTGCTCCCCGTTAATAAAAAGGCAATATGTTTGTTTTGCATCACGCAAAGGTAAAAATTGAATACTAAAATGAACAATACATTGATAGTTTTTGCGGTAAAAATAGGAGAAGACTACTGAAATTTATAAAATATTACTTATCATCGGCATGATTTAGAAACTTAACCTAGAAAATACAATGAGTAATACGAATTATAAATGGATATTACATTGATTAGTGGTATTGGTTGGGGTTTTGGAATAATCTTCAATCGAGAAGGTGTCCTAAAGATGAGAAGGGCTTTAAATGATTATAACAAACAAAGGAATACAAGTTTAAATTTTAGCATAGATCAAAATCAAGTTGGAATTACATTAAATTTCTAAATTAAATGATACCTACTATCCGAATTTCCAATAAAGCTGACATCATTCATGAACTAGATAAAGCTTATCAAACAGTATTAGATTATGTTTTGAGCCTCGACCAGGATTCATTTGTCTATAGTGTAAATGATAAATGGTCTGTTTCTGAGCAATTAGAACATTTGATATTATCTTCTAAAGGGATACCTTCTGCATTGAATATGCCAAAGGAGAAACTACTGGCTTTCGGGAAAACTCAAAGACCATCTAGATCTTATGATGAACTTTATAAGATCTATAAAGACATCTTAAACACTGGTGTAAAAGCGCCACTTCAATTTTCACCTGATGCAGTAAAAAACTGGACTAAAAAAGAATTAGAAGCAAGCTGGGTATTAATTGGAAGTAAATTTACAGAGCGGATTCCTAATTGGTCAGAAGAGGAGTTAAATACGTATCAAGTTCCACATCCGGCTTTTGGCCTTTTGACAATGAGAGAAATATTGTTATTCACAATCTTTCATACCTATCATCACTTACGAACGATGAAATTGTTGTTCGAATTTGAATAAATTAAAATATAGGGCTTGTTTTTAATGGAAGTTTAATTAAACTATCATTAGTCATTTGGAGTTTCTTTCCAAATGACTAATGATAATTCGAATATTAATAAGTCTTAGTGACAACAAAAGGTTTTGTTATAAAGTCATGCCCATTCGAAAGGCTGATATTATAAATTCCAAGTTGGTATCTTGACAAATCAATTGTACGGTATTCTAATTGATTTGAAGAATAAACTTCCTCTTCATGCATAATATTTCCTCTGGTATTGATAATTCTTAGGATAGATTTTTTCGTATTAAACGTAGTAAATCGAAGCGTGATTTCATGTTCAGCAATTGTGGGGAAGGCCTCTAATTTGCTCACATCAAAATTTTCCATTTCAAGAATGATAACATTCGAAAACTCAAAATCTCCATTGAAATCAACTTGCTTTAAGCGATAATAAGCCATTGGAACTGGTTTTGAGTCTAAAAAACTATACTGTTGTACATTTGAAGAATTTCCATTTCCAAGTACTAGACCAATTGCATCAAAATTTCTTCCGTCGGAAGATCGTTCGACTTCAAAATGCTTATTATTAATTTCAGATTCTGTTATCCATGATAATAATACTTCATGGTTTCGATCTTCTTCTGCTCTGAAATCAATCAACTCTACAGGAAGTTGACCTAAAGCATTTTTATTACAAGAAAAATAGTCTACATCATCAATAAAATGATGTGTTCCCGATGTTCCTTCAGCTCCAACAAATAATTCAAGAGATGCATAAGTTGATCCACTTTTTCTTTTATAGGAAGGTTCACTTAAAGTAGAGAAGTCACAACAAATATTTTGAGATAGTAATTGGCCTTGTCGTGAGTTATTTTCATCAAATTCAATTTGACAACTTGTAATTGTACCACCACCTTGAAGTATTCCACCATGGTTTTTTATCTTGCCTCCCACGGAAATTGTTCCAGCATTTGTCAATATATTATCAATATGTAATTCTCCATTGACTAAAATGCTTGCTCCATCGGTATTGGTTAGGATTCCAGCGGCAGAATTGTCACCAACATGAAGTTTGTTGGCGGTAATCGTTCCATTATTGATTGCGCTGGGAGCAGTGGCATTGGCTACGGAATCATCTCCTTTTATATCTAAATCTTTACAGACTAGATTCCCCGAGTTTATGAATTCTCCAGTAGTACTACCAGATCCAATTTTTAATTTTTTATTACTCCCAATTAAAGATGCACCACTGTTTATCGTTATTTTTCCATGTACAGTGAAATCTGCATTTAAAATAACATCATGATTGATGATCATTTCATCACCTGCAGCTAAAGGAGAGGAGGGCGTACTTGGAGACCAGATACTGCCATTAATGTTTCCATCTGAAGTAGTCGTATAGACTGTTGCAAACAGATAGTTGAAACTTAAAAAGGTCGAAATGAATAGTGTAAATAATGTCTTCATTACAGTTTTTGTTTTTTGTTAATAAGGAATTATAATTAAAACTATTTATAATTTATGCTACAATTATTCAATCTAATAAAATCAGCACTTAAAGCCAAGATTATTTAATATTGGCAAGCTTACTAATTAACTTTAGGTAAATGCAAAGCAAATCTAATAATAGGTGGAACAGTAGTGATTATTACTAAATTGTAGAATTTTACAATTTAAGGAAAAATTAATTTGCTAAGTATTTGTGTTTTGATTGAACTAAAAGCAATTAGATATAGTAAAAATATCTAATGCCAAGCTAACAAAGGTACATATTATATATGAATTCAAAAAAAAATGATAAGAAAATTCTGTATAGGAAAGATTCATAGTATTGATTTTGCACTATGAAAAGGGTGTGTACAAAGTGTTGATTAGGGTTTTGTCATTAATCAGACATATGGGATTTTGTTATCTGACTCGAAGTATTTTAGGATTTTCCCAAAATACTTCGGTTAGTATATACTGTATTTGATGTATATTTCTTTTCCTAAACCACTTCAAGGTTAGTATAGAAAGTAACCTATAATTTAAACAAGCTCTTAGCATTTAAGCCTAATACTAGTCAAATGCTATATCTTCAACTATTTTATGCTTAACGACAAGTTTTTCCTTTCTTTTTAAAGGCTTTAATCAAATTGTCTCGAATACGTGAGATGATAATCTCCGCTTCACCATTATCATAAGGTGGGCTGAATTTGGCTTTTTTATAAGTCTTGATTAAGTTCATATTTTCTAACCTCATAAGCGCTTCAAGTCCATTATCACATACACGCATGGGTCTAGGTAACTCTAATGAATTAAGATCTAATACTAGCCCAGAGTCTAATATTCTTTCTTCTTCTTCTAGAAAAGGACAAATGATAGGTATTATTTCTTTATTACCCGTTTTTCCAAGCATATCTATCAGTATAGAGGCCGTTAATAACTCTCTTTTCGTTAAATCAGATGGATCTTCATAAATTATCGTTTCATATTGATATAAAATCAAATCAGACAAAATAGCTGATATTCCCTCCTTTTTTATCCATGACTTTTGATGAGTGTATAGGACATTCATGATCCGATGCATTTGCCCCAGGTTTGAATTTTGGTAAAGTTGAAGCATTGGCTCTAAAAAACGATCATCCCAAATCTCAGATGCGATTGATAATTCATCATATGCTTGAAGATCATTTGATTTTAATAATCCCAAATAATAATCCAATAATGCAGGATTATCATTGAAATGATCATTTAAATGATTCAATATAGCTTGCCGACCATCTATCTTTCCAGACCTTTTTTGTAGCGCACTTATCAAGGTTTTCGCTTCAATGCCTTTTGAGATTTCAGGAACACTGAGTAATGACAGGAGTTCATAATGATGCAATGAAGAATAAATAGGATTTTCTAATAAGTGATTTAGCTTTTGATATAAATCGCTAAATTCTATAGGTTGTGGTCTTGACCATTCAAATGTAAAAGGAATCTCCTCCCAGTTAAATGCAAAATTGTCTGCACCTGCCAATTTGATATTGAGTTTTAATACCGCTTCTACATACACAACAGGTCTATCAGGGACAGACAAGAAAACTGAGCCAATAGTACTGGGATATTTTGAAGATATATTGATACCTGGGCTAAGTTCAACTACTGGAAATGGAGAATCAAGTGCATTATCTAATAATTCAGACGCAGAACGACTGGTGATTTTTCCTTTTTTGATCAATTTTCCACCTTTTTTCTCGTATACATTACATTCAATCGTATAAGAAGCATTTTCAATTATCAATGAAGTCTTAGTGTTGTTTTCAAACTCTATGCTTATCCAGTTTGAAACATTTAGATTTGGATGCTCTCGGAGCTTTAGTTTAGTATTGACGCCATTAATATGTTGTTCTTCAATAGTTTCCCATGGATTATCTGCATTAACAATTGAAGCTGAAAGATTAGTATTTGTGAAAGTAACACAAAGTAATAAGAAGAAAAATGAAAATTTTCCCATATTCTAGATTTGAAGTTTTGATGGTCAAAATGTTGAAAATCTTAATGAGGATTTTTCAACAATACTTATTTAAAGATTCGTTTGCTAGAGCGGTAAGTGTATTATAGCTTATCCATTAATAAGTGATTTTCTGAAATTTCTTGTGGATATACTGATTGTTAGATAATTTAATATTCAAAATATAATTTCCATTGGCAAGATTGAGTGAACTAATATCAATGTCAGTAGATGAGTTATTGACAGATAAATTGCCTTTTGAAAGAAGCTGTCCATAGATGGAATAAATTTCAAATGCTGCATCTATAGTAGTAGATTCATTGAATATTATATGGATTTGATCTTTTACTGGATTAGGATATATAGAAACCTCTTTTGCAGAAAAATGAACAATCTCTATACGACTATATTCAATTTCTCCTTCAAAACTAATGATCTTTAATCTATAGTAATTGTTTCCTTTAAAAGGGCTATTATCTTTTGCTTTATAAGAAAGAAAAGTATTTGAATTTCCTGCACCAGCAACGTACCCTATTTCTTCAAAAGAACGTCCATCCTCAGATTTTTCTATAATAAAAGCCTCGTTTTCAATTTCTGAAAGCGTCGCCCATTCTAATTCAACTATACCTTTGTTTGGACGAGCATCAAAACTGAAAAGTTCAATAGGTAAAGATAAATTCGAATTCTCATATGCTCCCATATCAATGACGCCTATTTTTCTAGCTGATTCGTCTAGATCGTCTAGTTCATTATTTGAACTATTATCTCCAACATCTTTAGCATTAGAAAGATCCGTTATTCTGAGGTCTCCATTAACAGCATCAACAAAACCTGGATCATTTCCAGCTTCATAAATTAATCCAGGTCCACAATTAATATTGGAACCTGTACCATTATTTAATTCATTGCAATCGTCTGCATCAGTAAGGCAATAGCTTATGGTAGGCGTGCATTCTACATTTTTGATCACATGTGTTCCGTATGGAGCGATATTGTCCCAAATGATGCAATTTGTGATTGTTGTATTGCTTTGTCCTCCATTAGATCCATTATTATAAATTGCTCCACCAGTACCGCCATTCCCTACAGCTTCATTAGCATAGAAAGTACAATTAATAATTTCAGGACTAGCATCACCATTTGAATTCCCACCATTATTATAAATACCACCAGCCGCAAAACCAGTGTTCTTATAAAATCTACAGTTTATAATGGTGTGATTTGCCTTGCCTCCAGATGTTCCTAGACTATACATTGCTCCACCATTACCAGCAGCAGCATTGCTTTCAAAATTGCATTTTGTAAAAGTAGAACTAACATCGCCGTGTCCGCCATGACTAAATAATCCAGCACCAGAACCTGTAGATTGATTATTTTTGAAGGTGCAATTCGTATAAATTGCATTGACAGCACCGCCCCAAATACCATTCTGATAAATAGCACCTCCATCGGCATCAGCACTATTATTATCAAAAGTGCAATTTTCAAAAGTAGGCGCAGCAATTCCAATCCAGCTGCCATCAATATAAATACCGGCTCCGCCCTTTACTGAGGTGTTATCTTTAATGGTACAATTTTTAATTTGTGGATCACAAATATTGCCAGGGTTGACAATATCCATATAAATACCAGCTCCAGATTCCCCCCTTTGTCCAGTGCCATCTGCATCTCCATCTTTAATTAAAAATCCATCAAGCAAGGTACTAGAACTACTGTTTTCAAAATAAACAATTGAATTAGCAGTATTTTGGCCATCTAAAGTTGTAATGTTTGCTTCCCAATCTCTTGCATTCCGATTTGTTTCTGTTCCTATAAAGCCACCATAAACAGCAACCCCTGAAGGAATTTCGAATGAGGCATCTTCATTACCGATTATTGTATAGGTACCTTCTCTGACCCATATTTCATCGCCATCACCAGCAATGAGTAATGCACTTTGAAGATTATAGTAAGCGGTAGCCCAAGACAATCCATCACCTCCAGAAGGTGCATTGGCATCAACATAAATTTGACCATAAGAAGAAACAGCTAGAAGGAAAGAAAACAAAATAAGCGTATAAGGCTTTCGTAAGAAATCAGTCATCATGTGTTTTTAATTGTAAGAATCTAAAAAAAGGGGAGCGAAAGGGGCTCTAAGGGAGGAATATTAAGGGTGGATGTTTTGGTAGAGCAAAGATATATATATTAGAGTCTTAAATCTTACCCTTAATCTGGTATATTTTATATTATGTTTAGTTTTATGTGATTGGAAGTGTGTTCAATTTAGATTGCTTGATCGTTCGTTTAACCTTTGTTTTCTTAGATTTAAAGCCTAAATTAGATAAGGGTAAAAAAAATCGACAGTGGTAAGGTTTTCTCCATAAAGGCAAAAGCCATAAAAATATATAGTAGCAGACATCTCTGTTCCTTAAGGATTCTGTGGCAAAAGAATTAGTGTGAGTTAAAACAAGTGAATAACTTCAATTAAAAACCAATATTATGCAAATCATTATTCAAGTATTTATCGGATTGGTAGCATTTCTACATCTTTATTTTTTATGGTTAGAAATGTTTGCATGGACAACAAGAGGGCCAAAAGTTTTTCGGAATTTCGATAAAAGTTTATTCGAACCAACTAAAGCATTAGCAGCTAATCAAGGTTTGTATAATGGCTTTTTAGCTGCGGGATTAATTTGGACTTACTTCATTAAAGATGATATTTGGGCGGATAACATTGCTATTTTCTTTTTAGCATGTGTTCTTATTGCAGGCATTTATGGTGCGCTTACGGCATCAAAGAAAATCTTTTTTGTTCAAGGCTTACCAGCATTGATTGGATTAGTATTAATCCTATTGAAATAAAACGGATCAATTTAAGCAATGAAGTCATTTCTATCAGAACGATTAATATATTCTAAATTTATAGAATCGGATTATCAATATTATCATCAACTTTCGTCTGATGAACAGGTCATGCATTATATTACAGGCCGTGCGCTGAGTATGGATGAATCCAAAGAACGATTTCAAAAAATCTTAGACTTGAATAAAAACTATGACCTTCCAGGCGTATTTATTGTGAGGGACAAAGTGAATAAAGAATTTTTAGGCTTGGCAAAAGCTACTGAGTTTAACCAAGGACAAATTGAAATTGGCTATGCTTTGATGCCAGCTTTCTGGGGACAGGGCTTAGGATCAGAGATTTCTATTAGAATGGTGGACTATAGTCGAAAGATTGAAAATGTTACTTCTATCATCGGAATTATTAATCCTACCAATAAAGCTTCTAAGCATATTCTTGAAAAAAGTGGTTTGTCATTTTTTGAAGAAAGATTAATAAACAAATTGCCAGGAGCTATTTATAAGATGAATTTGTAGCCTTTACATTCTTTTTTTATAAAGAAGTTGTTCAAAAATAGCTCACTAAACTATGAAACGATATTTTACCTCAATCGTTATAAAAATCTCATGTAGCCCTGCTATGCAGCGATTTTAAAGCCTCGTCTTGATGCAAAATATCTGTTTCTCGAAATAGCAGCCATTTTTGAACAACTTCAAAAACTAACTTCCATTTTTATGAAATTTGTAAACTTTATCTGTCTAATATTAATAACAAATATGCTTTTTGCTCAAAACAATATTATCCCTCTTTGGCCTAATGAAATCCCTAACTATATTGATGCAGGGGAAAAAGAAGAAGTCGTGAAAGAAGGAATTATCAGAATAGCAAAGGTTCAAAATCCACATATAGAAGTGTTTCTTCCTTCAAAATCAAATAGTAATGGTCAAGCAGTTGTGATCTTTCCTGGAGGCGGATACAGTATCCTTGCATATGATTGGGAAGGAACAGATATTGCTAAATGGTTGAACTCCAAAGGTATTGCAGCTTTTGTTGTCAAAAACAGGTTGCCAGATGATGCCTCAAGTAAAATTGGTCATCTAAGTCCATTTTTAGATGCTAGAAGAGCCATTCGTTTGGTGCGGTTTTATGCAGCGGATTTTAATATTGATAAAAACAGAATTGGAGTGATGGGCTTTTCCGCAGGTGGACACCTTGCAGCGACTTTGTCGACTCATTATGATGATGAAATTCCTTCTGTTAAAGATTCAATCGCACTAGAGAATGCAAGACCAGATTTTTCTATTTTATTATATCCAGTTATTACAATGCAAAATGATTATACACATCAAGGTTCTCGAACTGCATTGCTTGGTGAAAACCCTGAAAAGGACTTAATCGATAAATATTCAAATGAAACTCAGGTTACTGAAAATACTCCACCGACAATATTGATTCACTCCTCCGATGATGGGGCAGTTCCATACCAAAATAGTGTGCAATATTATGATGCCTTAATTGAAAAAGGGGTGAAAGCCGAGATGCATATTTATTCAACAGGGGGACATGGTTATAGTTTGGCCATTGGTCAATCGCACCTTAGTACCTGGACGGATAGGGTAGTGGATTGGTTGGCAGAATTGAAATGATGCGCTGTCCCTAAATACTTAACAATTCCTCAACTACCTTCCTCACACCAGAGGAAGCAATATCTTCAATCACTTGAAGTTTTGGCCTGTTGGACAATTCCCAGTTGATAGAAGGTTTAGGATCAATGTAATAAATGGCCGCACCAGGAAGGGCATAATCAACTAAACCAGCAGCAGGATAGACTTTCATTGATGTCCCAATAATAATAACGATATCTGCAAGGGCAACAATCTCAGCAGCTTTTTCCAATGCTGGTACGGCTTCACCAAACCAAACGATATGTGGCCTCAATTGGTAACCTTTCTTACAGACATCTCCACTTACTAAATCTTTTGTCCAGTCATAAATAAGAGTAGGATCACCAGTACTTCTAACTTTTAAGAGTTCTCCATGAAGATGGATGATATTTGTACTGCCGCCTCGTTCATGAAGATCATCGACATTTTGAGTGATGATATGTACCTGATATTTTTTTTCTAATTCGACGAGTGCTTTATGTGCTTCATTTGCTTGGACCTCAAGTAATTGCTTCCTTCTTTGATTGTAAAAATCTAAAACGAGCTCTGGATCTTTCGCCCAGCCAATTGGAGAAGCAACATCCATTATGTCATGTCCTTCCCACAAGCCATCAGCTCCTCTAAATGTATTGATACCACTTTCAGCGCTGATGCCAGCTCCGGTTAAAACTGCGATAATTGGTTTACTCATTATATATGTAGTTAGACAGAATTATTAATACCTAGACTGTAATAATTAAAGATAATGAATTCCCCAATATATTATCTATTCCTTAAGCCCTAAATCTAGTTATTCTAGTATGATCCGTACCTTTGGAACACCCTCCATCATTTGTAAGGAAAATATTGCAGGGTCAGTTATATTTTTCTTTAGTCCTAATGTATCTTTAAATGCAGTTCTAAGGTTTAAAATATTTAATACTCGATCTGCATTGACAATCGTCTTTTTATTACAAGTGATTACGCCTGATTCAATATCATAAGACAAAGTCAAGGCTTTAGACTCTTCTCCACTTGTAAGGTTTCTAACATGTTTCGTTAAGACCTTTTTATCATAACCAAAACCTGAATGCAAGGCTTCCCGATGAAGAGAAAAATCTACCATTTTGATTTCTTTTTCAAAAATACAAAGCATAAGCTCTTTTGATAATTTTCGAGTGACGATCGGATGATACGAGGGTTCCGTTTTTTCTGTTCCAGATGCTTTTTTATCATAACCTGCGATATGTAAATCAGGATAATCTCCAACCACTTCGGAACGCAATAAAAATCCTGAAAAAAACTTGGTGCCCGAAGGGTTTCCATGAAGGAAATCAGAACTGGAAAGCTGGACTCTTTCATCTCCGATAGATAAAGCGCCTTCTAACAAACTGGTGATCCAATAGGGATCAAGTGTAAAAAAACGAATAGTATTTAATGGAAGCATCTCCGGATTTGGAACTAAATTAATGAAGGGGACAACTTCCAATGTTATCAATTGATTTAGCCATGTAGAAACTGAAGGATTAATTTTAAGACCAGTTTTATCATTCGACTGAAGACTTTTTGCTATATTCTTTTGATGTTTGGTCAGTGTGTTTTGTTGTAAAAATTTTAAATGTTTTGCTGGAGAATCTGTATTACTTATGATATGATGACTTTTGATTTGCTGAGCAATTTTTCTTTTGAAACTTTGAATATCTAGTGCAACGTCTTTGTTTTTTAAAGTAAGCATTCGGCCCAATTGCCAAGCTACTGCATAAGACGTTTCCAGCATTTGGCTATTTGTATCTTGGCGCAAATAATCATCTGATGAAAAACCTTTAGCTATAGAAGTAGGTTTGTTTATAGTCTCTTTATTAGGCAATAAAGGACCTCGATACCATGACAGTGATTGCAAGCCTTTTCGCATAGTATGCGGCATGGGGACAAATCCTTTTAACAGGTACTCATTTTGAATCGGCCTATCTCCTTGCGCTTCTTGATTATACAAACGAAAAGCTCTGGCATCCAGATTTTCAATCAAGCCCTTAAAAGATGGTTTATCTTCAAGGCAGGTGAACTTCCAACTATGTAAGGAGATGAGTTTATATCTTTCAGTGTTAGGGGAGGCATTTTGTTTTGGTAAAGGCAAAATATCAGTAAGCGAAATTAAGTGAACCGTATGACTGGTATTGGCTTTAGGTAATCGGCCAGCATGGATATAGGCCCTTTCAGAAATTACTTTTGATTCATCAACATTTGTTCTCTTTCGAAGATTAGCAAGATATTTTAAATTAGTAACTGTAGGCTTTGGGAGGATTTTATTAATCTGATCCTTCGTGACAACTATGGTGTTGACCACTTCTTCGGGATGATTGAATTGGTCGCTTAAGTTTAAATTTTTTAGTGTTTCTTGTTTTACATTCGGTGCTTCATCGTCGGTAAATACTAATAAGGCTAGCCAAGAGTCAAGGGGATGGTCGGTTTGATTATCTTTTTCTATCCAAGGCAATCCATTTCGATTTAACTCCCAAGGAAGTGTTGTTCGTTTAAATGCAATATGTGGTAAGACATGGGCATGATCTCCTATAGATCCAGCTGGTGGAAATACAGATAAAATTTGCGTTGGTTTGATTCCGAACCTGGGACCATTGACATAAAAGTCTTGACTGGCGGTATACAGCACACCTTTATTTTCGCTAGTCTTTTGTTCTATATCCAATAAGTAGCTGCCTTCTTTTAAAGTAGGAATGTTATTATCGATAAAGGCGACTTTATCTGTTGTTGCCAAAGGATTTTTACTAAATTTAGGTTGGTACTTTTGAAATAATTTTTCAATAAAGTCACTAATCTCTTTATTGAATATAGAATGTTTAGATTTGGTTGCCATTAGTTTTTTATACTTTGATTTTCAAAAATAATAATCACACGAAGTATAGTGCAAAAAAAAGGAATATAGGTCGAGCATTTATTGATACGCTATGCTAGTAAATTTACAACTACTGGTGTCGCTCTAAAGGACTCTGTTTTTTGAATGTTTTTCAATGTAGTCATATTCATTTGTTTATACTTGTCTGGATTGAAATCATGGAGAAGATCGGCTGCACTCATCTTATCATACTCAAAAACTGTGTCTACTACCTTTGAATTATTATCAGACCAGTGGTTATGCTCCTTTTTCATCAGACTAGTCGCATATTGTAAAGCAGAAGCATTTACAAATTTAGAATGACCTGATTCTGGCAGAACTGTAGGTTTTAATATCACACCATTAGTCAAGTCTAATAAAGAGGGCGCATTAATATCTGAGACTTCCTGATAAGCCCATAATGCAGCAGGCATATTCTTAGAAGCTTTAGTATATGCTAGATCCATATTTATTTTTGTCCTGAACTTTCCATTTTCAGTGGACTTTCCTTTTTTATACAAATTAAAGTCAAGATTAGAACTTGATTTCTTTTTATGCATTGGACCTATAGCGAAAGCGTCTGGACTTTCTGTATCCTTCGTCAACATATTGGATGTAAATGAACTGACTGGAAAGACAGATTCTGCTTTAATTTGTAAAGTATGTGGATTAAGTATCCAGATATCATCGACCGTTTTAATCAAGCCATCAGTAGCGGTGATTTGAAGCCCTACAGATTTATCTTTTGGTAAAAAAGAAGCCTTAAATTCATCCCAATTCAAAGGAGGAGGTGTACTACTTCCAGCCCCGAAATTAACGCCAAAACTAAAACCTACGCCTAGTACTCTCACATGAACATCCGCAATGTCCGGTTAACTTTGGGCCCCATAGATGCAGGTTAGCACCCATGTCCAAATGGAATGTTTTATGAACTGTTGTAAAAACTAAATCATATACTTGCGGTAAAAGCAGCATGTAAAGAAACATAGGCAGTAATGTCATAATGGAAAGGCTTCCATTGTATCAGAAAATCAGCACCTGCTTTGAAATCGGCAGACAGGCTTCCATCATTATAGACGGCCTGCATTTCGAAGCCTGCCATTCCATAACGAGGCGTCATTGCAAAATAGGCTTTCGCTTTAACATCAAGGCGGCTATCCACCCGCCAGTTCAATTCAAACCGAGGAACATTTTGGATAGTAATCTGGTTTTTTAAACTTTGGATTATAGCCTCCAAGACTTACTACAAAATCGCCTGCTTTTGCAGCATTTTTACCAGCTTGATCTTTAAACCAAGAGTAGAAAGCAAAGCCACCGGAAAGATGGGCTTCTTTGACATAGATATAGGATTTATTAGTGATGAGTCCATCGACTTTTACAAATCCTTTGCTCGGATCAACAGAGGCTTCTAGTGCAATTTCTACAAATACAATCGGGTATTCCTTTTCATCAGGAGGAAGGCTCAATAAAGATAAACCAATGAGATCAAACCGCGTATCAGCACCAAAGTCAGCACTCAATAAGAGAAAAGAATTCAGCACCTGAAAAGTACTAAACTTAATCCCGACCATCAAGAGCGTTTCCCCTTCTTTGGGGGGAATATAAACATCTAATTCACTGAGTGCCTTTAAGGGATCATTCTTCTTACCAAAGGGCTTAGTGGATATTGCTTGACTGACCAATGGAAAAGATTTCACCTTTTTCAAAGGTGGTAGAATCAGTTGGCGGTTATACCCAAAACCAAGCGCCAAACCTTCTACAAAAAAGAAGGCCGGACCACCCAGTGGATAATCCAAATAAGCATAAGCAAAGATAGAATCGTGTCCATTGATTTTGGCATAAGACCCTAAGCCTTCGATGAGGACCTCCTCAAATTTAATCTCCAGCATTCCGTCGTATTGACTCGTTACGCCAGGTAGTGTTGGATTAGCTTTGAAGAATTCTCCAGCGATTTCAACGCCACCTTTGTTAAAAGCCAAGCCTAGACCATCAATGCCAAAGACTGGGATTTTTGGAGGAAATCCAATGGCCTCTCCAGCCTTGAGCCCCATGATGTCCAGTTCAATTCCACCGAAAGAAATTCCTGCATTGACGAGCAGCCAGACCTTACCATTCTTCCACTGTACACCAATCTGCTTGAGATTTGCAGGACCCAGTCTCTTGTTGATGTTGATCCATTTGATACCGCCTTTGCTGCTTTTGGTGTTTTTGGTGACTTTGGCTTTTCCGGAAGCCCTACCGGAGTTAGCAGTTCCTGTTGCCTGAACCATCTTGGAACCAGCGGATTTGCCAGCTCCCGGATAAATCAAATCGGTTTTCTTACCATCAATCTCAATAGAACCTCGGATATAAAAACCACGCTCGACCTTTCGTTTTGTTTCATCATAAAAAGGCGCTGTGACGACACCCAATTCCTTGATGTCAATCTTGATTGCTTGATCCAAATGAACATTGACTACCGGAATGTGGTCAATGATAAAAGGATTGAGTAGAAGGGAGAAGCTTTGTGGCGTTTTTCCCTTACCGTTTATCGGTGCATAAGTACCGTATTTGACGGTAAAGGCATTGCCATTGAGCGTACTTTCACCCAACAGTGCCATACCGCTTCCGTCGGTTCCATTATCGAAAGTTTCAATTTTAAAATCTATAAATTGTAGATCTGGAAACGTACTAATATCAAAAGGCGATTTAAAAGAAGCATCGTTTTTCGAGATGTCTTCGATTAAATCGTTTAAGACCATTTTAAGGTCGAGCGGCCAGTCATAAAAGGTTAATTCTCCTAATCCTTTTTTATGATCATCAACAGATAGCTCTAATTTAGCTTCCCGATTTAATAAATGGATGTTAGATATAATTTGGTATGACATAAACTTATTATCGATTGATGTTAGATTAAGATTTTTTATACTTTCGCTTTTACTGCAATTATCCATTTGTTTTTTTAGCTGTAGATACTGCTGCTTTCTACTTAGGTGCTGCTGTTTTCTTACAAGAGATAAATGCATGTAAAGCATCAATCTTCAATACATTAGGAAACTTGTTGAGGAAAAAATCTTTATCAAAATCTACATCCAAACCCAGCTGAAATTCCTTGTTTTTGGTGTCAACTACGATCTTAGATATTTGAACTGTCTTTGCTCCTTTGGGTAGCTTTAAGCCTACTGGAAAAGGGAAATTTTCAGTGAACGTACTGAGCTTAGTATTATCAATAGTAAAACCATCGGTAGATTCTATTCTTGTCGGGACTTCCTTATCAGGAGCGATAGAAACTTGGTTTCCGAAAACGGTTACATCTGCTGAAATTGAAAAATTGCTTTCTCATAATTAAATTATTTTAATGATTTTGTAAATATTAATTTTTAAGCGAGATTGATGTGATTCAATACTATTTAAGAATATCTTTTTTAGTTTCAGTTTTTAGATTTGCCTGAAAGCTATTCATAACTTTCCAGTACTTCCCAAAGAAAGGACTAGTCTTAAAATCTAAGACAACAGTTGTTAAAGGTTTGGTCTCATTCAATTCCAGACTACTTAAGCCTAACTCTGATTTAGGTAAAGTATCCCAATAAGAAGGAATAATTTTAAGCGCCTTAACTAGCCCATCTTTAATATCATTCTTCGTCACCTCCTGCGGAGTATTCCCCTTAACTAACTCATATTGTTTATCCTCGCCAGTTACAGGCTCCAGCGTCACTGGTATTTTTCCGAATAGTTTTTTCTTGATTGGTTTTGCCATGATTGATTGAGTTTAGATTAAAAAGATTAACAGCCAATTTTTATTACTTTAATATCGCCATCTTCTATTCGCCACTCATCATCACTACCAACTGTACTTATTTTTAAATAAGCCCTTCCAAAAAGATCCTCTGAATCCAGATCAGGGACTATAAAAGTTTCAACAGTTTTCAAAAAACGATAATGTCTGCTTTTTCCCGTTTCTCCGATATCATCAATAATAAAATTAACATGAAAAGGATATTTTTTCCCCGAATTAGTCTCAAGCTCTACATTAAAATTAAAATAATCTGGTGGGTCACCTGTGGTGAAATTAACCTTTGCCCATGCATTTATCAAAAGCAAATTACCTTGCTTAATCTTCGTCCCTCGTAGTCCACAAAGAAAATTTTTATCCTCTTTAGAACTTATTGTCGGAAAAGTAGTATGATTACTATCACCCGCATCAATTTGTATTGACGAGTAAGCAACATTTTCCACCATTGCCCCCCAAGAAGCTTTCCCACTTGCATCGGAAGTAAGCACCTTCCCGGCCCCAGGACTACCGCCTTTTAGGGTAAGTTGGCCGGGGACAATGATGTTTTTGTCACCTTGGATACGTAAGAGTTCGGTGCCCTTATCATTTCTTCCTCCAGCTAAGAAGACATGGGAATAATTCTTATCCGCCTTGCGAATACCATAGTTCATTTGACCATCCGAAACACCAATCCCATAGCACTTCTCTGCTTTTTCACTATCCTCCCAAAAAGTAATTTTAGAGCCATTATCACTTGGACTGATCCTAAGCGGAGCGGTAGTAGCATTCACTTTATTTAGCGTCAGATTACCATCTTGAAGATTTACATTCCCTTTAGATAAAGTCAGGTTCCCTTTAAAAGTATTATTATTAGTCTCCACTAAAGGCCCACGTCGCAAAGGCACCACAATCTTCCCATCCCAATAGCCGTCTACTCCGAAGTACTCAATTTCAATGTTAGTAAAACCTGGAGGTAAAGCGGTAATTAAAGAAGATATACTTATTGAGATATTACCCTTTGCCTTGATAGATCCAAACCCCTTGGCCGAATACACCGCATTGATTCCTTCAGAACTACTAGTAACATTCTGCTTATTTATTTTGACATTAGCGCTATTTGGTAAATTAGTTTTTTCTGTTAAAGCAAAAGTTGATTTAGCTTTGTCCTGTACATAGAAAGTTAGGCTAATCGTTGCATTTGTGAAATTCAATGTTGTATTGCGACTAGTATTGACTAGATTGATTAATATATCATTGGGTGTACTATTATTCAATAAGTATTGTCCTTTTTCGATACTCGCTTTTAAAGGAATAAATTCTTGCCCCTTATGGCTGATGATATTGAGGTAAGTTTTGCAAAAGAATTCCTTACTTGTATTGTCCTTAAGATGCCATTCTACATTCGCTACTCGACTGGGACCGGAGTCAGGTCGCAGATTGTTTAGAATGATATTCAAAGGCTTTTTCGCTGATACCGTAGTTGCACTTGCTTTTTTTGATAGAAAATAGATATTTATGCTTTTGTCCGAATTGACTTTGGAAGTAATTGACCAACTTAGATCTTTTGCGCCGCTTACCTTGATATCTAAATCCTCAAGACGAATGGCATTAGGCTGAAAATAAAGAAAGAAGGAGTAGTTTTGTTTATTAGCATTTCCTTTCGAGAGATTACCTTTTGGGGGATTGTATAGGTTTATAGCTTTACCCGTATTACTTAGTGTGAGGCTTAGTTGATTTCCCTTATCACTGTCTTCTATATAAAGTTCGTTTGCTGCATGACTCGTCGAACTTTTGTTAATAATTGCGATTGATAATGGGTTTAAGGTTTTATCTTTTACTTTCTTTGGTTCAATTTGTTTTTCTATTGCGAATGGCCCTTGGTTGTAATATTCACTTTTATCAACTGTTCTAACTTGCCCTATTAATTTTACTCCTTCAAACATAGGAGAGAACAAATTGACATTATTTAAAGCTACTTTAAGCCTTCCTTGTAAGATATTGGAATCTTTAAGTAAAAAATATAATCTAGTACTAAAAGTACTTCCTTCTCCTCCAGCAAGAAGCGTAGAAAACCTGCCATTATTTATTTTCTTCCAGCCTTTTTCATTACCAAAGTCATTATCATTGAAGAAGACACTATAGGTAACTTCTTCAATTCCTTTTGGATAAATGGTGCCAAAATCGAATTGCAGGAAAAAAGAATAATTATTTGCATCAATTGTTGAAGAATTCGAAAATAAGTTATAATCTATAGTCGCATTATTAGTAAAAATGAAATTTAGTGGATTTCCATACTCGGGAGTGCCTTCATTGATGATGCTTAGTAATAATTCTTGATCTTGAATGATTTTCTTTGATAAATTCGGATCAGCTTTCTTTGATGTATTTGGATCAGCTTTTTTCGATGTATTCGGGTCAGCTTGCTTGGCTATAGTGAAAGGACTTTGGTTGTATAGTCTTTGCCCACCGGTTTCTCTAATCTGCCATTTAAATTGAGCATTAGCACTTATAGGTTTAGCTACTTTTGCTGAATTTAAAGCCACTTTAAACCTTTTGTTAAAAGTGGCTTTATTTTTTATTAAAAAATACAATATGATTCGAGAATTTATTGTAGGTAAGATCATCATAGAAGAGTCACTTGCATTCATCTCTTCCCATCCTTGTCCATCATCAGAGAATAGCTTATAATTATTCTTACTTAAGCTTTGTGAAAGTATAGTGTTTGGGTCAAATAGAAGGAAGAAGGAATAATTATCCTCACGAACACCATCGGAGGCTGTGAAGAAGGTATAATTATTTGAAGCATTATTCATTAAGATCAGATTAAGCGGATTTCCAGATTCGTCATCGCCTTTTTTGGAAATGCTTAGGAATAATTCTTGATCGCGAACGCCTAATTTAATATCTGCCATATTAATAGTTTTAAAATTTGATTTAAATTGAGGTTTAGGTTTTACATTTAGAGCCTGTTTAAAAATTATTATCGAAGGCGAAATCAGATTCTTAAAGTGAGCTTTTGCAGCCCGATGAATAAAATTTAAACAGGTTCTTAGTTTTTAACTTCAGGTTGCAATTGTCCATTGGCTTGTCCCTGAATTTTTCCGATCAACTGAAACACTTGTTTAAAGGGCTGATCGCCGAGGCATTCCAAGATGAGGTTGACTTCATCAACACTGAGTTGGAGTTGGATATCTTGTTGATCCATTTTTTATTTTTTATTTAAATGTTATTTAAAAGTCTTATTGATCATGTTGAATAATGAATTTTCAACGTTCAACATTATCTTCAATCAACTCTAGCCAGCCCTCCTTGATCTCCACTGGTTCAAATTGTGGATCGGTAATGACAGCATCAATTCCCTGATGAAATTTTAGTAAAAGCTGCATTAATTGTTCTACAGGTTTCTTGCTTTGATCTCCTATTGTATTAAAAATGAGTACCATGTTTTCTGATGTCAGCAGATCGTATTTGATATAAGCTTGATCTGATTCAGGGTGAAATGGTTTCAGGATGGGCTGATATTCCACTTCTTTATCGGTGTTGAGTAGTTTTACTTTTGCCGCTTTGATTAGCTTATTATAAATAAGTCCGAAATCAGGATAAAGCTTTTCCCATTCCTTATCTAAAACTGTTTTTTGAATACTATCTTGAGCTGGGAAGGTTGCCATATTGCTACCATAACTCTGTAGAATTTTTAATAGCTGTTTTGTAATGGCTTTTGCCTGATCCGAGGTTTTTGTAAATATGGATTGTAGATTTTCAGCCTTTACAAAATGGAAATGAATAAATGCTTTGTCCTCATCAGATGGATCTATTTCCAAAATGGGTTTATAGTTTCTGTTAGGCTTTAAAAGTCTACTGTAAAGGTTTCTGCTACGAGGATAGAGCTTTTTCCATTGTGCATTCAGTATATCTTTGTGAATAGCTATTCGAGTTGGTATGCTATCACTAAATTTTTGGAATATTCCAAGAAGATTTCTAGCTGCTAGTCGGGCATTATAGCTAGGCTCTTTGGAATGATTAGGTGTATCAGGAAAAAGGACATAGAGATTTTCCGCATTTACCAAACTAAAATCGATACTTGCCTGATCAGAATCTGGGATAAGGGGCTCTAGAATTGGACGATATTCTATATCCAAACCCAGCGGTTCTGCTTGGAGTAAATTTTTTGCTTCGCTAAGCGTAGTATAGATGTCTGTTGTTGTTGGATACAATTTTTTCCATTCTCGATTCAGAATATCTTTTTGGATACTTGCTATAGTTGTTACATCCGGATAGACCCAGTTCCATTGGTAGCCTTTCTCTTTAGGTACAGGAATCTGCAATTGATCTTTTGGCGTCAATATCGGCGACATTTGGAAAGCAACTTTGATGTTTTTCAAAGAATCCTGATACAAATAAGGCGGGATATTTATTGTTTTAACCGGCAGTACTCCTGAGGTAATATTTAGCTTCCCTCTGGGATCAAAGAGCAAGGTGAAATATTGTTCATTATCCTTGAGGTTTTGATAAAATTCAGTCTTCACTGCCTTCGAAGGGTCTATTCCTGTAAAATGAGGACTTGAATAAAAATCCTTGACTGGAGAATAGAAAATACTGTCTTCATCAATAGATTTATTTTTACCATCATCCCAGTATCCGATTACCCCGTCATTTAATTGACGGTAATCACCGAGACGCATAGGGATTTGTACCGCTTCATAATTATCAGTGAGCGGAGACTTTCCAGATAAACAGTTTTCAAAAGCACTCCATCCTTCATCGTAAGCATAATCTCCCTGCCTTTCAAAGTTCAGACGCATTCGGATGAGTGCCATAGGCTGCCCCATCAATAATGCCAAATCAGGATGTTGAGCAAAGGATTCTGGGTCAGTATATTCCTGAGCATTGGTCAATACTTGAAAGAAGTCTTTAAAACCATTTTCATCCAATTTTAATAAAGTGGCTGCAAAGTTTTTCAGATGATCATTCAGTATTTCAACATCCGGTACAAAGGTCATTGCATTAGGCTTTGGGATAGCTTGAACCTTATAGTTTTTAGCAGATATCCAGACAAGACCAAAACTCCCAAGCATATTTCCTGCAAAGTCATATAAGACTATCGTATCGTCCATCACGTTTCGAACCACCCAGCCGCAGATAGGTGAATGTTTATAATGATTGCCGCATTCGATTGCTTCTGCATCTTTGGAAAGCCATCGGGCATGTAGTCGGGTTTCTTGAATAAACCGTGGGGGTAAAAAAGCCTGAACACTTTTGCTAAAACCTTTCCATTTAATAGGTGCATCAGTAGATAAAGTCTGAGGAACATGGACTTTGGTTTGGCCATTATCCTTAAAATAATCATAGATGGTTAATTTTTGCCCAAAACTATCGACCAAATTCAATTGACTTATATTCAATCCGCCTCCTCGTATAGGATTAAAATCATTATTCGGTAGGGGAGCTGTTCCAATATTGCCATCTACAAAATGGTTAATTATTTTGATTAATGGCTTATAAGCATCCATTGCTACAGGATCAACAATAGAGGCCAATTGCAAACTTTGCTTTTGCATGATAAAGGCTTTATTAAAGCCATCTAATGCCTGTGATAGCACTGCTTGGTTACGCAGGTTTTTTGCTGCATTGGCCAACTCTGCATCATAAAGGGGATCATTTGGTAACATCGTTTTATAAGGCTCCAATTTGGTATCCAGATAAGTCAATGCATAAGGCGTAAGATGAGAGAAACCACGGTAGACTGAAATAGAGGAAGAAGATTGTGGTATGTTCTTTTCTTTGATCGGTTTAAAATCAGGTTGACCAGGAGGAAGGTCATAGATAGATGTTAAATAGCCAGTTTTATAGGATTGATTCTGAGTAGATTCTATAGGATAAAAAGCAACTTCCCATTCCATCATAATTGGATGCCAGTCCAATATCTGTTTTCCTTCTTTTTTTATTGCATTTAACCATGTCGTTTTATTTAGTAAATGATTGGCCAATTTTAACATTGAAGTACCTTTAGTTACTGAACTAAGATGGCAAGGGAGGAGTGGCATTTTTTTGTTCACTATTGTTGGAACAACATCATTGCCGGCGATCAAAATACTTGGATCAGTAGGAGCGTAGTATCGGGCTGCGGGCTTGCGATAAATGTATATAGTCAGTTTATTTTTACTTAGACTTGGTTCTGTCAGAAAGCTTAGCAATTTTTCTTTTGCTAGATCTAATTGTTTGAGCAAATTATTAGCAAGCGAACCTGAAAATTGTGGCGTTTTATCTTTTAAATAATCACTACTTGATGCGATTAAAAACCCTTCATTAGTTGGAATACTAACTTTTGAACTTATAGTAAGCTCCTTAGCCGCATTAACAATATTGAGTTTTCCCGTATTAATCATTAGCAACTGCAAATCTTCTTTAATCCTAGACTCAAGAATATAATTCAGTGCTTTATCTGGTTTTGGATAAATATCTTGCTGTTCCATCGGAGGATGGGCACAGAGCATATACTTGTACCAGTCAGAAAATAAGGCCTGTTGTTTATCATGGATAGTACTGACTGCATGATCGTATTGAGTCTGTACCGTATTAAGTTTATGCAATTCGGTAGCTAATCCAAAGAGGTGTTGATTCTCTTTTTCCAGACTTTTAATGACTGCCAATTGATCTGGAGTCAATTCTTTTGTACGATCAGTCGAGACTATGCGATAGTTCCAGATCATCCCACCTCTTTCAGCTTTAAAACCCTTTAGGTGTCGGGCTTCTTCGAACTTGGCTCCAAGGTCAACCTGCATGGATTTCAGAAAATCGAATTGGATGGCTTCTAATTTGTTTTCAAGTTCATTCTTCTTCTTTTTATCATTTTGGTAAGTACTTCCTGCCAAATAAGCAGATAAAGCTTCGACGCCATTATTACCAATTGCGAGCGAAACTTTCGGATCGACCGGAGGAGGATTTTGTGAACCAGGTGAAGCCCCATAAAATACTATCCGTTTGATACTATCCAGTTCCCCTTCAATGTTATCAAGATTCATTTCTACTCCTGATTGGACAAATTCCTTTAATATAAAACTCCAACCAATCGTTTGTACTTCTTGAAAAAAAGCTTTTGTTTTTAATTTTGAAGAATTAAGACTGCGGTCTTTTCTAACCTTATTTAGAATATCCTTGATGCCACTTAAAATCTGGGTGTTTATAGAATTGAGGTCACTTTTGTCATATTCAAACCAAGCTAATAAACTATAAGATTCACGATTCTTTCCTTGATCATCATGAAAACCCCAAACAGAACGACAATTCGGATAGCTAATCGGAAACTGAGCATCACCATAAGCAAATGCAGTAAGCGGTATATTATAAATATCTTTCCAATAAGTCGAAGTGGAGGTATCCGCATTGTATTTGTCCAAACTTCTCTGACGCCCCATATATAGGAAAGGCTGTGTATACTTATCAAATACATTAAATCCACTTTCACTTGCCTCTGGTACAGGAAGTAAGGTTGTTACACTATTCTGATCGGGAACTGGCGTTTCGGATAAATAATCACTTTCTACTATCCAATTGTATTTATAATTGTATTCTACGGGATTGGAATTATTGACTTTGGTTTTACCTTTACTAACCAACCAGCGATTAGGAGCGGGTAAATTATGTGTTCCTTTATTGGCAAAATGAGTAAATGGTGCAGGAAGAATAAAATGAAGGTGGTTACCTGCTTCCAAATTGTGTAAATCATCTTCAAATGGTTCGTTCACCATATTTTCACTGATAAAGGGATTATCATTATTGACGATCCTTTTAGCCTGTTTATCATAATATGGTGCTTGGCTAAAATCAGTAGAGGCACTAGCTATAGGACTTGCTTTATCTAAGTATAACTGTCTGACGTGAAACGGGATAAAAAGAGTATTTAACATAAAACTACTTTGGTTTTTAGAACCTTTTATAAAGATGATTCTAAGGGTTATACAGGGGTTCAATATTTTGCAATTGAATAGCCAATAGTATTAATGTAGTTTTCTCAAAGCGTGGGAACAAACGATTAAGCTTGTTTATGATGATGACAAATATAGGCTGCTTGAATCTGCTGGAACGGTCAATATAGGCCTTGAAATGGCCAATTAGACTTTTGGTACCCTTTGAAACGGCCATTTTATATGTTGAAACGGCCATCTAATTTAATAAAGAGCAGTTTTACTCAATGAGGTATTCCGAAGGCATTTTGCCAAAGCGGTTAGAAAAATTTCGGGAGAATGATCCAGGATCTTGATATCCTACAGCTCCTGCTGTCTGAGCGACAGTATTGAATCTGCGTTGTTCCAATAGTTGACGAGCTGCTTGTAAACGGGTTTCTTTTAGATACTGAGAAGGAGATAAACCGGTCAGTATTTTTATACGGCGACGCAGTTGTCTTTCGCTTATTGCTACATCAAAAGATAACTGAGAAATAGAATATTTACTATTAGAAAGGTTTTGCTTTAAATGTATTTCCAGTTCTTTAAGCCATTCAGTATTTTCAACTGAAAATATTGGGATTGCTTTTTTTAAAGGTTGACTTTGGGAAGAATCTTGCTTCGAACTTTCCTGTTCTTCTGCATATATTTTTTGAGCGATTAAACGTTCTTGATAATTATTCAAGATGTTTTCCACTCGGGCCAGAAGTTCATCTTCTTCAAATGGTTTAAGTAAATAATCATCTACACCAATTCGGAGGGCTTTAATTTTATCTTGGATATCAGCCCGGGCTGTTAACATAATCACTGGTAAGTGTCGGAAGTGTTCTTGTGATTTTAATAGCTCCAATAATTGAAAACCATCCATAATTGGCATCATGATATCACTAAGAATAAGGGATGGAAGGAATTGTTGATTTTCTTTCAGTAAGTTTGAAGCAACTAGTCCATTTTCCGCAGTCCAAATCCTATAAAAAGGTTCAAGAATTGTGTTTAAATAATCCCGAAGCGAGTGATTGTCTTCAACAATAAGAATAATTGGTCGCTGAATATTCTCATCTATCTGAATTTCTTTTTTAGGAATTAAGATTGGACCTGTTGAGGTTTGCTCCGCTTCTTCAGTACACGGAGTCTCTTGAGGTTTTGCCATTCTTAATATTTCTTTTCGCGGTAATTCCACAAAAAATGTACTACCTAATCCCCATTCACTTTCTACCCATATTTTACCCTTCATCACTTTTACCAACTCCTGGCACAGAGCCAATCCGATTCCAGTACCGCCTTCCGTAGGCGCATCTTTCTGAGTAGATTGATAAAAGCGATCAAAAACATGAGGTAAATCCATCTCATGAATCCCCCTACCTTTATCTTCGATAGAAATTTTAATAGCATTGTTCCTATCCACAACAGAGATAATCACTTGACCTTCAGATTGTGAAAACTTAAAAGCATTTGATAAAAGATTATTGATAATGATTTCTAATTTTCCTTTATCTAATTTTAATTGAAGATCTTTCTCCGCTTTATAAATGAAAGAAAATTGAATACCTTTCTTTTCCGCGTGAGATTCAAATGCGGCACTTAATCTACGAATTAGTGGAAATAATAATTCTGAATTTTCTTTCAATTCTAATTTTCCACTTTCTAGTTTAGAAAGGTTTAAAATAGAGGCAACTAGTTTCAGTAACTCTTTTCCGTTTTGTTGTACTTTTTTTAAATGAGAAAAATCTTTATTATCGAGTTTATCATTTTTTAAAACGGAGCTAATTGGTCCAAGCATTAAAGTTAGAGGTGTTCGAAGTTCGTGGCTAACATTAGCAAAAAATCTCGATTTGACTTTATCCAATTGTTTTAATTCTTCCGCTTGTTTTCCAATCTTATTCGTAGCTTTTTGAATTTCATTTTCTAAAATATCCTGTCTATATTTCAATCGTTTTGTTCTCCAATTAAAAAAGGCAAAAGCTAATAGAATAAAAGACAAAACAGATAATGCAATAAACCATATCTGAAGGTAAACTGGTTTTAAAACATTGACTCGAATAGCCAATTCATGTGGCGACCAATTACCATTATCACTTTGACCTTTTACTCTTAGGATATGACTACCATAGGGGAGTTTTCCAATTTGTATCGTATTCTCCTTTTGGTAGTTCCAGTCTCTATCGATTCCTTCTACTTGCCAAGCATAGTTGATCTTCTTAGCGTTCTCGAAAATTGGAAGAGAAAATGTTAACCTAAAAAATCGATCATTTGGATGAAAGTCAATCGTATTAGTCGTTCGTAGTATTCCTACTTTGTTTAGTAATTCACCGGATTGTCCATCATAAATTTCAAAATCTGAAATCAACATTGGACTAGAGTTTGGTTGATTTATTTGAAGAAAATCACTTGGATGAAAAGCAGTAATTCCGTTTAATCCGCCAAAATATATAGTACCATCTTTTTCTTTGAAAGCAGAAATTCGATTAAATTCTTGATGAGCGATTCCATCCTTTTCTAAAAAGGCATTGACATGGAAAGTCTCTTTATCAAATTGCATAATTCCATAATCACTACTCAACCAAAGGTTGTTATTATCATCTTCAAAGATCGCATATATGACATCATTAGAGAGACCATCTATGGTTGTAAATAATCTTTGCTCGTTTGTTCTTCTATCCCATCTTAATAAACCTTCATTAGTTCCCAGCCAGAAGATACCTGAAGGATCAATATAGAGGTAGTAAAAATATCCTACAGGCAGGTGGTAGTTTTCTGATTCTAGGTTTCCATATTTTGCTAAAAAGGAATTCGTTTCCGAATCAAAGTGATAGAGTCCTTTTAAACCAGAAAACCATAGCGCTCCATTTTTATCAGGGCAAATATGATGTATCAAATCTGCTCTCATCAAAGAGTTGCTTGACTGTATAAAATGTAAATGATCCTCATTCGGATTTTTATAAGCAATTCCTTCATCCATCCCAATCCATAGTTTTTTATCTGAATCGGTATATAATGACCAAACGGCTTTTGGCCCTATTTTATCATTTTTAAGAAAGCTAAGCTTGGTTTTAAGATTTGATTCTGGATCAATTTGATAAATTACATTTGCAGTATATCCTACATAGAATCCTCCAGATGCTGCTTTTGTAAGTGGCCTTCCAAAGTATGTTTCGTTTGGTTTGGAACGTTCAATTATAGTCCATTTATCCGGACTTTTTAGTGGAATACTGACTAATCCTCCAAATTCAAAATTTGCATAAATTGTATCCTTTTCTACAATAATGCCACGTGCAGAATTATTGATAGGTTTTTCAAAATCATTTTCAAAATAAAAATATTTTTTAAAAAGATTAGGTTCTATGATCGCCAAGCCTAAGCCCCAGTTACTTGAAAACCAATATCGTCCTTTACTATCCTTAAAAGGTTTATTTGTATTACTAGTGAATTGTTTGGGTATGTCCTCAAATTTAAGATCAAAAATAGGTTTGGCTACTTCGAATTCAGTATAAATTAAGATGTTGTCTTTGTAGTAATCCCAAGTGAAATCATTTAAATATGTAGGTTGTTTGGGCTTGATCTTCTTTTCTGTAATTAATATCTGATCTCCAGATTGATCAATTTTATAATAAAGAAAATCTTTTGATGTAGCCACTGTGGAATACTTTACATCATTTACTTCAGAAAACGAAATAATGTTGTGATTATGCTTGGATTCATATTTGTTGATCACTTTTCCTGTAGTATCAATGCCATATAATATCGAACTGGTCAATGTCTCCGTAATCCAAATAATATCTTGGCTATCTATAATGTTTAATAGGATATTATTACTCTTTAAGAAAGCTAAGGGAAATCTGGAAAAACCTTTTTTTGAATCATAAACGATTAATTCGTTAGGACTACTAGAAAGAAAGTACAACCTTCCTTTGGCATCACTTATTAATTGTTGACTAGATTTCCACCCAGAACCTTTTCCATTCTTATTCATTTTGATTGGAAAGTCAGTTCCAAATCGTTCTTTTTGACTTAATATTTTTTCTGTCTTCGTGTGTAGAAAAACAAATTCGAGAAGGTGGTTATTCCAAATCCATAACCATCCATCCTGATCCTGACCTATAGATGTGATATGATCCACCTTACCTAAGGGCGCTGTTTTTGTTGTCCAGGACTTGAAATCATGTCCATCAAATCGCTGAAGACCTCTTTTTGAGCCAACCCAAATTATACCATCATTATCTTCAAAAATACTAGTGACATTTCTATGTAATAGTCCATCTTCGACATCAAAAGATTGAAAATTGAGTGTATACGCTTGTGAAAGACCTGAAGAAGGAAAGAAAAATAGAAAAGCGAATAATATCCCCAATTGGAGAATTAACTGGTAGTATTTTGAAGAATGTAAACCAGAGGTTTTAGGCTGGACCCTGTTCATGTATTTATTTGAGGGTAATTTAGTTTTTAATGTTTTATAACAATTCTTGTGAACCAGTTATAATAAAGAAACTTTGATTTTGTTTAGTCTAAGTACAGGATTTGTTTAAGAATTATTTTTAATAATTGTCAATAGAATCTTTAGGGGATTCAAAGGTAAGAAGAAAGCCTGATTAAAAAAAGGAAAGTGCATTGTAACAAAAAGTTTGTCAAAGAAGGTTAACTATAAGTTAGGCACTAAACCTAAGACTTCCTCAGCAAATGCCCAGGTCTGACTTCGTACACTTTCCAAATCTTTGCTTTGAAGAGAAGAAATCATTACATGACTGTCGACATTAGGAAAAGCAATTAGACGTTTTTTATCCTTTGGCGTTGCGGAAATACTATGGAACCATTTCATTTGATCTATAGAAACGACATGATCAAATGCTTCCTCATTCTTGTAGTAATAGCCTAAAAAATAAGGTTGCTCCACCTTGGATAAGATTTCTTTTGTCATAGTATGTTCAATCATATATTTTAAACAGATTAAACCTTGAGTGCTATAGGTCGAAGTCCAATATTTTTCAAGTGGAGTTCCGGTGAAAGCTTTGATTTTTCGATGCTCTCCTAATATAAGATTGGCCAATTGTTTGCCCCAAGGCATGGTCATTAATTCGGAATTAGTATCATGCAAATCAATATTGGGAGAATACATCAAGAGGCTATGGAAAGCATCGGGGTTATTGGCAGCTAAGTATAGTGCTAAGGTTGAACCGGTAGAGCAGGACATTAATATGACCTTATCACCTAATAAGTGACCAATAGCAATAGCTTCTTTTGCAGAATCAATCAGTTTTTTTTGGACTTAGATCCTTAAATGCATCCTTATCTTGTATACCATGGCCTGCCAATCTGGGGATGTATAAATTTGCTCCATATCGTTTTGCAAATTCCTGATGTATAGGATCACCTTCTTGCGGGCTGGCAGAAAAGCCATGCAAATAAACAACACTATAGGTCGTTCTTTCAACTGGGCCGGCCCAAATAATCCGGGATTGATTATCAGGTTTTAGATTAGTGATTTGTGCTTCCTGTGCTGCAATATGATTACTAAGATTAGATAAAGGAATATCTAGGGTTTTTAATTTTGCATCAAATGCTTCATAGTTAGCTTTCGGTCCTAAAAAGAAAACAGCAACTAATATAATTGGAAATAGATATCTTTTTTTCATTTTTAAATATACTCTAAATCATCAATATGTTCTTAAATCTGGATTAATTTTTCGTTGTCAATATTTTTAATGAAATTTAAGCAATTAATTGATGAAATTAAAATCATGAAAACAAGTCAATGGATTTTATTATGCCTCTTGGGGTTAGGGATCGTTATCCTATTAATGTTGCTAAGCGATCCTCCAATAGCATCAACAGGAAAAGTTCACGAACAATTTAATACTATGGCGCATAGTGGTTCGAGTGTAACAGCCTCAAGTCAAGTCAAATGGTTGGCTTATTTTTTTGGAATGGGAATCATTTTGATTTTTGGTTTTGCGGTTTCTATGGGTGCTAAAAAATACGGTCGTTTTGGAGATATCAAGAAATGGCTTTTTATAGGTGTGATTGCTTATTTATTGGTTTTTACTTTACTGACTTTCAGTTATTGGAATTATACTGAAGATTATCAATTAAATATTTTTGGTGGCTTACCTGCACCGACTGCTCTGATGTTATATGGGCTAGGGACTATTCCGATTGTATTAACTATAGTTTATGTTACTAAATTTCGAAACTGGATATTGACTGAAGAAGAGGAGAAACGTTTTAAGGAAATTGTGAAGCGTAGAAATGAAAGAACAATTTAGTAAAAAAAAATAAACACACCTTAATAATGGAAGAATTTAGAAATCCTATAATACTCACTTGTGTCGGCCTCTATATGATCTTATGTATTGTGGTAGGCGTTTGGGCTTTGCGTAAAACTAAATCTGCAAATGATTTCTTTATGGCTGGCCGAGATTTGGGAATTATGGTCACTGCATTTGCTGTATTTTCAACTACGCTTAGTGGATTTGGTTTTGTAGGAGGCCCCGGATTGGTTTATAAAATGGGGATGAGCTCAATCTGGATGTTCGTATGTGTTATAATGGGCTTTAATATCTCTTTTTATACGCTGGGAAAGCGATTAAGGTTGATGGCAGAATTAGGAAATGCAGTATCCTTACCTGATATTGTAGGACTTAGATATGGAACAAAATCAACTCCTTTTTTAATAGCGATTGCGATTTTATTTGGTGTAGTTGGGTATTTGGCAACTCAGATATTAGCTATGTCAGTAGTGTTGAAGGATATCCTAGCGGCGACAGAAATGTTACAACATATCACCTTAGAGACCTGTGTAATCATTTCCTGTGGTATTTTAGTTTTCTATAGTGTGACTGGAGGTATAATCGCATCTGTTTATACCGATCTTATTCAGGGAGGTGTAATGGTTGTAGCAGCAATTCTGATTTTCTTTACAGTGATGTATACTTATGATGGAGGTTTTTCAGCGATTACGGAAACTATTCAGGCAGATGATCCTGAAGCCATTGGCCCTTGGGGAACATTAGGTATGATTGGCTGTTTATCTTGGTTTTTTGTATTTGGATTGGGGAGCTCTGGACAACCACATATCATAACTAAAATGATGATGTATAAAAATCCAGGAGATGCACGCAGGATTTTACCGGTTTCTATAGGAGGTTATTTATTTTCAGCCTTATTGTGGATCAGTATTGGTTTGATAATGCGAGCACTGGTATTAGACGGAGCTCATCCTGAATTGGATACAGCTGATTCAGCTGCGGCACAGTTTCTTCAATACTATGCTCATCCAGTATTAGCTGGAATTGTTTTCGCTGGTTTGTTTGCCGCAATTATGTCTACGGCTGATGCATTTTTAAATATAGGAACAGCAGCAATTATGCATGATATTCCAAAAGCATTTGATTTTAAAATAAGCAATGAATTGTTCTGGGCAAGATTAACAACCCTCTTGCTTTGTGTTTTTTCGGCAATTTTTGCTTTGTATACGGGAGATTTGGTTGCTATTCTAGGCGCTTTTGGCTGGGGAACTTTTGCAGCTGCAATTGTACCTGTCGTTACTTTTGGTTTGAATTGGAAGCGAGCAACTGCCATTGCTGCAAATGCGTCGATTATCTCTAGTCTTATCGTAAATTTATTTATTAAACTTAATGGAATTGCTATTCCTTACAACATAGATGTAGGAGCATTATCCTTAACCATTTCATTATTTGTATTTTTCAGTGTTTCATTTTTAACACCTCAAAAAGCTTTAGATCCAGATGTTGAAGAAGTAATGGATATGTAAAAGATTTGGTTTCAGAATGAGTCCAATACAAAAAAAGCCTGATGATAATTCATCAGGCTTTTTTTAATCTTTTTTATCATTCCCTTTTAGGCTAATGATCCCCCTACGAAACTCCCTTTCAGTTTTTTAGTTTGTTTAATTGAAATTACTGTTTTCTTGATTTTTAAACGTCTTTTAAAATTTTCAAGAGTTTTCAATTGTGAATTTTTCATGTTGATAGATTTATAGGTGTTCTAATCGACATGTTACATGGTTAACAACCGCAAGATATGGATTAATCAGAAAATTCCAAGCGATCAATTGTTAAAAATTTGAATCAGAATTTTATTTGGCTGCATAACAATGTTATTCCAGTTTTGAAAGAATATAATTTTGTATAAATAGGTAATTGTGAATTAATATACTTGATAATTAGTTTGTCAAAGTATATAAAGTTCTGTAAAAAGTGCGATTTTAAAATAAATCGTACTCTAAATTAGTGGTAAAGTCCTTTTTCGTTCATTTGTTAAATCAAAAACAGCATTTGCAATAGCTGGTGCGACTGGTCCAATTGGAGGTTCTCCAACACCATATGGTCGTTCTGATCCTTCAATCATAATGACTTCAATTTCCGGAGAATCGCTCAACATTGCCATAGGATACTGGTGGTAATTTGTAGCAGTAAACTGGCTATCTTTTATATAAGTTGCTTCATACAAACAAGCACTTATGCCCATCATTGTAGCACCTTCAACCTGCATTCTAACACCGTCTGGATTGATGATTTTTCCAGGGTCGACAACTTGAACAACTTTTGTTACTTTGATATTTCCGTCAATTTTTTGAACTTCGATCATCGCTGCTGCGAAAGACTTTCTATCTTCACATAAAGCAACTCCTCTGCCAACTCCTTGCGGCTTAGGGTTTTTCCAACCGCTTTTCTCTGCGAGTGCCTCAAGTACTTTTCTTGCACGTACGATTAAAGAATCACCATCATCAGTAAGGTGTTTAATCCTAAATTGAATAGGGTCTTGTTTTGTTTTAATCGCCAGTTCATCAATAAAACATTCAATGGCAAAAGTATTTGGAAACTGACCAACACCACGCCATATTCCAGTAGGGAAGGGGAGTTCACAATTGACAATTTTAGAATGCCTATTTTTAATATTATAAAGAATTCTAGTTCCATGACCAGCCGCAGCAAAATCAGCGCCTAACATTTTTAAAGCAAAAGCTCCTGCATTAGCTTTGATTCCCATATCCGCTGAACCAAAAACATGATCAATTGCTGAAATCTTATTATCAGAATCTATCGTTGCTCTGAATTCATGATGAGAAGGCGGACGGTAATATCGATTTTGAAATTCCTCCTCTCTTGTTCTCAATAAATGAACGGGCTTACCTACTTCTTTTGAAAGTAATGCTGCTGTTGGTGCAGTACTTAGAAAGTAACGTCCTCCAAAACCTCCACCTAGAAAAGCAGGCTGTATTTCTACATTTTTTTTCTTTATTCCAATTGCTTTAGCAACTGCACCTTGTAAATTGTCTACCCATTGAGTACCCGTAATTATTAAAACTTTATCGTCTTTAAAATCAGCAATTGTACCATTCGGCTCCATTTGTGCATGAACACCAATAGGGGTATGATAAGATTGAGTAAAGACTTCTTCATCTTCCTTATCAAGTACACTTATATCTCCATCATTTTGAAGTTTGACAAAGGATACGCCATTGGAAGGTTTAATAGCTTCATCAATATCAGCTTGTTGCCACATTTTTGGAATATCCCATTCTGCTTTTAATTTTCGAGTGCCTATAATTGAAGCGTACCTACTTTTTGCTATTACGCCAAGCCAATTCTCTTGCTTTACGACTTTAACCACACCACTGTGTTTTTCTGCTTCGAAAGTATCTACACTTTTTAAAGTACCGCCGATATATGGACAATGCAGCACGGTAGCATATAACATATCAGGAAGCGCTTTATCAATTCCAAATATAGGATCGCCCATTACCTTTGGAGCTAAATCCACTCTTTTTCGTTCTGTACCAATGAATTGAAATGCCGATTCAGGTTTTAATTTTGGGGTTTTTGGAATCTCCCAATCGGTAGTCTGTTGACTAATTTCAGCATAAGTCATTTGATTTTGTCCTGAACTTATTATTCCATTTTTGACATCAATTTGATTGACATCTATTCCCCATTTTTTAGCTGCTGCAGTTTTAAGCATTTCTCGCATTGTAGCAGCCACTTCTCGAAGGGGAATATACATAGCCGCTGTGGATGAACTTCCACCTGTTCCTAAAAGGTCAGTTGGGCCATTTGAAGTAGTAGCAGGTTGCACATTGATTTGTTCAAATGAAACACCTAATTCTTCTGCCGCTATCATGGCTGCGCCCGTGAAAATACCTTGGCCCATTTCCATTTTTGCCAATTTTAGTAGAACGGTATTATCGGGTTGAACTTCAAACCAAAAATCTGGTTTCATATTCATAATGCCTAGTGGAAGATCTATGTCTCCAGCAAAGTTTGCTAATTTTCTACGTATTACGTTTCGACCCAAATAAACTCCAATGATTGTAGTACCAAGTATGATTCCACCTCTTTTAAAAAATTTTCTTCTTGAAAATTTTCGTTTTTTCTTTGGCTTATTATCTGATTCTTTAGATTGACTTTCCTTGCTCATATCTTTGAGATTTATACTAACCTATTTTTCAGCTATTGGAATATTATACAATTCAGCCGCTTTTTTTATTGCTTTTATAATGCGTGGATGCGTGCCACAGCGACAGATATTACTGATGTTATTTTTGATATCTTCATCACTTGGGTTTGGAATCTCCTGAATCAATTTGGCCGCAGCCATCATGAATCCCGGTTGGCAATAACCACATTGAGGCACATTAATATCCATCCAGGCTTGTTGGATTGGATGAAGACTGTCAGGACTATCTGAAAGCCCTTCTAAGGTTAGTACCGATTTTCCTTCAGCTAGTTTGACCGGATAAGAACAAGAGCGAATTAAATCACCATTCACATGTATGCTACATGCACCACAAACTGCTTTTCCACAACCAAACTTTGTTCCTTTTAAATGAATTTCATCTCGAATGACCCACAATAGAGGCATTTCAGGGTCTGTATCGACTGTGACTGGATTATTGTTAATTGTAAAACTGATTTTCATATTCAATTTATTAAGCGCTTGAAGCGTAAATATTCAAGAATTGATATTATTCAGCAGGGATGGGTGTTCCTGCTGCTAGCCATTCATCTAATGCTTTTTTAAATTCTTCTAAAGGGACTGGGGGAATAGACCGACCTTTTCCGGGATTCCATGCCCAGAGGACAAGCGCATCATTCCCCATGTGATGAACAATTTCTTCTGGTGTACGATTACCATTTTTTGATTTGTCAAGGATGGCTTTTCCCAATGCTGAATCGGAAAGTCCATGCCAACCCATAGTTTTTGGTGCTAAGCCCCAATGTGGTGCACCTGGTACATTGGTATAGCTATTATTTTCTTCATGATGACAGGTATTGCAGGTTTGAACCGGACCGCCTTGATTATTCATGCCTCTGACAACACCCAGTCGATGTACATGACTATCATCTCCTTGTCTTGGTTGATCATCGCTTGGATGACAATTCATACAACGTGGACTTTTAAGAACTTTCAAAATAGTTTGAAAGGGAGTTGTGTCATTTTGGTTTAATGAAGCTTTTGTTTTTGAAGTATTGCTTTTTTCTTGAGAAATATAAGTTGAACTGGTTAATAATACAAAAGCAATAATTCCAAGGAAAAATAAAAAGGGCTTGAAAGAAGATATTCTCATATTTACTATTTAATAGAAAGAGACTAAATGGAAACTAGATGAGAGCAAATTAAATATCTATAAATGTAATCCCGTATTTTATGAAAACCAAAAAATGAAGGGTTCTTATTTGAAGAAGCTAATAAAAAAAGGGCGCCACCGCTCAAGATGACGCCCATATAGCTCTGGGAATACTCCGACTTAGGAAAACCATTAATTCTAAGTTATAGGAGTTTTGGTTTTAAATATTATCAGGTCAGCTCTACATTAGGAATTTATCTATTTAACGTTCGAATAGTTTGCCATAGAGCATAATCATATATACAAAATAGTCCGGATTGAGCTAATATAGTCTGTATTTATAAAGGATAATCCTAATATATGAGGAATTGTCCTATCCTTGCATCTTGAAATAAAATTTGCATCTTTTTTTATTCCTGATGTGATTTGATTTCGAGGTATAGTTAAGGCTTTTCCATTCGGCCAGCTGGCTACTTTAATATTCAGTCGCCTTTTTGATTTTTTGATAAAGCTTTCTAAGTCAGTCTTATATTCTAGTTCATTTTTAAAAAATTGAAGAGAAACTAGATTATTAAAAGTTAGTTTTCTTTCATATCTGTTTTAAAAACACAAGCGAATTTGTGTAAGTATGTTTTTTTGTTATATTTGTAAACTGATTGGTCAACCAATTTATTGGTCAACCAATAAGCTTCATT
>CBDICS010000004.1:0-37302 GCA_965277415.1 Saprospiraceae bacterium
TAGTTTCAAAACCTTCAGCTATCGTATACTCATTTAGCGGTGCAAATGTATATCTCTTTTTTCAAAAAGTAAACCATTTTCAGAAAAAAATTATCACTATTTTTTTTTATTGCTGCTATCTTTCTCTAATTCATTGAATACCGCTACCTTCCGGCCATTATTTCTTCATTTTTCTAGAACGAAAATCAGTATGAAAAAACTTATTTCTTTCTTATTCCTTTGTTTTTTAGTTCAAACTTTATTTGCTCAGCTTGCTTTGCAAGGAGTAGATACAGAAAATATCGTTGTTGATCAAAAGATAATGATGCCAATGCGTGACGGAATTCGTTTGTGTACAGATATCTATAGACCTAAAACTAAAGAGAAAGTACCAGTCATTTTGTCAAGACACCGTATAACTTCAATTCCTGGAGAGATGGTGAAGAATCAAAGCGAAATCATGAGACCGCTAAAAGTTATATCGAAAAAGGATATGCATATGTTGTTCAAAATGAAAGAGGCCGTTATTTTTCAGAAGGAGATTGGGATATTCTTGGTCCACCTATGACGGATGCTTATGATGCCTTTACTTGGTTGGCAGAGCAAGATTGGTGTAATGGGAATATTGCGACAATTGGTTGTTCTTCAACAGCAGAATGGCAAATGGCTTTGCAGCCCTTGATCATCCTGCTCATAAAGCAATGGTGCCTGCTGGATATGGTGCTGGTGTCGGTAAAGTGGGGCCATTTCATGAACAGGGAAATTGGTATAGGGGAGGAGCAAGCCAGATGCTTTTTACTTCTTGGTTATACAGTGTGCAAAATGACGAAATCAGACCAACTTTCCCCAAAGAGGCTAGTCAAGAACAATTACTGAGGGCTTCAAGATATTTTGACCTTGCTCCTGAACGACCAAAAGTAGATTGGTCTGAGGGCTTGAGGCATCTCCCTGTCAAAGATATTATAACTAATCAAAATGGTCCGGTAGGTATCTATGAAAAGATGATACCCCGAAAGCCCAATGATCCGGCTTGGTATGAAGGGGGACTGTACCATGAGGGGATGCCTTTTGGTGTACCTAGTCTTTGGATTGCCACTTGGTTTGATGTTTCGACTGGACCTAATTTGGCGCTTTTTAATTATGTTCGAGAAAATGCTAAAGACAAAGAAGTACGGGACAATCAATACATGATTATAGCGCCGACTTTACATTGTCGTTATAAAAGGGCGACAGAAAATACAATGGTTGGTGACCTTAATGTAGGGGACGCTCGCCTTGATTATGATTCTATTTCTTATGAATGGTTCAACTATTGGCTAAAGGAGGACAATAATGGTTTCCTCGAAAATTTTCCCAGGGTTCATTATTATACCATGGGATCAAATAAATGGCAAACAGCCGAGACCTGGCCACCGAAAGATGTTGCCATGCAAACTTTTTACTTGAACAGTGGCGGAAGGGGAAATAGTCTTTTTGGTGATGGTACACTGAGTACTGAAAAGCCAGGCAAAAATACGACACCAGATCGTTTCACTTATGATCCATTCAATCCTGTACCTTCTTATGGTGGTAATGTGTGTTGCACAGGGAATGCCGTCAAAGGTGGTTCTTTTGATCAAAGTCAGATGGAGACCCGCAATGATATATTAGTTTATACAACAGAGACTTTGGAGGAAGGGATTGAAATAAGTGGTTTTATTGAGACCACTTTATATGTTGGATCAGATGCAAAAGATACTGACTTTACGATTAAATTGATTGACGTTCATCCTGATGGAAAAGCATATAATTTAGATGAGACCATTTTAAGAGCGCGTTATAGAGATGGATTTGATAAGGAAGTATTTATGAAAACTGGGGAAGTTTATAAACTAGAAATGAGCCCACTTTCAACGAGCAATTATTTTAAGAAAGGGCACAAAATCAGAATTGAAATATCCAGTAGTAATTTTCCTCGCTTTGATAGAAATCTTAATACCGGAGGAAGTAATTATGATGAATCCGAAGGTGTACAGGCTCATAATATTCTTTATCATTCAGATCAATACCCTTCGCAGATAAGATTGCCGATGAAGCGGTATTAATTTGTTTTAATTTGCATGAATATTTTGCCACTAAGGCGCAAAGACACAAAGATGTATACTGTCTTATATCCTTTGTGCCTTCGTGCCTTCGTGGCGAGCGAATAGGCAGTTATTTGATTGGCGGCGCATGCCACAAAGGCGCAAAGACACAAAGATGTATACTGCCTTATATCCTTTGTGTCTTCGTGCCTTCGTGGCGAAACAATAGGTAGTTAATTGATTGGCGGCGCATGCCACAAAGACGCAAAGACACAAAGATGTATACTGTCTTATATCCTTTGTGCCTTCGTGCCTTCGTGGCGAAACAATAGGTAGTTATTCGATTGGTGGCGCATGCCACAAAGACGCAAAGACACAAAGATGTATACTGTCTTATATCCTTTGTGCCTTCGTGGCGAAACAATAGGTAGTTATTCGATTGGTGGCGCATGCCACAAAGGCGCAAAGACACAAAGATGTATACTGCCTTATATCCTTTGTGTCTTCGTGCCTTCGTGGCGAAACAATAGGTAGTTAATTGATTGGCGGCGCATGCCACTAAGGCGCAAAGACACAAAGATGTATACTGTCTTATATCCTTTGTGCCTTCGTGCCTTCGTGGCGAAACAATAGGTAGTTAATTGATTGGCGGCACATGCCACTAAGGCGCAAAGACACAAAGATGTATACTGCCTTATATCCTTCGTGTCTTCGTGGCGAAACAATAGGTAGTTATTCGATTGGTGGCGCATGCCACTAAGCCGCAAAGACACAAAGATGTATACTACTTATATCCTTTGTGCCTTCGTGCCTTTGTGGCGAAACAATTTCACACCAAACATCTAAATATACTAGCAATCAATATCAAAAATCTGTAAACCTGCCCAAAGCATCGCCACCCACAAGCGAAGCGATCACCAAATCACATAGTCCGCAGGACTGATCACAATCCCACCACACATAACAAGCATAAATCGAATGGGTATAACATGAACCATAATTTCCAATCCTAGTTTAAAGGGCAATTTTTTTTCATTTTTTTTTAAAAAAACTTCTTGCAAAAATCACAATGCTATCGCCTTTTGAAAACCTAAGGACTTTCAATTAGATTAGATAACAATACATTGCGAATCAAGGCTTTAGACTAGCCTACTTCAAATAAGTAATAGATGTATCTTATTGAATATCAAAGTTGTATAAGCTGTGGAGCTTGTGTGTTTGGCTTTTTTTACTCTGATTTATTACCTATATTTGAATAACACTAAAGCATTTATTCGTTCGTTTGATATTTCTAATTATAATTCATCCATATCTATAATAATAATATCGGATTCGGTATTAGAAGTATCGCTACCACCTTTAATCTTTAATTGCTCTTGTTTAGACAACACAGAGCTGCTAGATTTTAATGTCAAAATATTCATATTATTTAGATTTTGACTAACAATCTACGGGAATAGCCTATGGATTTAAGAAGAAAAGGATGGGGCTATCGCCATTCAAAAAAGAAAAATAGAAATGCGCGACCTGATTTAATGGTTTGATTATCATTTATTTGTAAATCGAAGTTTATGCTTGCATTATATGAATTAATAAATTTGCTGCCCGATTCCTGTGACCCTGCATTGCGTCCAAAGCTTAAAGCATTATTTGTTTTTCTAAAGGAATCTAAAGCCATGGATGAATTAGCGGCAGCAGATAAGTTTTTGGATGGAAATAAAAAGCATTTTAATAAACTTAAAAATAAACTGAAGGAGGCCTTATGTACTTATATCATTACAAATCCTTCGACTTGGGTAGATAATGAGCAAAAAGCACAATTGGATTATTGTTATAAAACTTTTGCGACCTATAAAATACTATTGGCAAGTGGTCGGAGAGGAACGGCTATAGAACGTACGAAATTACTCTTTCCAAAACTTTGTCAATTAGAAATACATGGATTGATTTATATGGTTGCAACAGATTTACAATTCCATTATTCTAGTATAGAGCTAGTACCGAAACTAGCGAAAAAGTATGCGATAATTGTAGACAAACAAACGGATTATATAAAAGCAGAAGCGATCGTCAAAAGATGCCATAATGAAATGGGTGTACTTTGCAATACTCGAAATAGTTTTTCACCTACAGTCGTAAAAGAGCTGAAAAAGTCTGTCCAAGTCTGTTTACCTTTTTTACAGCTTGGATCGAATACGATTAATTGGTTTATTTATAATATTCTGATTACCCGTTATATCGTTGTATATGATTATGGAAAAGTATTAAAATATTGTGATGAAGCTTTAAATTTTTTCCTTCTTCTTTTTTAAGTTATAACAGAATGCGATTTGACTTTTTGCAAAAGAAGATTCCTGCTTTAGTAGCAATAGGACAATTGGATCAGGCAAAAGAGATTGCAAAAGAAACGAACAAAATGATGTCAGTAGGTACATTCAATTGGCATATCGCATTAATTCGCCGGATTACTATCTGCTTACACAAGGGGGATTATCAAGAAGCCTACGATTTGTTTAAAGCACATACCAAACATCGTAGTAGTTTTGAGATTTTAAAAGAACATTGGAAAATACTGGAAGGCTTTATTTATTTCTTTATCCAAATTGGACGGATAGAACAGTATTCCGAAGAGCGGTTTTTATTAGGTAAATTTTTAAATGAAGTGCCAATCTATTCCAAAGACAAAGCAGGTAGCAATATCAATATCCTGATCATCCAAATCCTACTCCGAATGCATCGAGAAGAATATGGCAAGATCATCGACCGGATAGATTCACTACGCGAGTATGCACGAACTTATACTAGAAATCCGGAAACCAGACGAGCCAATATTTTTATCAATATGATCATCAAAATGGAAGCGGCTTCTTTTCATAAAGCAGGGACGATTCGGAAAACAAAAGGACTATTAAAAAAGCTAAACAATACACCACTTTCGCTTGGGCAAAATTTAAATATCGAAATCATTCCCTATCCAGTATTATGGGAAGCAATACTAGACCTGTTAGAAAATAAATTTCAGGCAAAAAAACCAATTAGAACCAGCTCAAAATAATCGAGCGTGTGGACTTGAGTATATAATTAAATATCAATTAATTGCTTTGAACGGGAGAGTCTCTATATGTATACCGCACTAGGTATACCGGGGTAGGGAATGTCTGGAGCGGAGTGTTTACTCCGCTTTGGGCTTCCTGAATATTAGTATAGGTAAAGATATGTTCTGATTCAATTTTAGACAATTATAACAATGTGTTATTTTAATAAAAATCTTTTATTCATTAAAAATAAACAATATGAAAAAGTTACTTATGTGTTGTTTTTTATTTACTTCTTTTCATTTATTTGCTCAAGAATATATACCTGAAGAAAATAGGGTGTCTACTAATGCAGGATCTCAAATTAATGATATATACATTTCTCCTTCTGGTTGGAATCCCGGATCTGCATCTCAAAGAGAGGCTATTATAAATGTGGAATATCTTGGAACTTTTTGGACTCCTGAATCTATAGCTGCTTTTGAATATGCTGTTGGATTATGGGAACAAATGTTGACTTCTGATGTTCCCATTGAAGTCAAAGCAACTATTATGTCTTTAACCCCAGGAGTTTTAGGAGAATCATCTTTTCAAGCGATTAATAAAGATTTTGGGTCTAGTGATCCTACATATCAGATTGCTACTTGGTATCCTATTGCTCTAGCTAATCGACTTAATGGTTCAGACCTTACTGGACAGCATGATATAAATGTCTATATTACTCAGAATGATGATGTTGATTTCTATTATGGAACAGATGGAAATTGTCCGGATGACAAATATGATTTTGTTACTTTAGTTTTACATGAAATTGGGCATGGTTTAGGAATTAGCACCTCTTGTAGATTAAATGGCCCTCAAGCATTTTATGGTTATTGGAATAATAGCCAAGATCAGGTTTTTTTTCCATTGATTTATGATAAATTTATTACTGATGATCAAGAACTGAGTATAACTGATTTTGATATAGGCCTTCCTGCAACAACACAATTTCTTCAATATTTAGAATCTAATGATCTGTTTTGGAATAGTAACTCTTCTGCTGATGGAGCAAAAATTTATGCGCCTGATTCTTATGATAATGGGTCAAGCATTAGCCATCTTGATGATGATCAGTATACTGGAACTTCAAATGCATTGTTTTCACCCACATTGGACTTATCAGAAGCTATTCATGATCCAGGAGCCATAGGAATAGCAATGTTAAATGATATAGGCTGGGAAGCTAGTTTGATTACTGGTATTGAAGATGATTTAATTATACATTCTTTTGACTTTGACTGTTGGAGTGCGCCTCAATGTCAAGGCACTGTCTATGATCTTATTGGAAGTGATCCTAAGAGTGAATATAATTTAGGAGAAACAGGACATTATGCATGGCAATTTATTGATGAAGAACCCCTAAATCCATTAAGTCCTGCTCATGTATATTGGGAACTGAGAATACTCCATACACAAGGTACATATATATATAGTAGCGGTAATAATCCTAGTTATCCAATATTTAATATAACAATTGATGAACTACCCGTTGGGTATCAATGGAAGAGAAATATATCGAGACAAATTAGAGCAGAAATCTATTTGTATGGTATAGATTCAGAAGGTTATTTAAATGAGACATTTCTTCCATTAGTTATTAATCATGTACCTGATATTCCAGATGTTGAATTGCTTTTAATAAATGAGAACGATTGTGGATCACTTAGACTTTCATTTTATGCTTCAGGAGCAAAGTCATATAATATCTTTTATAAATCAGAAGAGATGCCTTTCTATATATTACAAAATATTCCATACGGACAACATTCTTATGAATTTATAGGATTAAATGAGTATCTTGATTATGAATTTATAGTTGAAGGAATCAATGAATATGGATTTTCTATAGGAGAGTCAATTATTAGAAAGAAATGTAAATATCATCCTAAACCTTATCCATTTGGAGATAACCTTAAAATAGAAATTACCCCTAATCCAGCAGTTTCTGATATTAATATAAGTACGGTAAATGGAGAAACAATCCAAATGTTTGAAATATACAAAATAAATAATCCTATGATTATATTGAATGGAAATGGAATTTATCCTTCGAGTGAGATAGATATAGGAATAGAATCTCTCCCTATAGGAATATACTCAATAAGAGTATTTGATATTGATGGAAATTCGACTGTTGAAATATTTTCAAAATATTAATTCATAAATTGATTCATAATTACTTGTAATTATGAATCAACTCTATCCATAAACCAATGAAGAAAATAATTATTCTTTTGTTTGTTTTTCCTTTTATTTTAAAATCACAAGAAACCGTAGAATTACTGCTTCCATGGAATATAGCAACAGATTCGGAACAAGACACTTCTACTATAGGTATGATGGCATTGCAAGATGCTGAAAACAATTACCTTATATTAATGAATATTCAAAAATTTTCTGAAGGAGGAAGCGGTGTTCCGATAGGAGGGTATCCCACCATTGGATCAGGTATTATAAAACTATCGGAAGTTGGACAAAACCTTTGGCAAAGTCTATATCAAACCGATACTTTTTTAACGTCAGGAACAGTATCTGCTGATCAATTTATATTAAATGCAGATAATCAAATTGTATTACCTTTTTCTAGTTATGTAGACATTTTATTTTGTGATAGTATCAATAGTAATTCTGCTGCGTTTAGTGATAAAAAAGGATTGATGAGTATTGATCAAGAAACAGGAATAATAATTAACGAGGAGCGATTCTTTGAAGATAATTTATGTGAACGAGACAAAGTAGAGGCAATCAGAGCTACCGATTTCGGTTATGTATTATTATATCATGATTATGTATTTACAGATCCATTTTATATAGAAAAATTGAATTTTGACTTTGAGGTTATTGAAGTGGATACTTTTCAAAGTCCGCTAAGGTGGGTTCAATTTTCAGAATATGAGGACTATTTTATCTCTGCTTCACAATATAGTTTGACAGCGATAGATTATGAAGCGAATATAGAAGAAATAATTAATATAGAAGTAGAGGATACAATTACTGCAGTAGCTACTATTAAATGGGCTGAAAATGAACAGTATTATATTATTGGAATGAATGGATATTATTTTGGCGATAGAATTTCAACACTTTACCTACTTGATAAACAAGGAAGTACAGTCGGAAATCTTTATTATGATACTAAAGTTATCAAGGATGTAGAGATTACAGATGAAAATGAAATATTAGTATTATTTGAATTAATAAATAATGCTGATACAATATTTGCGGCTTTGGAGGTCACACAGTTCGACCTTGAATTAAATGAGATTGGATCGAAAATCTATGGTTTTCCTTTTGTACAACCTACTGACATTAATCTTACAAGAGATCAACTAGGCTTTTTTGTGACTGGTACAAGGTTTAAATCTTTTGATTTAGATTATGGAAAGGAGCGTGATCAGGCATATTTTTTAAAAGATAACATTGATAATCTTTTGTTGGACCAAAATGATATTCTTAAGTCATCGGGTATCAAGATGTTTCCCAATCCTACAAATAGCAGTATCAAAATAGAGATAGAAAACCATGATCATTTTAAAGAACTTGAGATTATAAATGCGGAAGGAAGACTTATGACTAGATATCTATTGCCAAAGATAAATCAGGTGTTTATAAATCTGCCAGAGGGAGCAGGAGTATATTTTATAAGAATCAAGACACGTAAGGACTCTTATATTCGAAAGGTGGTGAAGATGTAAACTATTTTAATATAGACCTATGAAAAAACAAATCTTCATACTGTCTCTGATTGTATTACCAATGCTACTAATAGCGCAGACAGGGCAAAATAAAAATGGTATCGGATTTTTCTATTATGCTGCCATTACTAAGACGAATATTACGAATTATCAGACCGTTACTTTATTTAGTTATTTTGAAAAACATTTATTTAAATCCCAAGCGCCCAATAAATCGGTGTATGGTTATTCTAGAGGTGCTTATTATCAGAGAAGTCTAGGAGAACGCTTATGGATACATATTGGTTTTAATCATTCAAAAAGAGGGCAAAAGAGCCCTAGATTTTACAGTATATATGGTATACCAGATAGCCAACTTCATGAAGCTTATGGGGGATCTTTTTATACCTTTGAACACCAATCTTATGAATTTCCGCTCTTCCTTCGATATTATTTTCCATCAAAAGGAAAACTGAAATACTTTGTAAACTTAGGTGCTGCTTTAGATGTATATAGGAGTTTTATGGTAGATAATTATATCATCTCAGCAGAAACAGGAAAAGTAAGACATGGTTGCTGTAAAGTGACTTTATTTCAAACACGAGAGCCATTTATACCACAATTGCGTTCTCATTTAGGAAAAGGCCTATGGCGAGTAGGCGGACAAATAGGAGGAGGAGTGTCTTATGAATTGTTTGATCTTTTCTCTTTTAGTCTGAGTATAGACTATAAACATTATACGAATCTATATGATACAAGTATATCGGGTACAGTAGTGGAAGGAGGTATGTATACGTATGGATTGACGGGTGGGGTGGCTTTTCTTTTTTGATATTTATCTCTTAGTACTGAGCGTTTTTTATTATGAAAAAACAAATCTCCATACTATCCCTGACTGTATTACCAATGCTACTAATAGCGCAGACAGGGCAAAATAAAAATGGTATCGGATTTTTCTATTATGCTGCCATTACTAAGACGAATATTACAAATTATCAGACGGTTACTTTTTCTAATTATTTTGAAAAACATTTATTTAAATCCCAAGCGCCCAATAAATCGGTGTATGGTTATTCTAGAGGTGCTTATTATCAGAGAAGTTTAGGAGAACGCTTATGGATACATATTGGTTTTAATCATTCAAAAAGAGGGCAGAAGAGCCCTAGATTTTACAGTATATATGGTATACCAGATAGCCAACTACGGGAAACTTATGGGGGATCTTTTTATACCTTTGAACACCAATCTTATGAATTTCCTCTTTTTCTTAGATATTATTTTCAGTCAGATAAAAGATTAAAATATTTTATAAATATTGGCGGATCTTTAGATATTTACAGACGTTTTATAATGCAAAACTATGTCATTTTAGCAGAAACAGGAGAGGTAAGACATGGTTGTTGTTGGGAATCTTTGTTTAGAACACGAGCTCCCTTTCTTCGACAACTTCGTGCACACTTTAAAGATGGCTTATGGCGAGTAGGCGGACAAATAGGAGGAGGGATATCTTATGAATTGTTTGATCTTTTCTCTTTTAGTTTGAGCATAGATTATAAACATTATACGAATTTGTACGATACAAGTATATCGGGTACAGTAGTGGAAGGAGGTATGTATACGTATGGATTGACGGGTGGGGTGGCTTTTCTTTTTTGATATTATCTCTTAGTACTGAGCGTTTTTTATTATGAAAAAACAAATCTCCATACTATCCCTGATTGTATTACCAATGCTATTTATAGGTTCTTCTTCTTATGCCCAACATTTCAAAAACGGAGATTTAGAGGGAGATCGTGCGGGATTATCACTTTTGCCTGATTTTTGGCAAAATGTTCCATATACTGATTTAAATTGTAATGCTACTGAAGCAGGAACAGACTCTCCGAATTTAACATCTCCAACTGAACCAGCGATAGAATATGGTTTAGCAGGTATGCCTTATTCTGGAAATACTTTTGTCTCTGGTACATATGCAAGCTTAGGTGGAATTATTTACCATGAAGGGATTATGCAAGAGGTATCCGAATTTACAATAAATAATACTTATCAAATTTCATTTTTCCAAGCTGCGGAAAAAGGTTCTTTATGCCGTGATACAACTGGATCATGGGCAGTATATTTAAATGATAGCTTATTAGGTATTACGACTCCAAGTAAGAGCTTAATTGGCTATGATGATATTGCTTTGGAATGGGAAGAACGGACATTTTTATTTGAAGCTACCAAAGAGACTTATATGATAAAATTCCTTCCTTGGGATGATGATGAAAGTCAAGAATGTGACTCTACAAAAATGGATGGTGGATTAAGAATGGCAATAGATTGTATAAGATTGACAAATACTGATGTAGAACCAAAGGAGAGCAATAAACTTATCCTCTATCCGAATCCTACAAATAGCAGTATTAAAATAGAGATAAAAAGCCATGATCATTTTAAAGAACTTGAGATTATAAATGCGGAAGGAAGACTTATGACTAGATACCTATTGCCAAAAATAAATCAGGTGTTTATAGATCTGCCAGAGGCAGCAGGAGTATATTTTATAAGAATCAAGACACGTAAGGACTCTTATATTCGAAAGGTGGTGAAGATGTAAACTATTTTAATATAGACCTATGAAAAAACAAATCTTCATGCTGTCTCTGATTGTATTATCAATGCTATTTATAGGCTATTCTTCTGATGCCCAGCATTTCAAAAACGGAGATTTAGAGGGGGATCGTTCAAGAATATCTAGAGTACCAGATTTTTGGCATAGAGTTCCTTTTACGGATATAAACTGTAATGCTACTGAAGCTGGTGCAGATTCGCCAGATTTAACTTCTCCAACTGGCCCAGCTATAGAATATGGTTTAGCTGGTATGCCTTATTCAGGTGAAACTTTTGTTTCAGGTACTTATTCAAGTGCAAGTGAGGATCTGGTATTTCAAGAAGGAATCATGCAATCTGTATCTGGTTTTGAGCATGGTGATACGTATCAGATCAATTTCTTTCAAGCTGTATCTAGAGGTTTCATGTGTAGAGATACTACGGGGTCATGGGCGGTATATCTAAACGATAGTTTATTAGGTATTACGACTCCCAGTAAGAGCTTAATTGCCTTTGATGATATTGCTTTGGAATGGGAAGAACGGACTTTATCCTTTACAGCAGAAAAAGAGACTTATTTGATAAAGTTCTTACCCTGGGATGATGATACTAGCCGAGAATGTGATTCAACAAAAGTGGATGGAGGTTTAGGTATGGCAATAGATTGTATAAGATTGACAAATACTAATGTAGAACCAAATGAGAGCAATAAACTTATCCTCTATCCGAATCCTACAAATAGCAGTATCAAAATAGAGATAGAGAGCCATGATCATTTTAAAGAACTTGAGATTATAAATGCGGAAGGAAGACTTATGACTAGATATCTATTGCCAAAGATAAATCAGGTATTTATAGATCTGCCAGAGGGAGCAGGAGTATATTTTATTAAAATCAAGACGCGCAAAGACTCCTATATTCGAAAGGTGGTGAAGATGTAAACTATTTTAATATGCTGGTATTAAATGAATAAATCTTAGCCAGAGGACAATCAAAGGTTGTTACTTTTTACAAATTTTTGTTTTGTACTGTTGAACCCATCATCGATATTTATAAAAAATATACCAGGACTGAGGTCACTAATATCTAACATAGAGATATTAATACCATTCTGAGCATCTAATATTATCTTCTTGATAAGTGAACCAGTGGTGTTAACTAAAGTTATGTTAAGTTTCCCTGATTTTGGTGTTTTAAACTGAATAGATATGAATGATCCTGCTGGACTAGGGTATAATTTTTTGATTTCTAATTTTTGATTGGGCCTTTCTATGACAATAATTTCAGAATAGGTAATAGTTCCATCTCGATCTAATGATGCCAAGCGATAGTAACTAAGGTCTATTGGTGCTTCATCGAAAAATTCATAGTTCTTAATTTCAGAGGAATTACCTTCTGATAAGAACCTACCAATTTCTCTAAATCCGTTATTAGGATTATTCGATCTTTCAATAATCTGAGCATAATTATTTTCTTCAAAATTTGTAGACCATTTAATTACATTTCTTTTGTCTAGTGCTTTTGCCTCAAAATTGATCAAGTCAATGGGAAGAGAAGTATCATATCCTAATTCTGTAACATAACCTATTTCTGTTGTGCAATTACCTCCACTTCCTCCTGATGCATTGGTATATCCTGTAATGGCAGCTTTAAATACCTCTCCACAGGTGACATTTGGAACTGAAAATTCAGCAGACGGAGAAAAAGAGGATAAACAATAAGTACCGGCCGGAATAGATCTTCCTGGGTTGTAGGTAAAGGATTGTTTAGCATCTTTTGTACCATCTCCATTTGAATCATAGTCGATTTCAAATTCTATCCTTTTGGGTTTTGGGGCGTTTGGAACAGTTATACAGAGTTCTATACTATAATTGCAAGTTCCATTTGGTAGTTCAAGGTTTCTTATTGACATCCCATTAGGCATTTGTACACAAGTTTGAGCAGGAATATCTGTAATTAGAATGGAAAGTATTATTAGTAAACAAAATTTTAAATTGAAAATTTTCATGGTTAGTATTAGTGAGTGAGCAGATAAGATAATCTGTTGAATAGTTTATGAGAAAAATTCTAGAGGATGGTTGGAAGGTAGCTTATCTACGATTAATACTAATTCTATACCAAAAAAAAGAGAAAGTATCATTTTATGTATAAAAAAACTCAGAATATGGAACAATGTTTAAATCAATTGAACAGGAGTAGATCAAAGGAAATAATGACTTATAGCTATCAGCATGGCGATTGCAAGAACGATATTTTAAACTGATGTTGTAGTGATCAGTCCTATGGACTGTGTGATTTGGTGATCGCTTCGCTTGTGGGTGGCCGCTTTTGGCAGACTTCCAAAATTTTGATCATTTATTTTTACTCAATTCATATTTGATAGATAAGCTTGCGATTGCCATGGCTATCAGCATTATTGATGAAAAATTAAAAAAATAGAGATATTTATATTGAATATTCAAACTTATTCTTAAATTAGCAATGAGTTATGAAACTATGTTTTTTTCCTTTCGTTTTTACGTGTAACTCTATTCTAAGGAATTAAAGATTTCGTCCTAAAAACTTAAATAAATAAATAAAATCGTTTTTCTAAAAATTAGAAAAACTTAAGAATACTAGTATTCTTGGCTGTCTTAATTGTACTGCCTTATTTAGATTAAAAAAATTTTAGATTAAATTTTTAACCAAAAAACCAAAAAACCAAAATACCTTATCAAAATTTCAACTAATAGTTAAATGTTTTCTATTGTTCTAACATCCTTTGTTAGACTAAGAACCTGTTTAAAAATTATTGTCGAAGGCGAAATCAGGTTCTTAAAGGGAGCTTTTGTAGCCCGATGAATAAAATTTAAACAGGTTCTAAAGCGCTATTTGATATAAGCATATCTAATTTTAGCAACACGTTGGTGTTGTAGTTCAAAGAGAGGGAGTAATTAAATTAAAAGACCTTATCATTGGTGATGACCAAAGATGAGCACTAGAAATATTTTCTCAACTCAATTATAAACTTAAATTCTAACAGAATGAATGAAAAAAATGTTACCCTATTTAAAAAAAGTAAGTTTAAACTCCCTCGTTTAAAAAGGAAGTTTAGCTTATTGTTAACTGCATTATTTCTCTTTATCTCGATGTTCAATGTGGTTGAAACTCAGGCTCAAGGGGAAATGCAAATCATTAATGACCATCATAAGGCATTAGTAAAGACTTCCGTATTAGAACAATCAGATGTTGCAGATTGGGCAATTACCGCTCAGCATATTAGTGCAACCAGTCAAGTGCACCATATCTATTACAGACAAAAATATGAAGGTGTTGAAGTACATGAAGCAAATTCAAGTATTCACATTTTGCAAAATGGATCTGTTCTCAAAGCTAATGATGGTTTTGTGTCAAGTTTAAGTGATAAAATTTCAGGCCCTCAGACGCCGGGACTAAGTCCTCTAGAAGCAATAAAAGCTGCGGCTTCTGCAATGAGATATCCTGTAAAAGGAAATTTTGCGCTTATAGAGTCTAATCCAAATGAAAATACTTACCTATTTAGCGACGGACAAATCTCACTAGAAGATATTCCTGTTAAATTAATGTATGTAAAAAGTGGAAATGATTATGTTTTAGCTTGGAATCTTTCAATCTATGAGCTTGATGCTCAAAATTGGTGGGAAATGCGTGTAAATGCTACAACAGGAGAAATGATCAGTAAAAATAACTGGGTCGTTACTTGTGAGACAGGATCGTCTGAATCAGATGTAGATCTTGAAGATCACAGTACGCACAGCCATTCTCTTAAAGAAGATGCTCATGCTCATGCTGCTGAAGAAGAAATGAACTTTATGCCTATGGTTGGAGGCTACCGTGTTTTTCCGGTGCCTTTACAAAGCCCACTTTATGGCGCAAGAGTTTTAGTTAATGATCCTGACGATGCAATTGCCTCTCCTTTTGGATGGCATGATACGAATGGAGCTGCTGGTCCTGAATTTACGGTTACTCGTGGAAATAACGTTTGGGCACGAGAAGGTGCTGGTGGAACAAATCCTGGATTTAACCCTGATGGTGGTGCTGGACTTGTTTTTGACTTTCCTTATAATCCAGTTTGGAGTGCAGGAGATGAATCAGAAGCTGCTGCAGTTACCAATTTGTTTTATTGGAATAATGTCATTCATGATATAATGTACCAGTATGGTTTTGATGAGGCTAGTGGAAATTTCCAAACAAATAATTATGGAAATGGTGGTTTAGGTACGGATGAAGTAAATGCATTGGCACAAGGTGGTAATGTTTGTAATGCTTTCTTTGGTACACCTCCAGATGGTACAAGTGGAACGATGTCTATGTTTGTATGTGGTAGCCGAGATGGAGACTATGACAATATGGTAGTCATTCATGAGTATGCACATGGTATTAGTAATAGATTGACAGGTGGACCAGCTAATTCAGGTTGTCTTGGAAATCAAGAGCAAATGGGAGAAGGTTGGAGTGACTATTATGGTATCGTTTTGACTATGCCTGCTGCATTTGGACCTACTGATTCTCGAACTACTGGGAACTGGTTATTTGGTCAAACTGCTGCGGGTAGTGGTATTCGTCCATTTCCGTATAATACAGATATGGCAGTTAATCCACATACTTATGCCTCTATTGGAGCAGGCGTATCTATCCCTCATGGAGTTGGTTCTGTATGGTGTATGATGCTATGGGAAATGACTTGGGAGATTATTGGTACTGTTCCTTTTGACCCTGATTTTTATAATGGTACAGGAGGTAATAACATAGCAATAGCATTAGTAACTGAAGGCATGAAACTGCAACCATGTAACCCTGGATTTGTTGATGGTCGTGATGCGATCTTGGCAGCAGATGTTGCACTTTTTGGTGGTGCTTACCAATGTGAAATTTGGACAGCTTTTGCTAAGCGTGGTCTTGGAGAATTCGCACAGCAAGGTAGTACAAATAGTGTATTTGATGGTGTTGAAGATTTTACAGTTCCTGCAGCTGCTTGTGCAGTTGGTGGTGGTGCTTGTATGGCTCCAACTGTAGTTTGCCCTCCAGATATGACCGTTACTTGTGACGATCTTATCGTAATTGATCCTTTAGATGCGACTGCAACTCCTGATGGCGTTTGTGCTATTGCTGGTCAGTGGGTAACTAATCCTGTGATTAGTGGTGTTCCTGGTTGTAATGGAACAACTTATACTTATACTTATAAAGCAGTTGATGATGAAGGAAACATTGGATCTTGTGATCAAATTTATACTATCGTAAACACACCTGCTAGCATTACTGTTCCTGCGGGAGGAAATGTGACTTGTTTTGAGGATATTTCAATAAGCCTTGATGATGCAACAGTTACCGGTGGTTGTGCAAATTATAACCTTTATTTAGTGCCCCCAGTTGTTACTGGCGAGTTAGGCTGTCCCGGAGCTACATACACATACACTTACCGATTAATTGATGACTGTGGAAATACAGTTGAAGAAGATGTTGTCTTTACAAATGGTGCAAATTCAGGTCCGACAATTAGCGCACCTGCTGATATCACTTGTGAATGTTTAGCAGGAGTTAATCCAAATCCAGATAATGCAACCGTGTCAACTAGTTGTACGATCGGTTCTTCTGTGACCGTTACTGGTCCTCAAGTTTTCGGACCCATGGATTGCCCAGGTACAATATATAGATATTTTTATACCGTTACTGATGATTGTGGTAGAACTGCCATAGATTTCCAAGACTTTACAGTTGCTAATGGACCTCCAGTATTTGAAAACTGCCCAGAAGACAACTGGTTGGTATTGAACTGTGAAGATTACGGTGGAGAAGGTGGAACCATTGATGTGATCGAAGCTTGGATCGCTTCAGTAACTGCAAGTTCTTCTTGTGGAAATCCATTGACTGTGTTCAATAACTTCAATCCTAATAACATCAATACTTGTATGAATAATGGTATCAATACGGTAACATTCAGAGCTACAGATAATTGTGGACGTACGACCTTCTGTCAAGGTACTTATGTAGTAGTAGATACAGAAGCTCCAGAGATTATTGAGGAAGCTCAAGATCATTGGGAAATGTGTAACTATAATACACAAGCTAACTTGAATGCATGGGTAGCTAACCGTGGTGGTGCTATTGCTAGTGATGGCTGTTCAGGAGGTAATATCTCATGGCAAGCATCTCCAAGTAACCCACAAATCAATTGTATGGGAGCAATGGGTACGACTTCTGTAACTGTTACATTTATCGTTAGAGATAACTGTGGTAATAAAACAGAAACTACTGCAACTTTCAACGCATTGATGGGTGGAGGTGATCATATCGGTCAGGATAATGATCAGGCTCAAGAAGACAGAGGCTTGGCACTTTTCCAAAACCGTCCTAATCCATTTAAGAATGAGACATTGATTAGCTTTAATTTGCCAGAGGCATCTAGAGCTACTTTGACAATCTATGATGTAAATGGTAAAACATTGAAAATAGTAGAAGGTAATTTCAATAGCGGTTATAATGAAGTAAATGTTAGTAGAAGTGAATTAGGTGGTTCAGGAATGATGTACTTCCGATTGATGACTGATACTGAAGCAATTACTAAAACTATGCTTGTAATAGATTAACTAAAATTAGCTTTATAAAGCATTGTAAATAAATGGGTAGACCGTTAGTTTTAACGGTCTACCTTTTTGTATTTGAACCCAAAAGAATCTAGAGTCGAAAGGATATAGCGAATCAAGGAAGTGCTGATTTCTAGCATAGACATATAAAATAAATGAATTATTTTATAGGTTCATTTATTTTTATTATATTAGCATTGAATTTATATTAACTGTATAATTAATAAACTAAAACATCCTTCCCAAAAACTTTGTAAAATTAAAATTAACCACTAAGTGATTTTATCAATCCCATGATTGTATAGATAATGAAATTTTTATAAATATTAATTTTAGCACTCTATATGATAAAATAACTTTAAGAGCATCAAGATAATCCTTTAAAACCAAAAATACTTTTCCAAGAAATTATCCTCCTGCTTTTAAGTTTCTAAAAAAATAAATTATTGTTTTTTATTTAGCGGCATAGCTAAATTTGTAGTTTTGATGTATTCAAGCTTTATGCATGTATATATTATCTCAGACCTATTTTAAAGCATTTTTGTAATACTGAGCATAATTTTACATTGAGTATTGTACTAGAGCATTAGAACAATTTACTATTGCCTTGGGCATAAATGAATGTATATTTATATTAAAAATATCTATGCAAAGATATCCCATTATTAAAAGATTGGAACATCTTTAAATGAGGTAAGGTCACTGTTTAGGCGGTGGTCTTTTTTGTTAAAAAAAATAATCTATTAGATAATAAATAAGGAATAAAATTTTGTAGAATTAGTAAAATTATGATTACATTGTAAGTATAAATTTTTGTCCTAAAAACTCACCGAACTAAGATAAATCAAATTGTACCTTGATATTATTTCAAGGTAATAATGTAGAACACTGTATTAGTTGATTTGTCCTTAAATAGCTAATTATTATTTAACCATAAAACCAAAACTCTCTTTATAAGAATTTAAATAATTTACTTAATTGCAAACAAAGTGAATTATTATGCAAACCACTATTTAATTTTTTATTAAAGAATATTTAAAAATATTTACTACTAATTAGGAATTGACTACTGATTAGGGATTCTGGTATTTATTCAACCTCATTTATAACTTAAAATTTTTTATGATGAAAAAAAATCTCAAAATTTTTCTTTCTCTCATGATTTTAGGATTGTTCATAGTTAGCACTTCGATGGCTCAGAACTTTCCTTCAGCGACTTCTTCTTCTGATGAAGGAATAGTCCTTTCTGCAGACAGTCCTGTTGTAGAAAAGTATGAAATTGATTTTTCTACTTTTAATTGGACTCCAGCAAATGCTCAGCAAGCTGCAGAGTATCTTGACAAAAAGTCAAACCTCATCACTGTTGAGGCAGACTATCCAAATGCAAGATTGATCTTGACACTTAATCTTGATGCACCTCAGACAAGTTCTTGGACGCTACAAGCATGGAATAACCATCTTGAAACTGTTCGCTAATTTTTAAAAATTAAAAAATAAAAACATGATAAAAATAAGACATATTTTTGCAATGTTATTTTTGATGACATTGAGTTTGGTATCAGTGGCACAAAATGACTTGCCTATTCCTGGGCAAACCACTACATTTACAGGTAACACAAGAGGTTACTATTTTACAGCTCCTGTTGATTTGGTTATCACAGAAGTTGGCGTTCCAACAACTGCCAGTACAGCAAATCAAAGTGTAGTTATCGTAACGATGGCTGCTCCTCCTCCAAACTTTGGTGCGAGTACAATGGCTTATACTACAGAGTTTTTAGCTCAAAACGTTGCGGGTGCCGCACCTATCGCAGTTAATATTCCAGTTGCTGCTGGAACTGTTATTGGGGTATTAGGAAGTAGGGGCGCTAACTCTACTAATTCCTATGCATCACCAAATCCATTCAATACGACTTTATTAGGTCAGCCAGTAACTCTGGCAAGGTTTTTAATGCAAGCTGATTTACAAAGCACTTGGCCTTTTGCAGTTTCTTCGGAATCAGGTAGTACTTTTTTTGGTAGAGTGAATCTAAGAGTTGAAGAAGCTACTACTGGCGGCGGCGGCGGCGCTGCTGGGTGTTTGACTAACGCATGTGTTTCAGTTGTTTGTCCACCTGATGCAACAGTTGCTTGTATTACTGATGTTGATTTAGATCCAAACCTAGCTGTTGCTAGTACTACTTGTGGTACAATTGTAGGACAATGGGTATCTAACCCAGAAATTAGTGGTATTCCTGGTTGCCCTGGTACAACGTACACTTATTTATATAAAGCAGTTGATGATACAGGAGAAATTGGATGTTGTGCAAGAGTCATTACTATTGACAATACTGATCCTGTGGTAACTGTTCCTCCAGGTAATCAAGTTGACTGTATTGATGATGTAGTTGTTGATATTGGTGATGCAACTGTTACAAACACTTGTGCAAATTGGAATATCTACCTAACTGGTCCAGAAGTAGTTGGTGGATTGGGTTGTACTGGTGCAACTTATGTATATACTTACCGACTAATTGATGATTGTGGACGAACTGTAGAAGCTACACGTACTTTCACGCAAGCTCAGAATCCAGGTCCAGTAGTTACATCTGTACCACCTACTATGACTTGTAACTGCCTAGCTAGTATTAATCCACAAGCACATCTTGCAACAGTAGATACTAATTGTGGAATTGGATATGATGCAACGGTCTCTGGCCCTCAGGTTTTCGGACCTATGGATTGCCCAGGTACAACTTATCGTTATACATATACTTACACTGATGATTGTGGCATGTCTACATCTGTTACTCAAGACTTTGTAGTTGCTAATAGTGCTCCAGTATTTGAAAACTGCCCAGAAGACAACTGGTTGGTATTGAACTGTGAAGATTTCGGTGGAGAAGGTGGAACCATTGATGTGATCGAAGCTTGGATCGCTTCTGTAACGGCAAGCTCTTCTTGTGGAGTTCCATTGACTGTATTCAATAACTTCAATCCTAATAACATCAATACTTGTATGAATAATGGTATCAATACGGTAACATTTAGAGCTACAGATAATTGTGGACGTACGACCTTCTGTCAAGGTACTTATGTAGTAGTAGATACAGAAGCTCCAGAGATTATTGAGGAAGCTCAAGATCATTGGGAAATGTGTAACTATAATATACAAGCTAACTTGAATGCATGGGTAGCTAACCGTGGTGGTGCTATTGCTAGTGATGGCTGTTCAGGAGGTAATATCTCATGGCAAGCATCTCCAAGTAACCCACAAATCAATTGTATGGGAGCAATGGGTACGACTTCTGTAACTGTTACATTTATCGTTAGAGATAACTGTGGTAATAAAACAGAAACTACTGCAACTTTCAACGCATTGATGGGTGGAGGTGATCATATCGGTCAGGATAATGATCAGGCTCAAGAAGACAGAGGCCTTTCTCTTTTCCAAAACCGTCCTAATCCGTTTAGAAATGAGACATTAATCAGCTTTAATTTGCCAGAGGCATCTAGAGCTACTTTGACTATTTACGATGTAAATGGAAAAGAATTAAAAGTAGTAGAAGGAAATTTCAATAGCGGTTATAATGAAGTTCCTGTTAGTGGAGCTGAGCTTGGAACAACTGGAGTTTTATACTACAGATTAATGACTGATATGGGTACTATTACCAAAACTATGTTGGTTGTTAAATAAGTTTTTGTTTGTTAAATAAAAACGCATAGATATAGAAGTGGCTGTCTCTTAAATTAGAGACAGCCACTTTTCTTATAAAGATTCTTCGAATAGAAATTCCGTGTCTCTTAGTATCATTAGGTCTTCATTATACCGGATTCTGCGCTACCCGAATAAAAAGGTGCTAATTAATTATGTAGCTGGTATTTAGTCACTTATATAGTTATAAAAATAATATGTAATAAAAAACAGAATTCGAATTACCCTTATTGAGGTATTCTTTGCATGGATATATTAACTATTTTTGCAATATTCTAAAACAAAGCTAGCTGAATCAACTTTGATTTTAGAATTATTTTTACATCCAATTGAGTCCCATGAATCGCTCAAAAACCGAACACTTCGCATGGCGAAAGGCGTGCACTATTTGTATACTCCTATCCCTGCTTTGCCTTTGGCCTTATCTATCAAATGCCAAATCTACCCTAATTAAAACTGATCTTTTACTATTAGATACCTGTCCGAATATTGGAATATTGAATGGACTTGCAGAGATATGTTTACATGATTCATTAGATTTACTATTATCCGATTGGTCAGGACTAGATAGTATTGAAAATGGTGAAACTAATTTCGGTATTGAAATAGTATCTTTTGATTTTGCCACTGCAAATCCATATTTAGGAGGGAACTCGCTTGGCGTATTTTCATATGAAATGCTTCAAAATGATACGTTTGTTTCATTAGAAAATATTGAATTTAATACTGCTGGCTCATTTGAGGTTTATGCTATTTTAAATCCCATACCAATTGACTCATTATGCAGACCTTTTTTATCCCATAATTTGGATGTTCATTATTTACCTTCCGCTCTTCTTAATATTGTCGATCCCTACTGCCCAGAAGATACAACGGGTAGTATAGACTTGATAGTTGCTGATAGTTCGCCTTTTACTTTTGAATGGTTTACAGATACTGGAACAGGATTAGTCAATGGAGTAGAAGATCAGACGAATCTTTCAGGAGGACTATTCCATGTTACAATTACTGATGGTTCACTGGCCGCTTGCGAACAATCATATATAGCTTATTTGAATGATGATGATACAACACCTCCTATTATTAATTGTCCTGGAAATATTACTGAATACTTAGGTAGTGGAGCATGTAGTGCGATTATTAGTTTTGCGCTTACAAGTTTTGATGAATGTTCTTTTTTTACTGGAAACCCTACCATTACTCAAATTGATACTAGTGGTCTAAGTTCAGGGAGTATTTTCCCGATAGGGACAACAACTTTGGAGTATCAGGCAATGGATGGTTCCGGAAACCTCTCGACTTGTAGTTTTCAGATTGAAGTAATAGAATACCAAAATCCAAGTCAAAGTCTCTCTTGTAGCAATGGATTGAATGTTGGCTTAGATGAAAATTGTATGGCAATTATTGGAGCCCAAGATTTATTAACAGGAGGGCCATATCATTGTTTTGATGACTATCATGTTGATTTATTTTATGATGAAGATTTGAGTCAATTACTAATTAGTAGTCCTGTTGTCACGGCTTCAGAAGTAGGACTTACTATCTATGCAAAAATAACTGATCCGGAAACTAATAATTCTTGTTCAGGAGCATTAAATATTCAAGATAATATTATTCCACCTTTGCATTGCTCAACCTATGAAGTGCTTTGTACAGATGATTTTTTACCTGGGAATATTGGTATCCCTTTTCCTTTTATTGAAGATATTATAATTTCGCCTGATTCAGGAAATGGTCCATTCACTGTTACTGGTTTTGATCCATGTGGGGTTTCTATTCTGACTTTTGATGATGTTGAAGAGGCTGGAGATTGTTTGGAAGATGATTATATCAAACGTATCATTCGAACTTGGACGATAGAAGATGCTTCTGGCAATTTCACTTCATGCACAGACACCATGTTTGTTGCCCGTTCTTCTATTTACGATGTTAGTATTCCAGAACATAGAGATGATATTTCTGGTGTTGCGCTTTCCTGTTCAGAAGTATATGAATTGGATGCAATGGGAAATCCATCTCCCAATGAAACAGGATGGCCAAGTTTGAATGGAGTAGAATTGGTCAATGATGCCATCTGTGAAATCGCTGTGGTTTACGATGACAATATTATAGATGTTTGTGATGGAATGCATAAAGTGATTCGCACATGGACAGTGCTTAGTTGGTGTCCAAGTACAGTTTTTTTTACAGCTATTCAAGTGATCTTAGTCAAGGACGATCAGGGACCTGAAATAGACTGCTCTGAGGATATATTAATTAGCACTGGACAAAACGATTGTTATGGGACATTAATTTTACCAGAGCCCGTCTTGTCTGATTTATGTGCTCAGGAAATGCCGAATTATACAATTGAAGTTAGCCAAGGTGTTTTAAATGGAACAGTATTGCAAGATATTCCAATTGGCGAAACCACTGTAAGCTACATAGCTTCAGATGCTTGTGGCAATCAATCAGTTTGCAATTTTATAGTAAGGGTAGAAGATCAAATTCCACCTGTCCCAGTTTGCGAATTCACTCAGTCTATCTCCTTAAGTGGGGGCGTGACGATTGTTCCCGCTTCGATTTTTAATATTGCTTCTTTTGATAATTGTGATTCTATTTCAATTTTAGCTAGACGATTGGATAATCTGGATTGTATTGGAGAAGATGATAGTTTATTAGATGATTTTGTCCCATTTTACTGTTGTGATTTATTTAGTGAACATGTACTCGTTGAATTGCAGATTAGTGATGCAAATGGAAATATTAATACCTGCGAGGTTGAAGTCATAGTCAATGATAATCTAAATCCAGAAATTACTTGTCCTTCGGACCTTACACTAGATTGTCAGGAAAACCCATATGATTTGAATTTGACTGGCGAAGCTACAGCTATGGATAATTGCGATGTAGAAATATCTTTTATTACTCAAGGTATTTTAAATGACTGCAATGAAGGTATCCTTGTCCGGATATGGACGACTCAAGATGCTAGTGGAAATATAAGCTCCTGTACCCAGCAAATTGAAGTAATTAATATGGACCCTTTTGATATAAATGACATTACTTGGCCATCAGATTATTCAAGCAATTCTTGTAATGGCGGCCTGGAGCCAGAAGATTTATCAGCTCCATATAATTTACCAGCATTTATAAATAATGCTTGCGATATGATCACTTATGATCATGAGGATCTTTACTTGCCCATAAATGATCCGGGCTGTGTGGCTATTCTCAGAACATGGGCCATATACAATTGGTGTGTTTTTGATCCTAATAATACTAATGGGGAGGGCATATGGACACACACTCAATTGTTAGAGGTTATAAATTCTGAAGCACCCGAAATTATTACTGATTGCGATACCGAAGCATTTTGTGCAGAAGCATTCAACTGTGAAACTGCTATGGTTCAATTAGCTATTACTGCTTTTGACGATTGTACGGATAGTGTAGATTTAGAATATGCATATTCCATCGATTTAGATAATAATGGAAGTATAGATATTAATGGCCTTGGCTTTGAGCTTATAGGAGCATACCCTTTTGGAACACATAAAGTTCAGTGGCAAGTTGAAGATGCCTGTGGAAATATTTCTACTTGTGATCAATTTTTTACCGTGAATGATTGCACGGCCCCAACGATCAATCTACTCAATGGAATTACTACAGAAATAGGTTCGTCTGCTAGTGTTGAAATATTAGCCAATGCATGGGATAACCCAAATTCTCCTAGCAATGATAATTGTGGAATAGCTCAATGGTTAGTGCACGTTCCTTCTTTGGGGCCAGGGCAAACGAACCCTCCAATGGAAGCACAAGCAACATGGATTTTTGATTGTGATCAACTAGGAACTCAAAACGTAGATGTTTGGGTTCAGGATATTAATGGCTTGTGGTCTTATGTTTCTACCTATATTATTATTCAAGATAATGATTTCCCACCTGATTGCCCGATTACTAATTATATGATGATCAATGGACTGGTAGGTACAGAAGATGAGGATCTAATAGAAAATGTTGTGATGGAAATAGAAACCAATGCCCCTGGAATTCCAGATATAGAATATAGTAATGAAAACGGTACTTATGTCTATCCAGAGTTAATACCAGGTGGTGATTATATGATTCTTCCAAAATTAAATGTAAATCCTTTAAACGGTGTTTCGACTTTTGATTTAGTAAAAATGACGCAGCATATTCTTGAGTTGGATTTTTTGGATTCTCCCTATCAGTTAATTGCAGCGGATGTCAATCAATCTGGGAGTGTTAGCACTATTGATGTTGTACAATTGAGAAAGATGATATTGCTTATTGATACGGTTTTTCAAAATAATACTAGTTGGCGATTTGTAGATGCTGATTTTGTTTTTCCAGATCCGGAGGATCCTTTCGATTCGCTTTTTCCAGAATATTATGAAGTACTAGAAATCCAGGATACGATGGAAGCAAATTTTATAGGAATTAAGATTGGCGATTTAAATGGTAATGCAACAACTACTGAATGGTCTTCAGAAGAAGAAGTGGGCTCAATCATTAATTTTAAAACCAATGAATTAATTTTTCAAGAAGGAGAGGAGTTTAATGTTGAAATTAGTTGTGATAATTTTAATGAGCTTTTAGCTTTTCAATCCTCTATATATTTTAACCCAAATATTTTAGAATTAATTGACATAGGAAAGTTTAATTTGGATAATTTAAATGCAAATTGTTTCGGATATCCTTTTTTAGAAGAAGGTTATATCACCGCTGCTTGGTTTAATGCACTTCCTATTTCTTTCGATTCAGCCTACCCAGTTTTCAATATAAGATTTAAAGCAAAATCTGATGCTTGCTTAAGTGAGGTTTTTGATTTTAATAGTCATTTAATTAATAGTGAAGCTTATAATGATCAAAGTGTTCTGGAAGTTTGTTTGCAGTTTGTCGAGAAAGAATCTTTATAAAATTCTGATTTTTTCATCCTGATTTTTGAACAACTTCTGAAATGAATTTCTGGATTATTCTTTTATTTTTATAACATAGAGCCTGTTTTAATTTTGTTCGCTTAGGCGAAAAAACAGGATTTTATGGCCAATCAAGGCTCTTTTTAATTGGAATATCCTTAACCATTGCGATTGAAAAAGCCACAGAGTGGACGAAAAGACGTTTTTGCAGCCCAGCTAATAATTTTTAAACAGGCTCATAGACATTAAATACTTATCTAATTTGTTATATTAGCCGTACTAAATAACCCGAAAAAACTAAAAGATGAGTATTAAAATCAAAATATATGGCAATGAGGTAAATCAAGATGAAAATACTGACTTTGATAAGAAAAGTGGGGCAATACAATCTTTTGAGTTAAGTGCCTTTAGAGGAAGCTTTGTAAAAGAACATGTGGTCACAATTGACGATCAGGATGTTACTGAATTTCGATTTACAGATGAGACTATATGGTACGCAAAAACGGATGAAATTCCAGAACTTTTTGGAAGCCTAAACCGCTCTGCTGATGATGTCATTGAAATTCCTACGCACCTTAGCATCCCTGGAAATGATCGAAATATTGCAGAAAAAGTTTTTGTAAAATTGATTCAGGTTTTCAAACCGAAAGTAATCAAAGAATCTGCTTTGAAATTAGCAGAAAAAATAGAAAACCAAGTCTTGGACAACCAGGGTTTGAACTTCATTGATAAAGACTTCAAATTAAGCAGTTTTGAAGATGCTAATAATTCTTCCAATCGATTTTATGATGAAAACAAACCTTTTTTACTTTTCATTCATGGTACTGGGTCTAGCACAACTGGCTCTTTTTCAGAATTAACAGGAAGCCAAACCTGGACAAATTTATGTGAAAAATATGGGAATAACATTCTTGGATTAGAGCATAGAACGTGGTCACATAGTCCGCTTCAGAATGCTATTGATCTGATGAAAGCGATTCCGAAAGAAGCAACTTTACATATGGTCAGTCACTCAAGAGGTGGACTGGTAGGAGATATCCTAACGCGTTGTGGAGATCGCAGTACACTCTTTTCTACAAAAGAAATAGAGTATATGGAATCCTTGGAGCGAATGGCTGATGCAGAGCATATGAAAGCACTCAATAAATTGTCTCTTGCAAAAAATATCAAAGTAGAGAAATTTGTCAGAGTGGCTTGTCCAGCAGCGGGTACAACTATACTTTCAAAAAGACTAGATATATTTTTAAATGTATTACTCAATCTAGTCGGTTATGGCCTGGGGCAAAAAGTCAACCCGATATTTTTAGGCTTAAAAGCCTTTTTGGAAGGTGTCATTGACGAACGAAATGATCCGGAGGTTCTTCCTGGCTTAGAGGCAATGATTCCAGATTCACCATTGTTGGAAATCACTAATGGACTTACATATAAAACGAATACAGAACTTAGTATCATTGCTGGTAGTGCGGCGGCTGGAGGCGTCAAAAAAACTTTAGCCTATATTTTGACCCGACTTTACTATTGGCATGACAACGATTATGTTGTGGATACAGATTCCATGTTTTTAGGAGCTAGAACTCATAGCACACCTAGATATCGCTTTGTTACTGGAGAAGAAGTAGACCATTTTAGTTATTTTAAAAATGAAGACACTCAGCAGTCTATCTACCAGGCATTAATAGCGGAGAAAGGGGCATCCGTAGATCAATTTAAATTAGTCAAAGAAGGAGAACAAAATAGATCTATATTAAATCTTCCAGGTGGCGAAGTACTCCAAGAAACACCATCAGGTAAAAAACCAATTGTGATTTTATTGCCAGGAATTATGGGTTCTAATCTATATGATAAAAATGATGTCGTATGGATTAATTTTGTAAAAATGGCCTTTGGAGCATTGAAAAAATTAGAATTAGGTAATGAGAACATTGAAGCTAAATCATTAGTTGAATCATCTTATGGAAAGATTGTTCAAAAACTCAAGCACCATTATGATGTGATAAGTTTTCCATTTGATTGGAGAAAATCTTTAACTGTATCCGGAACAAAACTCAATGAAAAAATTCAAGAGTTATTAGAATTTAATCAGCCTATAAGATTAATTGGCCATTCTATGGGAGGATTGGTTATTCGAGATTTAATGGTTAGCCATCCTGAGACCTGGACCAAGCTATCAAATTCCGCTTCATTTAGATGTTTATTATTAGGAACGCCCTGGAGAGGATCTTATTTAATTCCTGAGATTATTACAGGGAAAGGAGCAACCATTAAAAAATTAGATAAACTTGCCTTATTTCAAAGTAAAAAACGATTGCTTGAAGTATTTTCCAGGTATAATGGATTATTGGAATTACTACCTTTATTTGGGCATGAATTTGAGAACCTAGAACTTTGGAAAGCCATTCATAAGGTGACAAAAGGTAAAGGTTGGGTAGTGCCAAAACAAGAAGACTTAACTAAATTCAAAATCTATAAAGATAAAATCCTTAGAGCCTTAGGTGATATTGATGAAGCAAACAATCCAAAATTGGATCTTAGCAAAGTATATTATATCGTAGGTAAAGGGGATACGACAGTTTCGGATTTTCATTTTGAAAAACGGAAAGAAGGCGCTAAGCGAAGTAATGATCCTCAGGAGATCTTTGCGATGAACCCTAGACGTACTGATTTAGCTTTTGATCGAACTAGTGCAGGGGATAGTAGTGTACCCTGGGAACCAACGATCAAAGGTTTTGTCAAGGAAAATATTTATTACGTAAATACAACACATGGTGAATTAGCCAATGATGAAAATTTGTTTGATGGGTTTATTGAATTATTAGATACTGGAAAAACACGTTTGCTTTCTCAAACCAAGCCCACACTTTCTACTGTGAAAAGTAGGGGAGTCCTTCCTCCTTCTCATATCTTGAGTAATAAGCCTGAAGACTTGATTCGAGATGTGTTAGGACTCAAAAGAGAGAAGTATTATAGTTATTTAAAACAAGAGAAAAAGTCTCAGCTAAAAGTCGTAGTCAAAAACGGGCATTTGAAATACGCTCTTTATCCAATCTTAGTAGGACATTTCAAGGATGATGGTATAGTAAGTGCAGAGCGTGTCGTTAATGGGCTTTTAGAGGGAAAACTTTCTGAACGCCATGATATGGGTTTATATCCTGGAGGCATTGGCTCTAATCTGATCATTTTACCAAATGAAGAGAACAAACTGGGGGCTATAATTGCAGGACTTGGAGATCATGAAAAATTGACCCCATTTCGTATGAGTCAGACTATTGAAAAGAGTTGTCTCGAATATGTGTTTTCTCTGAAGGATGCTAAACAGATTGTATATGATAAACCATTGGGTATCTCTTCTTTATTTGTAGGTAGTGGCTATGCTTCCTTATCGCTCTCCGATTCTATTAATGCAATTTTGGATGGTGTTGTCAATGCCAATCAAAAGATTGAAAGATTGGATAAAAGCTTGCCTAAAATTGAGGTGATTGAATTTTTTGAATTATATAAATTTAAAACACTCAATGCTTTCTATGTCTTGAGCCAGATGGAAAAAGGAAATAATCTATACAATATTTCCTTAGAGTCGCCAATACGAAATGTAGAGGGAAGCAGATCAAATATTCCGGTACAAGAAATGAATTCATGGTGGGTTAGGATTACAGCTTTACTAAAAAGGATCCTTATACCCAAGAAGTGTTTTTTGACTTTAGTGCTGCTTCAGGTCGAGCAAGAGTTAGTTCTAGAAAGGTTTTTTCAAGCCAACGATTATTAGATGCATTACTGGAAGATAGTAGCCATAAAAAAGAATGGGATCCAGAATTAGCAAAAACTATTTTTGAACTACTCATTCCAAATGATTTAAAATTGTTTTTTAGAAATCAACAAAATATCTTGTTGATACTAGATAAAACTACAGCTAAATATCCTTGGGAATTATTACATTATAATAACAATGCCTCCAAACCTATTTGTACAAATGCGGGCATGATCAGACAATTATCAACTTCGGATGATAATAGAGTTAGCAGCCCTGTTACCAACAAAAAAGTCTTGATTATTGGTGATCCATTATTGATTGGTTCTGATTTGCCACAATTGCCCGCTGCTCAAGAAGAAGCGGAATATGTGAATCAATTATTAATGGAAAATCATTTTGATACGACACCGCTCATTCGAAAATCTTATAAAGAAATTGTTATCAAACTGTTTGATAACTATAAAATGATACACATTGCCAGTCATGGTGTTATCGAATACGGCCCTAATAAAGACACTGGAATTTTATTATCGGATAATGTGGTCTTGACGACCAAAGAAATCAATCAAAATAGCAGCACTCCAGAATTGGTATTCATTAATAGTTGTTTTATGGGGGATATAAACCCAGATCGAGAAGCGCATTTCCGTAAGAAATACGACCTGGCTGCTAATATTGGAACAAAGTTTATTGAGAATGGAGTCAAAGCTATTGTAGTTGCAGGTTGGGCAGTAGACGATAATGCAGCTTTAAAATTTGCAAAGGTCTTTTATGATAAAATGTTGGCAGGCGAAATCTTTGCAGATGCAGTCAAAGCAGCAAGATCAGCAACTTTTGAAGATCATCGAGAGACAAATACTTGGGGCGCTTATCATGCCTATGGCGATCAGTTCTACCGCTTGACAAAACGTAAATCAGGTAGGGATACGGATAGTCCTTATATTTCAGAAATAGAAATAATGGACGATCTTGAAATATTTATTAATAATACTTTTGATTCTGAATACCGAGGTAAAAATAGAAATCAAAAACTGGAAATCAGAGCAAAACTGGAAAACCTCAGTAGAAAAATTGATGAATCAGAATTGAGAAATACAGAAATAACAGAGCTGGAAGCAAAAGCATATGGAGAAATAGAATTGTATGAGATTGCCATTAGTAAATATCGCTCTTTACTGAATTATGATAAGGCTAAGTTTTCAATAAAATCTTTAGAACAATTAGGAAATATTAGAGCTGCTAACCTTGTCGGTTTAAAACTGAAATTAGATGCCAATAAAGAAATTTCTGATGATGATCGGAAGAAAACAATAGAGGAGTTCAAGGTAGAAATGGATGATGTAATAGATGATTTATTACGCTTAATTAAATTGGGTGAAACTAGAGAACGCTTAAACCTTTTTGGAAGTGCGCATAAACGTAATGTGTTTTTATTAGAAACTTTTTCTAAGAAGCGGAGTTCAGTCAAGAAGATGTCCCAAAATTTTAAAAAAGGATTTCTGCTTAATAATCAAGGTTTAGTGGATAAAAATATTTATCCTTTAAGTAGTTGGTTACAAGCTGAAATCTTGATGATTCTGGACAATAAGTATGAACCAGAAAAAGAAGATCAAATCATTAAAGATATTCAAGATCTTTTTGGGTGTACTATTGATGAGTTTTTAGAAAAGAAATTAGAAGAAATCAAAAACTCTGCTGATGAAAATCAAGGATTTTGGGATTTAGTAGAACAGGTGAATATATTAAATGTTAAATTATTATTGAGTGAGACAACTGAAAAACATGAAGAATTATTGAAAGCAATAAAAAGTCATTATACACGTGCTTGGAATATATCAGGTTCACATAGAAATAAAAGATCTGAATTAGTGCATGTTGAATTCCTTAAAAACTATGTAGAGGCTATAGAAGATTCAAAAAATAGACGTAGAAAAAAGAAAGGGCTTGAAATTCAAAAAGATGATAATGTTATAAAGTACGAGAAAAAAGGAATTATCAAGGAGCTTAAAAAATCAATACAAGTGTTGATTGGATTTTATAATGATTTAGAATGAACTTGAATAAAAAGAATTCTAAGTTTAGTACATCGTAAAATAAGTAGTGGCCGGTTTTGTGTTTTCTTTTTTAGGTAGAAAATATTGAATCATGACTGTCCAATATTCAATTTTGAATAGAAAGCCCGAGTAATCAGTAGGCTCTAAATTCAATATTCATGATTCGATATTGGATAGTCAATATTTTTCCAATTTAAAAAATAGACAGTGTTTATTTTACACTCTACCCCTAAATATAAACCTCTATGTTATAACAGTAGTGATCAAGTTTTGAACAATCCAAACACCTTCTTCCAAGACTAGCGTAGCCAATACACCTTGGCCTGCACTGTGCCAAAACTCAACAAAAGCTCTACCATCATTACTTATACCTGGACGACTAAATTCAAGTTGCCCTATAGAGTCTGGATACTTGGCTAGGTAGCTTTCAGTTCCATATCTGTTATTTAGAAAAAAGCAGTCAAGTTCTAAATGACTGATTAGGCTAGTATTTAATAATTGCTGATCCCAATAATTTAGATTATCGTTGATCAATACATAATGATCAATCACTTCGCTCTCTATTGAAAATTGATTGATTTCTAAATAATCCTTGATACCCAATGCGTCTCCAAGTAATTTATTCGTTTTATCTATTACATGAACGAATGGATTCCCAGATCGACCTGAAAGGTAGGCCTCAATGACTGCCTCAATAATCTCATATTCTTCAATATCCGATATCGTACCTTGATGTAAAGCATAGTTTTCGCATTCCTTTAAAATGATTGTTTCCTCATTATTCTGATTACAAGTGAACAGAAGAAGTCCGAAAAACAAAAAAAACGTTGATTTGAAATTGCTTAAAAAACTAAAGTTCTGCTTATTATTTTTCGAATAATTCATACTTGAAGATTTTTTTTATTTAAGAAGGTGTTCTAATACTTTTGTAAGTGCTTGATTTATAAAACGAAGTTAAGTAGTGCTAGAGGCTGATCGCGAATGCATAGAAAATCCTGTTAATCCTGTCGAAAAAAACTATTCCTTGTCTCTTAATACACCACCACTTTTTCAACCATTCGCCTTTCACCACTTTCCAAACTAAAGATATATATCCCTGCTGCTAACTGATCCAAAGTAACAGTTTGTGTTTTTCGGTAAGCTTCGCCTCTCAAATCTTCTTGATAAATCAACTCCCCAACAGCATTAAAAACAGAAAGGAGCATCCTTCCGGATTCTTCCTGAGCATACTGGATATTGACTTGCCCTGATGCTGGGTTTGGATAAATAATCATTAATACCTCATCTGACTCATATGGAATATAATCCGTACCCTTTTTACAATAAGTAGGCGCTAAAGCAATCCAGTTTTGTCCTTGTTTATTGTCTAATGAAAGGTCTAAAAGTTGTAATGATTTTCCAGTAGATTTTGCTTCTGAGAAATAAGAGAAACTATCCTCATATTTTATTTCATTTATAGTCTCACCAATTGTATTCTTGGCAGCAATAATTCCAGTTTGATCATCTAAACTTCCTGAATTCCATTGGAAGATTATACAAGAATTTTCATCAAAATGATCTTTGTTTTTTACGACTAAAAAATAGGATAAAGGATCAATTAATGTACCTTGAGGAAAGGTGAAATCAATAGCACCTGAAATGCTATAATCACTCATGTCCAATTGATAAGTAGCGGGATTGTAAAATTCAATAAACTCATCATCATCATCAATAGGAGCAAAATGTATTTCTGTTAATATAATTTCACTCCTTACAAAAATTGGTGTCAGCGTAAAAGGTTCATTTAATACAAAATCAATTTCAGGATTTGTATCACCAGTTTCTTCCCACTTTAAAAATACATAACCTGCATCTGGAACAGCTTTGATTTTGATTGGAATATGATTAAAGTATAATCCATTATATTGATAAGGAATTCGCATTTCATTGCTATGAAAATAAATAGCACCATGACTGTTTATATCGTAGTTGATGTGTAGATTGCTGGTGCCGCCGAGATTAAAGTACCCACGCATATGGTTATGCATATTAGTAGGTCGCTGTTTAAAGAAGTTTTTATATTCCTGCAAATCATTTCGCCATTGGTTAATATCTCCATGAGCTGTGATTCCCCAACCCAGATTACTTCCTTGACCCCATTTACTAATTTGATTGGGCATCTCATGTGCTACAATTGCTGATATACTATCTGTGAAAAACTCAACACGATCTTCCGAATAAATGGTATTCATAAAGGTATTTGTACGTTGAATGAATTCATTTTTAAAGAATTCATTCTGTAAGAGTTTTCTTAAAAATAAAGTACTGTTTTTGTGATTTGGCCAATCCGTACTCGTAGCAGAAGTTGCGAACTCCATAGAATTAAAACTTGGATAAGAAGGTGCCCATAATGGAAAATTACTTGAAGCATCCGTATCAAATAGCATCCATCGCCATTTACCTCCATCACGTGGTTTCCAGGCTATTGAATTATTAGATGGCCAATCATAATTAGCAATATAGATTTGTACAATATGATAATTTAAAAACTCTTCTATATCAATAAGAGATTCAACATAATCATAATTGGAGGAATTAAGGAGGCTATTGGATTCTATAAAATTAAATAATTCATTAAAAGCAATTTTGTCCCCTTCTTTTATATTTCCCCAGGGTAGTGTAGGATTGACAAGCATGTCAATATTTCCTTCTTCCACATCATAATGATTGATCAGATGATGTTTAGTATAAAATTCTCTAATAGCATAAAGTCCCCAATAATCACCATTAAGGTAAACAGCGGTTGGTCGGTAGGCCATTAAATCTATATCTACCTGGTCATGAAGTAAACTCTGATTTAAGCCATCGCGAATGATCATTGCTCCAAAGCCCTGACCTCCATTTCTTAATTTTAAACGCTGAAATGTATTTATTCCAAGATTTTTAAATACCTCATATTCGATAATATCATCACCATAAGTATTGGGCCTGAGATAAATATTAAAACTTTTTTGTGGTTGAGTTCGAGAACAACCTCCACCTATCTTAATACCGACTTCTTTTTGAAAAGCCAGATTCCCATCTGGTTCGAATAATGCGATCGTTGCTGGTCTTTCCCATTCTTGATTCCAATTTCTAGGATCTTCACTACACCAACCTGTTATGCCATTATCACCGGACACATAGATCCCATTTTGGCTATCCCAGAGATTATCTGGATCGGTTGAAATACTCACTACTGGAATTTCATGATTGGGATTGATAATATAAGTTGCTGTCGAAAGTTGGCCAGGAGCAAATTCATTTTTAAATGCCCTCGCTCTAATCGTACGAGTTCCTCCAATTATAATCGGATCAGTATATAAAAAATCATTCTCATCAGGGATGCTGCCATCTGTTGTATATCGAATAGTAGTACCATTGATTGGTCCCGTCAGTGTCAATGTCTGTGATCCCAGATACATACCTGAAGGTAAAGAAAAGCTCACCTTATCCAAAAATAATCCACTATCATTATTCGATGTTTTAGGCGTAGGCACTCCAAAAGTAATCCAATCATTACTCCCATCTTGTTTTCGGCCATAGGATAAATTTAAAGCAGTAGAAGGATAGTCAATTTGGTCAAGTACGATTAGGTCGCCATCCAATAGTTGAGAGAGGAAAAGCGTTTCTCCTTCAGATTTTAATTTGAATGAAGCATGAAGTCCACCTTGTTCAGCTTGATCATCGGCCCAAATCAAAGAGAAATCATTAGGTAACAGATTTGTACTGGACGAGATCTGCCATTTTTGTAAATCATCCGCATCATCACTTAAATATAAGCCTCCTAAATAGACTGGATCAGAACCAGCATTATATAGTTCAAGCCAATCATCTGTTTCTCCATATTCATCTGTATAGATACCATTAGAAGGCATAACTTCGTTAATATATAAATCAGAGATTGGTATTTGAGGAATAGGTAGTTCTACTTTAATAAAAAGCTTTGCGGATTGTTCGGGAGACATTTCATAAGCTCTGGCAATTCGGCTGCCAAATCCTTTAATAATAATATTGAGTGCATTGCCAGCTACCCATCCTGGTCGATCAAGGATTTGTTGAATAATATTGGAGAGATTCGGCGTCCGATGTGATTCATCAGAAGCATCGAGTGTTGTCCAGGCTGGAGGCGTCCAAGTCGTACTATTCGTTGTCAATGGGCGCGAACTAATATTTTGAAAAGCGGCTGTAAAAGCAGAAGCATTGTCCACCTCTTCGGCATAGATGCTCAAATTGCAAGTCCCTGCACTCGTTTCATCAACCGTAAATTGAATATAAGCTTCTGTAATAAGGGCTTGTTGGGGGATTGGAATATTTTGAAATCGGAGACCCACCGTTTGATTTCCATTATCTGGATCGTATATTAATTCTATATCTGAGCTATTAAAATAAATACTTCCGTCCCCTCGTTCTTCGGTATCATCATCCGCATTTATAATTGGAATGATGAATTGGGCGATATATGTACTATCATTAAATGCAAAGCTACTTACATTTGATAGGATTAATGAAAATAGAAAAAGGACTGACTTTTTATTCATTTATCGGCAATATTTAGGAAAACTAAAGTTAACGATTTCCTAGGAGATTGTAAGTTTTAATTAAAAAACAAAGATAATAATGTCTGTAACCTGCTGATAATAAGTGATTTAATAAGGTATGTGATATTTATTGAAAAAAAAATAAAAAACGACCCAACCCTTTCTTCAATTACTGCTGTCTATAATAATAGAACGTCTAGAATTTTGAGAACAGTTAATAACTAGGCTATGAAAATTTGCTATTACTGTTGAGGAATTGCTTTTGATTAACTAAATTCGTAACGATATAAGAGAACTTTGACAAATTTCGTATTAGATTAATCAAAAAGAAGACAGGAATA
>CBDICS010000005.1:0-254799 GCA_965277415.1 Saprospiraceae bacterium
AATGGACAAGTCTGATGAATATTGGAATAGTCAGCGGCCAAAATGAACTAAGCTTACAAGTTGATGAGCCTGGAACGTATACACTCACAATTTTGAATACGCTAAATGGATGTATAGATTCGGCCTCTGTTTTGGTAGAGGCAGATTTAACATACCCGATTGCACTTGCCAATGTTGAAGAGGATCTTGATTGTTTTACACAAAGCTTAACTCTAGATGGAACAGAATCTTCAATGGGGCCTTTCTTTGATTATCAGTGGACAGGAGGAAATATTTTATCTGGCTCAACAACATTAAGTCCAATAGTCAATCAGACTGGTACTTATACCTTAGTCATTTCTAATAGTCAAAATGGCTGTACCGCAAGCACTGAAATATTGCTTGAAGGTAATGATAATTTTATTTCAGGGGCTGCTGTAATCACTACAGACCCTAGTTGCTATGAAGAAAATGATGGTAGCATTTTGATTGAATCCGTAGCAGCGGAACAGCTCCATATGTTTATACTCTAAATGGCATTTCAAATACAGTGAATGCTTTTGGTAATTTAATAGCTGGTACTTATCAGCTGAATATTCAAGATGCTGAAGGCTGTAGTCTAGATACAACAGTATTATAAATCAACCAATTCAACTGCTATTGGATTTAGGAGAAGACCAATTGATAAGCCTTGGAGATAGTATCTATTTAGAACCGATTATAAATATTCCTTTTCCACAGCTAGATACCTTTTATTGGACTTATGAAGATTTAATGCCTTGCGATATTTGTTTCGAACAATGGCTTATGCCATTTGAGACGACTCGATACGAATTAACAGTTGTCAATCAAAACGGCTGTATTGCCACAGATGATATTTTGATTCAGGTTCAAAAAAATAGACTTGTATTTATCCCCAATGTATTTACCCCTGATAATGATGGGCACAATGATTTATTTATGATTTACGGGGGGCAAGATGTTTTAAAAGTCAATACATTTAGCATTTTTGACCGTTGGGGTGAAACCATTTTTAAGCAGGAAAATTTTAGACCAAATGACCCTTCTCATGCTTGGAATGGCATATACAAAGGCGCTCCAATGAATCCTGCCGTTTTTATTTATTTCGCAGAAATCGAATTTATTGATGGAAGAGTGGAGTTGTATAAAGGCGATTTTACATTGTTGAGATAACTATTTTTTTATCCATTCCTAGAGGATTTACCTTTCCCTACCACAGTTTCTATAGCTATACTGGCAAAGCTTTTGCTTTATTAATCCATTGGATTTTCAGGTGTTTTAATCTGAAAATTCACATTAGTATGAGAATTTCCGTATCCATAATTACTTGTCTGAGTAAGAGGTTTTTACAATTTGTGATTATTTAAATATGTAGAACCTAAAGCTCCTTTTGAATTTGTATAAGACAATATTTAGTAAAACTCTTTCTACTAATTCAATAAATCAATGGTCATTCAGTAAATAAATTAAAAATATTTTTTAGTCCTTATCCCTAAGCGAAATAGATTTAAAATGGATTTCAAAACAACACTGTCAGGCTTAATTTGTTTCTTACTTTTAGGTTTAAACCTTAGTAAAGCTAATGATGATCCTTGTACGGCTACAGCGCTTACTGTTAATACTTCCTGCACCAGTACGACTTTTTCTAATGCAACATCAACGAATACGATAAGTGTCCCTGATCCCGCTTGCGCAGGATATAGTGGTGGTGATATTTGGTTTACGTTTACGATGCCAAATTATGGATACCACACTATGCTTGAATTGAGTGCAGGTTCAATGACTGATGGAGGGATGGCTGTTTATTCTGGATCAGATTGTTCTAATCTAACTTTAGTATCCTGTGATGATAATAGTGGTACTGGAAATATGCCAGCCTTAGAAGTGGAAGATGGATGTGGATTTCAACTTGCTGGAACTACTTTCTGGGTTCGGGTTTGGGAAAATGGAAATGATAATAATGGAACTTTTGATATTTGCGCTTATTCTATAGCACCTAATACACCATCAGGGTATCTGCATGTGGAAGCAATCTAATTGCAGGAAATGCTTGCTGTGATGCTATTTTTCTTGGAGAAGAAATGGATGGATATTGTGGGACTACCTCTGGGTATACGGATCTACCAGACGAGATTGATGAGTTTTGTGCTTTTATAGATAATAATGCTTGGGTAGCTTTTACAGCAAGTAGTGCGGATGTTGATATTAGTATTTCTTATTCTAATTGTACTATTAATAATGGAATTCAAGCGGCTATTTTAGAAACGACAGATTGTACTACGTTTACCTTAGTGTCTAACTGTTGGAATCCCGTTCCAGGGACAACGAATTCTGGTAATCTAGTGGCTTCAGGACTGACAGTAGGGGAGGTTTATTATGTGATGGTTGATGGCTGGGCCGGAGGTCAATGTGATTATACTTTGGGCATTGTGAATGGAGTAGAAACGGTTTCTGTTTCAGTAGACGATGATGAGATATGTCAGGGTGAATCTACTCAACTTCATGCAAATGTGATTGGCTCTGGAGCGTATACATATAATTGGTCTCCAGCGGGAAGTTTAGATGACCCGACAAGTGCGCATCCAATAGCAACACCCACTACTCCAACTGATTATACAGTTACGATTACTGGTATAACAGATAATATTCACACTGTTTCGGTGACAGTCTTTCCGAGTGCACCTACCCAACCTGTGATTACAGGTTCCAGTTCAGTTTGTGAAAACTCAACAGGCACACTCTATACTGCAACATCCACAAATGCTAGTACTTATAATTGGACTGCTAGTGGTGGTGCAACAATCAGCAGCGGCAATGGTACAGATAGTCTATATGTTGACTGGGGAACTTCAGGAGGAACGATCTGTGTCGAGGCAATAAACAATTGTGGATTATCTCCTCAGGAATGTTTAATTATCTCAACGACAAATCAACCTAATATCTCTGCCACTGATCCCGGGAGCAGGCTGTGCGCCAACACCTTTTGACTTAACGACAATAATGATTTCAAACGCTGGTGGAGGCATAGGCTTGATTACCTATTACGATAATTTAGCAGATGCAATGAATGGTAGCAACGATTTACTGCCGCCAAGCACAACAAGTAGCGGAACATATTATATTCGAATGACAACAGGGCCGGACTGTTTTGATATAGATTCTGCACAGGTGGTAATTGAAGATCCAGCTATTGTAATTGTCAACCCAGGTCCTATTTGTTCACCCAATTTTATTGACCTTGATAATGTCGTGATCAATGAAGTAAATGGTTACTCTGGAGGAACTAAAGCCTATTATTTAGATTCTTTAGATGCTGCAAATGCGAATTCACCATTAGCTTCATCTCAGGTATTTACTGGCGGGACTTACTGGGTTCGTTATGAAACACCGGGTGCTTGTTTTGATGTAGAACCGATTAATGTTGTTATTGATATAACACCTGATATCACTGTAAATCAACCCATGCCTTTATGTCCTGGAGGTTCAATCGACCTTGCTACTATTTCCTATACAGATGCCAATGCATCAAGTTTTACCTCTTACTTTTTTACAAATCAAACTTTTGCAAATCTGGGCTTAAATTCATTAGCACTTACAAATACGGTTGTGTCTATGCCGCAGACGTATTATTGGCGTGCAGAGACAGCGAATAATTGTTTTCAAATAGTAGAAATATTTATAACAGCAGGTGTAACCCCTGATGGTTCTATTACAGGTAGTGGGGCATTTTGTGAAGGGGACAATACAGATATTACGTTTATCCTAAATGGTAGTGGCCCATTTGATGTAGTCTATACAGATGGCTTCACTAATTTTAATTTAAATAATATTTCAAATAATCATACAGAAAGTATTACCGTTACCGCAGATTCTACATTTTCATTAGTATCCGTTTCAGATGCAAATGGATGTGCCGGAAATATTTTAGGCAGTAGTGTAAATATAAGTATAAGTACACTTCCAACAGGAACAATTAGTGGAGATGCCACATTCTGTGATTCAGGAACAGCAGATATAGAATTTACTTTTACAGGAACTGGACCATTCAATGCGGAATACACAGATGGCGTAAGTAATTATTTTCTTTTTGGTGTGAATTCACCACATACTATTTCAATAAATGTTGATGCGGATACGACTTTTACTTTAGTAGCTGTATCTGATGTCAATTCTTGTATCGGAACAGTATCAGGAAGTGCTGACATTACTGTTTATCCCTTGCTGCAAACGACCAATATTGTAGAAAATTGTGATGCTTCCTTTACCATGTATACGGTAAGTTTTGAGATAATAGGAGGAGATCCAAGTTCTTATGCCGTAAGTGGAGGTCTGGGTACATTAGTCGGTAATATTTTTACGAGTAATCCTATTGCAGGCGGCGCTACTTATAATTTTACAATCATGGATAATATAGTGGATGTACTGCTCAAACCGTCAGTGGATCTCAAAATTGTTCTTGTGGTACGGATGCTGGACAAATGGATTTAAGTGCCATTGATATTTGTGAAAATGAAATGGCAGTGGCGACCTTTATGACAGGTAGTAATACATTAAACCCTGGGGATGTTTTCGAATATGTATTGCATGATAATGCTACGGCTTCACTTGGAAATATCATTAGCTTATCTAATACACCAGAGTTTTCTTTTCAGACTGGAATGTCCTATGGAACGACCTATTATATTTCTCCTATGGCAGGACCAGATAATGGGAGTGGAAATGTAAATGTCAACCATTTGTGTTTTTCAATAGGAGTAGGTACGCCAGTGACTTTTTATGAATTACCAGAAGCAAATATTTCTGGTAATGCGGTTATTTGTGAAGGCGCTTCATCTGATTTGTCTTTTAATTTTCCAAAAGGAATTGCTCCTTTTGAAGTGGTCGTTTTAGATGAAAATACTAATACGACTTTTACTATTGATAATCTAGATAATGGAGCTGTTTTTTCAGTAATGCCATTAGTTACGACTACTTATACCCTTGTCAGTGTGACGGATAGTTCACCTGCGCAATGTTCAGATAATAGTTCTGGAAGTGTAAATATAATCGTGAATCCAATACCTCAATTTAATAATATTCAATTTGTTTGTAATGATATAAATACACAATATCAAATAAGTTTTGAAATCACTGGTGGAGATCCAGCTTCCTATGTTGTCACCGGTGATCCCGGAACGTTTGATAATGTAACGAATACTTTTACCAGTGATTTTATCAACTCTGGAACAACTTATAATTTTCAAATAGATGATCTTAATAATTGTGGACCAGTAGATGTAAGTGGAAATTATGTCTGTAATTGTACTTCCAATGCTGGAGAAATGGAATTGACTTTATTAGAATCTTGTGAAGATGAAATGGTTTCTGCTCAACATATTATCAGTGAGCTGAGTCTAGATGGAAACGATGTAGTAGGCTATGTACTCTATGATCAATTGGGCACTTTTCCCGCTTCTGTAAAGCTAATGAGTATGACGCCCGACTTTAATTATGATCCTACTTTGACCTATGGCGTCACGTATAATATTTCGGCAGTGGTAGGAGATGATGATGGAACAGGTTTTCCAGTCTTAGATAATCTTATAGATCCTTGCTTGTCCATTTCTAATGGTCAACCCGTTGTTTTTGTTCAAAGTCCAGAAGCTTCTATCCTTGGGAATAATACAATTTGTCAAGGGGACTCAACAGACATCGTCTTTGCGCTGACTGGATCAGGAACATTCAATATAGTATATAATGACGAACAAAATAACCAAACTTTGACGGGAATCTCTGATGGGCATACTATAAGAGTAGCACCAAATGTTACCACGACTTATAGCTTAGTCTCGGTTGATTTAAATTCAGCACCTTTTTGTGGTGGAACGATCCATCCAATAAATAGTACAGTGACCGTTGATGTAATTGAAATACCAGTCGTTTCAAATGTGGTATCGAATTGCAATCAATTAGGAACGGCTTACACCATTAGTTTTGAAATCACTGGTGGCAATGCAGTAGCTTATAATGTAAGTGGTGATCCGGGAACTTTGGCAGGAAATATATTTACCAGTGATCCGATACTTGGAGGAAGTACTTATACTTTTCAGGTAGATGATGGTTCTGCCTGCCCACCAATTGTATTGTCCGCCACAGAGTATTGTAATTGTACACCAGATATAAAACCAGCTATAAGTTTAAATCAGGAAATTTCATGTAATGGTGATAGTGATGGAATATTGAATGTTACGAATGAAAATGGTGCGACACCTTTTAACTTTGAGTGGAGTTCAGGGACGATAGGCACAGAAGCAGAATCCTTATCTTCAGGTTGGCATTATGTGACCATGACAGATGGAAATAATTGTACTTCGATTGATTCCTTCTTCCTGGATGAACCTACTGCTATCCAAGCAGATGTTGTCACTACGGCACCTACCTGTTTCGGAGATAGAGATGCTATTATTTCTTTTGAAAATGTCCAAGGTGGTTCAGGAGAATATTCCTACTCCATTGATTTTTATACCTCTTTTACAGAAAGTTCTTTTTATAATTTACCAGCTGGCGTTTACCATAGTACTATTGAAGACAACAGCGGATGTTCCTGGACAGATACGATCACTATTCTTGCTCCTCCAGAGTTTGTAATCGACTTAGGAGAAGATGTTCAATTAGAATTAGGAGATAGTATACTTATAGATCCACTCGCTTCTTTACCGATCAATACGTTTACTTGGCGCGCAAGTGCTTTACTCGATTGTCCGGATTGTTTGACGCAGATGGTTTATCCTATGGAATCTATGCGTTATATATTGGAAGCTACATCAGATGAGGGATGTAAAGATAGTGATGAAATTGAAATCACAGTAGCAAAAGAAAGACCGATATTTATACCTAATATCTTTTCTCCAAATGGAGATGGTTATAATGATATACTAACGGTATATAGTGGCGCAGGTGTGGAGGCCATTAAAGCATTTAGAATTTTTGATCGATGGGGTGCGCAAGTTTATGATGTACAAAACGTGACACCGGGAGCTGATGTCTTTGGATGGGATGGTTTACTTAAGGGTGTAAAAATGGCATCAGGTATTTATGTCTATTATTTAGAAGTTGTTTATATAGATGGCAAAAAAGAAATCATAAAAGGAGATGTTGTTTTGATGCGGTAAGTAGAACAACTTCTTAGCTCGAATTTAGCATTTTATTACTGAGCTAATACCTTTTATATGTTCCTTTTCCATCGAAGAAAAGGAACCAAAATTCTAGTTCAAAAAAATGCTAACCCGCAAATCTGTCACCCGCACCCACGTTTTTGAACATTCCCAACCCGCTGACTCTGCTAAATTTTATCATGCTGCTTTTTTATTTTAAGCATCATATCTTCTATACCGAGGTTTAATAATTAATACAAAGTGTACAAGGTGAATTTTGGAAAAATATAAATAGCTGATTATTAAAACTTTATTTACTTCAATTAAATAGACAAAATTTCAGATTCTAATCTTATGCTTTCTTTAAATACTAAAGTCCAACTTAGATAGGTTTTTAATATTTCCTTCTATTTCCAAAATTCCCACCATTTTTTTGAAGGCCTGCCTTCAGGTTTTGATGAGGGCTTTTGACTTGGAGGATGCTCTTCTGAATCTTTTGGTTTCTGCGTATTTGAAGTATTGGGTTCTTGACCTAACATTTCCATAAGCCGTTTATTAGCCGCTTCAAAATCATCTTTACCAAAAACCTCATTGAAGTTTATAGAGACTTGACCAGCATTATTTTCTACTGAAGCGGTCAATACCCTACCTTCTTTCGATTTAAACTGTCTTCCATTTCCTAGTTTAACGATATCCCAACCTCTTGGACTATTTGCCATGATTTGATTGACATATCTGGATAGGGCCTCTTGTTTTTCTGCTTCCGTTTTAGGAACCGTTACAAATGTTTGTTCAAGGCTAATTGGTTTAAGACCATAAACGGCAGTCATAACAATATCAAAAAACCATTCATTGGTAATTTCAGCAGCTTGAATGGCAAAGTTATCTAAAAAGCCAAGAAGAGGATGTCTAAAACTTGTATTGTTATCCAATAAGAAACGGGCGCCACTGCTCTTCGTCCATTTTGCTTGTTCTCCTGTTTCGCCATTACTACTCACGCCATAAAAAGCAATGAAATATTCTAAGGGGGAGGATATCTGTTCATCCTGATAATTAATAGGATGCTCAACTATTTTATCATCTATCAGCGAAATTAACTTCGTCCAGTATTCCTTAGTCCCTTCTAATGTCATTCCTGAAATAGAGAAAGTCGGTGTTCCTCCACAACCACTTCTACAAAGCGTTCCATCTTTGTAAATCTTCATATTTAGAATCTGTTCATCTCCTAAATTTATTCCTATAATAATTAATTCGACTTCTTTGCTTTTTCATATTATTCATATTCTGTATGAACTACAAATATGAACAAATTATATCAAAATGCATAACTGAAACTAAATCGCTCATGACAATCACAAGATTATCTAATCATATAAATAAAGTAAAAATAAGTGATCAAAATTCTATGCGTATACTAAAAGAGAAGCCTTCACAAGTTCCGCAGGAACGATCACCAAACCGCAGGTTGATCACAAGCGAAGCGATCACCAAAACACAAATCTGAAATACCTTTCTTGGGATTACCATGTTAAACTTCTAATATGCGCTTCATCCCCTAATTAGCACTTTGAGAATAAGAACCTACTTTACATCGTTTATAATTTAGCACGACTTTAGTATTTTGGAAAAGCCCAAAATGAGATTATGTCTACTTCATCAAATTAAATAAATTATTGATAATCAATTTTTTATATTCTTACTAAATTGACTAGGTATACTTTCTATTAATTATTGCACATTAGTAAAAAAGCAGGATAGTTAAAATTAAAAAAATTGCTTGGTCAAATAAAAAGAAGGATGCTAAAGTTTAGCAGAGTCAGCGGGTTGGGAATGTTCAAAAAGGTGGGTGCGGGAGACTGATTTGCGTGTTAGCATTTTTTTGAACTAGATTTTTGGTTCCTTTTCATCAATGGAAAAGGAACATAGAAAAGATATTAATTTAGTAATAAAGTGCTAAAGTCAAACTTAGTCATCTAAAAATTATATGAAAAGAATAATTCAAATCACTTTTTCCCTACTATTGATTTCTACCATAAGCTATACGCAGATTTCTAATGAATTTATAGATGCTCGAGATTCAACGATCTATAAAACAATTACTATAGATTCAACAGAATGGATGGCAGATAATTTAAACTATAAAATGGATGGCGCTTATTATTACTCAGAAGACTGTGATGCATGCGGCTTGCTATATACTTATGAGGCAGCTGAAAAAGCGTGCCCTGAAAATTTTAGACTTCCGACTAAAGATGAATGGAATAATTTATTTGTCTATCTGAATGGGCAAGCTAAGGCATCAACTGATGGCGTTTTTTATTATGGTGTGAAAGATACATTGATGCAAAGTGATTTTTTGAATTTAAAACTTTGCGGATTTTTTATAATAGATCCATCCTCAACAAGTTTTATAATAGAATTTAGTTTTTGTAAAAGATATGGAGCTTACTGGCATCAAAATGAAAACATTGAATTATTTGAAGGTATTCATTTTGAAAAAGTTAGCACTTGGTTAGGACCGGTGGAAGGAGATGCGTATAGTGGCTTTAGTGTGAAATGTGTAAAACGTAGATGAGTATGGGCCGATACAGTTCCATTCCAATTCAAGGCTTAGAAAAATTATCTATTAAGATTACTTAAAGGACATTAGGTAATGGCTTAGGAGGAATGTTATTATTTTTAATATAATTTAAACCACTTGTAGTAATCTGAAAATAATTTGTCTGAGTTTTATTTAAGCCCAAAAAACCACTTCTTTTAGTTTTTGTAAAAAAACTGATTTTATTTTCAAGATGTAATTCATTAGCAATTGAATACATCATATTTCGATCAACACAAAATTTGTTTAATAAATCTTCTGTCCAATTTCTTTTCTTTAATCTAATTCTTATTCTATTGCAGATTAGATTTAAAGATGAGCCTGATCTTCCCTTTGAATAAGAATGTACTTGTCTTAAATCTTGAAGGAAAAAATACATGACATATTCCCTTACTTCGGGGTCTAAAGCAACCATTGCTAATGTGTTTAAAAGCTTGAAAATTTTACTGAACAAATATACGTTTTTATCCGCTAGTGAAACGATTAATAACCGCTAATAACCGTTGTGCTAACCGCTAATACACTTAAGTTAAATAAAAGACTGACTATCAGTTAATTGTTTATTTATAAATCTCTATTTTATCTTTATAATAGGTTCTGTTTTTTAAACTAAACTATGCGGTGTTTAACCAAGGAAAGCTATTCGTTAAAGAAAATAAGGGTGATAAAGGCCATTCTATCTTATTGTTCTGATAATTTATTGGTAACTTACAATAGCATAAAATCAATTAAATGGGATTATTAGCCCATTAGATAAAATAGGCCTAAAACCCGTATAGTCGCAATAGGAGTTGTGGGGATACGGTTGTTCACTGCTATAAAAACAAAAAATCCATGAAAGAAATAAAAGTAATCGTTGTTCCTGAACTAGATGAATTTCAAAAATCAACTACTTATCTTGAAGAAATATATATAACTAGAAAATTGGGAATTCCAAAATTAGATTTCCATAATGCAAAATATACTGCACCCTTTTGGTTAAACAAAAGACCTAAGGGAGTTAGTAGAATATATCATATAAAAAACGTTTACATCAAAAATGATTGTACTGTTTTAGAATTAGGTAACTCTTTTAAACTTGACAAAAGTTGGAATAACATGGGAAATCCAAGAAAATTTGAATACCATAAGCTTTCTGATTTTGGCTTAAAAGAAATTACTGCCGGATTGTTATTTTAAATTATATAAACAAATAAAATTGAGTAAAAAAAAGAGAACTAAAGAGGTAATAATTAACACTAGTTCTGAAATTGCAGGAAGTGTTGGAGGAAGTATAATTGGAGGATTAATAGCAGGATTACCAGGTTTAATAATTGGAGGCGCCGCAAGTCCAATATTATCAATGACTATAAAATCAGTGGGAGAAGAAATTAGTCAGCGTTTTTTGAGTAAAAGAGAAGATGAAAGGATTAGTAATACTATGTTAAAAATAGTAGAAAGAATCAACAAAAAGTTAGAAAATGGAGATGAAATAAGAAATGATTCTTTTTTTAACGGTAATTTTGAAGATAGAAGCTCAGCAGAAGAAATTTTAGAAGGAATTTTACTAAAAGCTCAGCGAGAATACCAAGAAAAGAAAATCCAGTTTTTAGGAAATTTATATTGTAATCTAATTTTCTCTAGCGAATGGAATAATGAATCAGCGAATTTTTTTATTAAATTAATTGAAAGACTTAACTTCCGTCAATTGTGCATTATAAAATTTTACAGTTCAATTGAGACTTTAGTTGACCAAGAATTTTTTTCAAAGAGAAATGTGAAATTTTCAACTTTTGATGCACGAAAAGAAGTGAATGAATTGAATAAAGAAGGAATTCTTAATTTTCGAGGATATGGAGGTGACGTATATCACCAAGAAGTAAAAAGTGCTAGACCAAATCATATCGAAATCACTGAATGGGGAAAAGAAATTTATGAAATATTTGGACTGGAAGAAATAGATAATAAACTTCTCCTTGAAGTAATGGATTATACCATTGAAGATATAAATAAATTACAGCAGTGAATAAAGTGTTTTTCATGTTCTAAACAAGTAAAACGTACTATTTTTTTTGATATGTAGTATTATTTTTCACACAAGCTAAAAGAATATGAATAAGTTTGTTTCGAACCGCATTTAAAACGCTCATTTTGTTTTTATCTTGGGCGACTTTTCGATTAAAATAATCATGCATAATATTACCTTTCCTAATAGTTACCAAAGCAGCGAGGTGGAGCATTTTTTTTTTTCTTTATTTGCAAGATGTGAGATTCTGGTTTTACCTTTAAGACTAGTACCTGAAGCATGTTCGAAAGGAGCGACACCTGCAAAACAAGCTAATTGTCGAGGATTTGTTAGTCGAGTAAAACCATGTGTTATTTGAATTAATTTAGAACTAATAATTTGGCCAAAACCAGGTATTGACATGACGATTTTAGTTTTTGCGCGAGCTCAATATCTTCCTCCAATAATGTCTTGATCCGATTATCATATTGTTGGATGGCTGCTTTCATAGCGATCATAGGAGCTTGTGTAATTTCATCCATTTCAAGGTGTAGATCATCTTCGACAAAACCTATTTCTTCGTTTAAAGAATTACGCAAACTCATTAAGTTCTGTAGAAAAAGTAATCTGGTATTTTAGAATGTAAGTTTTAATTTTAGACGAAGTTTAAAAACGGAGCTATGCCTTAGCATAGTGAGTATTTTAATAATGAAGTATAAGATTAAAAATTGCTTATAAAATGCTATAGTATCTTTTCTACAGAACTTAAATACTTTACCATTCGATCACGGTGAGAAATTAATAACCCTAATCGTTCTATCGTCTTAGAAGTAGGCTTCCAAAGTCTTGCTTTACGCTGAAAATCAATTGCATATGTAGCAATTCTTTGCGCATCTATTTTATCATTTTTCCCTCTTTGAACGCCAATGCTTCGTTTAATTTGTAAAGCACTTTCCAACCATATGTCTGTATCGACGTGCTGATCTAAAGACTTTAAAAGAGGCGCTGAATAAAACCCTGAATGTTCTAAACAAACCAAACAAGTGGAGAATAAATCAGTGTGAGATTGGAATTCCTGAAGTTCCTCCATCCATGAAAGAATAGCGTTTTGTTTATTAGTAACAACTCCTTCTTTAAGGAGGATATTCTCTTCATTTCTAAGTGCATAATTAAAAGTCGATTTGCTTATATCGATGCCTAGATAAAATTGATAAGTTGTCATTTTTTATTAATTTTAAAATAAGAAGAAATGTGGTAATTTTCCGCATTGCGCCATTACCTTACTAATAGGCTCTATGGCCTGAATTTTCATCTGGACTAAAGCGAAAAAAAAGACCGATAGCACTGAAACACATTATAGGATCGGAGTCCTTCAAAACGTCTTAGGTAGCTAGCCGGTCTTACCATTTTTTACAACTTTAATTTAGAGATTTTAAATTAGATATTATTAAGGCCTACTTGAGGTAATTGATTTTTTATATATTTATATTGCTGTCAAGTGTTGTCGAAATTGTATATTGTAAAACTAAAGGCAGAACGTCAATAGCCGCTAAACGCGCCTACGTCGTCTGCACCGAGCGTCAGATTGTAAAAAAAAACTTAAAAACTTATGCTGAGGATTGACCATACTTCTTTTTTTACGTACTCCCCTGCGATAGAGGGGTGAGTATTTTACAAACTGGCGTTAGAGGCAAGAAAAAACACTGGAAAACATGCTTGGAACGGCTGCTGGAAATCAAGAATTATAATTAGTTTTATGACTAGTAATAATAAATTGAGAAGACATTATGAAACCACAAAAAAATACAGAAGATAAGATTTACGATCAGATAGAAAAACTACTTTCTACAGCTAGAAAAGAAGTGTTCAAACAAGTAAATCGAACTATGGTATATACTTATTATGAAATAGGACGAATAATAGTTGAATAGGAGTAAGGTGGACAAAAAAGAGCTGAATATGGAAAAGGAATTTTAAAGAGCATTTCAAAACGCCTGTCAAAAGACTTTGGAAAAGGTTTTTCAACTGATAACCTAGAGAACATGCGTAAGTTTTATACGACTTATTCAAAATCGGAGACACTGTCTCGGAAATCTGAAATACCACAATTTCAGTTAAGCTGGTCGCATTATATTAAGCTTTCAAGAATTATGGATGATGAAGAGAGAAGATTTTATGAAATAGAAGCAATTGAAAATCAGTGGAGTTTACGAGAATTGCAGAGGCAGAGTGATAGTGCTCTATATCAAAGGTTAGCCTTGAGCCGAAATAAAGAAGAGGTTAAAGCACTATCAGAGAAAGGCCAAATAATTAACAAACCTTCAGATGCACTTAAAGATCCATACATACTGGAATTTATAGGATTGCCTGATAAAACAACTTATTCTGAGTCAGAATTAGAGACAGAATTAATCGACAAGTTAGAGCAATTTCTTTTAGAATTAGGAAAAGGTTTTGCATTTGTAGCTCGTCAAAAAAGAATAACTATTGATGAAAAACACTTCAAAATAGATTTAGTATTCTATAATAGATTACTTAAAGCGTTTGTATTAATAGACTTGAAAATTGGAGAGTTAAAGCATCAAGATATTGGACAAATTCAAATGTACGTGAATTTTTATGATCGGTTTGTAAAATTAGATGATGAAAATGAAACTATAGGTATTATCCTCTGTCAAGATAAAAGTGATACTCTTGTTGAGATAACTTTGCCAAAAGATAATGAACAGATTTTTGCAAGTAAATATCAAACTGTATTACCAAGTAAAGAAGAGTTAAAACAATTAATCGGGAGGAAAAAATAGAAATCCTGCCTCTAATCGAGTGGCAACCGACGAGGCTAAATAATAGTCTCGTCGGAGAGTCCTCTCACCACGAAGCGTACTGATCGAGTACTTCGCGGTTCACAGAACAACCATTCTTTTTGTTTTAGGAAACTGGTTTCGATTTCTCCTTATATTTGACTTTAAGGTAATACTCCAGAAAAGGAATATAGCCTCGGAGTCTTAAAAGATCTTCCGTACCGTTACACCCGTAAGAGAACTTATCTAAAATTTATTTATCGGGCTGCAAAATCACAAAAGAACCTGATCTTACCTTTTAGTATTCCCTAGCCTTTGGTGCATTGTACCACCTTCACGACCCCAAGATGCCTCTTATGCAATTTCTGTTCGTGCATTCCAGCATTTGCAGTCCCGCTTACTTCAGACCGCCAGTCACCCGACGCGCCCTTGCGACTTGCTAATCGCTCGTTTACCCAAGCGATAGGAGCACCTTCATCTCCCTAGAGTTTTAAGACTTTCTCATCCTAAAATAATTCCTTATATTGAAAGGAATTTGATGCCCATTCAAGGCACACACAAAGTGGCAGCGATCATTCCAAAGACTGCGATTTTCAAAAAAAACGACGCTGGGCGCCCCTTTCGAAAATCTCCGCTTTGGAACACCGGCGACACGTGGCCGTTCTCATGCAATTACTAAAAAGGAATTCTGAGTTAGAAGAAACCTTGTGAAAGTTATACTAAATACAGTATGCTCAACAATGGCCATAAATGTAAATAATCAAAAGTTATATTTGACATATTAAGATATTATACTTAACTTGAAACTATAATGATACAGAAATTAAATTTACATAACGTTTTTTGTTGCTGTTGTTGCCTTAGTGTTTCACTGAGCAGAGAACGGCCTATGTAATTTTTGATATAATATTATTGATAAAAAAGAGCCTTCTCGCTTATGTGAGAAGGCTCTTTTTTTGTTCACCATTAAAAAAAATACCATGAACAAAATTTATGTAATTCACGAAAATGATGATTGGGTAATACCATTAAGAGTTGCTTTTAATAAATTAAATCTTCCTTATGAAGAATGGTTTATTAATGACCTTACGCTAGACTTGAATTCCGTACCACCAGAGGGTGTGTTTTACAGTCGAATGAGTGCATCGGCTCATACTAGAGACCATCGCTTTGCACCTGAAATAACTACTAATCTGTTGCTTTGGCTGGAGAGACATGGGCGGCTAGTTATCAATGGAAGCAAAGCATTGCAATTGGAATTGAGAAAATTTGAGCAATATATTTCTCTACAGCAGTTTAATATTTCACATCCAAAGACGATTGTTTCAAATCATATTGATTCTTTATCAACAGCAGTTGATCAGTTGAATAAATTTCCGTTTATTCTCAAACCAAACCGAGGTGGAAAAGGAACGGGCGTTCAATTATTCCATACAAAAGAAAGTTTGATTGAGTCCATTAAAAACGATCAAATCGGTGAATCGCTAGATGGTATCTGGTTGGTTCAAGAATATATCAAACCTGCCAATGGTCGAATTGTTAGAGCTGAATTTGTTGGAGGCGAATTTTTGTACGCAATTAGTATTGATGCACAAAATGGATTTCAACTATGTCCAGCAGATTCCTGCACTATAGAAACTTCTTTCTGCCCTGCCGACAGACAACATACTTCCAATAAGTTTGTTATTCTTGATGATTATAAGAATCAGGATCTTGAAAAATATGCTTCATTTCTAAATTCCAATAACATTGATATTGCAGCATTAGAATATGTCGAGGACAAAAATGGGAAGAAATGGGTGTATGACGTGAACACCAATACAAATTACAACTCCGGTGCAGAGCAAAAATCGAACTTCAAGAAAGAAGGGATGTTCGAGATTGCGAAACTTCTAGGAAATGCATTGAATAGAAATATAAAACAGAATTTAAAGCGAGCCTAATTTTGAATTAGATTATGCATAACAGGTTATGAGTGTTAACTTTAATTCAGATAAAGTTCAAAAAAATCATTCCGGCAAAGGCGGGATAACTAGTTAAATAGAATGAATGGCAATTTTGAATCGCTCAGCGAGTTTTAATTAACAAGGATGAAAGAATAAATTATGAGTAAAAATATTAAAATAATCGGTTGTGGTGTCTCAGGGTTAACTGTTGGAATTTTACTTTTAAAAGAAGGATTTAATGTCGAAATTATAACTAAAAAGTTACCTTCCGAAACTACCTCTTCAAAAGCAGCTGCAATTTGGTTTCCTTATGAAGTAAAACCAAAAGAAAAAGCTAACGAATGGAGTAGGTCTTCCTATGATGAGTTTAAAAAATTATCTGATAAGAGCGAAACAGGTGTATCAATGGTTTGGTTAACTGTTTTAATAAAAAAAGAAGAAGATGCCTGGTGGAAAGATGCAATCCCAAAAGAGGAAATAAAGAAGGCTGAATTAGATGAGTTACCAAACAACTATTTACTAGCTTATAAGTTGAATGTGCCATTGATAGAGACCCAAGTCTATTTAGATTATCTCTATAAAAAATTTCAGAAGCTTAATGGCAGAGTTAATCAAATGAAGATAAATCATATCAATGAGTTACAATCAAATGACAGCATTATAATAAATTGTACAGGATTGGGTTCAAGAGAACTACTTCCAGATGACGAACTTTATCCAATTTATGGTCAGATAGTAAAAATAGAAGTTCATCAAAAAATTAATTGTATTGTTGCCGATTTTGCTTTTGGAAAAAAGGAGGATAAATTAGCATACGTTATTCCTAGAAGAGACTGCATCGTTTTAGGAGGAACGGCAATAAAAGGAAAAGAAAATTTTATTCCCGATGATGAATTGACAAAAGGGATTATTCAAAGGGCTAAAGAAATAGAGCCAAGACTATCAAAAATAAAAATAAAATCTGTTGAGGTTGGTTTAAGACCTGGAAGAGCTGAAATAAGACTTGAAAAAGAAGGAAGTAATATAGTCCATAACTATGAGGTTTTACTGTATCTTGGGGATGTGCAAATGCAGTTAAAGAAATAGTAAACCAAATAGTAAAAGAAAACTGATGAGAATAATTAAGGTCCAAAGTCGCCAACAAGGCAAGACTTTGACTTTAATGTTGAACGAAGCCAGTCACCAAGGAAGGTAGTTGATTACTATGGGGATTGAATAAAGAGAATAAACATTTACAAGAAACTACCTTACATAATGCCTAAAGTCCAAACTGTGTCTCATAAAGATGATGAGCCATTACACTGGACAAAATTAGTTAAACAGACATCCTTCTAATTTAATTATTTCGTCTGTGTTAACAACATCTTCTGAATAATTTCTTTCAGAAGGATGGAAAATAAATGTTTGACCATCAGTACTTGAAAAATGAAGTAAACCATCAATTACTTCATATTTATAAGTTATAGTATATTCAATTTCTTCACTAGACCCATAATAATCATAATCAAACCACAAAACATCCACCTGATCTTTTTTGATTTTTATATTCCATTTTATTCCATCGTAAGTTGTTTCACCTAATTTCCATCCTTCACAATATGAAGCAATACTATCAAGATTAAAGAAGGATATAAAATATTCATTGCCTGAAAAGTTTGAAAATTTTATATCTGAAAAGTCGCTATAATAATTTTCTGCATCTGCCCAGATTGTCCCTTCATATTTGTCTAAAAATCGACAAAACTTTCTTCCCCAACCCGGACCACAGTATGATAACACATTTGGATCCAAAAAAGGATATTCTCGTCCACTTGCATCTGTTACAACATCTTCCTGCCAAGTCGGTTCAGAATAAAATAGCTCGTTGTCGCTTTCCACACAAGAAAACAAACCAAAGAGTAAAAATAGTAAAAGTAATTTTTTCATTTCTGATATTTTTTAAAAATTACAAAGTTAGTACATCGTAAAATAAATATTGACTATTTCTGTCTATGCCTTTCTAGCCTATTCTTCGTCGCATCCTCACCTTGATAGCTAAGCAGGCTGACCGCGAATGCAAAGAAAATCCTGTATATCCTGTTAATCCTGTCGAAAAAAACTATTTGCGGTCAGTCTGTAAGGCTATCAGGTTCCGGGGGCTCCTCGATTAGACTAAAAGTTCATTAGCCATAAACCGGCCACTACTTAATTTACACTGCACTAGGCCAAATTACTTAAAATATTCTTGAAAAATTAACAAAAGGTCATCAAGTTAAAATAGAATCCAGCACATAATAATGTGTAAGAGGCTATGCTGGTAGTGAATCCCTCTCCCCAGTCTGACCCGCCACCAGCCCATCTTCTACACTAACCGTTCCATAAAAAAACCAAATCATAACGATCCAATCAATTATGTTTTTTGTAATTATTTTGATAAATTGTCAAAGGGGATAACATTTTTCTTTTTAGAAGAAAACTAAAACCCGGGATAGGCCTCAGGATTTGTATAACCTCTAAAGGAAAGCGCATGAAACCCGAAGAAATGAGCCAGGAAGCTGTAATAAAATTACTGAAAAAAGGAAAAAAGCCTGGCAGGAATGGCTGGAGGAGAATGGATTAGCAATAAGCAATGATGTAAATAACCTTATAGTTAAATAAAAAATACGTGGTATAATAATTAAGGCCCAAAATCGCCAACAAAGCAAGACTTTGATCTTAATGTTGAACGAAACCGGTCACCAAGGATTTATTGTGTACTATGTGGATTGAATAAAAAGAGAAATTATTTATTAGGTGCTATAGAGTACATATAATTCTAGAAGGAATAAATATTGTAAAATAGAAAATAAAGTCTGTTAGAGAAACTGGGATTGAGTCTGAGGGAATTAATTTTGGGGAGGGGAGGTGTTTTTACAGACTGGCGTTCTTGGCAAGCAAAAAAACAGAATTCTTGTCCAATTCAAAGAAACTTATTCGTCTAGTAGATGATAATGAATTATTAATGATAAAACTTGTAAAAAAATGAAAGATTTCATGATGCTTTTCCACAGTGAATCAGACCCGAATTTTGAACCAACGCCAGAAGAAATTCAAGCAGAAGTAAAAGCTTGGCAAAATTGGATGGGAGGAATTAGTGCACAAGGCAAATTAAAGAACCCCGGTGAAGCTTTAGGATTCGAAGGAAAAACTATGCATGCTGATGGAGCAATTACAGACGGCCCATACGCAGAATTAAAAGAAATGGTAGGAGGTTTCATAATTGTGAATGCTGCATCAATTGATGAAGCGATAAAACTTGCAGATGGCTGCCCTGCACTGAGCAACGGGGGAAAAGTAGAGGTTAGAGACATCATGGTGTTCGAAGGAATGTAAAAACCAATGGTTGATAACCAACTGACAGAAATATTTAGAACAGAGTATGGCAACCTAGTTGCTGTACTTTGTCATTTCTATGGGATAGAGAATATTCAATTGGCTGAGGATATCGTAAGTGATACTTTTCTTCATGCTATGAAAGTATGGTCTCATAAAGGTGTACCCGATTTCCCCAAGGCGTGGCTAAGGAAAGTTGCCCTCAACAAATTCATAGACTACTATCGTAGAAATCAGACTTTTAAAGAAAAGGTTAAAGACAATTATATTCAGAACCAGAAACAAGCAGATGAAACTATTTTGAATGAACAACTCATTTCAGATGGTTTGTTGAATATGATTTTCGCTATTTGCAATTCCAATCTCAAAATTGATACACAAATATGCTTGGCTCTAAGATTATTATGTGGATTTAATATAGATCAAATTGCAACTGCTCTTCTTACAAACAAAGAGAATATCAATAAAAAATTATATAGAGGTAAACAACAACTAAGAAAATATAAGGCCTCTTGGAATCAGCTAAATTCAAATGACTATGTTGCAAGAGTAGCCCCAGCCTTAAGAATTATTTATCTACTTTTCAATGAAGGGTACTACAGTAGTTCCAGCGATAAAAACATTAGACAAGATTTTTGCTGGGAAGCTATGAGGTTGGCTATATTTATGTCAGAGCAAACATTCTTGCAAAAAAAGGACACCTATGCATTGATTGCCTTGATGTGTTTTCATACATCAAGATTCGATTCCAGAACAAATTCGAATGGTCAATACATTCTTTATATGGAGCAAGACAAGAGTAAATGGAATTCAGACCTGATCAAGAAAGGTGAATATTATCTGGCTAAATCTGCCAATGGAATCGAAGTCTCGAAATATCATTTGGAAGCTGCTATTGCTTACTGGCACACAACAGAAGCTCACGATAAATGGAATAACATACTCCAATTGTATAATAGACTTCTCATCCTAGAATACTCCCCCGTAATTGCTATGAATCGAACTTATGCTCTTGCTCTTGCAAACTCAACTCAGGAAGCCATTATAGAAGCAAGGAAATTGAATTTGGATGATAATTATTATTATTTTTGGCTTATGGCTGAGCTATTCCGCCTAAATAAAGAACCAGATAAGGAAATCGAATATTTAAATAAAGCCTTAGGATTGGTAAATAAAACTAGTGAAAAGAACATCCTCAAAACTAAATTGGAAAAAGCCAACCGAGAATCGAGTGGCAACCGACGAGGCTAAATAATAGTCTCACTGGAGAGCCCTCTCACCACGAAGCGTACTGATCAAGTACTTCGCGGTTCACAGAACAAAACTTTCTTTTTCTGGATTTTGGTTTCGGGTTTTCACTGTATTTGACTTCAGATAATATTCCAGCTCACTTTAAGGACCTGATTTCGCGTTTTTGTATTCCCATAGCTGAGCTATGAAAAGACAAAAACGCTTCTTCAGAACCTTAAATTGAACCTTTTCGCCTTCGACAATAATTTTTAAACAGGTTCTTAATGTTGAACGAAACCGGCCACCAAGAATTTATAATCTGCTATGGAGATTGAATAAAGAGAATAAACATTTCCTAGGAGTTAAACAGCCTCTAAAAGAAATAGATGTTGTAGCAATAAATTAGAAAAGAGAGCCTGATAGAGAAGCTAGGATTGAGTCTTAAGGGATGAATTTTTGGGCAGGGAGGTTTCTTTACGGACTGGTGTTGGTGGCAATCAGGTACAAAAATTGCAAGATAATAGCTTTTAGCATTTTGATAATACAGAGTGTATGAAGTACCTTTTTTTAGTACTATTTTTTTTAATTTCAATGAGCACATGGGCTCAAAAAGATAGTATAGAATATCAGCATTTAAAATTTACAGGGGACTTTCGATTCAGGATAGAACATGACTGGAATGCTCGAAAGTCGAACGGACTTATAAGAGATGACCGAAGCAGGCTTCGTTATAGATTTAGATTCGGGTTGAACTATTCAATTGACAAACACTCTTCATTCGGAGGAAGAATTAGAAGTGGCAATATTAATGACCAACAAGGACCACATGTAACTATTGGAAGTAATAAAGGCGAATTTGGTTTAGTACAACTTGGGCTTGAGAAATTATTTTACCAATATAAAAGAAAAAAAATAATAGGATGGATTGGTAAAAACTCTATTCCGTTAGAGAAATTAAACGAATTATTTTGGAATGATAATGTATTCGTAGAAGGTTTGGGGGTGAAATACAAACCGCTTGATAAGGACGATAAGTTTTTAAGTCAATTAAAATTTAATTTTGGTCATTTCATAATCCAATCTAATAATCAAACTTTTAATAAAGATAGTTACTTGCAAATAGCTCAATTCGACTTAAAAATACTTAAGAATAGAATCAGTATATTTCCTGGGCTTTATATCTTCAAAAGACTTGGAAATTTTCCAGATAATAAACAAACCTTTCATTTAGATTATTCGATTTTTCATTTGGGGCTTGATGTGCAAATTACTAATAAACCAAAAGTAAGTTTAGGGATAGAGCTTTACCATAATTATGAGGATTATTCAAATCATGATTCAATACCATCTAAGTTAAAAGATCAGAAAAGTGGATTAGTCATTTCTGCTAAATATGGAAAAGTAAAAAGAAAGGGAGACTGGCTAATTCATCTTTATTACGCTAATTTAGCGAAGTTCGCAATTGTTGACTATTTCGCACAAAACGATTGGGCAAGATGGGATTATTCATCTATCAATGCAACAGGGTCAAGAATTTCGAATTTTCACGGACTTGAATTGAGAATTGGTTATGCCTTAAATGAAAAATTTAATCTTATCTTAAGATCTTATTTTGTCGAAGAATTAATTCAAATGGGGAATTTTAAAGAGAATGGAAATAGAATTAGATTAGATCTAAATATTGGATTCTAACTCAGTGCAGCCAATAAATATTGTAGAAGTAAATTAGAAAGTTTGTTTATTTTAGAGCGAAATGATAAAGCAATAGTATTGATAATCAACAACTTATAGTTCTTGGTCAGAATAAAGAAGTAAAAATGAAAATCATTAGTTTTCTCATCTGTATATTAATCACAACTATTGGTTTTTCACAGATTAATACATTTTACATTGAGCCAATTCTAACTGAACCAAATTACAGTGCTGTTCAAGACAGTCATATGGTTATTAGAAACACAGTAAACAACAATGATAAACTTTTTCTATTCATAGGTGGGTCAAATTATCCATACAATAGCTCTCATTGTCTGTACATCACTCAACCTCCAGGTTTCGCAATTTTAAATCATAATGCACCTATAAAATTAAGTGCTATAAACAACGTCGTTTGGGAGTACATGTTAACTTCTGAAACTTCAACCAATATAGAGGAAATTGAAAAAAATCATTTATTCTCAATTTATCCTAATCCAGCAAACTTACAATTGAATGTACAATTAGGGAAAAACATGTTAGGCAAAACGTTCTATGTTAGAAACACCGTAGGACAGACTATTTGGTCGGGTACGGTTAACGATTCCACAATTAGTTTAAGCCTAACTAATCTTGTTGCAGGAGCATATTTTTTTAGCATTGAAAACCAAACATCAATGTTTATTAAAGAATAGAAGCACATAATAATTAAGGTCGAATTTGCCCACAAGGCAAAGCTTTGATCTAAATGTTGAACGAAACCGGTCCCCAAGAGTTAATTGTCTATTATGGAGATTAAATAAAAAGAACTTGCTGCTTTCCATTATCTCTTAGAATCATTAACATAATAAAAAAACGGCTATTCTTCTTAACACAATTTTTTAATATATTAATTTGTAATGTATTGATAATCAGTGGTATGAAAAATGATAATAATAAAGTATATAAATATAAACAAACACAAGTGTCAAAATTTGTCCACATAAAAGAAAAAATACTAGCCTACCTTTCAAGTGTGTTTTAATTTATTTTTAACCTTAAAAAATTATTTATCATGGCAAATTACACTGTAACCACAACTGTTGGAGGAACAGATCAACCAAGTAGTACTTGGGTTTTAAATTCTCCTAATAATCCAAACAATTTAATCGCTGTTAATATTTCAAGTGATGGCACAACTTTAACTGGCACTTACCAATGTAAAACTAAAGGTCCCGTTGGCTTTTCTGGCAAATATGCCATTAATTCAAATCATGATGTGGATGTAACAACTACTTGGGGTGGAAGCACTCATCCTGGTGGTACTTGGAAGCTAGGACATCCTAATAATTCAAATAAAATAATTGCACTTAATGTATCTGCCAGTGATGACGGAACAACGCTAACAGGTACTTGTCAACATACAACGCAAGGCGTACTCGATTGTAAATGTGTTTTACAAGGGTAAATTAATTTTACTCTTATTGAATCAGCAATCAATTACAGAACTTTGAGTTCTTAATCAAAATAACAGGAAAAGGATTTTGAAGGTGTTTTGCCTTCAGAATCCTCTTATTCCGATTAGCTACGCCATATATGGCCCCCGTCAGAGTGTAAAAAAACTAAAAAACTTATGCTGAGGATTGGCTATACTTCTTTTTTTACGTACTCCTCTGCGATAGAGGGATGAGTATTTTTACAAACTGCCGTTATGGGCAATGAAGAAACTCCATCGTTTATAGATTTTATCTTCAACGATATATTATTCTGTTTAAGTTAAAAACATTGTAATTGTTCAGAATAAGATTCCGAATATGAAAAAATCATATTCAATGAAATTTCAGAAAGTGTGATATAGGGAGTTGTAATGGATTAGGTAAATTTATTCTATAGAAAGACCGTTGAATATATGTAATTAAAAGCTTAAATTTGGTGTTGATAGTCAATGTATTTATAATCAAAAAGTTGACAAATGAAAAATGCAGTTCAAAATATTCCAGAAAGCCTCATCTACGAGATGGTAGGGGGGAAACCTATTTATTATAGAGGTTATAAAGAATATTTGAAAGGTAAAAAACAAATTGAAGAACTAATGGGAAGTAGCTATCTACAATCACTAATAATTACCAAATTAGTGTTTCTACTTATGTCAAATCTGAGTAAAAAGTATCAGGTATTAACTAATGAGGTAGGCTTACAATTTAAAGATAAAGGATGGCGAGCTGCGGATATAGCAATTATAGAGACTAAAAAATTAAAAGGAGTTAAAAAGACCAATAAATATCTAAATGTTGCTCCCAAAATAGTAATTGAAATTGATACAAAAGCAGAGCTAGAAGAAGTTAAAGATTCCTTAGGTTACTTTCATAAGAAGACTGATGAGTTACTAAGTTTTGGTGTAGAGCGTGTGATTTGGATATTTACTGATTCAGAGAAAATAATGATTTCAGAGAAAAACAAAGACTGGCAAATTTTAAATTGGTCAAAAGATATTGAAGTGATGGATGGTTTAACTGCTAACATTGAATCACTTATTGATTTTGAATAGAAAACTAAAACATTTCACTTCCTATCCAATTATTATTCAAAACAACTTCATTTTATTCTTTAGTGATAAGACCAAATTGTTTAAATTTTTCTATTAAAAAATTAGCATACCGAATGAATCCTAAATCGGTAAAGTGGACTCCATCAACTGTTCCTTCATGGTCATCTCCAGTAGCATTTTTACTTTCGATATAATAAATATGATCAAATCCATCTTCAATCATTTTTGTGTATTCAGTTTTTAGAGCTGTATTCAATTGATTAATATTTTCATCCATCTCTTTATCCAGAATCGATGGTTCGTATATAAAATTTTCAACAAAAATAATGGCCGTTTCAGGATGCTTCTCTCTAATGGTTTTTACCAAAGGGATGGTTCTATTAGCAATTTGCTCTGCATCCTTCATGTTTGGTAAACATTCTATCACATAGAAAGCTGGGTTTAATTCTGATATCAATTTCGCTATTGCTTGCTCCATTCTTCCATTTCCACTGAATCCAAAATTGATGCAGTCAATATTTAATTTTCTGGAAATAATATTGGTATGTGCCATGCCTGGACGAGATGCACAACCACCTTGTGTTATACTAGTTCCATAAAAGATTATTGGTTTATAATTGTTCTTTAATGATTTTTTAATCACACTATTAGAATCAATGCCTACTTCAATATTCACAAGGCCATCATATAGGGGTAAAAACATTTTAAACTCCCTCATTTCACTTGTCATATTATTTATTAGCAGGGATTCATTGTCAATACCTGCTGGCCGAGCAGTATTTAAATATTGCCATTTACCTTTGTTATTAAAGTATAAATCAATGCCTTTAATTCCGGTTTCAGCCATGTGATTCATTTTGAAATTATTTTGAACAGTCCATTTTACGCTAATACTAGTGGAATTAGAAAGGAACTTAATAGACATTCCCGCTGAAGCTTTAGATAATTCCCACACAGGTTTTCGAACAATCTCTTTATACGAAATAGGTAATCTATCATATCGGTTTTCTTTCAGAGAATCCGGAATCTCAGTACCTTCTAGTATAAAAAAATCTTTACCATAATAAATGACATTTTTTAGCTCTTGCGAAATAGTTAAGGTTGGAAAACTTAGAAATAAAAGGATATAAAGATATTGATATGCTGGTTTATGTTTTTTTGTCATCATAATTTTTTTTGTAAAATTTCAATCTGTTTATTTCTATTTGTATAAACCATAATTCAAATATATGAACGAGTCTATATCAAATATAGAAGTATTATCTATTATCTTAAATAATGAAGCATATAAGTTCTGTAGAAGAGATGCTATAACATTTTATAAGTAACTTTTAGTCTTATACTTCACTATATTTATTGGAACGGTTTAGATATATATTTGGCTTAACAAAATGTTTGTTTAGGAGCTACTTTAAGCTTATATTAGAGTGTATTATTTTAAAAGAAATAAATGTTGTATAAATAAAATAAAAATAAAGCCTGGTAGAAATGTTGAAGAGAAGCTGTTTGGAAGTGGAGATTTCTTATGGATGAACATTTTATATAGTAAAAAATAAAATATGAAAAACGACATCAAAAGTAAATCAAGAGAATTAATTAGTAATTCAAAAATTCAAAAAGCTCTAGAAGAATTAATTAAATGGAGTCATGAAAATGATAAAGATCTCAATAATAGTTTTTTGCTTCTAAATGCAAGATATAACAGTATAAAAAGACAAGAAGCTTTAGGAGTAGTTTCTTTTACTGATACTCTTAGAGAAAAAGCATTCATAACAAATTCTATACTGGAAAGCCTTGATAGAATAGATTTAAACAAACCTAAGGTTAAAGAAGTAAAGGAAGTTTCTAATGGGAAAATAGCAAAAGCAAATGATAAAATTCTTTTCCTTGCTTCAAATCCTAATGACACTGCAAAATTGCAATTAGAAAAAGAGTTTGTTGGAGTATATAGAAGTTTAGCAATATTTAGCGGAGAACAATATAAAATTGTTTCAGAATGGGCTGTCACTCCTTACGAATTACAGAAGGCTATATTAACTCATAAACCTAAAATTGTCCATTTTTCTGGGCATGGTATGAGCGGAAAAGATAAAGGAATCATTTTACAAGACGCTAATGGCAGGAGTAAAATAATTAACCCAAATGCTTTAACTAGTATGTTTTCTATTTTTTCAACTAAATTCAGAATGGAAGCTGTAATACTGAATGCATGTTACACAGAAAAACAAGCAAAAGCTATTTCTGAATCCATTCCATATGTAATAGGAATGAGTGACGCAATAAACGATGATACTGCTATAGAATTTTCTACAGGATTTTATATGGGACTTGCTTCTGAAAATGATATTGAATTTGCATTTGAATTAGCTAAGAACAACATACTTTTAGAAGGATTAGAGGGAGATAAAATACCTATACTACATAGAGGAAAAAAATAAATAATTATAAAATGAATGAAATTAAAAATACTAATTGGTCAATAAATGTAAGTGATTATAACAACTTAAATGTAAGTGTTCTTGAAAAAATACTACATGATGGTGATGAGTATTTTAAAGGTATTGTCGATGATTTAAAATCGCTTATTAATAGAGCCTTTACAGTATTAACAATAGTTATATCGATAAGTGGGATATTAATCACTTTTATGGTGAATAATATCAACAAGATTATCCCTTATAGCCAAAAAGAATCACTTTTCATTGTCCTTGTTTTAATGTTAATCTGTGCCTATTGCATATTTCTACTCCTAAGAATTATATTCCCTAAAAAGATGAATGTTAATGGTGATACTCCAATCAGCATAGATTACTTAATGTTAGAATCTATCCCGAAAAATGATCAGTATAAAATATTCATATACAATTCTATTGAATCGATTCAAAATAAAATTGAATTTAATGAAAGGTTACTCCAGGAGAATCTAATTATATTTGAACAAGTTCTTAAAATTGTAGGGACAATATTTATTTTGAGTGTCTTAATTCTTATAATACTTTATATAAAATAGTTAATAATGAGTAAAAAAAAGAGTAACAATCCACCACCTAAAGTTAAGCCAGTTCAAGAACCTGTTAAAAGAGGACATGAAACCAAGCCTAAAAGCCCACCATCTAAACCTCCTTCTCGAAATCAATAAAATCATCCCCAATAATAATTTCATATCATGTGCCATGTTTAGTACATTGTAAATTCAGTAGTATCCGGTTTATGTCTAATGAATTTTTAGTCTAATCGAGGAGCCTCCGGAACCTGATAGCCTTAGTTATCAAGGTGAGGATGCGACGAAGAATAGGCTAGAAAGGCATAGACAGAAATAGACAATATTTATTACACGGTGTACTTAGTGTGCTTATTGTGAGAATCAATAGCAATCTCGGTCAAAATCGTCATGTTTTTATTCAATGATTTGAAAATGTCGTGTTCGGAAGATATGACTTATTACAGAATTCTATATTTAGTTTTCTAAGTATAATGGTTGGATTTTGGGGCAAGCACCATTTTTTACAAGCTGGTGCTCGATTTAATTGTAGAAAAATAAAAGTATGAAAAAAATAAATACATTGTCTCATATTATTAATTATTGGTTGTGAAAAAAAATGGATACTCTTGAATAAAATAAAAGACGGGGGCTATTCTATTTGAGTTAAAAATAAATATGACACAATTGCATTCGTTTAGCTCCGACTCCATTGTTCGGACTTTACATTCAGTTTGACTTGAAACGATGACTTAATTTGTACTCTAATTTTTATTAGAAACGAATGCATAGCAGCACTTTTGTTGAATGTTTTTATCTTTGAAATGAGATGAGGATCAACCATGAAAGAAAAAGAGTATACTATGAGTTATCTTTGGAAGATAGAAGGTAATAGAGCGTTCACACTGAGTGTTTACGTTTTAGTTGAACCACTTCAATACTAGAAAAAGAGATTAAAAATGAAAGACGAAGATATTTACAAAAAGGCAAATAAAAGGGTGCAAGCAAAGAAAGGATTCTTTTATCATTTTTTAGCTTTTGCATTTACTATCGGAATGCTCTATGCAATTATGTATTTTGAAAATAATGGCGAATTGCTCCCTGTAATTATTGTAGCCTTGAGTTGGGGCATAGGTTTGGTGACGCATTATCTCAAAACATTCGGAACTGAACATTTAGAATTTCTTGGAATTAGTTCTAATTGGGAAGAGGAAGAGTTAGAAAAAGAAATTGAAAGATTGGAACGAAAAAGGGAATTGAAGGAACTCCTGAGGAGGGAGAGAAGTCTTTTGGATGATTCTGAAGACTTAGAGTTGAAAGAGATTGAAAAAAGACCTTTGGAAGATGATCTTGATTAATTGAAAACCGATATACATCGTGAGCTCTAAATGTATAGAGGTCATGTGTCGTCATCTGTCTACACCTCAGGTAGGTACAAGTAAAATAAGAAGATATGGATAAATTTCTAAATTATATCAAACAACATATTCAATTAACACCTGCGGAAGAATCTATTTTACAAACAAAAACCAAGAATAGAAACTACCTTAAAGGACAATATATTTCACAGGGTGGAGATGTGAGTAAGAATCATACTTATATTGAATCTGGAAAAGTCAGAACTTTTTATTTAGATGATAATGGTAATGAACACATAGTTGCATTTGGAATCGAAAACTGGTGGGTTGGAGATTTAGGAAGTTTGATTTCACAAACCCCTGCCGATTTTAGTGTACAATGTTTGGAAAACACCCAAGTTATTCAAATCTCTTGTATTGACTTACAAGAATTATATCGAGATGTTCCAAAAATAGAACGCTTATTCCGACTTATCATTCAAAAAGCATACGTGAATGCCCAAAAACGAATCGTTAGAAATTTCGCATTATCAGCACGGGACAGATACCTACTCTTCCTTGAAGAATACCCCATAATTGCACAACGTGTGCCTCAATATATGATTGCGTCCTATCTTGGTATTACCAAAGAATTCCTCAGCCACATTCGGAATCAAATTGCCAAAGAAGCCAAAAGTTAAACTACCTTAATTTCCTTTCTTAAGCTACCTTATTTTCCTTTCTTTTAATATAACTGATCTTTGTACTATTGATTTATTAATATAAAAAATAGTGTATGTCAAATTTATTAGAAAAGGTCAATGACCTAAACGGTATGATACTTCAGGGCAAAGCTTTAGAAGCTTTTGATAAGTATTATCACAATGATGTAGTAATGCAGGAAAACAATAATCCTCCTGTTGCTGGGAAAGCAGCTAACCGCGAAAAAGAGGAAGATTTCTTTGGGGCTATTACAGAGTTTCGAGAAGCGGAACCAATTAAGGTAACCGCAGGTGAAAATACAACGATGGTAGAATGGCATTTTGATTATACCCATAAAGATTGGGGGGTGAAAAAATACAATCAGGTGGCTGTCCAAGAATGGAAAGACGGGCAAATTATTCACGAAAGGTTTTATTATAATGCTTAAAATTTTAAAAATGAAAAAAATAATATTGAATGTAACAGCAGTAGCAACAATCATTTTATTGCAAAGTTTTATGTTTCCAGCAAGTACTACTATGCAAAAAATGGAAGTTAAAAACAGCAAAATTGTTTGGAAAGGCTACAAAGTAAGTGGTTCACATGAAGGAACATTAAACTTGAAATCAGGTGCTTTGTTATTTGATGGGGAGCAATTAAAAGGTGGAGAATTCATAATTGATATGTCCTCATTAGCTTGTACAGATTTAAAAGGAAATTACAAGGGTAAACTAGAGGGGCATCTAAAATCAGAAGACTTTTTTGGCGTAGAAAAACACCCTGTTTCAAGCTTGAACATTACTGAAATAAATAGTATTAGCAAAAACGCTTATAAGATTACCGCAGATCTAAGCATTAAAGGCATTACTAAATCTATTAAATTTGATGCTTCCATATATGGGAAAAAAGCAACCGCAAGCCTTAAGATTGATAGAACTGAATTTAATATTAAATACGGTTCGGGCAACTTTTTTGATGGACTAAAGGACAATATGATTTATGATGAATTTGACTTGGTGATAGATATTGAGTTTTAAGAAGGTAAAGCATTATACAACATGAATCATCCCTAGTTTTTGAAATCTATAAAACGTATTGCTGAGGCTGAAAGACACAGTTTATTATGATAAAACACTGTTTTTATTAGGGCCAAGGGCACTAATCATCATAATTAATCATATAAACCAGCGTCTTTCAGCGTCAAATAAAAATAAGGGATGACTCATATCTGTTTAGGATAGGGACGTAAACAAATTCTGGAGGGAAGGTGAATTACATTATAAAAAGCTATTATAGTTCAACTAAAATTTTCTATAAGGGAATGACTAAAAAAAATAAATTTTATTACTCCATGTTTGATTAATTATGTAATTTGTACTGGATAATATAGAAGTTGTTCAAAAATGGCTGCTATTACGAGAAACAGATATTTTGCATCAAGACGAGGCTTTAAAATCGATGCGTAGCAGGGCTACCTGAGGTTTTTATAAGGAAGTATTGAAGCAAAAGATCGTTTCGTAGTTTAGTGAGCTATTTTTAAACAACTTCATAGCATATAACTCCAAAATATAACATTATGTCTCAACTAACAAATCCAGTTGAAATCGCAAGTGATCGTATAAAACTGCCATTTTTCTTTGATGTGGACAAGATGAAGGCAGAGATTGAAGCCCTCGACCTTACAGATTTCGTATATTATAATGTTTTACAATTAAGAGCACCAGCTCATATGGTTGATCCTTCTATTCCATTTCCTCCTCCTGCGGATGACTTTGCAGATGGATCATGGACGGAATGGTTGGATACCTCAATACTTGAATCATCACCTTATTTGAAGAGTGTAATAGATACTTTTCGCCAACACACTAAAGTTAATTTGGTAAGGTTACTTCGATTAGCTCCTGGTAGTGTGGTTAAAGAACATACTGATCCTACTTTGGGGCTTGAAGTTGAGAAATCTGTTATCCGATTGACTATTCCTATTGTAAATAACGATACGGTAGAGTTTTTTCTAAATGATGTTCCAGTTCCCATGAAAGTAGGAGAGTGCTGGTACCTACGCTTGACAGATCCACATCGTGTTCTTAACCCAGGAACAACTGAACGAATCAATTTGACTATTGATGTTATTCCTAATGAATGGATGAGGACAATGATTATGGATAGTATGGAGTCTTAGAACCTGTCCAAAGTTTATTCATCGGGCTACAAAATCACACTTTAAGAACCTGATTTCGCCTTTTTGTATTCCCATAGCTAAGGCTATGAAAAAACAAAAACGCTTCTTCAGAACCTTAAATTGAGTTCTTTCGCCTTCGACAATAAAATTTGGACAGGTTCTTAATATATTCAAAGTCATTTGCCATTGGAGGCTTAGCCCTAATGACAAATGACTTTTACAATTTCTAAATTTAATTAGCTGTATTTACCCAGGCAGGAATACTAATACCGCTTTTTGGACCAGCAGTACTACCACTGTATTCAAATAAGCCCATCTGTTTTTGGCCTGTCGCTTTATCTGAATGATCAAATGCTTGAAAAACACATAAAGGAGTGCATGCGCCATTAGCTGTTCTTTGTGTATTTAACCAATTAAACATATCGGTAATTACCGCAGCTTCATTATTATCATTAGAAGTATTAAACTCTGCCGAATAACCTGTTTCTCCAACAAAAACTTGTGGACTCGTTCCTAATTTGGTTTGTACATTATCAAAATAAGTACTTACTGTATTGAAGTCAGTACGCTGCCCACCATTTTCAGTATACTGATTGAAAAAGACAAAAGCATTTCCATTATTCCATGATGTTCCCCAATTACTGTTAATGCAAGCAGTTGCGCTTGACGCCACAACATTTGTACTTGGATCTCCCAATGGATAGTTTGCAATCGTAGTGCTGATAGAAATACTTCCAAGCCCTTTGGCAGCCATTGAGGCTTTTAGATTTTTAAAAGCGTTTGGAATCCAGGTTTCATAATAATCTTTGAAATTCGAATTTGTTGGAGGAGGGCCATTAGCATCTATCTCATTTCCAAGACAGATACATTTTAAATGCTTAAGCACGGTAGCAGCATTGCCAAAAGAAGAGATCAACATACTTACCCAGCTATCTGTATAAGTAGAGTCATTCATCAGTCCTGCACTCCAGGGAGTACCAAAGCCGCCTTGAGCCAGAGCACTATTATTAGTACCCATAATTAATTGCAAAGTCTGCCCTTGATGGTTGGCGACGAAATCGATGACTTGTTGTTGAGTAGAATCCATTTCAATGGCAGTAGTCCCGACTCCTGCGCAATGAAACGTTTTAATAAGGCTAAAGTGTTGTGCAACACAAGTAAGGTCTGCTGCAATATTCATATTCGTTCTCCCCATCGTCCAACTCTCATAATTAATACCTGCACAATAATCAAAAGGCGTTTTGATTGTTGAAGCGGTAACTGTAGCGGATAATGAATTTTCCATAAACAATGTTTTTGAAGGTTATAAAATTATTGCCAAAACTTTATTCTGATGTGGGTTGTAGACTATGAAAGTTTCATAATACTTTTACTGGATAAGGACTCAATGATAATAAGGCCGAGATATTCCAGTATATAGGAGGTATACGAAAACTTTTGAAAAGAGTTCGTTTTAGAGTATATTTAAGTTGTTAGACGGAATTAATCATAAGCTATTTTTTGTAAGACATCCTAAAATATTCAACACAATCTCCTTTTAGTCACGCTTATGAAATTTCAGAATGTCAAAATAGCTTATCATTAATTTTGTCCCGTCACTTATTTCGCGTATCTAAGGGATAGCAAATACGAATTTTACTTTTTCTTATAATAATAAGCTAGCGAAAATCGAATCTTAGGGTAAGATAAAGTGCCATTTAAAGCATCAAAGATTTCTTTTAATTTATAAGGTGGTTCTAGAGAAGAAACAACACGGACGACTTGCCCAACTTCTTTGGAACTAACAAAACGTTTGATATCAATATTATATCCTTTTGCATACATCTTTACTAAATGATCATAGATCGTTTGCTCTCCAATACCTCTTTGCAAGGCAATTTGTTCAGGAGAGAAACCTCGATTATATAGTTGGAAAGTAGCTAATTGAGTTGCACCATCTACCTTTACGCCATCATCACTTTTTTTTGATACAAAATCAAGAATTGCATCCATAAAGATTTTACCATATTGGTTGAGTTTCTTTTCTCCAACTCCAGAGATCATGGAGAAATCAAATTCAGAAATAGGGCGACTTGCGGCCATCTCTTCTAAGGAAGCGTCTGAGAAAACAAGATAGGGTGGGATACCACTCTTTCGAGCAATCTCTCGACGAAGTTTTCTAAGTACTTCAAACAATTCATCTCGAACCCGTTCTTTCACACTTGGTTTTTTAACCTTGGATTTCTCGGCTTCTTGGCGTTGCTTGATATCTGCCATTCTAACTAATTGTACTTGTTTGCCATCAAACAAAACAGCTTTACTTTGGGCAGTTAGCTTAAGTACATTTCTTTGGTCATAAGCGATTTCGAGTAAGCCAAGGTTGATTAACTGAGCAATAAGGTGTTGCCAATCATAGGCAGAGATATCTGCTCCCATGCCATAAGTTTTGATCTTATCATAACGATTTTCTAAAACTTCTCTTCTTTGCGATCCTCTTAGAATATCAATTAATAGTCGAATACCTACTCGTTCTCCTACACGAGTGACAGCAGAAAGTGCTTTCTGAGCAATCACTGTCCCGTTGAAATGTTGAGGTGGATTTTTACAAACATCACAATTGCCACAATCTTTCTCCAAATTCTCTCCAAAATAATTCAATAAGATTTTACGTCGACAAATCAAGGAGTCAGCATACTGTTGCATCCGTTCTAGTTTAGATAACTGGACGGCTTCATTTTCACTATTATTATTAGAAAGGATTTCGCGTAAGACCATCACATCCCTAAAACTATAAAAAAGCATAGCATCTGCTTTTGCACCATCACGTCCAGCACGACCAATCTCTTGATAATAACCTTCCATGTTTTTTGGTAGATTATAATGAATGACCCAACGAACATTTGATTTGTCTATGCCCATTCCAAAGGCAATAGTAGCACAGACAATGAGCGTATCGTCTTTGATAAAGTCCTCCTGAACTTTTGATCGCTCTTCAGCACTTCGTCCAGCATGATAGGCTTCTGCATCTATCTTAGACTTCCTCAATTTTGAGGCTAATTCTTCAGTGGATTTTCGACTCAGACAATAAATAATACCTGCCTGTCCCGGATGTTTAGCTATAAAATCTAATATCTGTTCGAATTTCTTCTGGCCGGGACGTACAGTCAAACTGATATTAGGGCGGTCAAAAGAATCTAGAAAAACCCTTGGATTGCCTAGTCCTAATTGTTTGATAATATCCCTTCGCGTTACTTTATCAGCCGTAGCGGTCAATGCCACAAGTGGAATACCGGGGAATTGTTTTTTTAAAAATTGCAGCTTTTTATATTCTGGTCTGAAATCATGTCCCCAAGAAGAAATACAATGTGCTTCGTCGACTGCGAATAGATTTATTTTTGATTGTTGCAGTAGTGGAAAGAAACTTTGTGAAACGAGTTTTTCGGGAGAGACATAAAGTAATTTTATATTACCATTATAGATATCATGCTCCACTTGATTTTGTTCTGCTGCACTCAAAGAAGAATTCAAAAAAGCAGCACTCACCCCATTGGCTCTCAGTCCTTCCACTTGATCTTTCATGAGAGAGATCAAAGGAGATACCACAATACACAGTCCTTCCATAGTTACGGCTGGTATTTGATAGCAGATTGATTTTCCACCTCCAGTTGGCATAAGAACCAAAGCATCAGCCTTGCTATAGATCGTTTCGATAATCTCTCTTTGCATGGATCGAAACTGATCATAACCAAAATATTTCTTTAAAGCATCCTTCGCAGTAGCAACTGTCATGTAGTATTTTTTTTACAAAGAAGTTGTTCAAATCTAGAAAACCATTTGCAAAGATAATAAGATAAGTTTTAAAGTCTGTTATTGTTTACCCATCATGACAATTGCAAGGTTAACTATTAAATATGAATTGAATAAAAATAAATGATCAAAATTTTTGAAGTCTGTCAAAAGTAACTACTCACAAGCGAAGCGATCACAAGACCACAGGCCGATCACAAGCGAAGCAATCACTATATGATAATCCTAAAATACCTTTCTCATGAGCAATAGTTTACTAATGATAAATGACCAGTTAACTCTGATCACTAATCAACCAAATGATTCAACAGGTCTTCTTCTCCTGCTATATTGGAGTCATCAAAACCCATCAAATCTCTAAAAACTACATAGATGCTTGCATAAAAAACAGGTAAGGCAATTAATAAGCCAACACAACATAAAAGCATACCTCCGATAAAGATTAGAATTAAAATAAATAAGAATCCAAAAACTATCCAAAGGTTTTGATTTACAATTTCACGACTGGTCTCCATCGCCTCCCAAGCTTGCATGTCTCCAAAGATTACAAATGAAGAAGCAAAAAGATAGATGGTGTAGACATACATACTAATTAAAATAATCACTAAAAGAACTAAGACAAAAATAATGATTTGGGTAGTTTCTAAACTAGGAGTTGTTGTATTAATATTATTTAAGTCCATGCTATAGATGACCAAAATCAAAGGGATATACAAAAGAAAGTTGATCCCGGCAATAATCAATGACTGGATCAATAGTTGTCCATAATAGTCAAAGCCTTTAAAGAAATCTCCAAAATCAAGTACTTCTCTTTGATGCACTTTATGTGCAGCGATAAAATAACCAGCCATTAAAGGTGGGATGATAAGCTGTGAAGTAAATTGTGAAAAAAATTGAAAGACTATTTCCGTAAAAACAGAACCTTCTGTAGCATGTTGAAAAGCACTTAGAAAAGATGAAACGACAAGTATCATTATGCCTGCTATCAATGTAAATACTACAAATAATACCAATTCCTTTTTTACAATTTCAAAGCCTTCTGATATGGAAGCTCCGATATCAAAGCTAAAACCATTTTCAATTAAATGCTGTATCCTGTTTTGGTTGATTATATTCATTATTTGGTTTTATTATATAAAGAGTTGTTTAAAAGCAAACGTATTTTTATCCTCAATGCATCTCGAATAGCCGTCCAGTTTTTGACTATTGGATAAGATGTATATAAATGCCACAAACCTACTAAAAGCGTTAATAAAAATAAAGAAGCAATAAAAGGTTTTAAAAAAATAAAAGTACCATAACTAATATCGAAAAATCGTAAGGTTCTTTCCATATTTAAAAAATAAGCAATTGAAGTAAGGCCATATAGCCAGTACTTTTTACTTAAAACTCCAAAAAGAAACGCCAATAGCAAAGCAGGATGAGAATATCGTTCATGCATCTGAGTATTGAAAAAGAAAAAACCTAAGACACATAAAAATGCACTTAAAAATACCAGAGACTTGAAGTTTTGATCCGTTTGAACCTTTTGAATAGCAAAATGAATAGCTTGTAAAAATAAGGGCAGTAAGGCAATAAAACTAAAAGCAAAAAAGAAAAGTAAACCCCAATTTTTATAAGTCATTCCAAACCAAAACAATTCATAATCTTTGGTAGGGAGAACAGTACTGGTTTCCATTAGTAAATGCCATATATTAAAGGCATTCAGTGATACATTTGGATATTGATCGACCAAACTACTCATTACCGAATACCAGTCTCCAACCGTTCCGTGAAGAATAAAAGGGGATAAAATTATTACCTGCGTGAAACCAGCAATAAAAACTGACCATCCGATTTTTTTCCAGGAATCAATAACCGGAATAAGCGTAAGTATCACCACAGGCATAAATACAATAGCTTGCATTTTTGTATTTAAAGCAATGATATAAAAAAGAATAGCAAGTTTCCATTTACGCTTCAAACCAAAGATTAAGGAAAGGGCTATAAATGCAGTAAAAATACTGTCAACTTGTCCCCAGCAATAACTATTGTACATATAGGCTGGACTCAATAATAATAATAAAGGGAGGAAACTGGTTTTAAAATTTCTTTTTATCAATAAAAATATAATGCCAGCGCCAATAAAATCAAAGACTAAAGGTATGACCTTAAAGTATTTAAAGTTGGTGCTTAAAAAATCTAAATCAGGAATGATCATTCCGTAAACATCAAACATGTATAGCAAAACTGGAGGGTAGTTGCAGGGGAAATTATTAGAATAATGAGTGCCCAAATCATAAATATATGGCAGCCCTTCCAAAATAATAAATGCTGTCCAGCGCTTCCAATGACCAATATCCCCATTATGACTTTCCTCTGGAATGAATAAAAGAAAAAGCACGAATGCGAAGCCGAATAACAGCCAGAAAGTTATTGTATTTCTATTCTTATTGTTTTGTTGCATTAATTCGATTATTCACCTCTAAAGATAAAGCAAATATAAGAGTATGTTGGAGACGAGGCATAAATAATTTTCTTCTTTTAGACTAGGGCTTTTGTTTCAAGCCTACTCAGGTAAACTGCACATCGGGATGCCTAATTTTTTTTTGAGGAAGAGCAGAACTATAGATTAGCATAAAATGGATTTCATTCACACGCTGTCCCTAAGCTTACTGTTACATTTTTTATGATCACGCTTACTTTTCATAAAAAATTAGATTTTGTATATTGCGTCAGAATAAGATTCCACAAAAGCGCTTTTGTCTTTTCATAGCCTAAGCAAGAGGAGTACAAAAAGAAAGAAGGAATGACTGAATTCATTGTTTCAGATAAGCTTTAAACCAATAACTAGATAAACATATGTTACAATCAAAAATAGGCGGCATAGGATATTATGTTCCGGAAAAAATAGTAAGCAATAATGATTTGACTCGTGTGATGGAAACTTCTGACGAGTGGATTCAAGAACGAACGGGAATCAAAGAACGTCGTTATGGTAAAAAACATGAAGAGACTACCTCTACAATGGGTGCAAAAGCTGCTGCGATTGCTATTGAGCGAGCAGGTATTCAGAAGGAAGATATCGACTTTATTATTTTTGCGACACTGAGTCCAGACTATTATTTTCCAGGTTGTGGTGTATTAGTGCAAAGAGAATTAGGTATCACAAAAACTGAAGTGGGGGCTTTGGATATTCGTAATCAATGTTCTGGATTTATCTATGGTTTGTCAATAGCGGATCAATTTGTAAAAACTGGAATGTATAAAAATGTATTGTTAGTAGGAGCAGAGATGCATTCTATGGGTTTAGAGTTTTCTACTACAGGAAGGAATGTTACCGTTATTTTTGGAGATGGAGCTGGAGCAGCAGTTATTCAACCTACAGAAGAATCCGATAAAGGGATACTAACGACTAAATTGCATTCGGATGGAAATTATGCGGAAAAGTTAGCCTTTATCAACCCGGGCTCTCATGGCGGATATCATTTTAATAAAATGGGGGAGGAGAAGGATTTTGGTTATCCTGATCAGGAATTTGGTGGAATATTTATGACTCAACATATGATGGACAATGATCAGCATTATCCGAATATGGAGGGGCAGTTTGTATTTAAACTGGCGGTTCAAAAATTTCCAGAAGTAATCAATGAGGCATTAACAGAAGTTGGATTGACACCTGCTGATATTGGGATGCTTATTCCACATCAGGCTAACCTGAGAATTAGCCAATTTGTTCAAAAAAGAATGGGCTTAAGAGATGATCAAGTCTGGAATAACATTCAGAAATATGGAAATACTACAGCTGCATCTATTCCAATAGCACTTTGTGAAGCTTGGGAAGCAGGTGCAATAAAAGACGGTGACTTAGTCTGTTTAGCAGCATTTGGAAGTGGATTTACTTGGGGTTCAGCTTTAATCCGTTGGTAAATTAATGCTGAGGGCTATAATAGGTGCTACTTTCTATACGGGCACAAAATATATTCGAGATCAAGTATTAATACTCGAAAATGATAAAGTGCTTGGTTTTTTTAATTCACTGGGTGGCTTTCCAGGGATTGATATTCTAGAATATAAGAATAAACTTTGCCTACCTGGATTTATTGATTTGCAAATCAATGGAGGGGCAGGTGTTTATTTCACACAGGACTTTTCACAATCAGCTATACAATCGGTTGCAAAGACTTACCGAAAATATGGAACGACATCTTTTCTACCCACTTTAGTCTCTACTAAATTAGAAAAGATTTATACTGCAATTGATGCTACAAGAATAGCTATGAAGAATCCTTTTTCTGGAGTTCTGGGCTTGCATGTAGAAGGGCCTTATTTGAACCCTATTAAAAGAGGTGCTCATCTGACTAAATATCTTCGAAAACCTGAAAAAAAAGAATTAGAAAGTCTGATCGAAAAAGGAAAGGATGCTATTGCTTTACTGACCATCGCTCCAGAATTATTTGATGATGATTTGCTAGCTCTTTTACGGGATAGCGGAATTCGCCTTTCAGCTGGACATAGCAATGCAAGCTATCAAGAAGCAAAATATTTCCATGAAAAAGGAATAAGTAAAGTCACACATTTATTTAATGCTATGTCTGGTTTTCAGAGTCGAGAACCTGGTTTGGTGGGGGCTTTTTTTGATGATCCTAATTTATATGCGGCAATCATTGCTGATGGGAAGCATGTAGATTTTGCAGCACTTCGGATTGCACAGCGACTTAAAAGAGGTAAACTTTTCTTTGTGACAGATGCTGTTTTTGTTGATTTTAAAGGGGGGCATTTTAAATACGATGGATTTAATATTCGATTAGAAAATGGTGCTTATATCAATGATGAAAATAATCTTGCTGGAGCAGCTATTACAATGCAAAATGCCATTTACAATAGTATAAGATTCGCGAATATTTCAGAAGCAGATGCCTTCCAAATGGCAAGCTCAATTCCCGCAGCCTACCTTGGGCTATCAGACCAAATAGGGAATATTAAAAAAGGTGCCTTTGCAGATTTAGTCATTATGGATAAGAATTATCAGATCGAAGAAGTGATTTTTAGAGGAAAGTTAGAAAAAGACATGTAGCTATATTGGCAAATATTTATGTGGGTTATATAGCAATTTAGCTATATAACCCACATTTTAAACTTTGGACAAGTTCTATCTCTTACTGAACAATGACCTTCTCAATCCATACGCCTTCCTTGGAAGTAACTTTTACAAAATAAAGACCTTGCGACAATCCATCTAAGCTGATACTAGTCTGACTCGAAATCGTTTGTACCGATTTGCCACTGACATTTATCAATTCTATTTGATCAAAATCTTGAGTATCATTCCTGAATTTGACATTAATGTGATCTGTAGCAGGGTTTGGAATGACTTGAAATTGAATATTGTGATCTAATTCTACAGTATTAATATAGAATCCAATATTTTGATAAAAACTAAAAAAGACATACCCCGCAGTAGTCGCTGGATTTACACAGCCCCCATGATCAGCATCAGAATTCACATCAATGGCTAAAATATTAGCAGCACCATATGCTTGCATAGAATCTCGACCAACAATAGAGTTCATAAAGGGTACTTGATCATCAGCAGTACAATAGAATAATCTAGTAGGAGCAGTTGGCCCCCATCGGTACAAATCATTGGCTCTTAAAGCCTGATTAATGATATGATCTGGATTATTTTCAATTTCAGATAAAATGGCATCTTGAAACATATACTTAGGAATAGAACCGCCAAAAGTAGTTGTTAGCCAAGCAATTAAATTAGTGTTTAATTGCCAAAGGTCAATTTCTTCATCATAAAATTGTTGTACCCACGTCGCAGCAGGTTCTATAAAAATTTCACTGGTTTCTGTAAAAAAATTATACTCTAAATTATATGATAAAATAGAATAGGGCGCATAACCAACAAAGAAATAACTTTCATCTCCTAGCATCAAATCCCGCATGACACCTGAAATACTATAGGGACCTGACATCGGCGCAGAAGCTGTTACACTCAATTGACCAGCATACTCTTCCTGGATCATTTTTTGCGCTGCTGCCGCTCCATGACCACCTTGGGAATAGCCAGTAACAAATAGTTGATTATTTACAAAAAGGCCATTGTCATGAGAATATTGTTTTACAGCTAAGTGTAGATCAATAGCTGCAGAAGCTTCCGTCTCCGCATGAACATATGGATGAAATCCTCTTGATGTACCAAGCCCTAAAAAATCTGCTGCCGAAGTTGCATATCCAACACCTGCCCAGAATAAAGCTAATTGATAACCACCTTCTAGTTCTGAAGGCACATCATAACGTGAGCCTACCGTTCCATGTTGATAGATCAACATGGGAAATATACGATCATTACTTTCAGCTACTGGATAAATATATAAACCGGAAGCAGTATCCAGTTGTCCATGTATATCCATCGTCTCATAGGTAACCCGGTAAAGGTCAGCTCCAAATGCGATAAATGTACCATAATCATTAACTAGTTCAGCTTTTGTACGATGTTCTAAAAAGTCAATTGTAACAATCTCCTGAGCTTTTAAATAACTAAATGAGATTGTAAATAAAAAAATCAATTGTAATAATCTTTTCATAAGGATATCTTTTTTTTATGAAGTTGTGCAAAATATCATTTCGTAGTTTAGAAGACTATCTTTGAACAACTTCTATGTTTTTTTTAAAATGAAACAGGCTCTAAATATAACTAAAAACATCAATCTTACTATGTTGTTGTATAAAAACATTTTATCTTGTCCATGTTGAGCGACATTTCTTACTAAACTTCACCGTTCTTGGACAAATCCCATAGATATTGTTTTATGGCTTTGTCTCAAATATGCCATGTACTAAATAACCAACTTCACAAAACAATTTTAACGATGGAAAAAACAAGACGAAAATTTATCAAAAAATCAGGCCAATTTGCCCTTGGTGTTGGTTTGCTAGGATTAACTGCCTGTGGATCTGAAGGAGGAGAATCTTCAGCAACCTCAGATATGGAGACTCAAAAGAAACCTGAATTGTCAAATCAGGCTAAGTTATTCTTTGATATTTCTTTAGCACAGTGGTCTTTGCATAAAGCATTTGGTATTCGAGGAGAAGCAACAATGGACAATTTGGATTTTGCTGCAAAAGCAAGGAATGATTTTGACCTTGGAGGAATTGAATACGTTAATCAATTCTTTAAAGACAAAGCAAAAGACATGGAATACCTCAAGCAGATGAATCAACGAGCTGCTGATCATGATGTAAAACAATTATTGATTATGATTGATCGAGAAGGCGGCCTTGCAGAGTTGGATGATAAAGTAAGAACAGAGGCTATTGAAAATCATTATAAATGGGTAGATGCTGCGAAGTATTTAGGTTGTCATTCGATTAGAGTTAATGCTTTTAGTCAAAGTAAAAGTGCAGAAGATGCAGCAAAAGCCGCCGTAAATGGATTAGGTAGATTGGCTGAGTATGCTAAACAAGCAAACATTAATGTGATTGTTGAAAACCATGGCGGTTTTTCTTCTAATGGAGCTTGGCTTAAAGGCGTGATGGATCAAATCAATATGGATAATTGTGGAACACTCCCTGATTTTGGAAACTTCTGCATCAAGCGTGATGGTGGAAAACCTTGGGAAGGTTCTTGTATAGAAGAATATGATCGTTATAAAGGTGTAGAAGAATTAATGGTTCATGCAAAAGCAGTTAGTGCTAAAACACATGATTTTAATGAGCAAGGAGAAGAAACCCATACTGATTATATGAAAATGATGAAGATCGTAAAGGATGCTGGATACACTGGTTTTATAGGAGTAGAATACGAAGGGAGTACCCTCTCTGAAGATGAAGGTATAAAAGCAACAATAGCCTTATTGAAAAAAGTTGGAAAAGCCTTGGGCTAGAGATATTTGGTCAGGAGAGTCAGAGTAGTCAGGAAAGTCAGGTGGTCAGAGGCGCTAACTTCCTGACCACTCTGACCACTCTGACCACTCTGACTTCCTGACTCTTCTAACCATATATGCAAAGTTTAAACATTTTTTGTATCTTTGGCGTTCGCTAAAAAATATACAAAATGCAATATAAGATATCCGGTCTGGGGTCTCCCTATCCGAATACATAATAAAATATGTCATTGATCTCATAAATGAGCAATGACATATTTTTTTGCATTTAATGCTGATGAGTTTACACTGTACTTAAGGAGAGTTAGAAGACAAATTTCTAATTGCTTTGCCCTAGGCGTATATAGTCAAGATTTAAGATTTGTTAAATAATAAATAAAATATATGACTTCTTTACCACCAAAGAGCCCACAATCAAGATTTGAAAAAATCCACACTAATATTTATCAAGATGCAAATGATGCATCCAAAGCAGTTGCACATGAGATTGCTAGTTTGATTCGTTCCAAAGCTGCTGAAGGAAATATGTGCATATTAGGACTTGCTACTGGATCTACACCAACGGCAGTTTATGGTGAATTAGTGAGAATGCATGAAGAAGAAGGTTTAAGTTTTAAAAATGTTGTAACCTTTAATCTGGATGAATATTATCCTGTTCAGCCTGATGCATTACAAAGTTATGTTCGATTCATGAATGAATATCTTTTTGATCATATTGATATCAATAAAGATAATATAAACATTCCCGATGGCACACTTTCGAAAGGAACGGTTACTGCATATTGCGAAGAATACGAAGCGAAAATAGCTAAGTATGGTGGTTTGGATTTACAGATTCTTGGTATTGGTCGAACCGGGCATATTGGTTTTAATGAACCGGGCTCCGGCATTCATTCCAAAACGAGATTAATCACACTAGATCATATTACAATTGTTGATGCAGCAAGCGACTTTTTTGGAGAAGAAAATGTTCCAAGAAAAGCAATTACTATGGGCGTGGGAACGATAATGAATGCTAAGCGAATCATATTAATGGCATGGGGTGAAGGTAAAGCTACCATTATTAAAGAGGCTGTTGAAGGAGAGATTAGTGATGTCGTTCCGGCAACTTACCTCCAAGGACATCCCAATGTTTCTGTGATATTAGATAATGCTTCGAGTGCAGAACTCACAAGAATCAAAACGCCTTGGTTGGTCGGAGAAGTAGCATGGAATGAAGAACTGATAAAAAAGGCTGTAATTTGGTTGAGTCTAAAATTAGGAAAACCGATTTTGAAATTAACGAATAGAGATTATAGCGATGATGGAATGGGAGACATTATTACTGAATATGATTCTGCCTATAATATAAATATCAAAATATTCAACGATCTAAAGTGGACGATCACTGGATGGCCTGGAGGAAAGCCTGATTCGGATGATAGTAAAAGACCAGTTAGTAGTATCCCAACTAAAAAACGGGTAATCATTTTTAGTCCGCACCCAGATGATGATGTGATTTCTATGGGGGGAACATTCATTAGATTGCATGATCAGGGACATGATGTCAATGTGGCGTATCAGACCAGTGGGAATATTGCAGTTTTCGATGATGATGTTATTCGGTTTATGGATTTTGTAAATGAATTCGATGAGATATTTGGGATGAATGTCAAAGCCTCAAGAGAAATGTTTGAGAAGGTAAGACAAGATATTGCTGATAAAAAACCAGGAACAGTAGATGCCCCGGAAATCCAAAAAATAAAAGCTCTGATAAGAAGAGGCGAAGCAAAAGCAGGTTGTCGTTATGTGGGTATCAAAGATCAAAACATGCATTTTCTGGACATGCCTTTTTACGAAACAGGATTGGTCAAAAAGAAACCCTTAGGTGAAGAAGACATCCAAATCATTGTTGACCTTTTGGAATCTATTACGCCCCATCAGATTTATTGCGCAGGTGATTTATCTGATCCGCATGGTACACATCGGGTTTGTCTTCAAGCAATTTTTGAAGCAGTCGACCGTTTGAAACATAAGAAATGGATGCAGGAATGTTATGTTTGGTTATATCGTGGTGCTTGGCAAGAATGGAATATTGAAGATGTTGATATGGCTGTACCACTAAGTCCAGATGAACTGTTACGAAAACGTCGAGCTATTTTTAAACATCAATCTCAAAAAGATCGTCCACTTTTTCCAGGGCATGATGTAAGAGAATTCTGGCAACGTTCGGAGGCTCGGAATAGCCATACTGCCAAACTCTATGATCAATTAGGTCTCCCTGAGTATGAGGCCATGGAAGCTTTTAAACGATATTTCTTTTAAAAAGCATTTCGCTTGTTTATCGTATTTTATTGGTCGTCAATCTCTTAGGTGGAGAATTGTTTGCAATGGATTTGTGGGACTTCGTGTCAGAAATTACCAAATTTAGTATGTAAAATAGATTCTTAATTTTATAAAGGAGAAATGAAAACATTTAAAACGATAATCTCTTTCGGATCCATTGGCTTCTTAAGCTTGATTCTTTTTTCATGTGAAACCATAGAAAAAGAGCATCCTGCTAATTCCGAAAAGGAAGAGGTTATTCTTGTGGAATACCCCGAGGTTTATGAATTGGCAAATATCATTATTGCACTTACAGAAGATGGAATTAATGATAAATGGAAGGTGAATAAAGATTTTCCTTATTATGAGGAAATGAGGACTTATTTTAAATCTATGGAGGGGCATCCTGTTTTAGATTCTACAAACTTTATTAGAGAAAGGTGGGAAGAATTTCTAAGTTTTAGAACGGATGCTTATGCTTACCAATTTGACGAAAATGATCAATTAATTAGAAAGAATGATTTCTATGCTTTTGGAATAAGTGAATTTGATGATCATATTAGCCTAGTTCAGGATTTTGCGGATCAATCTAACTTTAGAGTATTTTACAAAAAAAATAATGACTTCCGCCAAAAAATGATAAACGGATATAAAAGGCATTATATGCTGAATGAAATGATGGAATTTCTATCAAGCGAATTTGATAATTTTCTTTCAGATTCGAAATTTGTGGCTGTACTTTCACCTTTTGTAGGTAGTCAACATTTGTTAAGAACATCAGATAGTACAACGACGGCAAGTTTTGCTGATATCGCTAAGCCTATCCTAAATGATACGGTTTTTACAGATGAAGCGAAGTCGGCGAATATTCATACACTTTTTACAGAAATGGATCATGCTTTTGTCAATCCAACATCAGCAGATCATAAAATTGATCAAAACTTTGATCATAAAATTTGGAATAATGGAAGTGGTTATGAAGAGTATGAAAATGGTGTTTTTAATGAATACATGACTTGGGCAGTTTTTGATATTTTTAATTCTATTTATTTTCCAGAAATCGCTGATAGAATTAATTTGAATTGGCATTTTCAAAATGAAACCCGTGGATTTATATACTCGAACCTATTTGCACAAAAACTAAAAGAATTACATCATCAGTATCAAGGGAAGAAAAAGCTGAAAGATTTATATCCTGAATTACTGAGCTGGACTAAAGAAATTCAATCAGAATTAACTAAGCCTAAATTATTAAATAATGAAGACACCTTAATTCTGGACTCAAAACCTAGCCTTGTTAAATTACAATTCTCTGAACCCATGCAGCCCGCTCAAGAATTTGAAATTGTACTCCAATTTGGAAGCTGGGATCGAGAAATAATTAAAATAACAAATGATAATAAACTGAACTGGCAAAAAGATGGAATGGGCGTTTCTTTTGAAATAGAATTGCCTTCTAGAAATGAATATTATCTGTTGCTAAATTGGTGGGACCTAAGCAAACCTCTAAAAAGTAAAAAAGGTGTATTATTAACTGCAGCAAGTGGATTAATTGTGAAAGCTAAGTGAACAGGGTAAAATTATCTAAATCTTGTAAGTATGCCAGAATCAGGATGTCCAAAATAAGTTAATTGTAAAACTTGAATCCTAAACCCAAATTATACTGTTATAGCTCCGGTGAAAAAAAAATCAAGCTTTTTTCATCAAAAAAGCTTAAATTACCAACATATTTTTAAAATTCCCACCTCCTTTGTTTGTTTCAAACAACCATAAATTCAGAAAAATCATATGAAATTTTGTTTTTGAGGACAAAATTTGTTTTTCTTTTAGGCTTTTTTAAAAGGTATTCCCCCATTTATAGGATCTTATAATAACCAAAACCGACCTTGAAAATGAGAGGAATATCCACAATCATCTTTGTGCTATTATTGTGCACGTTGTCGAATCTAATCGCTCAAAATTGCGACCCTTTTTCTCCACCAGATGTCCCTGCTGCAGGTTGTGCCTGTGCTTTTCCCGATTGTGACTTTGGCTTAAATGGCTTTTCTGCAACCTTGGGAACATTAAATACAAATCAGGTTTTTCCCGGTTGTGGCAGTAATATTTTAAATAATGATGACTGGATTGCATTCATTGCTGGAAGTACTTCTATTAGTATTACACTAAACATTTCAAACTGTCAAGGTAGCGGTGCAAATGGTGGTACAGGGATTCAGGCTGCATTTTACGCAGCTTGTACAGAGCCAATAAATTCTACTGACGAAGGAACTGCTTCTCTACCTTTGGATACTCAATGTGGATGTACACAGAGCAATGTCAATCTCAATTATAACAATTTTGTAATTGGTCAGACCTATTACATTGTGATTGATGGCTGTGGAGGAGATATTTGTGATTATTCGATAACTGTAAATAGTGGATCGACTACGGTAACTGATCCTGGAGATCCAACAGCTATTTCAGGCCCAACAACGGTGTGCCCAGGAGCTACAGCGACTTATACTACAGATGCCTTATTAGGGATTACTGATTATGATTGGATCGTCACTGGTGGAGGAAGCATTATCTCTGAAAATGGAAATACAGTAACAATTCAATGGAATTCACCTGGGACAATATCTGTCTCTGGTGCTAATGCCTGTTTTACTACAACTTCTGTTGATTTACCTGTGATGGTTATGGCTTTACCATCGCTAACTGCTGAAGGAGAATATTGTGATGATGAAGCTGGATATACTTATCCCGGAAATGGACAATTATATACAGTAGGAACTCATATGATTGATGAAGTAATCGCTTCAGGTGTTAATGCTGGTTGTACACAAACAACGATATTAACCGTAAGTTTAAATTCTACCTATTTTATAGATGTAGCACGGACTATTTGTCAAGGAGAATCGGTCGTGATAGGTGGTGTTCCTTATACACTTGACGGAACTTATAATATTAATCTGACGACCCAATATACAGGTTGTGATAGTACTATATTTTTAGATTTATTAGTTCTGGACCCTTTGTCTGTAATCGCACCTCCAGACGATTTAGGTTGTACAATAAATCAAGTATTTTTAAATGGTGCTTTGTCGAATGGAGATTCATATACCTGGTCTACTCCTGATGGAGGATATATCTGCGCGGGTGAGAATACATCTGTTATTACAGTTTGTTCACCAGGAACTTATTGCCTTGAAGTAGCCTATGTTGGGATTGATGCTCAATCTGGTTTACCAATCACTTGTACGGATCAAACCTGCGTGACTGTAAATGAAGATACCAATGGGCCAACCTTAAGTGCAAGTGGCTCTGATATTTCTTGTGGAGGAGCTAATGATGGTTCTGCAACTGTAAATGTAACTGGTGGAGGCGTAGCACCTTTTATATATATTTGGAATACTACTCCTATCCAAGCTGCTCAAACAATTACGGATTTGGCAGCTGGAAATTATACCGTGACAGTAACTGGAGCAAATGGTTGCACAGAAGAAATATCTGTATTTGTTATTGAACCAACACCTATTGTATTAGATATGAGTAGTGTAGATGCTACTTGTGTGGGAGAAGCAACCGGAAGTGCAACAGTCTCTCCTAGTGGTGGCGCTATTGGATATACTTATGCCTGGAATACAATACCGGTTCAAACAGGAGCTACTATAAATAATATTCCCACAGGAGATTATACCGTAACAGTGACGGATATGAATGGCTGTACAAATGAAAATTCTGTAACCGTGGGAGAAGCTTTACCCTTAGCTTTAACGATAGATCCTACAGATATAATTTGTAATGGAGAAAATACTGGAACGGCAACAGCTAATGGTAGTGGCGGGACGAATAGTTTTTCTTACGAATGGAATACTACTCCAGTACAAACAACACAAATGGCGACTGGACTGTCAGCAGGAGATTATACAGTGATTATTACAGATACTAATGGATGTAGTGAAAGTGAAAGTATTACTATCAATGAACCAGCTGTATTTTTCTATATCTGCTAGTGGAACAGATCCTAATTGTAACAATTCTACAGATGGAGAAGCAACAGTGCTTACTAATAATGGAACGCCAGGTTTTACCTATGAATGGAATACTACTCCAATACAAACAACACAGACTGCTACAGGCCTTTCCGATGGCGATTATACGGTAATTGTGACCGACGCAAACGGCTGTACCGCAACAGAGTCTGTTACCTTGGCTACTCCAAATGCAATTAGTTTATCAACAAGCCAAACCAATGTATTATGTACTGGAGAAAGCACCGGAGAAGCTACCGTTATAGCAAGTGGCGGAACACCTCCATTTTCATATAATTGGAATGATGCTGCAAATCAAAATACGGCAACTGCAATCGGACTTCAAGCTGGAACTTATATGGTTGAAGTGACTGATGATAATGCTTGTGTAGAAACAATAAGTGTAGTATTAATAGAACCACTTGAAGCTTTGACTGCCAGTGGAACAGCTACAGATGCTTTATGCGGTCAGTCAAATGGAACAATAGATTTGACTGTTACTGGAGGTGTTGGACCATTTAATTTTGATTGGAATGGGGCAGCGGGAAATGTGGAAGATCCACAAGATCTTGGCCCCGGAAGTTACTCTGTTGTTATAACTGATGATAATGCTTGTACGGCTACAGCAAGTATTACAGTAAATTCTCCAGATAGTCCGAATGCAATGGTATCCATTTCAGAAGTGACTTGTAATAGTGCAACAGATGGCTCAATAGATATTACCGTATCTGGTGGAATTGAACCATATGAATTTTTCTGGGATCCTTCAAGTAATGATGGAAATGAAGATTTATTGTCTGTGGGCGCAGGAAGCTATACCGTAACTATAACGGATGCTGTAGGATGTACGGTAGTAGCGAATGGAGTGATTCCTGAACCGGATGTTTTAGATGCTACCGCTTCAGCAAGTCCTGCTGACTGTGGAATCGATAATGGAAGTATTAGCCTAGTCATTAGTGGCGGAACAGAACCCTATACCTTTGATTGGCCAGGGACTACTAATGATGGAGATCAAAGTCCAACAGGCCTTGCAGCAGGTACTTATGAAGTGACCATTACAGATGTAAATGCATGTACAACAATAGCTAGTGCAGATGTCATTATACCAGATGGACCAGTTACGACTATCACAGGAACAAATATAACTTGTAATAGTGCAGAGACTGGTACGATTGATATCACAATTAGTGGCGGACAAATGCCTTATGATATTGATTGGGGCGATCCACTTTTGAATGGAAATGAAAATCTAACGGACCTTGCAGCAGGTGATTATCAAGTCATTATTACGGATGTAAATAATTGTTCAAGCGTAGCTAGTATAGAGATTACTCAGCCAGAATTATTAGAAGTAAGTGCTAGTTCTACGCCGGTCAGTTGTTTTGGTTTGACAGATGGTACGGCTACTGCAATAGTAACAGGTGGTACGGCGCCTTTCCTTTTTGAATGGTGTGATGGACAAAATGGAGCAATAGCAAATAACTGTGTTCCTGGTACTTGTTTACTGATTGTGACAGATGCAAATGGCTGTACCGCGCAAACTTCTGTAGTCATTGATGAACCGGCGGAAATGAATGCAAGCTTTATTTCAAATGATGCAGATTGTAATGGTGCGAATACTGGAAGTATTGAATTGACAGTGAGTGGTGGAACAGGCGCCTATTCTTATACTTGGACGAACGGGATACCGCAAGATACAGAAGACCCAATAAGCTTGGACGCTGGGATATATGATGTAATCATATCAGATGAAAATGGCTGTACTGTTGAACTAAATTCGATTCTAATCGATCAGCCAGCAGCAATTAATATTAGTGCAACGTCTACAGATGCTACTTGTAATCAAACAAATGGAAGCATAGATTTAAATATAACGGGAGGGGCAGCACCTTATACTTATAATTGGTCTGGTGGCCTGCCTGGCGAAGAAGATCCATCTGCTGTAGCAACAGGAAGTTATGAGGTAACCGTAACGGATAATAATGGCTGTACTGCAACAGCAACGGTAATGGTCAGTACTCCAGATGCACTTTCTATTCTTGTGAGTGAAACCCAAATTCTTTGTAATGGTGAAAGTACAGGAAGTATTGATATTACACTTAGTGGTGGGGCTGCTCCATTTACTTATCAATGGGATGATAGCAGTTTGCAAACAACAGAAGATGCAATAGAATTAAATGCAGGTAATTATACCGTTATCGTAACCGATAATAATGGCTGTACGATTACAGCAAGTGCATTGATAACAGAACCTTCTGCAATCCTACTAAGTGCAACATCTACAGATGCTACTTGTAACCAATCTAATGGAACGATAGATTTGACGGTCTCCGGGGGAACTGGGCCGTATAGTTTTGATTGGAGCGGCGCTGCTACGGATATTGAAGATCCAGCAGGATTAATAAGCGGAAGTTATGATGTAACCGTAACCGATAATAATGGCTGTACAGCTATACTGAATCAATCTGTAAGTACACCCTCTGGTTTAGCCGTAAGTACTGTAGAATCAGATGCGAATTGCTTTGGAGAAAACAATGGATCAATTGACCTAATCGTAACAGGTGGTACTGCGCCTTTTACCTATCAATGGGATGATGTAAATGCACAAACAATTCAAGATCCAATTGATTTAATAGCAGGTAATTATAATGTGGTTGTGACAGATGGTGAAGGTTGTACAATCGTAGCAAGTGCAACTATAAACCAACCAGAATTACTGGAAGGAAATGCTATCGCTTCAGATGCAAGTTGTAATCAAGCCAATGGTGGAATAGACTTGTCCGTTACTGGCGGACTTGAACCCTATAGTTTTGATTGGAGTGGTGCTGCTACAGATATTGAAGACCCACAAGGTTTATTTTCTGGTGATTATGATGTAGTGATTACGGATGCTAATGGCTGTACCGCAACGACAAGTCTGACTGTTTCAGAACCAGATGCGCTTGCATTAAGTATTAGTCCGATTGATGCCTTATGTAATGGAGCAGAAAGCGGAGCGATTGACTTAACTGTAACTGGAGGTACCGCACCCTTTACCTATCAATGGGATGATACAGATGGACAAACTATAGAAGATCCAATCAACCTATTAGCAGGAACTTATACTGTAATCGTAACTGATCAAAATAACTGCACTATATCAGAAAGTGGAATACTTGCAGAACCAGCACCTTTAAGTGCGAGTGCAACATCGCAAGATGCGCTGTGTGATCAAGCCAATGGCTCAATAGATTTAACCGTAACAGGTGGAACAATGCCTTATACTTTTGTATGGAGTGGAACAGCAGGACTTGATGAAGATCCACAAAATTTAGAAGCTGGCATATATGAAGTTACAATTACAGATAATAATGCTTGTACCCATATTACAACAGTAGATGTAAATACACCAAGCCAGTTAAGTGCTTCTACTCAAGTCAGTGATGCATTATGTAATGGTGAAGCTAGTGGAAGCATAGACTTAAGTATTACTGGAGGCACTGCTCCTTATGACGTAATCTGGAGCGGAGGATTAGGATTAATTGAAGACCCAGTCAATGTTGCCGCGAATGATTATACGGCTATTATTATTGATGCGAATGGTTGTCAAATCATTGCCGCAGCAAGTGTTAGCGAACCAGCAGCAATTATTGCATTTTCTGCTTCGGTTGATGCTACATGTAATCAAGCGAACGGTTCAATAGACTTAACGATAATAGGTGGTACTGCTCCTTATACATTCTTATGGGATGGCGGTGCAATGCCTGTCGAAGATCCAGAAGGAATAACAGCAGGTAATTATAATGTAACGATAACAGATGCGAACAATTGTGAGTTGATTTATTCTACGGATGTGAGTACGCCTTCTGCGCTTGTCATAAGTACAACTAGTCAAAATGCAAATTGTTTTGAAGCAACTAATGGTTCAATAGATCTAACTATTACTGGAGGCACCACGCCGTATAATTATAATTGGAGTAATGGTACAACAGATGAAGACCTGATAGAAGTGGGGGCAGCTGTTTATACGGTTACTGTTACGGATGGTACGGGATGTACGATTACTGCATCTGCAACAATAGATCAACCGACAATGCTAGTGGCCGATAATTTATCGCCAATTAATGTAAGCTGTAATGGAGGAAATGATGGGAGTGCAACCATCTCAGTAAGTGGCGGGACACCAGGATATACTTTTGATTGGAGTGATGATACTTATGATGGACAAGATGCGCCAACGAGTTTGTCAGCCGGAATGTATACCGTAACTATTACAGATCTGAATGCTTGTTCCGTAATAGAGGAAGTGATCATTCAGGAACCTGATGCTATTTCTTTAAGTGCTGATATGAGTATGGCGCTTTGCTTTGGAAGTAGTGATGCATCTATTGATTTAACAGTGGAAGATGGAACTGCTCCATATTCTTTCGATTGGAATGATGGAACTTATATAGATGAAGACCTTCAGGATATTCCGGCCGGAATGTATACTGTAATTGTAACAGATGATAATGCTTGTACAGCGACAGCAAGCGTTCAGGTTTCCCAACCAGCTGCTTTAAACGTTAATATTGGAAATGTAAGTAATTATGGTGGAATGAATGTCACTTGTTCTGATGCAATTGATGGATCTGCCTTAGCATTTGGAATAGGCGGCACAGCTCCATATACATATGAATGGAGCACAGGTGTCCAAACAGCTGCAATAGAAAACTTAGCAATGGGTAATTACAGTGTGATACTCACAGATAATAATGGTTGTACTGCTGAAACTCAAATTACCTTAAACGGCCCTCCACCAGTAAATGCAAATCTAGACATCATCAATCCAGAATGTTTTGGAGAAAATGATGGCGCGATCATCATGGAAGGCGATGGCGGTACTGGCCCATATATGTATGCATTAGATAGTGAGAACTTTAGTTCATTCAATGTATTTGGAGGTTTAGTTAGCGGGACATATAATGTCGTTATACAGGATGTGAACGGCTGCGAACAAGAACAGGAAGTTAGCATAGTCGATCCGATTGAATTAATGGTAGACCTGGGAGCAGATATTGAAATTCAAATTGGAGATAGTTTATTCCTTGACCCAGTTTTAAATATTAGCGAATTTGAACTAGATACTTTTATATGGAGAAGAAGTGGTTTGATTGATTTCAATCCATTGGTAAAACCATTAGAAACATCTACGTATTATCTAACTGTTATCAATGAAAATGGATGTACAGCAGATGATGAAATTCAGGTTCGAGTAAATAAAGACAGACTAATCTATATACCCAATATCTTTACACCTGACGGAGATGGTTTCAATGATTACTTTATGGTCTATGGAGGACAAGGAGTAAAAGAAGTAAGAACATTCCAAGTTTTCAATCGCTGGGGAGAGTTGCTTCATGAGGCAAATAATTTTATACCTGAAAACGGCAATATCGAATTTGGATGGGATGGAAACTTTAGAGGCGAAAGATTAAACCCTGCTGTTTTTATTTATCTCGTAGAAGTTGAATTTATTGATGGACGAGTGGAATTGTATAAAGGAGATGTTTCTTTGATGCGGTAGGAGAGGAGTCTTATCTGTCATGCCCTTTAAGGGTTTTTATAAGTGCTCAATGATTTGCTACTAGATCATTGAGCACTACTTTTGTAGAGTAGATTACAACTTTACTTGTAAAAGCAACCAGTTTTTTTCTGCAATGGAAGCGGTCATTTCAATTTCTTTCCTTAAGCGCGCTTTGACAAGACGATTCGATATAGGCAATTCCAAAAGCTTTTTCGTAAACTTAATGGTATTTAAATAATTCTTTTTATGATAAGCGATAATCTCCTTTCTAGTAATAAATTTCTTCATGGCCTCTAGGTGAGAATACAAAAGATCAAAAGCGTTTAACTCATAATAAATTTTCATTGCAATGGTCTTAGCAGATAGATTTAGTAGTAGATCACTAAAGTCAGCTTTATTCAATAAGTCTAATGCCTTATCATAATTTCTCCGTTCATATTCCAACCAAGCCAGGTTAAAAGAAAAAGTACTTTCTCTATATTTTCGAACCAATCTATGTTTATAATCTTGAATAAAATTTTCTGCCCAATCAAAATCTTTTGAAATGATCGCTTTGGCTACAATATTTCGATAGGTGAAACGGGAAAGAATACCATTTAAAAAAAGCACTTCATTCTTTAACCCTTCTTTATAAATACTCAGTCCTTCTTTTGCAAATCGCTTTTCTCCTTCATTCATTAAGCGAATACAATAATTTGTCGCAAGTAAAAATAAATCGCGGAGTTCATCTTGAGGGAAGTGCAATTGATATTGGAAAAAGAGGGTTTTAAATTTTTCGAAATAACTATATTCCTTAGGTTGAATCAATGCATTATAGCAATAATAATAAACAGAAATCGCAGGGATGTCCAAATAAGATTGCTGCTCAATGTAAGCAATCATCGGAGGCAACATTCCAAAATCATATTCCTTTTTATAAATATTTTGATGGGAAAGCATAAAGCAAGTCTGGCGAAGTTTTGAAGTAATATAGACAATGTCAAGGTTCTCTTGTACGTGTTGTAGATTGAGGTCTTCCATCCTGCTTTGTCTTGAAAGGAAAAGGTATTCTTCAAGATGTACCTCATATAGACTTTGGTAATAGTCTGCATTGCGATGAAGTTGATCTTGCTGTTTGAGCTTAATCTCTGAGGTCGTTTTTATAAAATGTCTTGATAAATTTAGTTCGCGATAAGCCTTTGCCAATTTCACCTTTGAATGTTGCGCCTCTTTATTTACTTGTTGCCAAATCAGATACTTTTCAAGCACTTTAAGTAATAGACTCATACTTAAACGTAATTTGTGATCATCATACTCTTGGCTTGGGAACAGCTTTTCGAAGGCTTGGATTTTACTTGGATGCTTCTTTTTTTCAAACTTACAATATACCAAGAAATAGTATAAATCTATGACGTGCTGTCGCTGATTGAAGAAGGGAGAGGCAATAAACTTTCCTAAGTTTCTAATTTCCTTCTTTGGGAAAGTATCAAATAACTCATATAAGCGACTTTTTATCATGTGGCTTGTTAAATTTATTGAGACAAATTTATTTGTAAGTATTTGATTATTAGGTTATTAAAAATAAGTAAACCTATTTTTGTGATGCAAAATAAGTAAAATGTACTTGTCTCACCCAAGTTTTATAGAGATTTTTGAAGTATAAGAAAGCTTAAGCTCTTTTTAAAAAGGCGAGAATCTATTTTTCAAAATAAAAATACATTGTTATGAAAGTCAACATCAAAAATATAAAGTGCTGGATCAGTTTAATTATTTTACTTATGAGTACAACTATACTAGTCGCTCAAGGTTGGGAAAGAAAATTTCCTGGAGTCGCTAATCCTGATGGTTATATTGTTGGATCTGGTCTTAATGTTTTTGAAGAAGAAAATGGGGACATTAGGGTTTATTCCAGATTTGGTGATGATTACTATTTTTTAATGACGGATGAAAATGGTTATCAAACTAATTTGGTAAACCTCCCTGTTTTTGGAATTACAATGCATGAAAATTCAATGGGAGATTACATAGTATTATTAAATGGCTCGACAACATCTGAAGATACAGGATTCGCTAAGTTCGACCCGGAGGGTAATTTGATTTGGAAATATTGGTATGGTGATGAAAATGTATTGGAAAGTGCTACTCATTTTGTAGAATCAACAGATAGTGATTATTTTATTATTGGAAGAGAGAATATAGGGAGTATACAAATGGATACTTTGTTTGTACGAAAGATAGATGTGAATGGAGAAGCTTTGTGGAAAAAACCTCTATTGTATAATTTCGATCAATGGGTAATTGAAACCTCAATAGTGGCAACTAATGATGCTGGATTCTTAATGGCTGGTTTTTGGGTTTCAAATTCTCCAGAGCCAGATGAATGGGTTTCGTTTTTAATCAGGGGGGATAGTGAGGGAGAGATAGAATGGCAGGTGGATTTTGTAGATTCAATGACTATTAGAAATATTTTGACAGATGAAGACGATTATATAATATCGGGAAATGTAGCAATTAATGCTAGTCCTGATCCTTCAACACAACTTCGTTTAATGAAAATTGACGATTCTGCCAATATCTTGTGGAGCAAAGAAATAGATGAAAACAAAGGTGCAGTAGATATCATTAAAACTTCTGATGGCGGCTATGCTCTTTTAGCCTTCGACTTTATTTTTGAAAAGGTAGTGCTTATCAAAACAGATGCCAATGGAGATATTCAATGGCAAGAAGAATATGGAGGCGGATTTAGACATACAGGACAAAGTGTTAAACAGACTTCTGATGGCGGATATATTATTACAGGATCTGCATTTTTGTCAGATGAAGCGAATGGCCCAAAAAGTTTGTATTTAATCAAAACAGATGCGAATGGAATTGCACTAAGTAATGTGGTCGAAGGTTATGTGCAATATGACCTTAATGAAGATTGTATCAATGACCTTGATGAACCGGTGATAGAAGATTGGATCATTTCGGTAGAAAATCCGGCGATTACTTTTTACGGTACAACAGATGAAAATGGCTATTATGCTATAGAAGTAGACACGGGTACTTTTGAAGTGAAAGTGAATGAACCAAGCCCTTACTGGCTGCCTTGCATAGCATCGGAAAGTATTACGTTTGATACTGATTTCGATACCACTCAGGTAGATTATGCAGTACAAAGTACAGAACAATGTCCTTTGATGGAAGTTACTATGCACTCTGGACAATTTAGGCTATGTAAAGAAACTCAGATTGTAGTCAATTGTAAAAACCTTGGCACAGCACTAGCAGAAGATGTCTATGTAGAAATTACATTTGATGATAGCCTTGAATTAATTGATGCTTCTATCAATTATTTCCTGATCAGTGGCAATACTTACTCTTTTGACATAGGAGATGTCGATTTTTTAAAACTCGAAACTTTTGTTGTTGATGTAATGGTTGGTTGTGATGAGGAATTAAGAGGGCTAACACTTTGCTCTGAAGCGCTGATCTTTCCGGATACCTCTTGTCTACCTATTGACTCTCTTTGGTCAGGAGCGAGTATCGAGCTGAGTGCTTGGTGTGATGAAGATGAGGTGAAGATGAAAATCGCCAATGTAGGAAATGCAGACATGCAAAATGAATTGGAGTATATCGTAGTAGAGGATGATGTGATTATGTTATCGGGTGTACCTTATGGACCTTTGATGGCAGGTGATTCAGTTATTGTACTTAGAGATGCCGATGGTACATTTTATAGAATCGAAAGTCCACAAGTCCCTAATCACCCAGGGATGTCTATGCCTTCCGCTTTTGTAGAAGGATGTGGAGAGGGAAGCAATGGAGAAGTCAGTCTAGGTTTTGTCAATCAATATCCACTCAATGACATTGACCCTTTTGTTGACTTGTTGTGTAAGGTCGTTGTTTCTTCTTTTGATCCAAATATCAAAGTGGCATATCCAGAAGGTTATGATACACCTCATTTTATAAATGCCAATACAGACATTGAGTATGTTATTCATTTTCAAAATACTGGAACGGCAGAAGCTGAGCTTGTAGTTATCCAAGATCGTATTTCACCCTTACTTGATCCTGCTTCTATTCGCTTGGGTACTAGTAGTCATGCCTATGACTTTGAACTATTTTCTGATGGTATAATAAAATTTACTTTTGAAGATATTATGCTGCCCGATAGTACAAGCAATGAAGCGGAGTCGCATGGGTTTATACAATTTACCATTGCTCAAAAAGCAAATCTCCCAGTAGGTACTGAAATACATAATGAAGCTGCTATCTATTTTGATTTCAATTCCCCTATTATTACAAATCAAACGCTGCACACCATTGGAGATAATTCGGTCAGTGTCAATATTGGGGATGTAGAGCGACCAGGTGTATCTGTTCAAGTTTATCCGAATCCTTTTGAATTGATGACTACTTTTAAAATTGATATGGACAATCCGGAGCACTTAAAACTTCAACTGTTTGATGTGAGAGGGAGAATTATTCGGCAGCGGCAGTTTAATGGTAATACCTATCAGTTCTATAAAAATGACCTGCCATCTGGAATCTATTTCTATAACATCAGCGATAAAAAAGGACTTATAAATACAGGTAAAATATTGATACACTAAGACTATAAGAATTTGGTTAAAATAACTTACATCCAGTGCTCAATGATCATTTATTAATTGCACAGAAACATTATGCGGAGAATCCAATGATTGCATTGATCATCCAATCACGGAATGGTTTCCAGGTTGGAATCCTGCTGCTTATCCAGCGACTGCTATAATAGACTTTGAAGGGAGAACACTCTGCATTGATCAAATTTTTATTTATGATACGCACAATAGTAATGGAATGCTTCGGTTTCGGTATTTAGATGCCAATACATTGCAATGGGTAGATTACCAAATGAATCATCAAACTGTAGGATTCCGAACTTGGTGTGAAGTTGAAAATCAAAATGATATCAATCCAATTGAAGCATCTCAATTAGAGATTACAAAAGTCAATGCAAGTTCTCGCTTTGCAGAGATTGGACTGTGTGGAACTATTTGTGGACCAGTAAGAAGGAACTCAGATCAGTTAATAGAGCAGCTTATTGAGGTTCAAAATTTTAAGCCAATAGTCAAACCTAATCCAGTGAAGTCAGAGATTACCATTGAAGCAAGAGAAGGAAAATATAATGAACTAATTATTATTAATACAGAAGGAATTATTGTTAAAGCTGAGGCTAGAGAAAATTCAATTTCAATATTCATAGTGAATGTTTCAAATTTACCAACTGGAGTTTACTTTGTATACTTGAAAGGTGAAGGCACACAATCTGATTATGCTAAATTTGTAAAGGTTGAATAATGTCCCTAAAACAAAAGAAGAAAGCAATAGCCTTGCAGTAAAAATGTGAGGCTATTGCTTTTATACCTGACGCGAAATATATTTCTTTTCCCGAGTCACTTCAATATTAATATAATTTAGGCCAATTACTTATTATAAGTCATTAGACTAGAATTAATCTAAGACAATCTCAAGATTACTCATCAATTCAGTTTTAAATAGCTTCAGTAGAATAGTAATTACAGAATTAAAAAAGAAGATAATAATTTTCTATATTAAAATATTGCATGTAATTGCAAAAAGATTTAAATTGTCCGTGATTCGACTTCCCCCCTTCTTACAATCCCTCTTTACATTTACGAACAAAGCTAATTATTAAGGACTTGACTTTTAAAGTTTAAGCCCTCACCTCCCGTACCAAAACTTACAGAACCGACACTTATGAGAAGGAACGTGATGCTTACGACAATCCTTGTATTCGTATTTCTATCGAATACATATAGCCAATGCAATGATCCTACAGTACCAGGATTAACATGTCAATCGGCTATAGCATTTTGTGATAATGAGATTGATGGATATTGCTCTGCTACTTATAACTCTGGTGTAGGAACAGCAGTAGGTATGCCGCCATTTTGTGGTTCTGTTCAAAATAATCAATGGCTTCGATTTGTTGCAGGAACAACAAGCATATCTTTAGAATTTACTGTAGACAATTGTGCAAATGGAGATGGTTTGCAAGTCATTGTTATGCATAGTGATGATTGTGTAAATTTTACCGCTGTTACAAATTGCTATACAGCCTCTACTAGTGGAGGCGGAGGTGGAGTGAATGTGTTTATTTTAGAAGCCAGTGATTATATAGTTGGGGAAACCTATTTTATAATGTTAGATGGATGGCTAGGTGATTATTGTGATTATTCTATTCAGGTATTAACTGGTTCTACAAGCGTTCCACCTTTGTCGACCCCCTCTTTACCTTCTGGATTGACCCCAGTTTGCCCAGGTGCTACTTCAATTACTTATTCGATACCAGCGGTACCTTTTGCTACAGGATATAATTGGAGTTTACCAGCAGGTACTACTCATACCCTTAGTGCGGATGGCTTGTCTGTCAATGTAGATTATAGTACAAGTGCTATAAGTGGAAATATTTGTGTCGAAGCTTATAATGACTGTGAATTAGGTAGTCAAATATGTTTGCCAATCACAATACAAAATTTACCTCCTAGTATAGATTATGGAGAGTATTGTGCAGGAGAGACCTTTTATTATCTTGGTAATAATACCAATTATACAGCAGGTTCTTATTATATCACGATACCTGGTGCTTCAGTGCTAGGGTGTGATAGTATCGTTCAGTTAGAAGTAATTGAAAACCCGATTAAAGAAACCTTTTTAATGGAAACAATCTGTGAGGGAGAGACCTTCGAAGTTGGAGGTATTACTTTTAATCAAAGCAATGCTTCACTTTCCGTATCCTTAACTTCAAGCGAAGGCTGCGATAGTACAGTCTATCTTGATTTGACAGTTTTAAATCCTCAAGCAATAATTCAACAGCCTGAGATCATTAATTGTAATTCTACAAATGTTTTTATAAATGGCGCTTTTTCTAATGCAGATATTTATAATTGGTCTACCTCTACAGGAAATATAATTGGAGGCCTTGGGACTTCTGTAGTAACTGTTGATGCGGCAGGGCTTTATCTATTAGAAGTTCAAAGTACTCATTTAGGAGTAACTTGTTCAGCTTCTACTAATGTAGTAGTAGAAGAGTATTTTGATTTGCCACAGATTAATATTAATTCTACAGACTTAAGTTGTAATGGGAGTAATGATGGGAGTGCTAACGCTACCCCAACTGGGGGAGAGGCTCCATATACTTATAGTTGGTCTACAGGTGTAAGCACCCCAAGTATAAGTGATCTGACTCCAGGTAATTATTCATTAACTCTTACCGGAACAAATGGATGTGAGTCTGTGGAATCATTTCTAATATCAGAACCAGCTGCGCTCAGTTATAATATTGTTTTAGAAAATGTAACATGTAGTGGTAGTAATAATGGTATAGCTTCTGCAACTGCCTCTGGTGGTCTAGCACCTTATACTTATGAATGGAGTACAGGGACAGTTTCGAACCTTGAGACTGGCCTAGCTCCGGGCAATTATGATCTTTCGATTACTGATGCCAATGGATGCCAAATTTATGATAATTTTAATATTACTGAACCTGATCCAATTCTATTAGCCGCTTCATCTACTCAAGCAATTTGTAATGGAGAAACTGGTAGTGCATCAATTACAGCAACAGGTGGAAGCGGTTCACTTTCTTATCAATGGAGTAGTAATCCAATTCAAACAACACCTACTATAAGTAATTTACCTGCCGGAATTTATGCGGTAACGGTAACTGATCAAAGTAATTGTACTGCAAGCACAACAGTAGAAATTCTAGAACCTGCTGAAATTCAACTCAATATCACTGGTAGCAATCCTACCTGTTTCAATAGTTCGAATGGTACAGTTGCGGTTACCGCTTCAGGAGGAAGCGGCACCTTGGCTTATTTTTGGAATACACCACAAGGACATACTTCTCCATCTCTATCTGACCTTCAAGCTGGCTTATATGAAGTCACGGTGACTGACGAAAATAATTGTTTTGAAATTATTAATATTGATTTAGAAGATCCAGATGATTTTGTGATTACTTTTAATACCCAAGATATTTTATGCCATGGAAATGCTACAGGAGCAATTACCGCCTCAGTTGTAGGAGGTACAGCCCCGTATACTTATAATTGGGATGATGTCAGTTTTCAAAATACGGCTTCTGCTACAGAATTACCAACAGGAATTTATACTGTAACCATTACAGATGCTAATAATTGCACTGTTGAATCTTCAGCGATATTGACTGAACCAATGGCAGGATTAGAAATAATAGCAAATGCTACTCCTGCAAATTGTGGTATAACGAATGGTGCATTTGATTTAACTATAAATGGAGGAATAGCTCCTTACAGTTTTGAATGGACGAATGGCCTTCCACCTATTGAAGATCCAACTAGTTTGGGCGCAGGTACTTATACTGTGATCGTAACAGATGATAGTGGATGTTCTACTAGTGAAAATCTTTCTATTAATACTACTGCAGGTCTTGATGTTTCTGTTGACTTAATTGATGTTAGTTGCTATGGTTTGGCTGATGGACAAATGGATGTTACTGTTGTTGGAGGAATAGCTCCATATAGTTTTGAATGGAATGATACAAGTAATAATGATAATGAAGATTTTATAAATATTGCTGCGAATGATTACAGTGTTACAATTACAGATAGTGATGGTTGTTCTGTTGTTGCAACAGGAATAATAGAGGAACCAGAAGCATTAATAGGAACGGCGATACCGATAGCGGCAACTTGCGGAGGAACTGATGGAAATATTGAGGTAATTGTAAGTGGAGGCGTGGAACCTTATGACTTTGATTGGAATTTGATTGCTTATGATGGCATGCAGAATCTGACAAATCTTCCCCGGGCTATTACACTGTTTTAATCACTGATACCAATGGCTGTTCAATAAATCTAGAAACTGATATTGTTATTTCTGATGGACCAAGTATCAATCTTATAGCTGTAGATGCACTATGTGCTGGAGAAAACTCTGGCAGTCTTGACTTGGAGGTTATTGGCGGCACAGCGCCTTATACTTATGCTTGGAATAATAATCTGCCTAGCATAGAAGATCATAATAATATCGAAGCTGGAATGTATAGCGTGACAGTAACCGATGCGAATAATTGTTTTGTGCAAAGTGATGCAATTATTTTAGAACCTCAAGAGATAACAATTTTTACAACACTTACTGATGTTACTTGTTCCGGTGAAAACGATGGTGTGGTTAATGCAATAGCCTCCGGCGGAGCCGCTCCCTACACTTATCAATGGAGTAATGGACAAATTGGAGAAGTAGCAACTAACTTGCCTGCTGGTATATTTGATCTTACAATTACTGATGCAAATAATTGCTCTGTAGTAAATAGTATTAATATGATGGAGGCAGATCCAATATCTGCTCTTTATACAATTTCAAATCCTTCTTGTCCAGGAGATCAGAATGCTAGCATCGACCTCAGTATATCTGGAGGAGGAGGAGATTATAATTTTGAATGGTCAAATGGTATACAAAGCGAAGATCAAAATAACCTAAGTCCGGGCGTATATTCTGTAAGCGTTTCTGATCAAAACGGGATGCACTTCAGTTTTTGAAAATATTTCTATTAGTGACCCTGCACCGCTTAATGTGAGTGCCTCCCCTTCTATGGCTTCTTGTGATACGGCGAATGGTGCAATTGATTTATCAGCTGAAGGAGGTTCTGGAACATATACTTTCTCCTGGTCGGATGGATTGAATACTACTGAAGATCAGAATGGTTTGATTGCAGGGTTTTATGAAGTAACAGTTACAGATTCAAATGGCTGTACAGCTACTACAAGTATAGAGGTTGAAAACCCACCAGTAATTTCTGTAACCGCAATTTCAAATGATGTACTATGTTATGGAGAATCTAATGGTGCGATTAATGTAATTGTTTCTAATGGAACAGCTCCGTTTACATACATTTGGGATAATGCGAGCCAAATGACAGCTAATCTTTTTGGACTTTCTAGTGGAGATTATACACTTACGGTAACCGATGCTAATAATTGTAGTGCGGTAACAACTGCAACAATTGAAGAACCCAATGATATTGAAATTATAATGTCTGCTTCAGATGCTTCTTGCGGCGAAGCTAATGGAGCAATCTTTATTGCTGTATCAGGAGGAGCTGGAAGTTTTTCTTATACTTGGAGTAATGGTTCTGTTTTAGAAGATCCAACCGCTTTACTGGCCGGAGTTCATGAAGTGACGGTTACAGATGCTAATAATTGTACAGCTACAAATAATATTGAAGTTCAAACTCCCAATCAACTAACTGCGTCTGTGATAGTCTCGGATGCATTATGTAATGGAGATCAATCAGGCAGTATTGACTTAGCCATTACTGGTGGGCAAATGCCCTATACCTTTAATTGGAGTAATGGTTTGGGCGTGATACAAAATCCCACAAATTTACAAGCAGGTCAGTATAGCGTTACGATTACAGACGATTTGTCTTGTACGCTTATTATGAATGCTGAAATATCGGAACCTGCTGCTATCAGCTCACAGGTATTGACAACCTATGAGTCTTGTAATAACACAGATGGAAGTATAGATATTACAGTGATTGGAGGTACACCTCCTTATAGTTTTGAATGGCAGGATGGTATTGGTATAATGGAAGATCCAGTCAACTTGAATGCTGGAACTTATTCGGTTACTATTACAGACGCTAATGCTTGCGAATACATTACGAGTGCAGAAGTTACAAGTTCACCACCATATTTCATCAATGCTTTTACTACAGATATTGCCTGCAATGGTGAAGCAAGTGGCTTAATTAACCTTAATGTAGAAGGAGGGAATCCACCATATACGTTTAATTGGAATAATGGCGCAAACACGGAAGATCTTTCGTCATTGTCAGGTGGACAGTATGTAGTAACAGTTTCTGATAGTGAAGGATGCACAGTCTCTTATGAAGCTGAAATAATTGAGCCTCCTTTATTAGAAGCTTTTCTAATAGAGCCAATCAATGTTAGTTGTAATGGTTTATCTGATGGGGGTATTGTGATGGAAGTGGTAGGTGGGACACCTGGATATGAATTTGATTGGAATGATGATAATTTAGATGGTATTCAAAATCCTTCAGGTTTAGAAACAGGAGACTATGAAGTAATCATTACAGATTTGAATGGCTGTCAAACTGGATTGACTTCATTTATATCTGAACCATTACCGCTATCTTTTGCTGCCTCTATTACTAACTTGAATTGTTATGGAGGAAGTAATGGAGCTATTGATTTAGAGGTGACAGGCGGAACAACACCGTATAACTTTGACTGGAATAATGGCGTTTTTTCTATAGAAGATATTGAAGGTATCCAATCAGGACAATATGATATTATTATAACAGATGCGAATGGTTGTGATACTTCGGCATCTTATGTACTCCTTGATCCAGATGAAATTTTTATTAATATTGAAAATGTATCAGATTATAATGGTTTCAATATTTCATGTTTTGGAGAGCAAGATGGTTTTGTAGAACTCTCTGCTACGGGAGGAGCATTACCCTATAATTTTCTATGGGAAGATGGAATCATATCAAATCAGCATTTCAATTTAACAGCAGGCGACTATGCAGTGCTTATGACAGATGGGAATGGCTGTACAATTGAAACGCAGTTTTTACTTACGAGCCCAAATCAGATTAATGCCGACTTGGAAATCATTGACCCCAGTTGCTTTGATGAAAATGATGGGCAGGTATTTATTACAAATACATCTGGTGGTATTGCGCCTTATTTATATGCTCTTGAAGGAGATTATTTTTCAGAATATGATCAATTTGACTTATTAAGCGGAGGAGTTTATGAGCTTTATATTCAGGATGCAAATGGTTGCGAGGAGCCAATAGAATTGGAAATATTAAATCCAGTTGAGCTAAATGTTGATCTTGGTAGTGAGACGATCATTCAATTAGGGGATAGCATTCAATTAGAGCCAATCCTAAATATTCCATTCTCTTCTTTGGATACTTTTATCTGGAGACCTGAGTCTATAACTACAATTGATCCATGGGTGCGACCCACTGAATCAATGATTTATTCTATTCAGGTTATTAGTGAAAATGGATGCATCGCACAAGATGAATTGAAAGTACTTGTGAAAAAAGACAGATTGGTCTATGTCCCGAATATTTTTACTCCAAATAATGATGGAAGTAACGATTTGTTTTATCCGCATTTTGGAAAAGGAGTAAATAAAATAAATACTTTTCGAGTTTTTGATCGTTGGGGTGAACTGGTTTTTGAAGCATTAGATTTCAACCCAAATCTTAATACAATAGGTTGGGATGGAAAATTGAAAGGTACAAATGCTGTATCAGGTGTGTATATCTACCTAATTGAAGTTGAATTTGCTGATGGGAGAGTAGAAGTTTACAGTGGAGATATAAGTCTTATTAAGTGATGGAACAAAATTATCAATAAGCTATTTTGAAATTAAAAAATTTAGTCGGTTATATAATTTGTAGGAATCAAAACTTGGACGAAGCTTAAGAGGCTTCGTTCTTTTTTATCTATGAAGTTGATTTTAAAATGGAGGTTGAGGTTTGTTGTAAATGTCATGAAGATAACTGATCAAGGATAAAATGTGAAATGACTTACTTTATAGCTTATTTCAAATATATAGTAGAGTTTATTTAAAATACTTACGGTGTTTTAGTTATCTGATTGATAATCAATAAGTTATGATCTTGTAGAATAGATTTGAATAAGATTTGGAATATAAAGAATTTATTTATTAACACCTATTTTAGGAATTTGGGTTAAGTTTTTATATATTTGATCTTCCCGTTTAGCGTCAAGAACCCTTGTACGCTATCTATTCAATAACTTAATTTATTAGAGCAAATTTGACTTTATAGTTAAATATTATAATGCGTAACTGGTTGTCAGTAGCTTATATTAATTTTTTGCTATAAAAGAATAGCATTAATTTAGAATTAAGAACTGTATTCACTAATCATTTTTTGTATTTTCTGATTATTGTTTATCTTTAACCACCCTTTTAACAAATTTATTTAGATCACTTACTCTTGTAAAATATCCCATATAGTTTATAATTTGGTTGATTACAGGTTTATGTGTGTATTAGCTTCCTGTTAAAAAATTAATTATGACTACTTTGAAAGTAGTCCTTTTTATATTTAAAATAAAAACTGCGCTCAAATGAGACCTAAATTTACCCTTGTATTTGTCCTAATATTGTTAGGATTTTCTTTTTCAAATGCTCAAGACTGCGATCCTACTTCGCCCCCTGATGAAGCGGCGGCAGGATGTGCTTGTGCTTATCCTGATTGTGATGTAGGATTGAGTGGATTTTCGGGAACATTAGGAGATCCTAATGGATTTGTAACCCCAATTCCAGAATGTACAGATGGTGCAGGTGGAACTTTTCATAATGATGATTGGATTGCATTTATAGCAGGGAGTACTAGTATATCAATTACTATTACACCTTCTAACTGTAATACGGTTGGTGGCTTGACAGGTGTTCAGGCAGGTTTTTATGGAAACTGTGATGCAAGTGCTTCCGCAGAAGGGATTCCTTCTGATGGTCTTTTGGTACAATGTTCTTGTTCTTCTAGCGCTTTGACACTTGATTATGATGCTTTTGTGTGTGGTCAGACTTATTATATCTTTTTAGATGGATGTGGAGGATCTGTATGTGATTATGATATCGTAGTCAATAGTGGATCTACTACACTCAATCCTCCTGGTCCTCTAGGTAGTATTACTGGACCTACTGATGTTTGTCCTGGTCAAACAGTTACTTATACAATAGATGAAGTATTTTGTGTTCCAGATTATGACTGGACAGTTACAGGTGGAGGTGTAATAGTTTCTGAAGACGGAGCTACCTGTACTGTAACATGGAATTCAGGTGGATCAATTTCTACCTTTGGAGAGAATGCTTGTTTTATGACTAACATTTCTCCACCATTAAATGTTAACGTAACACCTTTAGCAGATCTTTTTGCAGAAGGTAATTATTGTGATAATGAACCAGGGTTTCTTTTCCCTCCTGGTTCAGGTGGTACACTCTATACTGCTGGAGTATGGACAATTACAGAAACACTTACATCAGGCCCGAATATTGGATGTACTCAAAATACGATACTAACCGTTACTACAACGCCAACATATAATCAGGTAGTTGATAGGGTGATTTGTTTTGGAGATCAAGTTACTTACGGCGGATTACCGTATATGATGGGAGGTTCTTATGATATACCTTTACAAACCACAACTTATTTATGTGATAGTAATATTACTTTAAACCTTACAGTTTTAGATCCTTTATCCTTTATAAATCTTACTCCTCCTCTCGATCAAATCACTTGTACCAATACTTCTGTTATTGTAGATGGGTCTCAGTCTTTTCCGGCTCAGGACATTCAACAGTATTTATGGACTACTTTTGACGGTGATATATGTGGAGGTCAGGGAAGTCCTGTAATGACAGCTTGTGCTCCCGGTAACTACTGTCTTGAGGTTTCATATTCCCAATTTGATCCAACAACAGGAGTAAATGTAAGCTGTTCCGATCAATCCTGTATTGAGATCACCGAAAATATAGATGCTCCATCCCTAAGTATTGTTGGAACTGATTTGAGTTGTGGAGGAGCTGGTGATGGTTCTGCTACTGTCACAATTACTGGGGGACAACCAGATTTTCTGATAGCATGGAATGATGTTAATAATTCAACAACAGAAACTGTTGAGGATTTACCTGCTGGAACATACACCGTAGCCGTGTTTAGTTTAACTAATGGATGTACAGCACAAGAAACGATTACTATTCTCGAACCTGATGCTATTCAGTTAGATATGAGCAGTGTTGATGCCTTATGTAATGGAGGTAATGATGGAACTGCATCCGTAGTTGCGAGTGGTGGATCACCTGATTATACATATGAGTGGAATACCACGCCAGTTCAAGTCGGAACAACGGCAACAGGACTTGCAGCAGGAACATATACAGTAATCGTAACAGATGCAAATGATTGTACGAGTGAAAATACAGTAGATGTAGGACAAGCCATGCCAATGTCTGTGACGATAGATGGTGTTGATATATTATGTAATGGTGAAAATACAGGAACTGCAACAGCAAATGGATTGGGAGGAAGCGGTGTATATACTTATTCATGGAATACAAGCCCAGAACAAGTAGACCAAACGGCTATTAACTTGACTGCGAATAGTTATACCGTAATTATAACAGATGAAAATGGTTGTACTGCTACAGAATCAATAACATTGAATGAAGAAGCTGTATTAGAATTAGAGACAAGTTCAACTGATGCCTCTTGTGGAGGTAATAATGATGGTAGTGCTAGTGTAATAGCTACAGGAGGCGCGGGTTCTTATGAATATGAATGGAATACAAACCCTGTGCAAAACGGTTCAACTGCCTCAAATATCCCTACAGGTAATTATACTGTACTAGTTACAGATGATAATGGTTGTACCCAAGAAGCAATGGTAAGTGTGAATGAACCAGCTGGAGTTATGGTAACAACAGATTTTATGGACGCTCAATGTAATGGTGCGAGTGATGGAGAAGCAAGTGTATCTACAAGTGGTGGCACACCTCCTTTTGATTTTACTTGGAGTACCGTTCCTGTGCAAAATGGCCCAACAGCAAATGATCTAGCTGCTGGCTCATATACAGTGACCGTAGAAGATGCCAATGGCTGTCAAGTAATTGAGGTAGTAGATGTAGGAGAACCGAGTGCTGTAAACTTAGTAGAAACTGGTGTTGATGTATTATGTAATGGTGCTTCAAGTGGAGAAGCAAGCGTCGTAGCAAGTGGCGGTACACCTCCATACGATTATCAGTGGGATGATAACTCCAATCAAACTACAGCTACGGCTACAGGTTTAGGTGCTGGCACTTACGCGGTGATCGTCACGGATGCCAATGATTGTACAGAAACAGTAAGTGTGATTGTTGATGAACCTACAGAGATCAGCTTAGTTGAAGGAGGTACAGATGCACTTTGTTTCGAATCAGAAGATGGAGAAGTAACTGTAACAGCTACTGGTGGAGTGGCACCATATGAATATCTATGGGATGATAACTCCAATCAAACTACAGCTACAGCTACAGGTTTAGGTGCAGGCACTTACGCGGTGATCGTCACGGATGCCAATGACTGTACAGAGACAGTAAGTGTCACAATATTAGAACCAACTGTATTAGAAGTAAGTACAAATGGAACAAATCCGGATTGTAATAATTCAACTGAAGGGGTGGCATCTGTGAATGCTAATGGTGGTACACCTCCATATGAATATCTATGGGATGATAATTCCAATCAAACTACAGCTTCGGCAACAAACCTTGGTGCAGGTACATATACTGTGATTGTAACCGATGCAAATGATTGTACTGCTACAGAATCAATAGTACTAAATGCACCTAATGCAATCGTACTGGATACAGATCAAGTAAATATCCTCTGTACAACAGAGACAACTGGAGAAGCTACCGTTAATGCTGTAGGTGGCACACCTCCTTTATCTTACTTATGGGATGATGATGCTAGCCAAAATACTGCAACAGCAACAGGACTTGGAGCAAATACCTATAATGTAATTGTAACAGATAATAATGGTTGTTCAGAGACAATAAGTGTAACAATATTAGAACCAGCGGAAGTACTGGAGGTAAGTGGAACGTCTACAGAGGCTTTATGTGGTTCTGCAAATGGAACAATAGACTTGACCGTAACTGGTGGAACAAGTCCTTATGATTATGACTGGAATGGAGCAGCGGGGAATGAACAAGATCCTAATAATTTAAACGCGGGAACTTATACTGTCGTAGTAACCGATGCTAATGGTTGTACTGCAAATACAACTGTTACTGTAACATCTCCTAATAGTCCAGCCGCAGCAGTAGTCATTACTGATGTAAATTGTAATGGAGAATCAAATGGAATCATGGATATCACCGTATCAGGGGGTATCGCTCCTTATAGCTTTGCATGGGATCCTGCTAATAATGGAGATGAAGACCTGATAGATATTGTTGCAGGTAGTTATAGCGTTACTGTAACGGATCAAGCGGGATGCTCTGTAGTAGCAAATGGAGTAATTGCTGAACCTGATTTGTTGGAAGCAACAGCAACAGGGAGTCCTGCAGATTGTGGTATTGATAATGGAAGTATAAGTGTAGTCGTCAGTGGAGGAATAGGAGATTATACTTACGATTGGCCAGGTACAGCTAATGATGGAACACAAAGTCCTTCTGGCCTAGCAGCCGGACCTTATGAAGTAACCGTAACGGATGAGAACGGTTGTAGTGTGATAGCTGCAACGGAAGTAATCGTTCCAAATGGCCCAATGACTTCATTAACGAATACAGAAGTGGGTTGTAATGGAGAATCAACAGGAACGATATCTTTAACTATTACTGGAGGCGCTGGCCCTTATGGTATTGATTGGGGTGACCCTGTTCTTGATGGAAATGAAAATCTTACTAGTTTGGCCGCAGGCGTTTATCAAGTAATTGTTACCGATGCGAATAATTGTTCAAGTGTAAGCAGCGTCGAAATAATAGAACCACCAGTATTAAGTGTAGTGACTTCATCAACTGCACTGACTTGTGCAGGTTCAAATGATGGAACGGCCACGGCTACAGTGACAGGCGGTACCGGCCCTTATACTTTTATATGGTGTGATGGTCAATCAGGACAAACAGCAAATAATTGTATTCCTGGACCATGTACTGTTATTGTAACAGATGCCAATGGATGTTCTTTGGAAGAAACAGTAATTATAAATGAACCTGCACCAGTAGAAGTAAGTGTAGATCCAGTAGATGCAGATTGTAATGCTGCAAATACAGGAAGTATAGAAGTAAGTGCTACAGGTGGAACTGGAATTTATACTTATACCTGGACGAATGGTATTCCTGCGAATACAGAAGATCCTGCAAGCTTAGGTGCAGGAAGTTATGATTTAATTGTTACAGATGAGAATGGTTGTACGGCAGAAGCTACATCCATAGTGATTAATGAACCTGATGCAATAAGTTTGAGCTTTACCTCAACCAATGCAACCTGTAATATGAATAATGGAACAATAGATCTTAGTGTGATGGGAGGAACCGCACCATATTCTTATTCATGGACTGGAGGACTTCCTGGCGATCAGGATCCAATAGATGTAGGCACAGGAAGTTATGATGTGGTGGTGACGGATAATAATGGTTGTACTGAAATGGGCTCAGTAAGTGTAAATACACCAGATGCTTTATCAATTATTTCTACTGCATTTGCAGCGGATTGTAATGGATCAAGTACAGGAAGCATCGAGGTAGACATTATTGGTGGAACAGCTCCATTTACTTATCAATGGGATGATGCAGCTTTACAAATTACTGAAGATGCAGTATCCTTACCTGCAGGAACTTACAATTTGGTCGTAACAGACGGCAATGGTTGTACCATTACGACAAGTGAGCTTGTAACAGAGCCAGAGGTACTAGCCTTAAGTTCTACCAGTGTTTCTCCATTATGTTTTGGAAGCAGTGATGGAACAATAGATTTAGTCGTGACTGGTGGGACAATGCCTTATACTTATCAATGGGATGATGCCGCTACTCAAGTAATAGAAGATCCAGTAGGTCTACTAGCTGGCAATTATAATGTAATCGTAACAGATGCAAATGGTTGTACAGCTGAGTTAAGTCAAGATGTAGATATGCCTACAGAAATAACGACAAGCACAGCAACAACAGATGCATTGTGTAATGGTGCTGCGGATGGTACAATAGACCTTACAGTTAATGGTGGCACTGCTCCTTATGAATATGTTTGGGATGATGCAAATGGACAAATAATAGAAGATCCTGCTGGCTTGACTGCTGGTAACTATAGTGTAACTATAACAGATGATAATGGTTGTACATCGGTTACAAGTTCAATAATAGGAGAACCAATTGTATTGGCTGTAAGTGGTGTAACGAATGAAGCAACTTGTGGAGAAGCAAATGGTTCAATAGATTTGACCGTTACAGGTGGAACGATGCCATATACTTATGATTGGAATGGAACATTACCGAATGAAGAAGATCCTGCTGCTGTTTTAAGTGGCAATTATGATGTAATCGTAACAGATGCAAACGGTTGTACAGCAAGTACTAGTGTAAATGTGTCAGAACCTGCTGCACTTACAATAAGTAGTACTCCAAGCAGTGCGCTTTGTAATAATGAAACAAGTGGTTCTATTGATTTAATAGTAGGAGGTGGAACATTGCCTTATACTTATCAATGGGATGATGCTGGAAGTCAAACGATAGAAGATCCTATTAGTTTATTAGCAGGAACTTATAATGTAATCGTGACAGATGCAAATGGTTGTACGATAGAAGCTTCTGCTACAATAGATGAGCCTACCGCTCTTCAAGCAAATGAAACAACTACAATAGCTACTTGTGGCGAGTCAAATGGTACGATAGATTTGACGGTAACAGGTGGAACTGCGCCATATACTTTTGATTGGAGTGGAACATTACCAAATGAGGAAGATCCTCAGAACGTAATGTCTGGAACTTATAATGTGACGATAACCGATAGTAATGGTTGTACCTTAGAATCTTCGGCTACTGTGAGTACTCCAAATATGTTAGAAGGAAGTGCGGTTCCAGCAGACGCATTATGTAATGGAGAAGCAAGTGGTGCTATAGATTTGATTATTACTGGTGGAACTGCACCTTACGATGTGATCTGGAGTGGAGGTTTAGGTACAAATGAAGATCCAATAGATGTACTTGCTGGTGATTATACTGTAATCGTTACAGATGGTGATGGTTGTCAGATTTTGGTGTCAGCAAGTGTGGGGCAGCCAGATGTAATTACTCTATTTGCAGTTTCAGATCAAGCAACCTGTAATCAGGCAAATGGTTCAATAGACTTGACCGTTATAGGTGGTACGGCTCCATATACTTATCAATGGGATGATGTAAGCGGACAAACTGTAGAAGATCCAGTAGGAATTGCTGCAGGAAGTTATAATGTGACCGTAACAGATAATAATAACTGTACAGCAACATTCTCTTCAGATGTAAGTACACCTTCTGCATTATTAAGTGATGCAACAAGTGTAGATGCTTTATGTGCTGGAGATGCAAATGGTTCTGTAGACTTAACAGTATCAGGTGGTACATTACCATATACTTATAGTTGGAGTAATAGTGAAACAACCGAAGACTTATCAGGTGTTGGGGAAGGTACTTATACAGTTACGATTACTGACGGAGTTGGTTGTACCATTACCGCTTCTGCATTAGTTGATGAGCCAGAGATATTGCTAGCAGAAAATACCTCTCCTACAAATGTAAGCTGTAATGGAGGTAATGATGGAAGTGCAACAATAGTTGTAACAGGTGGAACGCCAGGTTATAACTACGATTGGAGTGATAATGCTTTTGATGGGCAGGATGCACCTTCAAACATGTCTTCAGGTATGTATAGTGTGACGGTTACGGATGGAAATGGTTGTACAGTTGTTGTGGACTTGTCTATAATAGAACCTTCTGCAATGACATTAAGTACGAGTTCAAGTCCGACAGCTTGCTTTGGTAGCTTGGATGGTTCAATTGGCTTAGATGTAGCTGGCGGTACGGGGCCTTATACATTTGATTGGAATAATGGTATGTTTACAGATGAAGATCCTCAAGGTGTAGGTGCTGGAAATTATACTGTGATCGTAACAGATGATAATGGTTGTACAGAGACGGCAAGTATTCAAGTAGCACAACCTTCAGCAGTACTAGTCAATATAGACAATGTATCAAACTATGGAGGTATGAATGTTACCTGTTCAGATGCTACTGATGGTTCAGCTGAAGCTTTTGGAATAGGAGGGAATGAGCCTTATAGCTTTGAATGGAGTACAGGAGCCCAAAGTTCAGCTGTAGAAAACTTAGCCGCTGGAGTATATACAGTAACCTTGACAGATGGGAATGGATGTACAAATGAAACAAATGTAGAATTAGTCGCACCAAGTGCTGTTAATGTGGATCTTGAAATCACAGATCCAGATTGTTACGGAGAAAATGATGGGGTAATTGTAGCAGAAGGTAGTGGAGGAACGGGCCCTTACATGTATGCTCTGGATAGTGATACTTATAGTTCAAGCAATCAATTTGGAGGTTTAGTAAGCGGTGACTATACCGTAGGCATTATAGATGCAAATGGTTGTGAACAAGCTTTAGGTGCAAGTGTGATTGATCCAACTGAGTTGATCGTAGATTTAGGAGATGATATAGAAATCCAAATGGGCGATAGTATATTCCTTGATCCAATAGTGAACATCGGTCAGTTTGCTTTAGATACTTTTATGTGGAGAAGATCTGAATTGATAGACTTTAAACCATTTATCGGACCATTGGAGACCTCGACTTATCAGCTTACAGTAGTGAATGGTAATGGATGTGTTGACGAAGATCAAATCGTAGTAAGAGTACGGAAAGATCGTTTGATATATATACCAAATATATTTACTCCAAATGAAGATGGTAACAATGATTATTTCATGATATACGGAGGTCAAGGTGTGAAAGAAGTGAAAACTTTCCGAATCTTTAATAGATGGGGGGAGATTCTTCATGAGAAATATAGTTTCCCACCTGTTGAATCAAATACAGTAGACTTTGGTTGGGATGGTAAATTTAGAGGCGAAGTATTGAATCCTGCTGTATTTGTATATTTTGCAGAAATAGAATTCATTGATGGTAGAGTGGAAATCTATAAAGGCGATGTAACGCTGATGAGGTAAAGTACGAAATTCAAATTTTGAAAAAAGTATATAGAAATCTGAGTTCAATTAATTTTGGGCTCAGGTTTTTTTTTGGCAGTGTATCCCTGTAAGGTTTTCGCTACTCTTGCGATTGTCATGACAAAGATATGAAGCAGTAGACATCTTTGTGGCAAAGTACATGGTTTTAATGAAACGAGTTGCTATTGACCTAGCCTTACAGGTGATCGCGAATGCATAGAAAATCCTGTATATCCTGTTAACAAAAAACTATTTAGGGTCAGCCTACTTAACTATGAAAACAGCAAAATACGAAGCTCTAAATCATGTCAATGCAAAAAAAAGGCCGCAAAAAGCAGCCCCAGTGTACTAATTAATTATTTTCAATTAGTTTGAAGAAACTGTAAGATCTACAACTGTATCAGTAGCACTAGCACGCACTACAGCTTTCATTCCTTTTTTCATCGTTGTCATTGAATTGTATTTCTGACTCTTACCAACCACTGTCTTCTTCGTATTCAGGATAGTGAATGTATGAGTCCCATTTTTCGCAACTTTCGTTTCTACCCATTTTTCGTTAGCACAATTCTTTTGAACAGTAGTGATACACTTTTTAACAGTACTTTTGTTAGCACATGGTTCGCTTGTTAAAACAACTTGACCATTTCGTGATTTAAGATTAAAGTAGAACTTTTTGTTCCGATTATTCTTAAAAATTTCAAATTTCATAGTGGTAAAGATTTAGTGAATAAATAATATACTACAAAACATACGTTTTTTTTTTATGTAAGATTCATTTTTGGCTATTTTGTTTCTTCAATGTCTTTACCTTCAAATGAAAACTATGAATATTTATATACTAATTGATTAGCCTATTTATGGTATAGATAATGTATATTGTTTATAGTTTAGATGAATTATAGGGACTTGTCTTTAATCGATGTATACTAGAAAATGAATGGTAATTTGTATTTTTTTATGAAACGAAAAGACAGAAATTTGATAAATTATATAAATATTATATATTTTTAAGTAAAATGGTTTGATTTTTGCATTCATATATTAATCCGTTATACTATTGATAGAAATAGATTAGCGATTTCCTAAAATAGGAATATTTTTCCAATTATGGGAATAGAATTAATTAATTTAAATTGTAATATGTTGATTTTCAGGTGTTTAATTTTTTGGCACGAAATTCAACGTGTTTAGGTTATGTAGAATTGTTAAGTTCTTTTATTTTAAAGCAAATTTTAGATATATAATGATATTTTCTAAAAAGCTTAACGAGAGAGAAAAATAAATTGGAGATTCTTTAGATTTTCCAAGAAAATAAAAGTCCTAGTTTTACATAATCTTTGAAATATTCTTTGTTGTTAGGTAGTTCGAATTTAAATAATTATGAGAGAATCTCATATTATGTTATAATATTAGAAGGTATTTATTTAAATTTGACGAAATACTTTACAAAATTACAAAGAATATAGTCCCTTAGTTACTTTTAAGGAAGTAGCTAAGGTGATTCAAAGACATAATATCGATATCAATATCTGATCAAGAATAGCTTTGGGGAAATGAAAGCCACTTATTTATGTTTCATAAATGGTGGCTTTTCTTGTTTTACAATATAAAAAAGTCGTAACTTAGTTAAAGTTCTGCCCATCTCTAGATTTACCAATTGGTAATTAACTATAAGCTATGACTCTCCTAATAAAATCCACACTGTTAGTATTCTTTGCCATTCTTTTATCATGGGCTGTTTTTGATAATAAAAATCAAAAAGAACTTTTAGCTGCTAATTTAGATCAGGAGCAAACGCTCTTGCACTATTGCGGAAGTACGGAAGCGAATGAACAATTATTTGATTCTGATTCTGATTTAGAAAAGTTGCACAATCAATTAGAAGAAGCAGTCTATTCATATATGGCAAATAATGCTGCTAAAAACCTTTTACCACCCAATTACACACTCCCGGTAGTTGTCCATGTTGTTCATGAAAATGGACCAGAAAATATTTCTGATGCAGCTATCTTTCAAGGAATTGAATACCTCAATGAAGCTTTTGCAAATATTGGATATTACGACCAGGGAACCGGCCTAAATACAGAAATTGAATTTTGTATGGCAACCCGTGATCCAGATGGGAATCCTACCAATGGAATAACAAGAGACATTTCTCCTCATACGGATGTATATGTACAAGAGAGTGTACTACTGAAAGATGTTAATAGATGGAATCCTACTGCATATATTAATATTTGGATTGTTAGAGAAGTTTGTAGTCTTAGTATAGGTTGTGGTGTAGCAGGCTTTGCCTTTTTGCCTTCATCACATGGTTCTGCTATTGACGGGATTGTGATCGAAGCGAATTGGATGGGTACATCTAATGCAAATGCTACTGTTTTGATTCACGAAATGGGGCATTATTTAGGACTCTATCACACTTTTAAAGGAGGGTGTAATAATGGTGATTGTTTAACTGATGGGGATAAAGTGTGTGATACACCACCTGATCAATCTACTGTTGCTGTACCCTGCAATGGTAATTCAAACTCTTGTTCTTCAGATGTCAATCCAAATGACCCAAACAATCCTTTGACTTCTGATCAAAATGATATGTTTTGGAATTATATGGATTACGGAAGTCTTGATTGTACTTCTGCATTTACTGCGGGGCAAGTAGCTAGAATGAATTATTATATTAATGGAACTCGATCAAGTTTAATTAGCGCTCCATCTTGTTTGCCTCCTTGTTTAAGCCCTATAGATGCTTCATTTTTATCTAGTACTAATCTTGTTGATATTGGAATGCCTGTAAACTTTACAAATACAAGTTCTGGAGAAAGTATGTATGACTGGCAAGTTGACGGCCTTTCTATAAGTAATGCCGAAAACCCTTCTTACGCTTTTTTAGGTGAAGGGACCTATGTGGTTTCCTTAACTATTACGAATAGTGATCCCAACTGTTATGACACGTTCAGCGATACTATTGAAGTAGTGTGCCCAGTAGTCGCAGATTTTGACTTTCCAAGTGCTAATGTTCCTGTCAACGAAATAATAAACATCAATAATAATTCTTTAAATGGAATAGAATATGAATGGACCTTAAACGGGGCTTCACAGGGAAATGATTTAGACTTCTCACTTAGCCTGGCAAATCCTACCGTCGTTTCAATTTGCTTAGAGGTAAGTGGTGCATTTTGTGATGACATCCAATGTAAATTAATAAATATAGTAGCTGAAAATGATGGCGATTGTGATTTAACTTATTATAAAAATATTGGAAACAATCTATTCTTAGAGCAAAGTGCAAATGTAATTGTACCCTCCTTTGATGGGGGGTATTTTATTGCGGGCGATTATGGGGATAGAGCTTTAATAATGAAAATGTCTCCTAATAGCGAATTGATATGGTCTCGGAATATTCATTTTTTCCCTTATGAATGTAACATATCGGATTTAATAGAAGATGCTGATCATAATCTAATAGGAATAGGTTCTCCAGATGAGGGCAATTCGATTTGCTTTAAATATAATCCTATTACAAATGAAGTGCTTTGGTTTAAGCAACTTGTTTTTCCAGTCGAAATGAAGCTTAAGAAAATAAAAGAAAAAGGACAAGGAGAGAACTATATCATAGTAGGAGAAAATAAACCTGATAATACTCAGAATAATGGTTGGGAAGGATTTATTATTGAAATAGATCGAGATAATGGAGATATAATATGGAAAAAAAACTATCACCTTGGATCTCTTGAATCTTTTAATGATATAATCATAGAAGATAATTCAATTTTTGTAATTGGACATATTACTGAAGAAGATTTTCTTTGGGGCAAACGAAGAGGAGCAATGACCCGCCTCGACTTTTCAGGTAATGTGCTTTGGTCTCGTTTGTATATAACACCTGTCTCAGAATTTGACTATGCGGAAATAACAGCGACTAATTTCTTGATTGATGATGATAAGATGATTCATCTTTCCTATGGCGATACAGATTTTAATAGTGTTGATGAAGTAGAATTACACCTTTATTCTACTGATCTAAATGGAAATATTCAATGGGCGAAACAATATGATATTCCTGAAGGACATTCTGAACGGACTACTGGTCTGCTGAATTTAGATGATGGATACCTCATGTTTGGAGATTATAGTCTTTCTAATAATATTCGAAAAACTTTTTTGATAAAAACTGATAAACAAGGACAAATAGAATGGTCAAAATCATATGGAACTGAAGTAGGGATCTCACAAGAAGCGAATAGTATCGTTTTGATTGGAGACTTTATTTATTTTGTTGGGGGATACGGTCCGCCGAGTAACCTTGATAGAATATTGCTTACCAGGATCTATAAAGATGGAGAACTCTCTGTATCCTGTGATGATATAAATGAGCTAGAGGTAGAAACAATAACAATTTTGAATCCTTACGATGGAAATGTTGACTTAGCAAGTTATTACCCAAGTGTAGTAGATTATAATTTCATAATAGAGGTGATTGGAGTAACGGAACCCGTATTTAATGATATCTGCGGAATTCCATATTGTATAGAGGTATGCGGGAATGGAATAGATGATGATAGTGATGGCTTAGTTGATGAGTTTGATGCAGATTGTGCTTGTTTAAATAGCATAGGTTGTGGAACTCCTTTTTATAATCATTGTACGCCTGAATGTGAATACTTTCTTCAAATATCATCTTTTGAATTAGAGCCTATTTGGACACAATCAGACGTAAGAGAATCAAATCAACAAGTGGTAGCAGATATAAATGGAGACTGTATTCCTGATATTATAGCAGTGAATTCATTTGGCAATTCGATAAGCGTTTTGAATAGTACAACAGGATTTTCGATGCTGAATTATGCTGACAATTTATCCTCTTTTACTCACCTGGCCGCTGGAGATGTAGATAATGATGGAATGGCAGAGGTGTTTTATATCGGCACCTCCATTAATGGTGTAAGGTTAATTCGTTTAGATTATAAACCAAGTTCAAATTTGTTGGAAGAGACTTGGCAATCTTCAACAGCTATTGCTGCAAATGGTATTTTGAATCCTGCAAATTATGCCCCATCAATTGCAGACTTTGATTATAATGGCTTACCAGAAATATATGTGGGCAATCAGGTTTTTAATGGAAAAAATGGATTGGAATTAGCCAATGGAGGATCCGGTAATCAAGGAACTTATTCTACCACAAATAACCTTATGACCGCTACGGCTATAGCTGTCGATATTTTGCCAGATGATGCATGCTCTACCTGTCGGGGATTAGAATTGGTAGCTGGAGGAACGGTCTATTCAGTGAATCTCGCATCTTATACAAATTCGGGATTAAATGCTATCGATATCGAAAAGCAATATGTCGAACCAGTTGTCGGCAACCAAGACGGTGCAACTCGATTGGTAGATTTTGACCGCGATGGCGACCTAGACGTCGTAATTACAACTCAGACTGGACCATCTTCAGGTGTTCAGGTTTTTGTGTGGGATGTGCTCACAGAATCTTTAATTGGTCAAGTGTTCTATGATTTACCAAACCCTACTAATCAGGGCGTAGCCCCTGCATCTATTGGAGATGTTGATCAAGATGGTTGGCCTGAGATAATTGTTTCTACTAAGAATAACCTTACAATATTAGATGATTATCAAAATGGAGGAGGAGTTAATTGGGGCAGCTCTCTATCGACCATCAAAGCAACAATTATTACGGATGAACAAAGTGGTGCTGCTGGAACTACTCTTTTCGATCTTAATGGTGATGGTTCATCTGAAATTTTTTATCGCGACGAACAAAACCTCAAAATATATGATGGAGATTTGAATATATTATCAACTAGTCCCTGCTTATCTTTTACAGGAACGACCTATCCCATTATTGCTGATATAAATGGAGATGAGGAAACGGAAGTACTCTGTGGCTGTGGGAATACTGGTTTGACAACTTTTAGGACAGTAGGATTCCCTTGGATTCAGTCTCGTAAGATTTGGAATCAATATAATTATTTTGTGACCAATATCAAGGATGATGGAACAATTCCTGAGCAGCAACAAAATGGCCATATTGTAGGAGATAGTATTATTTTAAACAATTCTTTAATGCAGCAATTCTTCTTGGATAAGGAAGGGACACCATTTAGTCCTGCACCTGATGCGTTCTTGAATATTGATTCTGCATATTGTAATATTGATTCTGTTGTAGTAGAAATAACAATCTGTAATGAAGGCTCTGATCTATTGAATGAAAACACTCCAATCGCCATATATTTTGGCAATCCTACTAATTCAGTACCTATTTTAATTTTATCCGATTCACTGGGGATAAACCTCTCACCAGATTCTTGCATCAATATAAATTATGCTATACCTGAAGCGATCAATGAAGCAATATATATAGTAGTCAATGATGATGGAACCTCCAGCTTTCCCTATGATTTAGATACAAATTTCCCAATAACATTAATAGGAGAGTGTAATTTTCAAAACAATATAGATAGTCTGATCATTAATACGGAAATGCCACCAATACTAGATTTAGGTGAAGATGTGGTAGTTTGCGAAAATGGAGTTTTTGATTTTAATGCAGGAGCTGGTTTTGATTATTATGAATGGCATGATGGATCACAGGATTCTACTTATACTAGTTTTAGTGCAGGAACTTTTTGGGTGAAGGCATGGAATGATTGTGGAGTTATTCAGTTTGATACCGTAGCAGTTATGATTGATAGCGTTTCGATTATTGATTTGGGATTAGATACTGCTTTGTGTGATTATGGATCAGTACAGTTTTCTGTAAATGGATTTGATGACTATCAATGGTTTCCCAATATATCAATTGATTGTGATACTTGTTCTTCTGTAATATTAAGTCCGATTGTTTCAAGAACTTACACTTTAGTAGCCAGTACCGATGCAGGATGTTATAGCATAGATTCAGTTGCTATTATAATTGCTGATACTTTTTACACAGAGATAGATACGGTAATTTGCGATGGAATACCTGTGTTTTTTGATGGTGTAGAATTGGTGGCCAATACTTCAACACTCTTTAACTATTCCACGGTATTTGGTTGCGACTCTACTATATTAGTGAATGTGACCTCCAATGGCTTTTTATCTTATTATGAAGAAATAGATACGTTTGCCTGTTATGGTGACTTTATTGAATTTGGAAATATCCTGATCCCCGCTGATAGTATTCACGTTTTTGATTATCAAACAGTAGATGGATGTGATTCAATTATCGTACTTAGTGTAATACCGCTGGATACCTTTTATTCGGTTGAAAACCAATCTATTTGCGATGGGGAAAGTATTCTGATATTTGGAATACCTCAATCTATAGCTGGAAACTATGGGATGACTTATAATACTATTCATGGTTGTGACTCGACAATTATTGTTGAATTAGAAGTGAATGAAATACCTGAACTTATAATAGAAGGCGAGCCAACTTGCCAAGGTGATTCTACAGGTAGTGTTAGTGTTTCAGTTATTGGTGGCACTGAACCTTTTGTATATGAATGGAATACGACTGTAGAGAATATAGCTGATTTGCAAGGAATCCCAATAGGTACGTATATGGTGACAGTAAGTGATGCAAATGATTGTTCACAAACAGCTAGTATTACGATCACCGATCTAATTGAAGTACCAATAATCGGAGAAAGTGTTGGGGTGAGTTGTTATGGCGAATCAGATGGCCTGTTTCAGATTGATTCTTCCTTTAGTGATTATTTATTTAGCCTTGATGGTGATATTTATCAAAACACTTTAATCTTTACAGATCTGAATGGAGGGCCTCATGATCTGTATATTCAAGATTTGAATACTTGTGAATACATGCAAAGTTTTTTGATCTCGGAACCACCTCCTTTAATATTAGATTTACCTGAGGATACAACGATTCAATTAGGATGTTCAATACAAATAGAGTCGATAGTCAATAGATTGGATACACTGACATATATCTGGTCACCACCTATTGGCTTAAGTTGTTTGGATTGCCCAGCACCTTATGCGACACCCTACGAAACGACACAATACACCCTGACAGTTATTGATAGCGATGCTTGTTCAACACAAGCAAAAATTCTAATTCAAATAGCTAAAGAGCGTAATATTTTTATACCTAATGTATTCAGCCCAAATGGTGATGGTTATAATGATGTATTTATGGTTTATGGAGGAAAGGATGTTGAGGAAATTCGAACATTTGCTGTTTTTGATCGCTGGGGCGAACAAATATTTGAAGCCAAAAATAGTCAACCTGAAGATCCAACATATGGATGGAATGGTCAATTTAAAAGCAAAGAGATGAATCTGGGCGTATTTGTTTATTGGGCTGAAGTTGTGTTTGTTGATGGTTTTGTGCAAATGTATCGAGGAAGCGTGACTTTGATTAAGTGAATTCTAAACTTGAAAGATTTGTTCTTCTGCAAAAGCTAAGGATTTTTCTAATTGCTCTTGTTCTGTAAGATTGGAATTATCAATCACAATAGCATCTGCAGCTTTTTTTAGAGGACTATCTGTTCGGGTAGAGTCAATATGATCCCGATGCATCAAGTTTTCTTTTATTGCTTTTTTGCTGATTTTTTCACCTTTTGCAATCAATTCGTCATATCGCCTTTGTACGCGTATATCCGGAGCAGCAGTTAGAAATATCTTTAGTTCTGCATCTTTAAATACGACCGTTCCAATATCTCGACCATCCATTACAATACCTTTTTCTTTACCCATCTCCCGCTGTTGCAGGACAACTTTTTTTCTAACCGTTGAAAGAGCCGCAACAGGGCTAACGAAATTGGAAACTTCCATTAATCGAATTTTTTCCTCTACATTTCGATCATTTAGAAATGTTGTATTCTTTCCATCAATATTTTTAAAACTGATGCGGATATCTTGTAGTGCGAGGCCAATGGCTTCTTCATCTTTGATATCTACTTTATGCTCTATAAAATAGAGGGTCACAGCTCGATACATTGCGCCTGAATCTACATAAATATAATTAAGTGATTGAGCCATTGCCTTAGCAAGCGTACTTTTACCACAGGAAGAATGTCCGTCAATTGCTATTGTAATCTTTTTCAAAATATATATTATTTATTTTATCTAGAAAGCTAAAAAAAGCCCTGAGCAAAATTACTCAGAGCTAATTGAAACTCCTAAAAAGAAGCGTATTTCTTTAAAAATTACCGTTTTTTGACAAATCCCGTGGACAAGCTGTAAATAAGATCAAAAGCGATTATACTGACGTTGAAGTGGTTTGGGAAAAAAGATGTACTTCAAGTACAGTATATACTGACCGAAATGGTTTGGGATTTCTCAAACCACTTCGGTCAGGTATAAAAGAAGCCTTGATCTTGTTTATGGCTTTGTCTCAAACACGGGATTTGTCAAAAAAAAAAAATTACTTGATTCGACTTAAAATGAGAGTCCACAATTTTTCATAAGGGATAACTTCCAATTCAGGTGTAAGTCCTCTATAAAAAAATGGTGTCTCAATCAATCTTTGATAATATTTGTCAACATTACTGAGGTTTTGGACTTGATAGTCAGCTTTGACTAATTGTTGAGTCAATCGAATAAACTGAATGGCTCTATAGTATTCTTCTTTTTTTAATTGTCTATTAGCATAACTCTTTAATCTTTCTATACGCTCCGTAACCTGAGAGTAACTTTTCTTTTCAAGGAAAAATAAAACCTGAGCGACAACTAATAAAACAGTAAAAATTCTTTGATCTTTTGGATATAATATTGGATCATTTAGAAATCTGGATAAACGGAAAGTCTTCTTTCTTTGAGTAAGGAGAATTGGGTTATTTGCTCCCTGGCTTTCAACAATATAATTTAGATAGATATCATAGATTTTCCACTTTTCTCGTGTAATGACAGCTAATTTTTTGAATTTATTATTCTCTGTAGCTTCATTATATATGGCGATAGCATTTATATAATTGTCTGTATGGATAGCTAGTAAAATATAATATTCCATGAAACTAAACCAAGTATCGCTACCTTGAGGGAAAGACTGAAGGCATTTTTCTGCATTGGTTTTTCCATTTTTCCAGTCTTTCAAATGAAGATAAGCAGACATCTTTTTCAATTGGAAAGTCGCTAGCTTATCATCCTGATAATAGATAGGATTCTCTTCAATATAGGCTTCCGCTTTATTACAAACTTCGAGCATTGCATCAAAATCATGTAACATTTCATAGCGATATGCCCAAACCAAGTACATATTGTAGATAACAATAGGAGAGTCGTAAATCTCTGATAGGCCAACTAAAGCATCACAATATGTATCAATTTTTTCTCTTAAATCCTCATTTTTTGATGGAGGCTTTAGATAATTCATGATGACCCTTTGGTACAACTCTTCAGAGCGAATCTCTGCATCAAGTACATTCTGATATTGCTTGCTATATTGATCACATTGCTCATAATTCTTTTCATCACCTATTTCTGCTGAATACCTCCTTAGGATTCGACTACAATTAACAATTACATCAGCAAATTTAAATTTTAAGGCAATAGTTAGGATTTGGCGTGCTAATGAGGCTGCTGTGAAATCTGCACCATTAGAAAGTAGAATTTTAACAAGCGTCCAATCTTTGTTTACACTATAATAAGCCCTATTATAATTAGATGTAGAAGGCATATTAATATCCAAAAAGAACAAGGTATTTAATAATCGTTTCCTAAATCGAGATTTTAATTGCCGATATTTATCATCCGTCGGGCTGCAACTATATAAAAATGAAGCGGCATCACGATCATTTTTGAATTTATTTGCCATCAAGGCTTCATAAAATTCATTAAACTTACTATTCTTATGTTTAAGAGAATGGTCATCAAAAATCTCAATCTTTCTCACTTTTTTTTTGGTCACAATCTTTGAAATCTCAATTAAGTTCTTCATTCACACAATTTTTTTTTAAAATAACTTCATTGCTAACTGTTTAAACATAAAAATTCCGAATTTTAAAAGTATTAAGTATTAGACGCAATTACCTCTAGCCATTGGTCTGAAAATTTTAAATGACTATTAACAAACGACATTTTTCAGACGTTTAGAAAGGAATGGATATTAATTCACTCTTTGTATATCAAGATTCGGGATACCTATGTTTAAGTGTTACTAAGATAGTACTATTTTTAAATTTATCTGAAAATGGATGTCACAGAATTTATAGGTATAAATACGAATTAATGTAGTTAATGTTGCTATTCATTTCAAGGTCTTTTGATGATTTTTTACATTATTTTAAATCGTCTACTCTAAAATGTTAAAAATCAAAATTTTATAAATAATTTTTATGGGTAATTATAAATAAAGTGAAATAAGATAATGTGACACCTTAGAATAGTTTTAACAATAACGTTTCAAAATCGCAGTATGTATAATTAAATTACTTAGTTATTTGTGACGAACACTAACATGAATTATAGATAAGAGTGTATTGGGGGTTTGGGGTTCGAGACCAAGTGCTAAACTTCTTCTAGATGCTCTAATAAAAAAAGCTTTGCACCATAAGTACAAAGCTTTTTTAACACTAAAAAAAGTTTATATCTTTTACTTCAATCTATCTTTACTGATGATTAGTATTCATCTTCATTAAAAAAGAAATCGTCTTTTCTAGGATAATCTGGCCAGATATCCTCAATACTTTCGTAAACTTCACCTTCATCTTCCATTTGTTGAAGGTTTTCAATGACCTCTAAAGGTGCTCCGGAGCGAATTGAATAATCAATCAGCTCGTCCCGTGTCGCTGGCCAAGGTGCTTCTTCTAAATGTGAAGCTAATTCAAGAGTCCAATACATAGGTAGTTTGTCATTATAAATAAAAAAATGTGATAATTAAAACGCTTTTTGCATCTCTAATTTCGTGCAAATGTAATAAACAAATTTTATAGACGCAACAAGATTTTTATATTAAGGAGATTAAACCATTTTTATGCCAAGTTCTTTTAACTATTTTTTTACATAAAAAGTTATAATAGCTTGATTAGTAGTCTTTTGTAGTATATCGTCATATTGCAAAATTTAACAAAAATCTTTGAAATTTATTTGCGATATGTACCTAATACCTCAAAAGCTACATTTTCATAGCCATTAGGAGGTACCCCTATTATGTTAGACCCAACAGGACCCGTTGGGTCACATATATAATATTTTAATCCATCAAAATGAAATGGTAAACCATTTATTTCTTCAGAAGCAACAGCAATTGTGAGGTGATCTGGGTAGGCAATGATAAGCATTGGCAAATCTAAAATTTCTTTAACTAAATAATAGAATAGTGCAGATCGATCTTCACAATCTGAGTATCTATAATGAAATAGTTCTTCGGCAATCATTGGTTTACTCCTGCCAAATATTTCATTATCGTCTTTATATTCGAATCCGGTCCTCGTAAACGCTACTAATATGCTGAGCGCCTCAAAAACGGATTTATCTTTGACCATAAATCGAAGTTTGGGAATCAAGGAAGTATACGTTACTTCAGACATAGGAATATTAAAATACTCTTTTTCTGAGATTGCTGGATAGTCTTTCATGATTTCAAATAAGGTCGCATCCATGTTAAAAGCTATTTTATAGGTGCGTTCATTTACCTTAAACTGAACTTCTTTTGTCTTACTTACAGCGGATAACTGAGGTAGACTTTCCATTTTAAAAGAAAAGACCTTACCTCCTGAACCGGGTCTAAATAATAATAACTTTAGTTGACTTGGACTTTCCTTCGAGTTATTAATGCTAGACAGATTAATAAACCGCTTCTCCTCATCTATTATCATAGGTGTCTCAAAGATTTCATCCTCGGACCATGCATAAATGTAGATATCATTATCCAAATAGGATAGACGGGTATCATAGCCTGATTTAGTAAGGAAAAACCATAAGGTAACGCCTTTTTTTAGAGGACCATCCCTTTTAAATATTTTATCAATCGTAGCGCTTAATAATTGGTAATAGAGCCAATCATTTAATTCGTATTGCTTTTTATGGAGTGCTAAGGACTTAAGCATTAATTGGAAGGGGGCATTTTCCATCCGCTTATAATAATCCATCAAGTCAATATCTTCAGCAATCAATAAACCTGGTAAAATAATCTCTGATTGATACTCAATACTTAGCTGTTCACTATAAAAATCTACTTGAACAGTCTTGATTGCGGCATTAGCCATAAGACTCCAACTTAGAAGAAGGAGAGTGGTAAGATATTTTAGTTTAGTATACAAATCAATCAATTAGACTATTCAAATTAAATACACTCAATTCATTATAAAACACAAAAGCGCATCTTATAAGTTAAGATACGCTTTTATCTATATTTTTATTATGTCAGATTGGACATAAGTGGCGTTTAATTTTTTCGTTCTTTGACAAATCCTGTGAACAAGCCGCAAATAAGATCAAAAGCGACTAAAGAAAGCCTTGATCTTGTTTATAACTTTGTACAAATACGGGGTTTTCAAAAAAACATTTTTTTACAAAATTAACATGGCATCACCATAGCTAAAAAAACGATATTTTTCTTTTATAGCTACTTTATAGGCCTCCATGATTAAGTCATATCCTCCAAAAGCAGAAACCATAATCATTAAACTAGACTTTGGAAGGTGAAAATTAGTGATCATTGAATTAGCAATGCTAAATTCATAAGGGGGATAGATAAATTTATTAGTCCATCCTTCTGCCAATTTAAGCGTTGTCTCAGCTGAAACTGCTGATTCAATCGACCTCATAGAAGTTGTCCCTACTGCACAAATACGCCTTTTGTTCTTTAGAGCTGTATTGACAGAATTCATCGCATTCTCAGGAATTTTGAAATACTCAGCATCCATCTTATGTTTAGACAAATCTTCTACATCAATAGTTCTAAAAGTACCCAGACCAACATGGAGCGTAATCTCTGCAAAATCAATACCTTTTAGTTCTAGCCTTTTCATTAGTTCTCTACTGAAATGAAGACCGGCCGTAGGTGCAGCAACTGCTCCTAGTTCTTTTGCATATATGGTTTGATATCGTTCACGATCAATATCTTCAACATCACGATTGATATATTTAGGTAGTGGTGTATTACCAAGCTTGCCTAACTCACCTTGAAACTCATCATCTGTACCATCATATAAAAAACGAATAGTACGGCCTCTGGATGTTGTATTATCTACAACTTCGGCAACAAGGATATCATTTCCTTCTTTATCGCTGAAATAAAGTTTATTTCCAACACGAATTTTTCTTGCCGGATCAACTAATACATCCCAAAGCCTTGCCTCATTATTTAATTCTCTAAGTAAAAAAACCTCAATGTTAGCACCTGTTTTTTCTTTTTTACCATATAATCGAGCAGGGAAGACCTTAGTATTATTAAAGATCATACAATCCTTATCATCAAAATACTCAAGAATATCTTTAAAAACTTTATGCTCAATTTTTCCTGTATCCCGATGGACCACCATTAGTCTACTCTCGTCTCGGTGTTCGGTTGGGTATTGAGAAATTAATTTTTCTGGAAGCTCAAAATTAAACTGTGATAGTTTTGTCCGCATATCTATTAATAATTTTTTAAAAAGACGTGCAAAGATAATAAAATCTGATTCAAGATGCGATATAATTAAAAGGATTATTAATCTAAGATTTCAAGCTCATAGAAGAAACTTATTGAAGCCGCCTCCTAAAGTCTCCAATAAAGCTCTCTTGGCAGATAAAATCAATTTTTTTATCGAATAGTTTATGTTGACTATATAATAAGCTGTAGATTCGGATTGCTAAGTAGTCATAGAGAAATATTATATGAGAACAAGCGTATATTAGCGCTTAAAATTAAAAAAAATAGATGTTTCCAATATTTAAAATTATAACTGAAAGTGCGGCTCAGGCATTTCAATCTCTTCGGTCTAATAAGCTTAGGAGTTTTCTCTCTTTATTAGGGATAAGTATTGGCATCTTTTGTATTATAGGGGTCAAATCAGCTGTAGACTCACTTGAAAGTAATGTGCGATCAAGTTTAGATAAATTGGGCTCTGATGTAGTTTATGTTTCTAAGTTTTCCTGGAAAGAAGATCCTGGAGATAACTTTATGAAAATCCTCCGTAGACCTAACCCTAGTTATGAAGATTTTAAAGTCATAGAGAAAAAAGTTAAAACGGCCCAATTCGCTTCCCTTAATGTTCATATAGGTCAAAAAACACTGCAATACAAATCAAGTAATGTTGAAAGAGTAAATGTAAGTGCAGTCACTTATAATTTTGAAAGAATGTACGAACTCGATTTTGAAGAAGGACGTTATTTTTCTCAGCAAGAGTTTTTTTATGGAGCCAATAAAGTCGTATTAGGCAATAATGTAGCAAAAGAGCTTTTTGGAGTAATCGAACCTCTAGGTAAGCAAATAAAACTACTGGGTAGAAAGTTAGAAGTCATAGGAGTACTCAAAAAGTCAGGAGAGGATTTATTAGGTATTGGAGATTTTGATGATGATGCTATTATCTCCTATGAGACAGGAAAAAAAATGGCCAATCTAAAGTCTAAAAATGCTTTTGGTAATGTCAATATTAGTGTCAAAGCTGCTGAGAATGTTTCTAATGAAGAATTGATAGGTGATGTCACAGGTGTGATCCGCGCTCATCGTAAATTGAAACCAAAACAAGAAGATGACTTTGCATTGAATGAGGTCTCCATGATGGGAGACATGTTGGATGCTTTTTTTAGCTCTCTAAATCTAATGGGATTTATAATCGGAATCTTTGCCCTCATTGTTGGAGGATTTAGTGTGGCCAATATCATGTTTGTTTCTGTAAAAGAACAGACCAATATTATAGGAATAAAGAAAGCACTTGGCGCTAAGCGATACATTATCTTATTAGAATTTTTAATCGAGTCAATCTTCCTTTGTATCATCGGAGGTGCAGTTGGTTTAGTATTAGTCTATCTGACACTTATGGGGATTTCTTCGATTGAATCTATAGGATTTGATATTAGTCTCTCTATTTCCAATATGTTTGGAGGACTATTTACAGCCGTAGTGATAGGGATTTTATCTGGTTTGATCCCTGCATTTTTAGCTGCCAGAATGGATCCCGTAGTTGCGATTAGAAGTAAATAAAGAGGGGTATAAGTTCTAAGACAGGGAATTATGCTTTCGCTTGCTAATGATCATACCAATTAATCCACCAATTAAAGCGAATCCAGCAGCTATCCACATACTTGTTGACATCCCCACATTATCCGAAACAGTTCCAACTAGAGGCCTGCCAACTAGGCCAGCTAAAACACATGCAGTGGCAATTGATGCAATACCTACACCAGAAGAGACGGTGTTTAGATTTGCAGATAAACTATATATCATAGGAACAATAAGAGCCATTCCAATACCACAAATAGTAAAACCAAATATTGCAATAAATGGAGCGCTGGTATATGCTGCCAAAGCTAAACCGATTGCTGCGATTATACAACCATAAATAATTATAATGCGTTTTCCGATTTTAGGAACAATAGAGTCTCCAGACAATCGACCAATGGCCATAGTTGAGGAGAATCCTGCAAATCCAAATCCAGCAAGTATAGGCCCACTATTTAAAGAGTCTTTTAGATAGACGGCACTCCAATCCATTATAGTCAGTTCTGCAAGCACAATGCAAAAAGTAATTAATGTAAAACCGATGACAGGAAGGGTAGGAATAGCGAAAAGAGGTGCCTTCAAATCCGTTTTAGGAATATTAAACCAGGTTTTCTGAAAAAGAATATTCACAATAATGATAAAAATAGTCAGAGTGACCATGTGAACTTTTGGTGAGATATTAAACCCTGCTATGAAGCCAGCACTTAGGGAACCAATGATCGCACCTATACTAAACATACCATGTACGCTGGACATAATTGAACGATTATACTTTTTTTCGACAATTGATGCTGAAGCATTGATGGTTATATTTATAAAACCATTTGCAATACCCAAAAGGAACATAGCAGTTAATAATTGAAAATAGGTGCTTACAAAAAATGGAAATATATAGCATACTGCTTGAAGCAATACACTTATGTATGCAGCTTTGCCAGTAGGATAACGATCCATTATATAACTAGAAAAAGGACTAATGATCAATGCACCAATCGAAAGGACTAATAATGCCGTTCCTATTTGGCCATCTGTGATATTAAGAATTTCTTTGAGTTCGGGAAGTCGTGTAGCCCATGCGCCCATGAGTAGGCTGAGAGACATAAAACCAAGGCCTACGATTGCACTTTGTGGATGAAGGAAAAATGCATTAAGTTGCTTAAACATCCGGCAAACCTAGCAATTTTTTTCTTGAATTTATTTAAAAATGGCAGTTTGCAATGAGAAATGGATATTTTAATCAACTGCTTGAAAAATAAAAGATATCCCGAATTTTAGGATAGAGCGTTAAATTATAAACTGTTTATCCTAAAGCCCGGGAAGTCTCATCTTTATTGATTAATAACGGTTTCTGTTATAACCGCCACCACCACCGCCGCCATAACCGCCGCCACCGCCGTATCCACCGCCACCACGGTTTCCTCCACCTCCGTATCCACCTCTGCCACCACGATCTCTATTTTCACGTGGCTCAGCTTTCTTCACTACAATTCTTCTACCATCTAATTCACTGTCGTTTAAATTTTTAATAGCCTCATACCCATCATCTTCACTAGGCATTTCAACAAAACCGAATCCTTTTGATCGACCAGTGTCACGGTCCATAATAACTTTAGCAGAAGAAACTTCTCCGAAATTTTCGAATGTAGATTGTAAATCTTCACTTGTAGTGTCGAAACTAAGTTTTGCAACAAAAATATTCATAATAAAAAGTAAAATTGAAGTAAGAAGTATTACTAACAAAGGATGGAAATTAGAGTCTTTGTTTTAGGGAAAGGACAATTATTGATGTTCTCTCCCTTAGTTACTTCAAACTTTGGTGAAAAAAATCAAAAACTAGAAAGGTTAGCTAAAAAAATAGGGTCCTTTAGGGGCTAACAGATTAAATTAACTAAACTCAGACATTGAAGAGAAAACAAAATCTTCATTTGTTTTCTTCAAAATTCCGTACAAAGATAATACGTATTGAAGAAATATGCAATGTCAAATTGGAATGGTGATTTAGGATGTTCAGCTTAGGGCAGCCTTAAAGCTCCTTTTCTAGAGTAGAGAGGCAAGCAAGATTTAATTTTTCAATATCTGTAAGTAGACTATCTACATTTTCATGTTCTGGTAAATACCAAGCCTGCATTTTGAAATAATTATAAGTAGAGAGGTCAGAAAAAATGAAGCCATGCTCTGCTAGCAACTCATCCTTCATCAATTGCACCTCATCTGTACTATATTGTAATAACTCTTGTCTGGTAAGCAGTTTGGCAGAAGACTGAGGAAAGTACCGACCTTCGCTGATTTTAGTGTGTTGCGAAAGGTTTTTAAACTGCCCCTCCTTCGTCATGTTGTAATATTCATATACCGTTCCTTCTATTCTATTATTTACTTTTGAAGATTGCTTGAGGTATATATGCTGGGCAGGAATAATTGAATGCGTCTCAAGCAGTTCTGGATCGAAAAAATCATGATAAGCAATTTCTATAATGTTCTTATTGATAAAATTGATACTAGTATTGCCTTCGAAAGATAAATCCCATATTCTTTTGGTTTGAAGTAATTGACCCGTAGGTGAAAATACATTCAAATATGTTTTACTCCAATCATCATATAGATCAAAATATTCATGAAAAACGAATATGAAAGTATCAATTCTCCCAATTTCTCTGATATGTAAATCATAACCTTTCGAAATTGTTGAATCAGCTAAATAAGATTCAATTCTTTCATGTAAATCTGTTTCGGAAGCATAGATCATTTGATGAAATGGGAGCTCCGAAAGAAATGAATTAAAGTGATCAATCTTAAGTTTTGTAGATTTTTTTGTAAGCAGACTGGTTCTTATTGGTTTTGGTACATGCGCTCCTTCTGCTTGCATAAGTCCTTTATCGTTGCTGGTGCAACTTATTAGATAAATCAGTAGAAAAAAGAGTAATGCGTGTTTAATCATACAAATATTTAACCTGTATACTATTGTCTATGTTGCAAAAAAAGAGACTATATTAAATTGCCCCTATAACCATACCAAATTGAATATATTAATGAATTCATCTAGACACATATTAGTCATCAATCAAGTTTCAGACTGTTGTTGTATGTGTTGTTTCAAAGAGCATCGCTCAGAAGGGATTCATATATAGTATAAAAAATAAGTACGAATATAAAAGCCTTTTCAGAGCATTCTGGAAAGGCTTTTTCTATGCCCCCAACTAAAACTTCTTTAGGCGGCATGGTTATGGTTCAATAATTTATATATGTCATAGTTTAATGAAGTGTGTGAAAATAGAAATAACAAAATAAATAAATCGATCAATTAATAACAAACCTCTAATTATGATCAAAACAGATATTCTTATCATCGGTGCGGGCCCTTGTGGCCTTTTTACAGTTTTTGAAGCAGGACTTTTAAATTTGAAATGCCATTTAGTAGATGCACTCCCTCAATCTAATGGACTAGATGCAAAGGTTTATCCAGAAGAACCAATTTATGATATACCTGGATTTCGATCAATTTTAGCTGGAGACTTGATTGATAATCTTGTGGAACGAATTGTTCCGTTCAAACCAAGTTTTACCTTAGGAGAACGAACAGAATCAGTCGAACGTTTGGAGGATCAATCTTTTAAACTTGTTACGGATAAAGGAACAGAAATTAATGCCTCTGTAATTGTAGTAGCAGACGGCTTGGATCGTTTTGAATCTCAGGGTATCATCAAGCATAGGGAGAAAGGTGTATTTCTGCAAGCAGCCAATCATGTTATTCCATTATTGGGGTTTCCTCATAAACTTAAACCAAATGTAACGGGGAAAGTGACTAGTGACAAGAATACGATAGATATAGATGCCTTTGATTATAGCACTAATATTCCCGGGGTTTATGCAATCGGTGATATAAATACTTATCCTAGAAAATTGAAATTAATCCTTTGTGGGTTTCATGAAGCTACACTAATGATCCAATCAGCTTTGCGTTATATAAATTCAGAAAAGAAATTAAATCGTAACTTTGCAACAGCCAATAATGCTAAGACATTTAGTATGAATTAATATGAAGCGATTAAAATATCTATTGATTATCTTCCTTATTCTTTTAGGAGGGATTTGGCTATATACAAATTCTTTATTAGGGGTTAAGGATAAAGCGAAGGAGTATTTATCTCTTTTAGAAACGGAGTTGATAGATCAAGGGTATAAAGCGAAGTACTTTGTGATAAGTGGTAGACGGTGGAAGTTCGATAATTATTTATTAACTAAATTTGGAGGTGCTGCGAAAAATAGCAAGCACAAAAGAGGTGAGGCGATAGACATCATTGTCTTAGATGTAAATAATGATGAAAAAATCAATGGCGATGATGTTGATATTGTTTTTAGTATCTTGGATAAGAAAATAATTAGAGATAAAGGTGGATTAGGCACTTATAAAAATGAGCCTGGTTTCTTTAATAGACAAATGGTGCATTTTGATTGTAGAGGGAAAAAGTCAAGATGGAATAGATAATTTGATATAAATATGAAAATAGAAGCGCTGCACGAATTTCATAGTGAAAAATTTTCAGAGGAATGGGCAAATAGATTTGTTCCAAGCCCTGAACGGATTGACCTCTTTGAAACCATATGCCAAGAAATTGTAAATTACAAGAGTCGGCCAATTTCTATTTTAGAGCTAGGAATTGGTCCAGGTTTTTTAGCAGATTTCTTATTAAATAAACTGGATGCTGTTGATTATCAAGGTTTAGATTTTTCAGAGGCTATGTTGGCGATAGCTAAAAAAAGAACAATAAAATTTAATAAGCAGATAAAATTAATCAAGGCGGATTTAATTAATGAGAACTGGTCTGAAAGATTAATAAATGTTCCAAACATAATTGTTTCTACTTGGGCACTTCATGATCTTTTTAAGAAAGAGAACATTTTAAATGTTTATAAATCTGTGTATAAGATACTTCCTGAAGGAGGACTGCTTTTAAATGGAGACTTCATTAAGCCAGAAGAATCAAAATTTGAATATGAGGGAGGAAGAATAAAGCCAAGTGAACACCTTAATTTATTGCGTCAAGCAGGTTTTCAGTTTTCAGTATGTATGAAAGAATTTGAAAAAGAAGTTGACAATCCAACAACTGCAAATAATTATGCTTGTTTTAAAGCGATAAAATGACCTTTGTTATTAGAATAAGGACTATTTATAAACATAATTCTTCTGTAGAAAGAAATTGAAAGTGACCGCGATGATTATAGCAACAATCACTTTTGACCACACATAATGAAACTCAAAAAACTCGGTAAGAAAAATTACGCCAAGTGTATTTAAAATTAGACTGCCCACAGAAACTAAGAAATAACGAAATGCTTGTACCTCAATTTTTCGATGCTTTGCTTCAAAAACCCAGTACCTCCCAAGTAAGAAATTTGTAATTGCTCCAAATGCTGCACCTATCGCATTCGAAATCCAATACAATACCCCGATTACTTCCGTAAAAAGAATAGTAGCTAAAAAATCAACAACAGTACCGATGATAGCAGCGCCTTGAGCCCAAATAAATAGCTTTAAAAGAGATCGGGGAGGAGGTGTTTTATTATCCGAATTTAAATCACTCATTTTATCATGATAAAGGAAAAAGAAATAAACCTATAGTTTAACCATTTTTAAACAACTTCATCCATTAAATAAGAATAAAGTGAAAATAAGGATTTAATTTTTTTTTATGCCAAAAGTAGCCCCTCACAAGCGAAGCGATCACAAATTCCGAAGGAATGATCACAAGCGAAGCGATCACAACAATCACTTGATAAATAGCACCCAAACCTGGAGCACAATATTAGCATAAACCCCAGCTAAGACATCGTCAAGCATAACCCCCCAGCCACCTTTGATCTGTTCCAGTTTGCGGATGCCCAAGGGTTTCCAAATATCAAAAATCCTAAAAAGAATGAACCCTGCGATTAGGTAATAAAAATTAACTGGAATAAAAAATAAACTGATCCATATACCAATCGCTTCATCAATAACAACTTTAGAAGGATCTTTACCCCATTCTGGTTCTAGTTGATCCGTACAATATACACCAATGAAAAAAGTAATAAAAGTTATCCCTACTAATGGCCAGCCATAATAGGTCAAAGATGGATCCATGGACTGCCAAATATAAACAAAGATTGCAGCTAGTAAAGCACCTGCGGTTCCTGGAGCAATTGGCGCATAACCAGCTCCAAAAAAGGTAGCCAAAGTTTTGTAGACATTATTCATAGAAAATTGACATTTATTTAATGCTCTATTCTTATACCTATGGCAATCGCAAGTTTATCTATCAAAGATGAATTGAGCAAAAATAAATGATCAAAATTTTTGAAGTTTGCCCAAAGTAGCCCCTCACAAGCGAAGCGATCACCAAATCACACAGTTCGTAGGACTGATCACTATAATACAAATCTAAAATATTGTTCTTGCAATCACCATATCCTTAAACCCCCAATATTATCTAAACTGACGATTAATTTAATTCGCTATTCCTGAGCTTGATCATCAGTCAATATATGTGTTTCAAGAAATTTTTTAATTTCCTCAACAGTAGTTGTAGCATCAAATTGTATGGGTTCATGAAATTTTATAGAAAGCTTGATGCCTTTTTTTCGATACTTTAAACCTTTTTTATCAAAAGCCTCTCGAAAACCATCTAATTTGACAGGAACGACAATGGGATTTAGTGATTTGATCAAACTAACTGCTCCTTTTTGGATTGGCGCATTGGGAGTCGTGGTGCCTTGGGGGAAGGTAATCACCCATCCATAAGCTAATGCTTTTTTTATTTTGGCAGGCGCTTTAATATCCGCGCCACGTTGAATGTCCTTTCCTTTATGTCGCCATGACCTCCTCACTGTCACTGCTCCTGTATAGGAAAAAACCTTTGGTAGCCAACCACCATCTTTCATCGTTTCTTCAGCGGCTATATAATAAGCTTTCGCTCGGGGCATAAGCAAATAAATAGGATTGCTTTTCCTTTTTAAACGCCATTTCGCTCTTGAGAAAACATGATAAATAGCCATGACATCAGCAAAATAAGTTTGATGGTTAGAGACAAAGAGAACATTAGTATCTGGAAGACTTAATAAATGCTCCATGCCTTCAACATTCGTTTTATTGACAATGTTGAAGCGTCTATATGTCGCAGCCCCTAAAATACTGGTAAGCATTCTTTTTAATAAAACTACATTACCAAAAGGGTCCCTAATCCGCTGTCCAAGTTTTGTGTTAGAAAACTTTAAGAAACGCCGCCTTCTCTTCTTAAAAATTGCTCGCATGGTAAAATTTATTCAATCACAACTTCCCTAACAAACTTAGCTCTATTCTCTAACTTATCATAACAGAACGAAGGCTTTAAGATTTAGGGCTTGATGGGAGAGAGGCATAATTTGATTTATTTAGAGACAAACTTAATCGTATCGCTCAAGGTATAATAAATGTCTTTTTTCAATTTGATGATGATTTGGTATATTTTCTATGCCAGATCCTTCAATACAAAAAGAAGCTGCAACATTAGCACATTGGGCAGCTTTTACTAGGTCGCCTGTCTGATAATAATACACTAAAAATGCAGTAGAAAAGATATCTCCTGCTCCTGTTGTATCAGAAACAGGGCTTATAAAAGCAGGAAATGATGTTTTTTGTTTTTTATAATATAAATCACACCCATATTCGCCTTTAGTGACGACAAGTATATCCAAGGCATCTGCCATCTCGTTGATGACTGCATAATCAGAATTAACATCTTCCTCACTTATGATGGTCATCGTTGCTTTGGCCAATAAATCGTAATTTTTCAACAATTTATGAAATACCTTTCCGGAACTATCCCAATGCCGCATCCAGCCTTGAGGATTGATGCAACAGATGGCATGATTAAAGAGATTTAAGAAGTCAAAATCCACTTCGTTTGCGATTGGGCTAATAAATACCATTTTGGGATTCCTCCATTCTAAAGGAAGGTGACTGGTTTTTATATCATTTGCTCTGGCAAGGAGGTATTGCTGTCTATGCTTTTCTAAATACTTATTTTGAAAAACAGTAGTGGAGTCTGCTGGAATAGACTTGAACAAAATACCTTTAAATAAATCTTGAAAAAGATAATCGTCCCCAACACTGCTGAGTATGCCCGTTTGCAAGCCTAATTTATGAGCGAATAGGCCGGAATAAGTAACAGCTCCACCCGGAATATATCCGGAGGGAGCTGTATCATGACAAGCATGTCCTATGGCTATGAAATCCATATTAGAAAGCTATGAATTAGTCATAATAATCTAATCCCAGATGCGTAATCAAATCTTCTCCTTGTAAGTGGCGAAGTGTATTTTTGAGTTTCATCATCTGAACAAATATATCATGGAATGGCTCTAGCCCTTCGCCTGCTTGTGGTGATTTAAAGTAGAAAGACAACCATTCTTGGATTCCACCCATCTCAGCTCTGGAAGCAAGGTCAAGAAAAATTGCTAAATCCAGCACAATCGGTGCAGCAAGGATACTATCTCTACATAAGAAATCAATCTTAATCTGCATCGGATAGTCTAGCCAACCTCGGATGTCAATATTATCCCAACCTTCTTTATTATCTCCGTGAGGAGGATAATAGTTGATTCGTACCTTGTGGTATAAATCTTTATATAGTTCTGGATGCTTTTTAGGTTCTAGGATTTCTTCTAGAACGCCTAATTTGGAGACTTCTTTAGTTTTAAAATTATCTGGATCATCAAGTACTTCTCCATCTCTATTACCAAGGATATTAGTAGAAAACCAACCTCGGATTCCTAAAGAACGCGCCTTTAGACCAGGTGCAAGGATCGTCTTCATCAATGTTTGTCCAGTTTTAAAATCTTTACCTCCGATAGGTACGCCATTATCTTTAGCAAGCTGAACTAGAGCAGGAATATCGCAAGACAAATTAGGTGCACCATTTGCATAGGGAACACCTTTTTTGATAGCAGCATAAGCATAGATCATACTAGGAGCGATATTAGGATCATTATTTTTAAGCCCCTCTTCGAAGCTTTCGATCGTTTTATGAACCTTTGACTCTTTAATATAAATTTCTGTAGAGCCACACCAAACCATAACTAGCCGGTCACATTTATTATCCTTTTTAAAATTGTCAATATCAGTCATTAAGGCCTTAGCCAAAGCCATTTTTGTTTTACCTTTTTTGACATGAGAACCCTCCAGCTTTTTGACATATCTTTTATCAAAAACAGCCTTCATTGGTTTTATCTTGACAAGATCTCTTTTGATTTTTTTGAGTAGATCTTTATCTAATACTCCAGCATGCATCGCTGCTTCATAGACATTATCTTCAAAAATATCCCAACCACCAAAGACCAAATCTTTAAGACTGGCAAGACCAATAAAATCATTGATTTTTGGATTTCTATCTTCAGTTCGTTTTCCTAAGCGAATGGTGCCCATTTGCGTAAGCGAACCGATGGGATGAGAAAGACCTTTTCTGACGGCTACTACACCTGCGACAAAGGTCGTGGCTACTGCCCCCATTCCGGGAAGCAATACACCTAATTTTCCTTTTGGCTTCTTTATCATAGAATGTTGAATTATGTGATAATATAATTTATAGAGTTACGAAGACAATATGGATTATGATTCTTATCAAAGTAACCGGTTTCCATAATTGTCTAAAAAAGTTTTTAATTTGGTTTTTAATAATAATTTATAAACAGCTATAGTCAATAATGCTGTAATAATTCCGCAAATAACGTCAATTATATAATGATGATTGGTATAAACGGCAGAAAACCATGTAGATAACATTAAAATTGTAAACAAAACAGTCCATACCCTTAATTTGTATTTGATTGCAAAAAACAAAGAAATGATAGGAAAGGCACAATGTTTTGATGGTACAGCTGCATAAACATTTGCATTTAGGCTATACATATTAGAAAATAAATCTACTCCAAAATAAGTGTCAAAATTTACTAATCGTCCAGGATTGCCTGGTACTTTTTGAAAACCACCTTCTATCCCATATAATTCTACATACCATGGTGCCGCAGCAGGGTAGAGATATTGAAAAATCAAACCCATTATACTGACCATCAAAAAAGCGAAGTAAAAATGCACAATTCCGACCCTTCGTTTTGAAAAAAATAAGTACATACCAAATATAAAAGGCACAGGAATCCAGCAGATGTAAATAAAAGCACTGTAAATATCTAAAAAGGTATTATTGTGCTGGCCAAAATATTCATTGGCAGTGATAAGTCCTTCCTTTGTGGTAATACCAAACCATTTCAATTCGGCTAGATATAAATCACCAATATGAATCGGCATGTATTCATAATTCGGAAAAATGCGCACAGAGTCAAAGAGCATCCAATACAGAATTAAAAATATATAGGCCAGGACCAATTTTTTACCTGTTTCATGGACGAAGAAGATAAGTGTTAATCCGATAACCAATACAAAATGATCTCGCCTAAGTTCGTTCAGACCATACCTTACCCAAAGGAGGTATAATACAGCAATCAAAAAGAATGGAACGACATTACTAAGTGAAAACCTGCTTGGTGAATAGGTTTGAGCTTTGATTCGTTCGATGTTGTTTTCCGTCAATTTATTAATTTTGGACTACTTACCCATTAACTCTTGTCTGCTATGTTCCAATCTTCGAAGTGCCGTGATATTAGACATAACCGATAAGATTGCAATTGGACCAATGAAGATCGAAATAGCCTCAAAATTAATCAATGAAAACAACAAAATGTTATCTGGTCCCATAAAATATGAAGTAATTCCACACGCAATAGCTGAAATTCCAACTAATAATATCCTTTCGGGGCGTTGCATCCAGCCAATACCACAATCTACTCCAAGCCCTTCTGCTCTAGCTCTTGTATAACTGACCATTATTGATCCGATCATGGCTATGAATGCAAGTACAGAACTTAGAAAATAATCATGTGAGACGAGGTAATAACAAATACCAAGAAACATGAGCATTTCACTGTACCGATCCAAAACTGAATCATATAATGCGCCAAATTTTGATTCCATTTTACCTAGCCTGGCAAGCCTTCCATCCATCATATCAAATATTCCGGCAAAAAGGATGATGGCACCTGCCCAGCCTACATAGCTATGGTCGCCTCTCGCTCCTGTTTCTGCGCCAATAATCAATACAATGGCAGCGACAAAATTGAGAATTAATCCAGTAGTTGTAATGGTGTTAGGGCTAACACCAGCTTTAATCAATACCTCAATAAAGGGATTGATTACTTTGTAGATAATTTGTTGACCGTATTGTTTTAACATAATGTGTGTAAGATTTCTTAAGTACAGGACTTTGTAAGTTTAAAACTCCAGACCTAATCTAAATCGAATACCTAAACCGTTAACACCGAAAAGTTTTGGTGTATTAGGATTGTCGAGGTAATTAAGTCTTTTGACAAAATCTATGGTTAATAATTTAAAAATATTGGAAACACCAACACTCGCTTCCATATAAGGGGCTTCATTTAGTATGAATGTAGCAGGATCTCCATTTGCATCCACTGGTAATTCAATCAAATGGTCATTTTCTGCTAAGGTTGGATTATTTTTATCAGAAATCCTTCCATAAAGTGCTTTGAAGCTTACAATCTCTCGAAGTTTTAAGCGTCTTAAAAAAGGAATTTTATTAAAAATAAAGCCATTGAAATAATATCGAATATTTAAACTTGCATATTCATCATGTGAAAATTCCAAAAAATTCATCATATTATATGCAAAGCTTTGATAAGAATAAGTTTGATTGGCACGAGGCAAAAACATCAAAAGAAAAGGAAGATCATCACCAAATATCTTACCTACTTCAAAATTCATATGAGCATATCCAAGAATAGAGAAATTCCATTTTTTGAAAATGTTTAAAGTCGTACGGTGGTAGTTATATTCGCCATCAAAAAGATTTTTCAATCCAAGTCCATATTTTAGAGTGAATACGGGGTACTTATTATATATACTAAAGCGATAATCTCTTGCTTGAATAAATTGCTCATTAGGTGCCCAGCGGAGTTCTAGTCCAATCTCTGACGTTGTGATGCTTGGTAAATCTCCTGAGCCATCACCATGGGTGAAGCTGAAAGCTGCTCCCAAAGGCTTCTGAATCCTACGCTCGAAGATGAGATTAGTCGAAAAGCTATTAGTTTGTTCTCTCAGATAATTGAAACGAAACAATTCATAATCAATTAACTTATCTACAGTACCTCTTTTGAAGGACAATAAAAAGTTGTCCTCATTGACGAAATTGAGGTTAGATCCAGGAAAATTAGTGTCCTTTTGATAAGAAAAACGTATTTCATGACGTGGGTTTACTTCAAAGTCTTTATTGAAAGAATAAGTAGCACCTAATGAATAACGTAGGCTTTTTTCTTTAAAAGCATAGACACCCTGACCTTCTAATTGAAGTTTTTTATTAAAGAAAGTATTGGTCTCGCCACCGAGACGGACTCTGTTTCCTTGGACATCATTGAAACTATAAAAACCATTTACGGGGCCTATATCCAAACCACCAAATGACCAATAGCCAGTCATCAATAAATTAATAATATCTAGGGTATTCCGGAATGCAGGAATAGTCTGGATCGTATCTACCATTTGATAGATTTGCTGTTCTTTTGTATCGAGAGGGACTGGACGAATTGTTTGCCAGTAGGCCTCATCTTGATCAAAGACTTTATCATTAAGGTCTATGATGCGTTCAGCACCTGCATAATACTTATCTTCTCGTTTTTGATTGAAGACATGATTGGTATATACATTGGTTTTACGACCATAGAATCCAATCCCTTTTTTATTGATTTTAAAGTCAATAATAATCTTATCTTCTGTCAGCAGCCAAACACTGTCCGCAAATGTAAACTCTTGAATAATCTGCAAATCATCTACCCAATTCATATTGATTCGCTTGGTGATGCCTAAATCTGCTTTTACAATAGTATAATTGGAATCGACCGTAATAAATAAATTACCTACAAATCCGAAATCTTGTTTGTTTCGCGGTAAGAAAGCTAAATCAATGCATTGTCTTCCATTTACTTCAACGGTATCAATGATATAATACCTATAAAAGTCAGGCGCAATAGGGGAGAGTGGCCCGGTAAATGGAACATCAACGATTGTTATCTGTCTGTCATAAATATCAACATCTTGATAAAGGGCATCTGTAAGTGCTGATATCCCTTCATCATCCCAATATTTATCTAAACCAGATTGTCTTACACCTTCTCGAAATTCCTTATCAGAATTAGGATTTCTACGGAAAAATACTTTTGACTTAGTTTCTTGTATATAGACAGGGAGATAAGGTTTCCCATTGATTTCTGACGTATCTACATTATCAAAAATAAACTGGAAGTTTTTAAAGACTTTCCGTTTACGAAATTTGTCAGTGATATTATTGAGGTCCATTTGAACCTTCTCATATTTATCGTATTCGTAATATTCTTGCCCTTTGATCCTGTTTTTATTTTTATTCTTAATTACGTTTCTTATCAAATCCACTGCGGGATTATTCTTTTTCCTATACCTTTTCTTCTTAGCTGTAATTGTAACTGTGTTCAACAACAATCCACCTGACTCTTTTAGCCTGACATCAATGACTTGGCTTTGTCCTTTTAAAACTGGAATTTTTTGATTGTCATAACCGATATAAGAAATGAGTAATGTATCGCTCGCCCATTTTGATTGAATATTATAAAATCCATCAAAATCAGTTGTCATTCCAACATTGGTTCCTAAAAAAGCAATATTGACAAAAGGTAAAGGTTCTCCAGTTTGAGCATCTAAAACTTTACCTTTTACTTTTGTGAACTTCTGAGCAATAAGGGTATTATTGAAAGCTAATGCAATAACTAAAAGTAGGGTATACCTAAGTACATTATGATTACAAAGTTGAAATCGCAGGGAATCTCGATTCATATTTTTTCTAAGTATTGCATGATTAAGCATGCTGTTAGTGAAAAGCGTTTGAAAATTAAGTATGAACTTTTTTAATTAAGTTCTTCAAAAACCTTTCTAATAACGTATGGAATTTTAATATAGTTTATGCTTATAACGAATTATAAGCCAATCTTTCACCTCCTTGACTTAAATAAAGCCAAAGTCCTATGAAATCCTGAAAAATCATGCAAAGGTACAGTTATTTTATTAATCAACAAGTTCAATAATAGAATTATAGACTTATAAACCTGTACGAGAGATTTATGGAAAACGTGGCGAGTAAGCATTTTTTTATAGAAATTATACTAAATAGCCAAGTTGGCTATGAAACGATCTTTTGAGGCAAGGCTTTGGCATCAAAATCTCACCAAATACTATTATTTATGCTTTGTCTTAAAGAAAGTTATTATTTCGCAGTGTCTTTAGCAAAAGCTTCAGAGCCTCGGAAACGTTCTTTCATTTCTGGAAATGCTTTTTCGAGTAGCGGCATTAGCAGATAGGGAAACAAGACAATAATACCTCCTAATACTGCATCAAGGAAGAAATGGTTGCCTGTCATGACTATAACGGTTAGGACAAAAAGTGGATAGAGTGCAACCAGCCATTTTAGCCAAGCCTTATTGGAATACCAATAAATGCCTACTGCAATAAGCAGTGAATTCCCAAAATGCATGGAAGGCATTGCAGCAAATTGATTAAATAGGTTTTTATTAACCCCTTCGTATAAGTTAATACCACTTATTTGGTATAAGGTATCTATAAAACCTTCATTAAGATATATTCCAATTAGATTTAAATTTTCTATGACTCCTAATCCTAATTCTCTGTAATCATTGATCTCCATTCCATTGATCATTCTGGGAGGGGCACATGGAAACCAAAGGAAAAAAAAGAGAGTAATCACATTAGCAATTAAAAAGCCATTTCTGATATATAAGTAGTGTTTTCGTTTTTTATAGAAAAGCCAAACGAAAAATATGATAGTAGTGGGGATATGGAGTTTTATATAAATCCAATTAATAAATTTAAATAAAGCGGTTTTATCTAGGAAAAACTGTTGAATTTCTAATTCATAAAAAATGCCTAGTTGATATTCCCATTCAATGACCAATTGAGCATTTTGGAAAGGAGTAAGGTCGTCACCGATTGCGAGGGCCCTTGAGAGTTTATAAAAAAGTAAAAAACTAACAAAAAGCAATAATTCCCTAAATCCAGAATACTTCTCAAAGGATGGTTTAAAATGTTCCCAAGTAGAACTAGCACCATGACCACTGTTTTTTGAAGCTTGCCAGCTATAAATACCAATAATTGCGAGGAGAGTAATTAGGCTAGTTAAATTCATCGTTTGTATTTAGGGACAGTAAGGGCTTTACTAAAGCCTATTCCGATTCTTGCCGCAAATATAGGAAAGTTTCCAATTTTACGTGCTTAGTACAGTGTAAATTCATGGCGATTGCAAGAATGATACTTTAGACTTGTGTTATAGTGATTGCTTCGCTTGTGATCGACCTTCGGTCTTGTGATCAGTCCTAAAGGGCTATATGAGACCTTGCTTCCAGCATTCTTACATAAATTTGATATTTTATCACCACTATACTCAAATTCAAAATGAATCTTTCGATTGCTATGGCGTAAATTAAGAAGTGATCGATTTATGGTAAATGAATAAATAAACATATGGACTGGATAGTTTGAAAATGAAAACGACCCGCTCTAGCACCCATCAAAATAATTTTATTAGGGAATACTAAAGCAGGTCGAATTTATGAGACGCAATTGGGGAATCGAATCTCTGTTCATTTGGTTTTTTTGAGTCAAAGAAGGTAAAAACTTATTCATTTGGTTGGTGTACTGTACATATACTATGTTAGAGAGAGCCGCATACCATTCTTTTCCTCGCTGTAAAGTTAATTATGCTCAAAAGTGATTTAGAAGCAAAAAACGATACAAACATATTTTTATTTATTTAATATGAATAATTTTTAGAAGGGCCGCTATACTGATATGGATTGGTTCGGGAAATGAAATATACTTCATTACAATATATACTGACGCGAAGTGGTTTGGGACTTTCTCAAACCACTTCGCGTCGGGTATAACTACCTCAATTCATACAACTCTAATCGATCATTATTATTAGCGATTAAGACCATAGGTTGTTTTTCATTATTAAAAATCAAACTAACTGCTCTAGCATCTTTATAAGCTTTTAGGCCGGTATCATGGCTTGACATTGGATTAAACCCACCTTTACCGTCACCCAAAAGTATTTGACCAATTCCTGCATCAGAGCGAGTCGTTTCCACTTCTCTTTGATAATAATTGCCCGCAATCAATATATCAAGTAAGCCATCCTTATTCCAATCATAGCAAACGGTTCCAAATACTGGAGCAATCTGAGCCTCATTGGGCAATGGATTAATTATAAATTGCCCATCTCTATTTTCAATATAAGCAGATTCAAAAATCTTCGCCTCATGAGCAAGCGCTCCGTCTATTCTTGACCCCAGGACTTGTTCGATAGAGGCATGAGCAAAATCATCATAAGATTTGAATTCTTGTTTGATGTAGGGCAACTGTTGAGACGAACACTCTCTACCTCTGACTGGATAACATACTCCGTCTTGATCATAGTAGCCTAGGTAAACATCATTAGAGCCGTTTTCATCAAAATCTTTTACGAATGCTTTAAACGGTTTGTCTACACTTGCTTTATACTTGATATTTAGACCGAGGTTTCCGGCGATAAAATCTTGATCTCCATCTCCATCAAAATCAGCAGTTGCCAGACTATTCCACCAGCCATTGGTGTCAGACATGCCCATACTATTGGTTGCATCACTTAGGTTTCCATTATCATTTTTAAAAATAGAAATTGGCATCCATTCTCCAACAAGGATTAGATCTAAATCTTTATCATTGTCTATGTCTGACCACATTGCATCAGTGACCATACCTGGTTTTACAAGATCTGGTGCAATATCAGCTGTAATATCTGTAAATTTCCCTTTATTATTTTGAAGGATAAAGCTCCTTGGTATTGAGCCATATTTACCAGGAATTTGCCGACCGCCAACGAATAAATCCAAATCTCCGTCATTATCTAAATCTCCAGCTGCCATTTTGGATGTACTGACATTCATTTCAGGAAGTGCATTGGTACGTTTTGAGAAAAGACCACTTCCATCGTTTATATATAGTCGATCCTGTAATTTTTTTGATCCAGCTTCATATTCATTCCCCCCACTTACAATGTATAGATCAGGATTTCCATCTCCATTTGCATCAAAGAAAGTTGCACCGACATCTTCGGATGCTATATCTACTGACCAGGCTTGTCTCTTGGCGATGACAAAAGTTCCATTTGTTTGCTGTAAATATAATCGCCCTTCCTGACCAGCTGCACCTCCTATAAATACATCCTCTAATTGATCTCCATTGACATCAGCTTTAGCTAGACAAGGGCCCAAATGGGACATTTCATATGGCAATAGAACTTCTCTTTTAAAATCATCAAAGTCGTTTTCTTTATGGACGAAATCCAGACCACTATCAGCCGTTTTTTCCACCAATAAGGAAGCATATGCTTGTGCTTGCTTTTGTTCTGTAGCATCTTTTTGATTAACTTTTAGTGTTTGATTGGCATTTACATTGGTAAAAGACTGCTTTTGGCCATTGGGCCATATTATTTCAAGCTTATCAATAAGTGCTTTGTCCCCTACGCCAAAATGAACAATGTTTTCACTGCATGACATGAATCCTCTAAAAGGCGTACTTTCTTGAATTTGAATTTGGTCACCAATAGTTAGTTTTATTCTGGTGCCGTAACCATTTTTATTGATTCCTGTTCCATCTAATTTAATTCTTAAATAATTACCTAATCGTCTATCCGCCGCAACATTCCGATATAAGCCTGCCGCTTCATTCATATTATTCATAACAAAGTCAATATCCCCATCATTATCAAAATCAGCATATGCAGCACCTTGAGACCAATTCTTTTGCTCAAAGCCCCAATTCGCTATCATTTTTTTAAAAGTAAGGTCTCCTTTGTTTTTATAGATATAATTATGGAGTTTGATGGAAGGTGCCATTTTCAAAATCTCTTCAGGTCTAAATGCGGTTTTACCTAATTGCTTTTGTTCTGCAACATATTTTCTCATCCAGTTATTGAAATCATTATTTCGCATGTCCCTTAAAATACCATTAGTGACCATCAAATCTTTATATCCATCATTATCAAGGTCAACAAATACTGAGCTCCAACTCCAATCGGTATTAGAAACACCAGACAATTGAGCGATTTCACTAAATGTCCCATTGCCATTATTGAGTTGAAGGGAATTAAACATATATTGATAATGATATCCTGCATCGGCTAATTTCCAAAACTGCTCAGGGTTCATACCACTCATATTGGTTTTTAAACGAACATTATCTGCGGCTACCATATCTGCTGTATAGATATCCAACCAACCATCATTATTAATGTCTGCGATATCGGCTCCCATACTAAAATTACTCATATGCCGAAGGGCTTGATCTGCGATATTTGTAAAAGTACCATCACCATTATTGTGATAGAAGAAATCTGGCTCTGTATAATCACAGGCAACATACAGATCAATAAAACCATCATTATCTAAATCTCCTGCGGTTGCACTTAAGCTGAAGGAATAGTTTGTAATGCCAGCTTCACTTGTCACTTTAGTAAAAGTATTATTGCCATTATTTTGATATAAATTATCTGTATACTTATAATCTTTTTTATTCTTAAGCTGTCTTTTAGCCGCAGTCGAATTGGGAGGTTGATTGGCTACATATAGATCCAAATCTCCATCATTGTCATAGTCGAAAAAATTAGCAGAAATACTATAACCCGCATCTGCAATCCCATATTGCTCAGCACTTTCCGTAAAAGTTAAATCACCATTATTGATGTACAGTTTATTTTTTCTAAGTGTCCATTCATCATATAAAAATCGACAGATATAAATATCTAACCAGCCATCACCATTGATATCTACCATATATACCCCAGTGGACCATTCTTTATCTTTTTGAATATTTGCAGTTTGAGTGATGTCTTCAAATTTTAAATTATCCTTATTAAGATAAAGCTTATCGGCTGTCATATTTCCTGCAAAGAAAATGTCTTGAAGGCCATCATTATTTATATCCCCAACGGCTACACCAGCACCTTGGTATACTGCATCAAAGTTGAAAAAATTGACACTTAAATCTTCTTTGATTTGATTATTAAAGCTAATACCACTTTGTGTTGCAGGGATTATTTCAAATAATTTTACTTCTTCAGAGTTGAGGCCAGAAACTGCGGTAGATGCAGGTGATTCTGATTCACCACAAGATAATAGTCCACCAAAAAGGAGAAACATTGAGAGTAAGAAATAGAATGATTTCATTGAATTATAGTTTTGAAAACAGGTTTAGTTCTATGAAGGTGTTCAAAAATAAAGCCATTAAGCAAGGGGAAAACAGTCTTGTTATTTCAATAAACTAGATTTTGGGACAAGGATTTAACTTATTTAAATTTTATTGTCGAAGGCGAAAAAGCTCAATTTAGGATTCTGAATAGGCATCCGATCTATAAGCTTCTTATTGCTTTGTACTTCGACAAAACTGGAGACCTATTAAATCTCTGACCCATAAAGTTAGTGATTTTATACAAATCGTGATTTTTTTTGATGTCGGGATGAAATCATTCACTATCGAAAACAAAACTTGGACAGGTTCTATCTATATTTACGGGAAAATTGGGATCATGAAAAAAATATTATTGTTTCTTTCCTTTATAATAGTTTTCAATGCTTGTGATGATAATTCAAATGAAAAAATGAAACAGGTAGGAGAAGACAAAAAGAATTTAAGCCCCGATATTCGATATGGAGAATTGTTTGAAAAAGTTCAATTTGCAGAAATTTTTGAAGATTCTAAGACATTTGCTGATTGTACACCAAAGTTTTCAACTCATGAAATCATCGCTGCCTATGAGAAAGAAAGATTAGAAGTAGATTTTGATATTAAAACTTTTGTTGAAGAAAATTTTATAATTCCTAAAGCCATTGCTTCTGATTTTCAAAGCGATACCTCTAAAACGGTTGTGGAACATATTAACTCACTCTGGGATGTTTTGACCAGACAGCCTGATGCTTCTAATAATGGCACTTTAATTCCGCTACCTAAATCCTATGTTGTTCCGGGCGGGCGATTTAGAGAGGTTTATTATTGGGATAGTTACTTTACACTTTTAGGATTACAAAAGTCAGAACGGTGGGATCTCATTGAAAATATGGTGGATAATTTTTCATACATTATCCAGACCAAAGGGTTTATTCCTAATGGAAATAGAACGTATTATCAAGGACGTTCTCAACCTCCTTTTTATTCGCTAATGGTAAAAGTATTAGCTGAAGGGAAAGGAGTTGGAACCTTGAAAAAATATTTGCCTTATCTAAAAAATGAATATAGTTTTTGGATGGATGGTGCTAAAGACCTAAATGATAAGCAATCAGCTTATCGGAGAGCTGTTCGTCTTGATGATGGCACGATCTTAAATCGGTATTGGGATGATATACCTAAACCTCGGCCAGAATCTTTTAGAGAAGATGTTGCGCTTATTAAAAGTATGGAAAATGGAGGAGAAACGGAATATAGACATATCAGAGCTGCCGCTGAATCTGGCTGGGATTTTAGTAGCCGTTGGTTTAAAGATGGACAATATATGGCTTCCATACACACAACAGATATTCTTCCTGTAGATTTGAATGCTTTGATTTACCATCTGGAAGAGACGCTTTCTGAGGCCTACCTTGAAGCTGGAGATTCTACCAATGCTTCAGCTATGAGGGCAATAGCCGATCTTCGAAAAACTAATTTGACTAAATACTTTTGGAATAGTACGGCTGGTATTTTTAAAGATTATGACTTTATTGAAAAGAAGCAAACAGATGTTCCTTCTTTGGCAACTATGTATCCTTTGTTTTTTAATATGGCTACTGAAGTTCAAGCAGATAGTGTCGCGAATGTAATCCAAAGAGATTTTCTTCAAGTAGGAGGTGTAACGACTAGTTTAAACAGTACTGGCCAACAATGGGACGCTCCTAATGGTTGGGCGCCTTTACAGTGGATAACGATAAAAGGTTTAAGAAATTATGAACATACTGCACTGGCAGATACAATTAAAAACCGCTGGGTTAATATCAATATTGATGTCTATAAAAAAACCGGCAAAATGGTTGAAAAATATAATGTCTACGAACTTGACCTTGAAGGTGGAGGAGGAGAGTACCCTGTACAAGATGGTTTTGGTTGGACTAATGGAGTGCTACTAAAACTCATTCAGGAATAAAGATGTACGAACTACAAGAAATACAATTTGGAGCGTATAAAAAACTTCAATTTTTTAATAAAAAGTCAGGGAATGGATTTTCTATAGTTCCAGAAATTGGTGGAACAGTACTGGAGATTTGGCTAAATAATACATTGATACTTGAAGGATGTGAATCATCTGAAGAACTCAATAACAATCAATCATACAGAAGCTCATTTTTATTTCCTTTTCCTAACCGACTAAAAGATGGAAACTATGAATACGATGGAAAAAAACGCCAGTTTCCAATCAATGATTTAGCTACGAATAATGCAATCCATGGACTTAGTAGAGATGTAGAAATGGATGTTTTATCTACGAACACTTTTGAGGATAGTGCTTCAATTTCATTGAGCTATTTTGCTGAAGGAACGAATAAAGCTTATCCCTATCCTTTTTTGTTTGATGTCCTGATTAATATTTCAGAGGAGAAGGGTTTTGAAGTGAATATGAAATGTACCAATGAATCGGATGTCCGTATTCCTATAGGTATTGGTTGGCATCCTTATTTTAAAATTGGATCATCTATTAATGATTTGAATTTTGAAATGCCAGACTGCAAAATGATTGAGCTTGATGATCGAATGATTCCTACAGGAGTTACATTATCATATGATTATTTTAAAAAACTAAGAAGACTTAGTAATGCTGTATTGGATAATGGATTTAAACTGAAGGCTGAAGCAGGGAAAGAACATATATTATTATCCAATTCAGAGATCACACTTGACTATTGGCAAGAAACAGGACCTCAAAAGTTCAACTTTTTACAAATATATACGCCTCCATCGAGATCTTGTATCGCTATCGAACCCATGACTTGCAATATTGATGCATTTAATACGGGGGATGGATTAATCCTATTGAGCCCTGAAAACTTTATTGAAGCCAGCTGTGGGATTAATGTATTTAGAGACGAAGCATAAAAGAGAAATTTATTTATGCTTCGCCCCCATTCGTCCCAAGTACACGGTGGACTAAGTTATTCAGAATATTAAATACCCGGTCTCTTTTTATTTCTTTCGCCACATCTTCCATGTCATGCGGGCACAAATTTTATGATGCAATTCTGGACAATAGGTTTTACATATCAACTCTATTTCTCTAGGTCTTATCGAAGTACTCTTTAATAATTCATCAGGAATATCCATGCTTATTAAATCACGCTCCGTATCTATATTTTTTAAACCAAATGTTCGAATAGTAAGACATTCAAAATGATCATTTATAGATTCAATATCTACAATAAAAGACATCGCACCAATGGAATCTTCATGATGGATTTTATTAATATGCATCGTATCAATAATCTCGTGATCTAATGCAAATCGAATATCTCTACTCGCAGCTCCATGGATGATAGGAATAATAAAGCCACCACATACGACCAGTCCTTCAAATCCATATCGTACACTATTGATGTGCAATGGATGTGTGTTTTTATATAAAGTACTTTGAGCTAGACTATTGCTAAGCCCCATAGGTCTGGTCATACTATGAAGAATCAAATCCTCTTTTTCGAATAACTCTTGATTTTGTAAGATTGAAATAGTTGTTTTTTTAGCTTCTCTTATAATTTTGTGGCGTAGATAACTAAATGCCTCTTGTTCAAATAATGGATAATCATGATGTTTATATTGTGGCATATTAGATGAAACTGCAAAAGAATCAATATATGGAAACAAGGAGTTTCTGTTCATACTAATCACACGATGATTATGTTGATTGACTAAAATCATTCGGGTTTTAAATATAGTATATTTCATATTCGAAGCTGGGCTTATCTCATCTACGATCATGACAGAACGTAAGGTATCTCCTGTGAAAACGGGGCGTTCATAAACGACATTGCTAATACCTAAATGAAATAAACTAGATTCAGAAAAAGATTCTACAACTAGACAAAGACCTAAATTGATCAGGTTTTGAAAAGGAACTAAACGACCTTTTAAACCTAGTTTTTGACAAAAGTCAAGACTCGTATCTAAAGGGTTTCCAGTTTGTACCATGCTTTGCCAGGAGGTGATCCACGACTCATCTATAGTGACTTCATATGGGCTGGAAATAATCTGACCCCGAAATGAATTTTTATAATCTAAACCATAGGTAATGGTTCTTCCTCTTCTTGATGCTATTTTTGATTTCATTGGCTGATAAATTCTTTTTTGAAGTTCAGTTTTAATTCTTTTTACAATGGGTGGCGCGATGAATTCACCATTAATGATTTGACAGCCACCTTGATATTGATCCAAGATGCGTTCATACTTTTCCTTTTGGATAATATTTAATCCAAATATTGAATTGATCTTTTCTAGTTGTTCAAAATTCAAAGCAACTTTACCATCTAAGCCCATCTTCATACTATCCATCGCATCTTTCTCCAAACCCGGTATATTTTTAACATCCTCAAAAGGCGTATCAAAGGCATAAAGCTTAGCTTCTCTTGCTGCATTCAAATACCTCATTCTGACAGGGAGTAAATTTAGGGCATTACGCTGAGCTTGTAGCTCTCCAAAAAGGTCAGCATGCCCAAGAAACATGGCAAGGTTTCTAGTTGAAGCTTTTGCGATTTCAACAGCATGATTTAAGGCTTCCGGAGTTTCAATAATTGGGAAAAAACGAAAAGTTTGATCGGGTATACCTAAGTCCTTTTCCATCGTGCTTATTAACTGATCATACTTGATGACATCTTTAGCATACCGAAGCATAGGCAAAGCAAAAGCGTAAATTTTTGAGGTATACTTGATCTTAAGATCTTCCTTTAGTAAATCAGGTTTGTCTAATTCGTTAAGCCGTACAACAATAAATTGATTGTCAAATGTATGGCTATTTGCATGTTTTTCAATTAAGCTTCTAGCTATTGGTTTTTTATCAATAGGACAACCGTCTTCAAGGTCAAGCGCTAACCAATCTGTATCTCTAATATGTGCTATTCGCTTATAGCTTGATTCTTTATAGGATTGTAAAAAAATACAAGATCTGAAATTAGGAGTTTTGCCACTGATTGGCTTTAAGGTTTGAAGATGATCGGTGATTAAATAATTTTCAATTCCCAAAGCTTTGCTCCTTGCAGCATATACCCCTTCACGAAAAATAGATCGAGTCGTTAAATCGATAATAGTAGAAGTAATTCGATCTATGTTACTTCTTTCTTTTACCAAACTTAAGTCATCGCCCTTAATGATGAGGTCTGCTTTGTGAATAAAATCAGGATGTAAATTTTTAAATTGAAAACAATTGCCTTCGCCAGCTTTGTTTGCGCTTGAGATAGTAACTAAATAACCTTTACTCCAAGCATATTCAGCTAGACGTGTCATGAAAGGATCCATTTTCATGAAAAAAGCAAGTTTACCATTTAATTGATTGAAGTTTGAAACCCGTCTAATCTGTGGATGGCTTGAATTTATTTTTTCAATGATTCCAATTGGGTAATTAAATTTGGATACTTCTTTTTTAAAGTCTGAATGGCTTAGTGCATTAAAAATGTTTTGCGTTGCCAAGATGCCACTTGGTTTGCTAAGTGGTCTTTGTTTTAGGGCATAAAGCTTTTTTTGACCAGCGGAAGTTAGAGCTAATATTGCATAACCTAACTTGGAAGGTAGGACAATGACACCATCATCTGATAATATGTCAAAGACTCCCTTCACTGTTTTGTGTACAGCAAAAGATTGTAACATGATTTTAGCTTTGAGGTTTAATAATAAGCCTTGACTAATTAATCAAGAGCATTTAGCACTACATTATAGAATTTAGAGAAAGCCATAGACTATGCACTAAGTGAATAGCCTAGTTTAAGCTAATTCCTTTTATAATGAAAGGGGAGAGGGTACAAAACATTACTTTAATGAGCAGAGAATAAACTAAATATTCAAAACTACATATAAAGATATTATCGAAAAAAGTATTTGCTTAAGTGTTAGAAAAGGTCAAGTACAGTAAATATAAAATTAATTATTAATTTAATTTAACTTGGATTAGAGAAAAATGTTCCAGACTTAATACATTATTTGAAAGAAGTTCTTAATTAAAGGAGGGTAAGTTAATCTGTTGCAAATAATCACGTATTAACAAAGGAAGATTTTGAATATTTTTAAAAAAAGTAGATACTCTTGTGAAGTATGAGATGTGTTTAATGTGAAGTATAAACGAATAAATTGTTTGGCGCATTGTGAATATTGACTTTTTCTATCTAAAAAGTTCATTGAACTAGTACTTTACTTATTGATACTCTATTCTTTTAAATACCTGCTTTTATTTTTTGGAATGATAGAGATATCACAGAAAAAAAATATCACTTACTAGATGGTTTGACTACTTCGAACACGAAAAGGTCAGCCCCAGTCTTTTTATATACAGCTCTTTAAATTATTTATTAATTTAGATTAAAATCTATGGGTGGGTTAACAATAAAAATTATTAATTATGAAAAGAGCATCAACAATCTTACCACTTTTTTTTGCGCCTCTAATTCTTTTTTCTCAAGTTCTGTTTGAGAAAACCTATGGTTTGCCATCTCACTTAGAAAGTCCTGAATCTATAGTCTTACACGGAGATGATATTATTCTAGCTGGTACGACAGCACTTAACTCTAATGGAGGTGACGATGTCTTATTAGTCAAAATGGACGGAGATGGAAATATAATCTGGCAGAAAAATATAGGCGGCGAAGAAAACGAAGGAGCTCACAAAGTTATAGTTGGAGTGGATGGCTACATATTAGGTGGTTATACCAAAACATTAGGAAATGGGAGTAAAGACTTTTATTTACTTAAGACTGATTTTGATGGTAATGTATTGTGGGAAAAATCATTTGGTACTGCCAATTATGAATCCTGTACAAGTTTGACTGCCACGGATGATGGTGGTTTCTTACTAGTGGGTGATGCCGATCTAAATAATGATCAGGAGGTAGATTGGCAGATTATCAAAACAGATGGTTTAGGTAATGAAGAATGGTCGATATACTATGGAGGACTTGGATCAGATGTTGGAAGATTCGTTAAGCAATTATCTAATGGAAATTATTTAATCGGAGGAGGGAGCGGAGAAGCTATTGATGAAGGTGGTAGAGCACTTATAAGTTTGGATATAGATGGTAATATCATTTGGGAGCTGACATTTCCTGGACTCCTATTTGAAGCTTTTTACGATGCTATTGAAGTAGATGATGGAGATTTGTTAGTCTCGGGGACATCTGGACATTCAACTATGACAAGAGTAGATAGTGCTGGAAATTTGCTATGGGATTATAATTCTAATTCGCAGGGTACTTTTGGAAATGAACCTATATCTTTTCATTTGACTAGCCCTGATACGCTTTTGTTATTTAGAAGCTTTGGATGGATAACGGCAGTTCCTTATTTAAAATTAGATCCGGACGAGGGTACTTTTTTAACTTCTGGCAGTATTCCATTAGTAGGAGTTGAATCTGGAATATCAGATATTATCAGTATTGATAACGAATACTTTATGTTGGGGACCAAAATGGAAATGTTATTTGGCAATCCTCAAGGATATAGTGTACATAAGTTTGATCAAAATGAAATAAACCAATGGACTTTTACGAAAGAAAACGATTATACATATCATGATGAAACAGGAAATAAGGTTGTTGAAACATTTTCTGGAGATTATATTTTTTCGGGACTTCGCGATTATTCTCAAGATACGGATGTAGCCATACTATTAACAAAAACAAATTCTAGTGGTAATGTGATTTGGGAAAAATCATTTGATTATTCATTAGGAATAGAATCACTTGATTTAGTTATCACATCAGATGACCATCTATTTATGATGAACAATCTAAATAATGATTCACTCTCATTGCTTAAGTTAGATATGGATGGGGACGTTGTGTGGCAACAATACTTAGATATAGAAGCAGGACCTTCTACATCATTTGAGAAAAAAGGAATTATTAAAGAATTACCTGATGGAGGATTCATTTTATATGTGCAAACATTAGATGAGGCTTATTTAATACGTTTAGACGAAAATGGAGCACTTATCTTTTCGAAAAGTGCATTAGAAGCAAATGATATGCTAGTTACGGCAGAAGGGCATTATTTGCTTTTGACAAACTTTGGTTTTAGAATATATGATGAAAATGGTATATTTTTATCACTTCATTTTGTTTCACATTCTGTTAGCGGGCTTGAATTTGAATACAAATCCATAGCACCGACTGCTAATGGAGGATACTGGATTTTTGGATTCGTCAAAGAGACTGATACTTATCCTTATATTTATCGAAATATTCTTATAAAAACAGATAGTGATGGAGAAAGTGTATTTTCGGAAGCCTTGGGCAATCATGCTAAATTCGATTCAAATATTAAAGTTGTAGTGCAAGCAGATGAATCTATTTTACTTTTTGGTTCGGAGCAAGTACCGATTGTTAATGTCCTTTATGATTATTATTATCTAAGGGATGATGATTGCTTTGCAAATAGTTTTGAAAGTGCTTTTATAGAAAAAAGGGCAGCTGATGGTACATATATAGGAAGAGAATCATTTGGTCTGGATATTGGCGCTAACCTATACGATGGCATTATTACTTCCGATGGTATGGCATTGGGACTTGGTTGGTTTTATAACCTAAATTCTGAAGATCAATATCTTGTAAACCTGAACCCATCTGAAATTATTGGACTTGATGAATCAATAAGGATATCAGAAGCACAATCGAGTATTTATCCTAATCCAGGAAATGAAGTATTAAATTATAATTTGACTACTACTTCGAATGGAAGGCTTGAAATACAATTATTTAATTCGATTGGACAATTAGTCAAATATTTTATTGACGATAAAACAGAAGAACAAATCGACCTTCAAATTAATACCTCCGAATTGCCTCAAGGGATTTATTATATCCAATCCTCGATTGAAGGTAAACACATGACTTCTGATAAATGGATAAAGACATCTAAGTCCTAATTCTTCACCGACTTTTTATTGACACTGGTCGAGATAATTCGATAGCTTTAAATTTTGAAAGTATATTATTAATAATACTCATTCAAAATTTAAAGCTATGTCAATATCCAATCACGGTAGTATCAGTACAAAGAATAATGAGGCTTTAAGAAATAAAGCCAGTTATTTTAAATATCGCGGAAAACATTTATTCCATAAAATGAGACTGGGGATTCCACATAAGGAAAGTCAGGTCAACAAGAATGGCTATACCTTGACTAGGGAACGCAAAGCATTGATGTTTAAGAAGGGAGCTTATACTGTATGCATCGTACTGGTATGTATTTCATTAATTGCTGCATTGACTGTTTTTATTTTAAGCTAGTAATCGCTTATTATGTCTTTAAATAAAAATTTTCTTAGTCCAGGGTTTAAGGCTTTTAGATTATCGAAGACTAGACTTATAACAGGAATATTATTGGGACTGTCTTTTTCTTTTTTATTTTATTCAATATTGTATTTGACGAGAGAGGGACTAAGGATAAACTCAGTGACAGACAATTATGATTTATGGGTTTTGACAGATGATGAAGTTCGATTCTATAACCTTGTCTTTGCTTTTTTCTCAGTGATCATTGGTCAGTCGATTTGTTTTACTTTTTGGCTGAACAAATCGAAAAATTTATTTAGCAGGAGTATATTGGGGCTTTGGCCTACTACCCGAAAACGAGATGTTTGTAGATCGGAGGCTAAATCACCAGTATATTCTAAACTATTAAATTATTCAGAAAAAAGAACCATCTTAAAAAGATACAATTCATCATTTTATGAAGTAAACGAAGAAAGGAAAATGTTTTTTTACCAATCAATGAAATCGCAGTTCTAGGTTTTTATTCCTTATGCCTGAATTCAGTCTAAATTATTTATGTCAGAATTATGATGAATGAGTTTTTTATAGCTAACTTCATTGTGATTGAAAAAGCCGCAGAGTGGGCGAAAAAGACGTTTTTGTAGCCCAGCTAATAATTTTTAAACAGGCTCTCAAGTGATATTGTAAAATAATAGATTAAAAGATTATGATAAAAAAACTATTCATTTTAGCCATTATACTTCTTTCAGGTATGCAGACCGCAACAGCGAATAGTCATAAAAATGATCCCAATACTACAGTGCAACCTAATAAAGATTCAGCACGTATTGTCGAACTTGACTACTTTTGGGCTGAGCTGGCAAGAACGGTAAGAGAGGGAGACTTTGAGTCATACAAAGCTGCTTACCATGAAGATGCAGTTGTTGTTTTTGCTTCTGGAAAAAACAAAGTATCCGTGTCGATTGCTGAAGCACTAGCGAGTTGGAAGCAAGGTTTCATTGATACTAAAACTGGAAAGAAACAGGATAATGTAGAGTTCCGGTTTTCGCAAAGAATAGGCAATGAAACCACCGCACATGAAACAGGTATTTTTATCTTTACATCCGCAGATAGTAAAGGGAAAATCTTAGCAAAGTATATTACGCATTTTGAAATGCTATTAGTTAAGCGTAACAATACTTGGTATGCTTTAATGGAATACCAAAGATCTGATGGAACTGAAGAACAATGGGAAGCATTGAAAGAGTGAGGTGAACTATGGATCACTCAGTCAAGGACAAAATATAATCTACTATATAATTTCTATAGACACAATCTTCTTCCCAACTTAACTTTTTCCATAGACTGGCATGTGTCTCATTATGGCAATTTAAAGCTATATAATTTTTCTTTTCTTTTTCTTTAAGTGCTTGTTCAAATAGAACATTATAGTCATAAGTATCTCCTTCCGATATTAAAAGCATTGGAGTATTGAATTGATCAATATACGTAGCAGGAGAAGCATCTATTTGTTCTTTTTCGGTTTTTCCGAAAACTGGATAGATATGATTTTCTAAATAATTTGAGTCTTCCTTTATTAAGGCGTTTTTATAATGAAGTATATCAAAAGCGCCACCAGCAGGAATAATGGCTTTGATGTTCTTTGTAGAAAGTCCGACTTCTTTTAAATATTTTCCATCTGCTGCTAACAATGTTGAAAGATGCGCTCCTGAAGAAAAACCGCCAATAAAAATATTACTGGTAGAGTAAGCATACTCTTCTGAGTGATCATAGATCCATTTAAAAGCCTGAGCGATATCTTTTACATGTTCGGGGTGTTTTATTCCATTTAGATTTTTGGGCTCTGATAGTAGTGCGGGACTAAGTCTGTGGCCAACAGATGCCATTAAAATTCCTTGTTTGGCAATTGCTCGACACAAATCCATTTCCTTACCTCTGTTGACATAAGCCCAGGCACCTCCACCGATCCAAAGAAATACAGGCGGGTTTTTTACTCCTTCTGGAATGATTAGATTAAGTTGAGTTAGTTCTGAATTCAATTTTGAATCCTTTGGATAATAAGAAATATTATTAATTTCCTTAAGCGTTATTTCATCCTTAGGTTCTACTATAAAGGAAGACAAAAACCAAGAACTTAAGACCAGTAGTAAAATAGATAGGGAAGCTATTATGGATTTACTTTTCATTTCTGAATATTTGAAGATTAATGGACAAGTGCTCAATTTAATAATTCTAACTATTCAGAAGGGGGAATATCTTGCGAATTTTGTAGCTAGGAGCTTGTTTAAATTTTGTTCGCTTAGGCGAAAAAGACGTTTTGCAGCCCAGCTAATCATTTTTAAACAGGCTCTTAGATTTGTTGCCATTTTTTATATGCCTTAGAGAAATATTTTGGGTCTTGGAATCCACAAATATAAGCCACTTCGGTTTTACTATGCTTTCCCTTATTTAATAGACTTTGAGCTTTTTCCATTCTGACAAGATTATGATATTGACAAGGAGTTATTTTAAAGAAATTGCGGAAAACCCTATGGAAATAATATTCAGATAAAGTTGCAGCTTTTGACATTTCGTTTAGTGTAATTGGTTTTTGAAAGTTATCATGAATAAATTGTCTACCTGCCTGAATCCTTTTATATAATTCTTTCTTTGTACCAGTTTTGATACTTTTTATTTCCGTTAACCGCGCTTTTGTTTGGTTTTGATGCTTAACCATAAGTTCCGCCATTGCGATAAGATAATCAGAAACATAATGTTGATCGAAATCACTTAAAGCAATAGTTTTTAGATGTTTTTCTAATAAAGTGTAATAGGCATTTACAGGAATATTATCAAAAGTGACATCATCTACTAATGGCTCAATATGGTCGAGGTTTGCTTCGATAGAATGGTGGTTGGCATATCTAATTTGATTAACTAAATTGGGCTCCATAAAATAGCAAGTCCCTTCCACTGCTGAAGAAGAATCTATATTTACCTGAACCTCTTGTCCTGGACTCACAATGATGAAATTATGGTTCCCAACACGATATTGCTGTCCATTAATTACATAATGTTCAATTCCTTTCTTTACCGATTTTATAGAAAACTTATCTGCGATCGTTTTTCGTTCAAAATGGGTGAGCTTAGATTGAACGATATAGTTCAATCCTTTGACATCTTCAATTTTTAATAGATTATGATTCATCATTTAAATTATTGATCAAACATACTGATCAATTTAAGGAAAATTAAACTATTCCGACGAACTACTGATCTATTCCGCTAATCCGATAAATTTTGGCGTTTTGTTTCAAAATTTACCTTAGTCCAAAAATACTATGTATTCCTTTTCCTTTAGCTACCTTGTAGGAGTTTATAGTTTTGGAAACTCAGGTTTTATTTGTTTTTAAGTTCTTTTAAGGAATAGAAATGGATAGGTATAATTTATGTCTACCGATTTTAAAGATTAGATGAAATAAATACAAAACTATCTAAGAAAGATAGAATTTACGCAGACACCAGGATACAATAAACAAAAGAAAAAATGTCAAAGAGAAATTGGTTTAGGACGATCAATATCATCAATGGGAATAAATAAAAACAAGCTTCTTTATAATCCTGTAAGCATTGCCATTTTTTTTAAGAATCCTTCTTTTTTGCGAACGGATACATCTAGTACAGTTCCATTTTTTAAGATGATCTGACCTCCGGATCCTTTTATATATTTATTCACTTGCTTGAGGTTGACCAAATATTTGTGATGTATTCTATAAAAAAAGGAATCAGAAAGTAGTTTTTCATAAGTATTTAATGGACGAGAAACAACAGTTTTTGATCCCTTGTTCAAAAAGAAAGTACAATAATTGGAATCCGCTTCGCAGTACACAATATCGTTGAGTTCGACAAATTCAATTCCATCAAGACAAGGAAGAGCAATTCTGTTGAAGTTATCTTGTAGACTATTTTCTAATATCTTGAACCTTGTAGGATTATCTTTTTTAGAACTTATAGATTTATACTGTTCCACAACCTTTTGAAGTTCTTCAGGATTGATGGGTTTTAATAAGTAGTTCATTGCCGAGAAATCAAAAGCTTTAATAGCATATTGATCAAAAGCTGTTGTAAAAATAACTTCAAATTCTTTATGTTCGACGCCTTCTAAAAGATCAAAGCCACTACCATCTGGCATGGCAATATCTAAAAATAATAGATTCGGCTGGTTTGATTGTAATACTTTTATTCCTTCTTCGACGGATTGAGCAGTATTGATGACTTGTAAATCAGGACAGTAATCCCGAATTAAATTTTTTAAAGTTGCAACACTTCTTGGCTCGTCGTCAATGATAATAGCAGTGGTCATTTACATTGTATTTATTCTATAAAAAAGTAGATCGTATTCCTCGATTTGATCAAATATGGCTATAAATATCGTTTTGTAGTCTATTAAATTATTTTGAACAAACCTTTCAAATCAGACACAAATTCCAACATTTTTCAGCAATTTCCGTAAACCTTTAGATAATAATTTCTATTCTAAATGAGTTTTCTACTAAATCAAAGAAACCAACCCATATGAAAAATACTGGAATATTGCTCTCTTTATGTTTTTTGATCATTTTATCCTCTTGTAATAAAGGAAAAGTCAAGGAATTAGAAAAAGAACTCACTTTCAAATCACAACAGGTAAAAGAACTTGAAGATCAAGTCGCTTACCTTAAAACAGCCAATCAAAGTCAAATTGATGTGATGTCTGATTTATCCATTGTCAGTAAGACGGGGGCAGAAAGTATTAAAAAATCGCTGGAAAATATGACACAACAATATAGTCATATTCAGGATTTAACTTCTAGAATTCAAGCAAAAGATTCACTAAATCTAGCTTTAGTACTGAATCTTAAACGCTCATTGACTGATATCAATGATGATGATGTACAAGTAGAAATCAGAGGAGGAAAAGTACATGTTTCTATCTCTGATAAAATGTTATTTCGCTCAGGAAGTTCTACACTTAATACAGAAGCTAAAAATGTCTTAAATAAAATTGGAACAGTCCTTAATGATCATAACCAGCTCGATGTGATGGTCGAAGGACATACGGATGATCAGCCGATTAGTAATTCTTGTATTTCTGACAATTGGGACTTATCAGCTAAGAGAGCAACAGCTGTAGTCCGATCACTTCAGGAGGATTTTTATATTGCTCCTGAAAGATTAATTGCAGCTGGTCGATCGGAATTTGTTCCTCGCGGAGATAACTCCACCGAAGCAGGAAGAAGTTCAAACCGCCGAACGGAGATTGTCATCATGCCTCAATTAGATCAGTTCTTTAAATTATTGGAATCACCTGAATTAGATAATTAGGCCATCATTAGCCATTTGTTATTAAGAAGTTGTTCAAAATAGCAGCCATTTTGAACAACTTCTAGAAGAAATACCAATGAATAGTGACAAATGGCTAATGATTCATTTTTAATACCTTTTTAGTTGCTGTCCAATCCTCAGTGATAATAGTACAATGATATATTCCATTAGTCTGATTAGATAAATCAAGCGATATAGTACCGGAGGAAAAGTGATCTAACTTTTTACTTTGAATCAATCTACCTGTCATATCATATATGACTAGTTGGATATTTTGAGCATCTGGCAAATCAAGTAAAACATCGAATTCGCCAAAAGTCGGATTGGGAAAAACATCAAAAGTATATTCAAATGCTGGTGTCTTGACATTAGTGATCTGACCTTTTACAAAAGAATAATGGATACTGCTTCCAAAATCTGGCTCGAATATTTTTAATACCTGTCCGAGTGTCCGAATTGAAAAGCTTCCACTACCTTGATTTGCTTGAGCCCAAAACTCTAAACCATTATTCCCACTATCATCTAACTCTACAGTATAACATCCATCGTCGAGATAAACCGTGTCTCGATAATAAGTATTATTTTCAAATCCATTTCTTGATAAAATAATATTACCAGAAATGTCCTTAAGGGTATAAGCATTTTGACTTCCAGCATTATTCGTATTTAATGCAATGATTAAGACATCCTGATTATACATGTCTGGCAATTCATATTGAGTACTAAGGCTGCTATTCTGAGTATATTGATCTTGCATACCATTCGGATTCGATACGGTAGCTGTAAATATTCCAGTATCATCTCCAGCCCAGAATGATGTTGAAGAAACAGGAAGGATAACTTCTTCCGTTTCCATGAATGCCAAATTGCCTGTCCATTCATATAATTCCAGATTTCCACCAGCAACTCGATAAGTAATCCTTGCACTCGTCAATGCATCTGATCCAGTATTTCGCAATACAATAATAGGATCATCACAAATAGGATTTACTCTATCATATTCTATCTCTCTCGTTGGACGTTTTATTTCAATAATCGAAGCGTCTACTGAAAAATTAGCAGGACCATACGTGACCAGTTGATGGCTGGTAAGGTATCGACTATCTCCTGAACCAGTGCTTACATTATAATCTATATTTACAATTTCACCCGGAGTGACGAGGTCCGTTATATTCCATTCTTGTAAGTCCGTAGCTGCACCAGGACACCAACCAGCACGATCGTAAATCCAGGTACCGCCTTGTGGGAAAACTGGATTGTCTCCACATGCCTTCCATACATTCCAAGAGAATTCCGGATCACCACCATTAATATTGACTAAATGTGTACGCGGAATAAATTCTCCTTCCTGGCCATGCCCGGTGACCATTGTTCTTATTTTAAAATAAACACCTTGATCATCTAATAAGATATCTCTGGGTTCTAGGACATCATCATTCATTATTGAAGTATAACCATGACCTATCCCAGACTTCCAAATTTGCTGAATGTTTTGAACATCTCGTGGTGGCGTCCCTTCGATAAACAAAAACTTGATATCCATTTCTTCTTGGTTTTGTCCTCCTAGTTTCATGACCATTCGCTTATCACCTTTTAATATCGGTGCAAAATCACTTACATCAAAAGTCCATGTTTTTCCCTCTTCTCCAAGGTCTAAATTAATTCCATATGGCGTAACAAATGACATGATTTCAAACTCCGAAGGGAATTTCCTATAGTAAGTCAAGTCTTCGATGTTAATGGTGCCATCGGCAAGAATAGGAAAAGAATCGAGTAAATTACCATTACTAGTATAAAGGTATTCATAGCCTGCTTGCCAAACATAATCGACACCTTGAACATCAAGATCAGTTCCAATTAATTGATAGGTAGTGACAGCATGTTGATCATTGGCTATAGTATCTAGTACTGGAATAGATTGTATGGATACATCATATTCACCTTGTACAAAAGTTGCATCTGGCCTTTGATTGGTCGTATTGAAATTGGTATATAAATCTGAACCCTTTACATTTTTCCAATTTGCTTGACCATTGATTTGAGCAAGTCCTCCAAAAGGGGCAAGGTTTTGACTAGTTGAGCCTGTTCCTTCATCCAATTTATAATAAGCTATAAGATTACTATATTGAGGATGACTGGCATCAATACTTCTCGACATCCAATCTGATATTTCATCATTACTTAACTCAATATTCCAAATTTCAAACTCATCAATATTTCCATGATAAAATAGACTCTGATTACTTGAACTGCCCAAGACAAATTTAGTTAAATCAATAGTCCTTGTTTTTCCTGTGCCAGAATGCCAAAGTACTCCATTGAGGTATATTTTCATTTCACCACTAACTGCATTTTTAGTAAAGGCCCAATGATTCCACTTGTTTTCAAAATCTTCAGGATTAGCAGGCTTATTGATTCGATCAAAATTGCCATTGTTTCCACAATCCCAATAGACTTGAGCATTACTCCAAGGCAAGTGGATATTAGCTTGCCTTCTACCTGCATCATCCACACCTTCCAAAATAGTGGTATTAGTTGGTAGTGCATCAGGATTGCCAAAAGACCAAAATGCGATACTGATTTCATTACTGATATTTTCGAAACCATTTACAGGAAGGTCAAGGTACTCTGAGCCATTGAAAGCAAGGTTATAATTTTCACCACTGCTTATTAGACCCAAATCACTCGCTTCTATACCGCCCTCGACAATATTATCTGCCGCTAATTCAGTATTAGTAAAACTAAATTCTACCAGAATATTAGATGTGCCATCCCAGTTGAAATTATTATAAAAGCGAAATTCATTTTCTCCATTATTAAAAGAAGTGTTTAAGAAATAAACTTCAGTAAAGTCTTCCAGTTCAATAGCTGATGCTGTTAATGCTGTTTGAGCAGTGTGCTTCATTTTTATTCTTAAAAATTGAGTCCCTGCAAAAAGTTGGTTTATATTCAAGCGTATACTTGAGATTTCACCAGCGTTTAGCCCAGCATCAGTTAGTTCATCTACAGTCCAGAGATATTGAGATTTAGAAACACGATTAGAAGTTCCAAAAGGGTGGTTTAAAATATCGGTGCCAGAAGTAATTGAGGCTAGGTTTTCTGAAATTGTACTATTATAAAGGACTTCTTGCTGATCATATTGAATATAGGTATAAGTAGGACTATTCGTGTAGTCAAATACACCTCCATTGAATTGAGATATGATATGACTAGGATGAATGGTTTTTAAGGAGTCAGTATAAGTCGAGTCAACAATATAAGTATTGCAACTATAATCCCATTCTCCACATCCCAGATTGGTATTAGAACCTGTAGAGACTAATGCACCTTTGCACCGCATATTGTATTTCATGATGATTTTTTCATAAGTAGTACCATCATCAGAAGGGAATTGAAAGACATAGTTTCGGCCAGTACTGTCATAAGTCAATGTCTGGATAACAGTAGTGTCTTGAGCAAGGCATGAAAAAAAAGAAAATGTTCCAAATAGTAAAAAGAGTATATTTCTTTTCATTGTAAGATTGATTTAGTACTGCTTATTGATAATTTTTTAAATTCGTCTGGCGATTGGAATCTAAAAATAATAAATATGTACTAAAAACTTAGTACATCGTAAAATAATTAAAATTGCTTTTGGTCGTCTCTTTTTAGATTTGAACATCCTCAAATATTCCTAAAATAGCTAAGCAGGCTGACCGCGAATGCAAAGAAAATCCTGTATATCATGTTAATCCTGTCGAAAAAACTATTTCCGGTCAGCCTGTAAGGCTATTCGCGTTACATTTGAGTCGTCAAATCAAAAAACAGCCTCAACCAAAACGCAACAGAATTTAATTTACGCTGTACTTAAAGATGAATATTGAAATATAATGGAATGTCGGAAATTAGGTTGGAGCATGTAGGTTATGTAGATAGAAAACCTACACAACCTACATGATCTTATTATGAGAAACAGATATTTTGCATCAAGACGAGGCTTTAAAATCGCTGCATAGCAGAGCTACGTGAGATTTTTATAAGGAAGTATTGAAGCAAAATATCGTTTCGTAGTTTAGGGAGCTATTTTTGAACAACTTCAATCCTTAAATCCGACCTCTGTTTGCTGAATCACTTCTTCTAGGATTTCAAAATCTTTATCTAGATTGATCGGATAGAGCCCCAGCTTTCCTGTATTACTAGGCATAGTAGGATCGCAAATAGTATAGTGGATTCCATTATAAACAAAAGGGTTTCCAAATACTTCAGGCAATTCTACACCAATCGTTACAATATCATCATAGATGTATTGAATCACTATAAAATTAAGCTCTGTTGTTTCTTTTAATAATTGGTACATAATGGAGACGCGATCTTCATAGTCAGAAGTAGCAGAAACCAAAGCTTCTTCTGCAGTTAATGGTTGATCCCGTCGAATCGTCATTTGGTCGCTTTTATAGTCAAAGGCCTTCCGTGTAAAAGAGACTAAAAAGCTTAACTGATCTTCCACTTCTAAATTTTTAAGATGTGGTTTTAATGCTTTTTCAAAAGATTTTTTTGTGGTTTCTGTAAAAGGTGTTTTGATGTAATTCATCACTTTTATAAAAGGATAATTACTGAGTAATTGATTGCTGATGGTATCAATCTTGACCTTTAGACGAATATCTTTTTGATTGTGTTTGAATTGATATTCTTTTTCAACAATCATTGGTGGTAAACTAGGATATTCTTGAATCTTTAATGAAAATAACCTGTTATTTAATGCACCCGGTTGAAATTTTTGCATTTCCATGAGCAGCCCTTTTGTTTTAGCTTTAAAGTATATACTCGTAAGATCTAAATAAAAAGCACCTTCGACTTTTACAAATGGCATCTCATATACCTCATCCTCTGTGCGGACATAGAGAAATGTATATTTATTCTGGGCTGTATACAATCGAGTATCATAACCTGCTTTAGTCATAAAAAACCAAGTGACTGTAGTCTGATACATACTGGATTGTTTGGGATAAATACCTTCTACTGTCTTCCGAACTAAATTATAGAAAAACCAATCGTTGAGTTTGTATTTTTCTTTATAACTCAGCAAATCATTTAAAAGAATCGTATAATCCGTTGCTTCAATCTTGCCATGAAATTTTTCAATACAAGCCGTACTAGTGCAATGCTTATTTTTTTTGAGCATGGCTGGATCATAATTGAAATTTAATTCAGCGGAATAAAATTGAACCTTAGTATTTAATGTGGAAGTAGCGAAAGAGGAGGAAGGAGAAATAAAAACAAGAAGGGGGAATAAGACAGATAAGATTAGACCTAGATGTGTAGGCCCACGATTTGTTTGGGTCGTCATATTACAATTTTTAAAAGTAGATTAAGTATAGAGGGGACTAATAGTTTATTTGTGTATAAGACTAAAAAACAAAAACCGAACCAGAATTGTCATTGGAATAAAATTATAACAATAATTTTACTTAGAGTCTATTTGAATTTTGTTCGCTTAGGCGAAAAAGATGTTTTTGTAGCCCAGCTAATAATTTTTAAACAGGCTTTTAATCAGAATGATGAACGATCTCAAGAATTTCAATATCCTTATCTAAATTAATAGGGTAGAGGCCGACTTTACTAGAATTAGAAGGCATGGTAGGATCACAAATAGTATATTGAATGCCTTCGTATTCAAAAGGTTTTCCAACCAATTCAGGCAATTCTACACCAATCGTAATAATATCATCATAAGTATATTGGATGACGATGAAATTGAGGTCAGTAGTTTCTTTGAGTAAAGAATAAAAAAGAGCACAACGGTCTTCAAAGTCAGAAGAATCTGCCAACATTAATTGATCTGCTGTTAACGGTTGATCCCTTCTATATTTGACTTGGTCACTTTTATAAGGAAAAGCCTTTCTTGTAAAACTAACAAGTGTTCGGATTTTATCTGTTGGAGATTTATCAATTAGGTGAGGGTTTAAGGCTTTTTTTAAAGAAGCCATTGTTGTTTGTGAAAGCGGAACCTCTATATAATTCATCGGCAATGTAATAGGAAATCCTTTTAAGAGTGTTTTTCCCAAGGTATCTACATCTACATTTAAAACAATCTCCTCTTTTTCCATTTTGAATTTATATTCTCTTTCTATGAGCATTGGAGGTAAATCCGGAAAGTGTTCGATTTTAAATGAAAAGGGTTTATCATTTAATTGTCCAGGTTGATACCTTGGAATCTCAAAATAAATGCCTCTTGTGTTGATGCCATAATACATGGCGGTGAGGTTGACATAGGGACGTTTTTTTATCTTGACAAATGGTGCCTCAAAAACTTTATCCTCTGTCCGCACATATAAAAAGGTAAATTTGTTTTTACTTGTATATAATCGGGTATCATAACCAGATTTTGTCATGATAAACCAGACAGCTGTTGTTCGAAACATATCTCGTTTGTCGACATAAATTTGGTTAATTGCTTTTCGAACCAAATTATAGTAAAACCAATCATTTAGTTTTAAAGCTTCTTTATGTTTTAATAAATCATCCAATAAAAGTTGATAGTCGCTTTCTTCTAATTTCTTATAAAACCTTTTAATACAGAAGGTACTGGTACAATGTCGATTTTTTTTCAACATTGATGGATCATACCTCAAATCAAGAGAAGTCGAATAGAATTGTATACTTGTACTATATATCGGAGCTTTAGCTGTTGAGCTGGCTAAAGAAGGGATAGATATAGCCAATAAAACTAATACAAATTGATAGAGGCGCATAGAGAGTATCTAATGGGTTTGAAAACTAATAAATGAAAAGAAAATCTGTATTATTGGGTTTGGGTGTATTCTTATTACAGACAAATTTCGAATTCATGAATATCCTTTCCAGCTTATTGAAAAGACCATTCATATGGCAGCCTGTACAAGCTATAAATCAAAAAGCAATCCAAGAAATGGTATCATTAGTCATAAAGTCATCAGTGGGCTCCGACTAACCAATGACTTTATGACCAATGACCAAGCGATCTATTCAGCTTTAGGGTGAACAAGTGTCATTTCATCTATCAAACGCTTCGCCCCTGCATATTTGTCAATTATAAAAAGAACATATCGAATATCAACCATAATATTCCGACAGATTGAAGCATCATAATTATAATCACTCATTGTCCCTTCCCAAGCACGATCGAAGTTTAACCCAATTAAATTTCCATGTGCATCTATAGCCGGACTTCCTGAATTACCACCTGTAGTATGATTTGTCCCGATAAAACAAACAGGGACTTTTCCATTTTTATCAGCGTATTGACCATAATCTTTTAAATTATAAAGTTTACGCAATCGAGCAGGTACATGAAATTCGTAGTCTCCTTCCACATGTTTTTCAATGATGCCATCTAGGTAAGTAACTGGCGTATATTGGACAGCATCTCTTGGTGTATAACCATCGACTTTTCCATAAGTGACTCGCATTGTACTGTTGGCATCAGGATAAAATGGTTTGTTAGGGAAAACCTCCATGAGTGCTTTCATATAATAGCGCTGATTTTTGTCAATATCTGCTTTGATACTGCTGTATTGGCTAGCTATATTTTCATTATAAACATTAGCCAATTCTTTAGAAAACTGAAAAAGAGGATCGGCTTTTAATTGGGTGATAGCTGTTTTAGGATTTTGATCTAAGATAGCGTAAAGTTGCTCCTTACTTGTAAATTTTGAATTTTTAAATAAGTAGCTGGACATTTTGTTATAATCATCCGTTTTGAGTCTAGATAGCAATGCCGTAATAGGACTGTTAATCCCCATTTGTGCATTTTTATCATAAGTTTCCATCAATGCAGCCAATACTTTTTGATCAATTTCTGGGCGATAATTTTTATAAAAACCATTAAAATAGCGATCAATTAAAATTGCTTTATATTTATTATAAGCATCTTCTCCATTATTATCATAACGATCAACGAGTCGCCGCAAATAATTAGCGCCACGCATTATTTCAATATTCCTATTCACGATCTCATCATAATAGTCTTTCATCAATGCATAATCTTGAATATCAGCATATTGTTTTTTGAAATCACTTAGGATATTTCCATATTTCTTTTTTAGTTTTCTTTTAGCATTTACTTTTGACATAAAGTCTTTTTCAAGTTGATGCTTTTTTCCAATTCCATCAGTTGCTTTTATTCCTTGACTCTCTCCGATCCACTTTTTCCAATAATTGGCAATTCTAGCAAATTTTGAAGCGTATTGAATCTTTACAGCCGGATCATTACGCATTGCTGCATCGACAATTTTTAATGCTTGATCTCTAATCGCAATTTTCGCAGGATTAAGGACATCTACGATTTGTGAAATTGCATCTGATGGCAAGTATTCATTTGTTCTTCCCGGAAATCCAAAAACCAAAGTAAAGTCGTCAGGAGCAACACCATCAAGGGAGACAGGTAAATGATGTTTAGGCTGATACGGAACATTGTCTTCGGAATATTCAGCAGGTTCATTATTGGCATTGGCATAGATTCTAAACAAAGAGAAATCTCCGGTATGTCTTGGCCAAACCCAATTATCTGTATCAGAACCAAACTTTCCAATCATTTCTGGAGGCGCACCTACTAATCTTACATCTGGATAAGTAACCGTCGTGATGGAAAAATATTGATTGCCTTTAAAAAATGGTTTAACCTCAAGTTCTTCAAACTTATTGAGTGGCATTCGGTTTTTCAATCCTTCAATATTCTTACTGATGACAGATTGACGTTTCTCCTCGTCCATATCATCATTGACTCCTGCAAGTACGACTGATGTTACATCGTCAATTTTTACGATGAATTTTGCGAAAAGTCCAGGGTTCTTAAGTTCATGCTTATAACTTGCTGCCCAGAAACCATCTTTGATATAATTTCTTTCTAGTGTAGTATGCGCCTGAATCTGTCCATAACCACAATGATGATTAGTCAGAAGAAGCCCTTTATCAGAAATAACCTCTGCTGTGCAGAATCCTCCAAAATGAACAATAGCGTCCTTCAAACTGCCTTTATTAACACTATAAATATCTTCTGCAGTCATTCTCATGCCCATACCTTGCATTTCTGCTTCATTGAGCGATTTTAGAAAAATAGGCAACCACATTCCCTCTCCTGCAAAACTGGCGGAAGTGATTGAAATACTAATTAGTAAAACAAGTAATGTTCTTATTATTTTTTTCATTGTATAAGGTTTAATTTGCTTTTCATTGATTAATGTTTTTAGGACGGAGTACCAACAAAGAAGGTACAACATGTTTAAAACAAACTTTAAGTAAGCTCTATTATTGAAAATTGGCCAATCAAAAAGTTATGATCCATTTGGTCACCTAAAATTAATAAAAAGATTAGGACAAGTTGGAATAAACTAATTACTTTCGCATGTTAAATGAGCGTTCATGTTTTTTAATGAATTTGTTCAAAAAATAAAATCCACTATCATAAATGTATACACGTCGTAATATTAGATTGAATTTAATTGCAAAATTTGCCTGGAGAAATATATTGGCTTTTACTATTTGGACCACCTTAATTACTTGGGTGTATCATTACTTTGATCACCATGATATTAATATCAGTATCCCTTTCTTACCGCTTAGTACGATAGGTATAGCTGTTGCTTTTTATATCGGTTTTAAGAATAATGCATCTTATGACCGATTTTGGGAAGGGCGAAAGATCTGGGGAGGTATTGTAAATTACAGTAGAACTTGGGGGAATCAGGTGACTAATTTTGTAACGAATCGGCATGCAACGACTAAACTTTCTAAAGAAGCACTGCATGAAGTACATCAGGGCTTGATATATCGGCATATTGCTTGGTTAAATGCTTTGCGTTTACACCTCCGTCAGCCTTCTTCTTTTAGTATAAAACACAATAAAGCGGTTTCCAAAATGTTGACTGAAGGGACCAGTGAAAGAAGACATTGGGATGAGGAAGTAGGTGCGTATATGGGCCAAAAAGAGTATTGTGAATTGATTGAAAAGAAAAATACCCCTACCCAGATTATTAGGAAGCAAGGCGAAGAGCTTAGAGAAATGATGGAGACATCTGGTCTTATTGATGATTTTCGACATATGGAAATGATGCGGGTATTAGAAGAGTTTTATAACCTTCAAGGAAAATGTGAACGAATCAAGAATACCCCCTTCCCAAGGCAATATGCTTTTTTTAGCAAAATATTTACTTGGGTTTTTATTTTATTGTTACCATTTGGAATGGTTCGGGAATTCGATTCAATGGGGCATAGCTTTATGTGGTTGACTGTACCTTTTTGTGTATTGATCTCATGGGTGTTTATTACCATGGAAATAGTAGGAGATAATAGCGAAGATCCGTTTGAAGGATTTATCAATGATGTACCTATGACTGCTTTATGTCGAACTATAGAAATAGATCTGCGTGAAATGCTAGGAGAAACAGACTTACCTCCAGGCATAAAACCAGAACATGATATTTTATTGTAGCTTATTGTTTTCGTTCTTTGATAAATCCCGTGGACAACATGAATCATCCCGATTTTTTAAAAATCTATAAAACAGCGTCTTTCAGCGTCAAATAAGGATAAGGGAGGAATCATTTTTGCTCTCGCTTTCGCAATTCCTTTTTCAATATTTTTCCAGTGGCAGACATTGGTAAAGCATCCATGATTTCTATAGTTCTAGGATATTTATACGCTGCAATATGTTCTTTTGTAAAATCAATCAATTCCGTTTCTGAAACAGAAGTACCCTCCTTTAAAACCACACAAGCTTTGATTTCTTCCCCTAACTGTTCATTAGCAATGCCATAGACAGCAACTAAAGAAACGCAAGAGTGCTTCATCATCACTTCTTCCACTTCTCTTGGATAAACATTGAGCCCGCCGCGGATGATCATATCTTTCGTACGGTCTACTATATAAAAGAATCCATCTTCATCTTTGACTGCGACATCACCAGAATGCATCCAACCTCCTCTTAATGTCACTTCATTAGCTTCAGGGCGTTGAAAATAACCTTTCATAACATTTGGCCCTCGATATAGTAATTCTCCTTTTTCTCCAACTGCGACTTCATTATCATGTTCATCAACTATTTTTACTTCTACACCCCAAACAGGCGTTCCTATTGATCCGGGTTTTCGACCTACTGCTTTTTGATTAAAAGTAACAACAGGAGAACCTTCAGACATGCCATAACCTTCATAAATCATTGCCCCAAAACGCGCTTCAAAATCCTCTAAGACTTTGACCGGTAAGGAAGCCCCACCGGATACACATGTTCTTAGTTTTGAAGCTATAGCTTCATAGTCAAACTTATCTTCAGTATAATTTAAAAGTCCCCAGTACATGGTGGGTACGCCTGCGAAGACAGTCACTTGATGTTTGTCCATTAGACTAAAGACTGCTTCTGCATCAAATCTGGGCAATAAAATATTTGAAGTACCCCGATACACTCCAGCATTCATGAGTACGGTCATCGCAAATATATGGAACAGTGGTAAGACGATCAATTGAGTATCTTCAGAACTAAGCTCAAAAAGATCAGCAGATACGATTGCGTTTGTCAAGAGGTTGGAATGAGTGAGCTCTGCACCTTTGGGTCTTCCTGTAGTCCCTGAGGTATAAATAATGACAGCTGTATCATCAGCACCTGTTTGTACTGTTTCACAAAAAGGAGATTGGCCAGACATCAAATGACCAAGCGTCTTGATCCCTTCAATAGCTGAAGGCATATCAGGCTTGGGCATTATCATATAGAAGTGTTCACATTCAGGAATTTCCTGAAACCCTGCATAACCCATTTGTCCCATCGGCAAATCTTCCGTACCTACAAAACAAAAGTAAGCTTTAGCATGACTATCTGCGAGGTGATATGCAATTTCGTCTTTTTTCAAGAGTACACTCAAAGGGACTACTGTGGCTCCAGCTTTTAAAATACCAAAATAAATAATTGGGAAATAAGGTAAATTGAAACAACTCAAGGCTACTTTATCACCATTTTGAATGCCACTATTTATTAAGCCATTGGCAACCTGATTTGCAGCACCATTAATCTGAGCGTAATTTAGAACGGTATCCATGAAGGTAAAGGCAGACTTTGTAGGATATCTTCGTGCAGTATCTTCGAGAAGTACAGATAGGTTTAACATGCTTTGTAAGTTTCTTTGATTAGTAATTCCTTGCTTAGAATGGGGAACTTAAATGTAGTACTTTTTAAGAAAAGATTTGTTCATAAATGGCTGCTTATTCGAGGAACAGATATTTTTCTTCAAGACAAGGCTTTAAAATCGACGCATATAGTACTACTTGAAGTTTTTGAAAGGAAGTATTGACTTATACTGACATTGAAAAGGTTTGGGAAAATTCCAAACCATTTCGCGCCAGGTATAATAAATCATTTCGTAGCTTATCAAGCTATGTTTGAAAAAATTCAAAGTATAAGTAGCCGTAAAGAATTATGTTAATAATATTTGATGAGTCGAAAAATGATAAGTGTTTGACTGAAAGGAAATAACGTTCGTTTTTTGGCTCTATCTCAAAAAAATATTATTAATATAATTTAGGCCAATTACTTAAAAACAAATACTATCTCTTTTCCAACGAATTCTTAATCAAAGCCTCCATCTAATCTTTTGTCTCGATTATATCTACTAAATCCCCGCATCTTGTGAGTGAAATAAGAGCTTGTTTAAATTTGCATGATTGAGCGAAAGTGAGCAAATTTTGTTCTGAATGAGGCAAGTTTTGCAGTCGGATGCGGGCAATCCGGCGAAAAAATTAACGAAATGCAGGAGAAAATTTGCCGCTTGTAGCCGATTAATGGGATTTTAAATAAACTCTAAGAATTGATAATAATAACTTCTAAAATAAAAGTCATGAAAATTACATCATTTATTATTTGCCTACTTTTCTTAGTTAGCTGTAAAAAACAGGTTACCTCTGATCAGCAAGTAAACCTGATTGCAAAACCATTCTCTAATGAAAAAGACAATCCGCTTTATGCACAAATTGGATTTGAAAACAGAATCTTGGATTTAGGTAAGATCGTTTCATTTGATAATAATCCAATTATTCATTTCACCAATGAAGGCGATACTACTTTAATTATCAATGAGGTTTACACCTTAAATGATCGACTTGAGGTATTAGGATTTACCTTCGAAATTGCTCCAGGGGAAGAAGGTAAGATTAGATTGCGAATAGATAAAGATATTGAACACCAGGCGTATAGCGATTACATTTTTGTACGAACGAATAATAATAATAATAATAAGCCATCTCTAGCTCGCTTAGAATTGAAATATGAACTGTCTGATAATTTAGAAATTGGTGGCGAATTTGTTGAAGAAGGCGACCGAATCAATGTAAGAATGTTTCCATCTCTGGAAGCTACGGTATTATTTGGTTTAGAAACAGGAGATTCTGTCACTTGCACAGGAGCCATGCACAAAGATTATGTTGCAGATTTTGATTCTGACCTTTGGTACTATGTTGATTATAATGGTCGCAAAGGCTGGGTACTGAGTACTTTGACAAAATTTAAAAAAACTAAAACAGTTGCTTTGAAATAACAGGTTTTCTTTCTCTCATTGAAGTTGATTAAGAATGTGTTCTGAGATGAGTTGTAAGTCATTGATTTCTAAGACGAGGCTTATTTTCTTTTACGTAGCCTGAGCTACGTAAATTAAAATAGCTGAAGTATTTAGTACATCGTGTAAAAAGTTTATTCGTATTTTGAATTTAGCGAATTTACCTCAGAATACCTCCTGTTGAGTTTTTTACGAGCTTGTTCTTGAGTAAATTGCCAATTTATTTTGATGCCCTTTAGGGAACGTTCTTTGAAAAATGTCAACACTTCGGATTCGAGTTTTTTCATACATGGAATTCTTCGATTTAAACATTGTCGCGATAAAGCGGAGAATTCTATTTCGATCATGTTAAGCCAAGAAGCACTCTTGGGAGTAAAAATGAATTCTATTTTCTTAGTGAGACTTGCTGCTACTTCAGCTTCAAACTCTTGATAAAAGGAATCGTATCCATGGGTATTTAAATTATCTAAAACAATCTTTATCTTTTTAGCATTTGGATATAATTCACAAAGTTCTTTCATAAATAGAGCAAACTCTTTCTTCCTTCGCTGCTTTTTAACATGTGCAAACCTTTGGCCTGTTAAAGGTTCAATCGCTGCTAAAACACAGCAAGAACCATGTTTAGAATAAATGTAATTTTCTTTCGCTACTTGCCCTGGTTTCATTGCCAAACCTTCAATTTTGTCTCCTATTAAAAAGCAGGGACGTTCATCGAAGCACACCACAGGGTAGTTTGCATCATATGGTAGTAAATACAAACGAAGAATAATCTCTAGTCGAGCTAAAAACCTTGCAGTTACTTTTCTGATACACCATTGCCTTTTTCGGTGAGGCTGTAATTCATTTTTTTTAGAATGATACCAACCTGCTTAAATGAAATCGAGTCTACTATCTCTAGTTCGACGATCTTGTCGGCTAATAATCGAAGGCTCCAACGTGCATATCCTTTTGGAGGATCACTACAGGCAATTGCTGTAATTTTTGCTCGGTCTTCTCCACTTAATCCGACAGGCCGACCACAACGTGGTTTATCATTTAAGAAGATTAACCCTTCTTCTTTATAGTAATCGGCCCACCTTTTAGCTGTCTTTTGAGATATGTTTAGTAGATCACAAACCGATTCATACGTTTTCCCTCGATGGAGCTCCAGTAAACCGAGTACTCGATTTTGCTTACGAACCTTCATCATGCCTTTTGATAAAAGACTCTCTAGGTAATTATAATCTTTAACCGATAATTTAACGTGTTGCTTTTTCATAGGTCTTCTCTTTTGAAAACCAAAATACGCAATTATTTATTACACAATGTATTTAGTACAGCGTAAATTAAGTAGTGTCCGGTTTATGTCTAATGAATTTTTAGTCTAATCGAGGAGCCCCCGGAACCTGATAGCCTTAGCTATCAAGGTGAGGATGCGACGAAGAGTAGGCTAGAAAGGCATAGACAGAAATAGACAATATTTATTTTACGATGTATTTAGGAATCAATGAATGCAAATCATCCATCAATTCATTTTTAAACAACTTCATTAAATAGTTCTTTGGTAAAGACTAGTTCTCATAGAGGACTGGTCTTTTTTATAAGTTATATAGATAGAGTTTATAAAGTCTATTAATCTTCCAAAAGCCCACCTTCATCTATAAAAATAGAAACTTATATAAAAAACTTCTTTCTTCGCTATCTCAAAGCAATTTTTTGCTTTAACTTGGAGTTATAGACCTTGTTTAAAAGTAATGACTTGAATATGTGCATAAAGATCATTTCGAAGCCAATAAATTACTTTTGACAAATCAGAAAGCAATTCCTACTATAAAAACAAGACTGGTAAAAAGATGATGTGAATTTCTTTGTTATAGACATTTAGGTATTTCTCTAATCCTAATGTATCGACAAAGTTTTCAAAAAATCACAATCAATACTCAGTGGACACTGTGCTTCCTCTGTGAATTCTGTGTCCAAAATAAAAAACAAAGCAACCATCATAATAAAAATAAAACGCCAAAACAATGTTAAAACAATTTTTCCTTTTTTGTTCTGGAATTGATCAAACCATCCTCGAAAAATGTCCTTCTGACACCAATAAATACATTGGGATAGGAGCAACAGTTTTTTTCACTGGAGTGCTAGCATTCTTTTCATCCGCTTATGCGCTGTTCACTGTTTTTGATTCTTATATTGCCTCATTTGTATTTGGATTAATATGGGGCTTGATGATTTTTAACTTAGATCGTTATATCGTGTCGAGTATGAAAAGTAAAGGTTCTGCTTGGAAAGATTTTGGCGTAGCATTTCCTCGATTGGTGATGGCGATACTCTTGGCCTTGGTTATTTCAAAACCACTAGAGTTAAAAATATTTGAAAAAGAGATCAATGCGGAACTCATTGTGATGGAACAAGAAAAGTATAAAGAACAAGAGGATAAAGTGATAAGTAGATATCAATCACAGATCGATGCTTGGCAATCAGAAATTAAAATACTAAAAGAAGAAATAGAAATTAAGACTAAAGCTCGAAATGAATTAGATTTGATGGCTATTCAAGAGGCAGATGGTACAGGGGGATCTGGCAAGAAAAATCTAGGACCAATATATCGTGCGAAAAAAGAAAAAGCAGAAGCAGCTCAAAAAGAACTAATAGCAATCGAATCAAATCACCTTCCATTGATTGCAGAAAAAGAATTGGCGGTCAAAGACACACAGACTAAAATTCAAGATGAAATTACAGCCTTAGAACGGGGTGCTTTTGGAGGAATAGCTGCCAGAATGGATGCCCTTGATCGATTAACCAAACAAAGTGAAGCGATTCTCTTGGCTAATATCTTTATCATGCTGCTTTTTGTCTCAATCGAAACGGCACCGATCTTTGTGAAATTAATTTCCTCTCGAAGCCCATATGATTTTTTACTTCATGAACATGAGCATATTTTCGAAATGGCCAATAAAGAAAGAACTGCTCTATTGACAAATGCAGTCCGAAATAATATTATGATTGATACAGAGACGGGCGTCCACCGAGCAAATGCAAAAGTCAAAGTAGAAAAAGCGATCATTGATGAAAAACTTCGTCAAAGATTGAATGGCCTCCAACAAGGAGAGATTAGCCTTGATGAAAATTTATCATTTTAGAATATCCTTTTTCTTTTTTGGTGATTCAAAAAACTGTGCAAGTACAGACGTAAAGTGGTTTGAGAATACCTCAAACCACTTTGCATCATGTAAAACCTTATTTCCTTAATGCTTTTTTGAGGATGTATATTCGTCTACATTCATTTCTATATAAGCTCTATTGACCCATATGTATTTAAGCAATGAGCCTAGAACATAACGAAGGCTGTTGAACACTTTTCTGCGCAGCAGAAACCATCACTTTTTAGCAAAAAAAAACTATCCCTTTTCTGCGCAGCAGAAACTACTATTTTTCTACACAGTAGAAACTATCACTTTTTAACAAAGTTAAAACATCAAATCCAAACCACTCCACCACCCAAGGCTTATCTTAGCGCACATATATAGTAAATTTTCATACTTTGTCAGATTCCAGTCAGTCATTATGCAATAAAGTTTAAAAATAAAAAGAGAATTTACTATATTTGATGAATCCTTAGCTATCTGCCAAAAGACCCTCACATTATAAATTAAGATCTTAAATGGATCGATTTAATATTGCCTGTATTTGCAATATTAGATTCGGCTATTTAGATCGTCCAAACTTTTAAAAATGAATAAGGCAGCCCTCTTAATCTTTCTTTTTTTTATTTCCTTAACACACAATCTTTCTGCTCAAAAACCCATCCGTTGTCATTCGGATGAAAGAACGGAGATGCTTAAAGAGCAGTATCCTGAATATTATAAAAGTTTACAAGAACCCATAGTACCAGTAATGAATAGCACTAAGTCATTAATGACTGTTATTACTATTCCCGTTCATGTGATTATTGTACATCCTCCGGGACAAGCAATAGGAACAGGTGTTAACTTTTCGATGGATCATATCTTATCTCAAATTGATGTCCTCAATGAAGACTTTAGAAGAACCAATGGTGATGCTTCCAATACACCAAATGTTTTTCCCGCTGATGATACAGAAATTGATTTTTGTATGGCCAGTGTAGACCCTGATGGGAATCCCACAGACGGAGTGACTCGATATGGTACGACACAAAATTTAAATAGTAATGAATTCTCAATTAAATCTGCTACTGGTTGGGATCGGAATGATTACCTGAATGTATGGGTAGGGCCGGGCCTTGGAGGAATTCTGGGATGGGCATATCTACCAACAACTGGAAGTTTACCGAGTGCAACATTAGATGGAGTCGTCGTTGCAAGTGGTACTTTTGGAGGACCTGGGTATGGAACAACACCTAATTATGATTTAGGCCGAACTTGTACACATGAGGTGGGACATTACTTAGGTTTGCATCATGTCTGGAGAAGTGGTGGTTGTGGAATTGATGATGGAATAGGAGATACACCTATTCAGGATGACCAAAACTTTGGCTGTCCTAGCCATCCAAGTCCTAGCTGTGGTAATGGCGGAGATATGTTTATGAATTATATGGATTATGTGAATGATGATTGTATGAATGCATTTACGACCGGGCAAGGCGCGCATATGCAAAATATTCTAAATACTTCAAGATCAAGCTTATTGAGTTCTGCGAATACGAATTGTAACCTTGGTGGTGTACCATTGGTGATTGAAGTTGTCTTGGTAACAGATGTGCTTTGTTTTGGAGAAAACACAGGTACGGTCACTGTTCAGGCTAGTGGAGGATCAGGAACGTTTACATATTCGATTGATAGTGGCCCTTCTCAGACCAGTAATATTTTTACGGATTTATCAGCTGGACCACATGTAGTAACGGCGGAAGACGGAAGCGGATCATCCGTGGATATTGATGTTATTATCAATGAACCTTCTCCATTGGTCCCCAATATAGATGTACAAGTCAATACTTCTTGTTTTGGTTACGACGATGGTAGTCTGATTGTTAGTGCATTTGGAGGAACGCCATCACCAGGCGGAATTTATAATTATAGTATTGACGGAGGTGCCTTTAGTCCCAGTAATATTTTTGATAATTTGAGTGCAGGCCCTCATACCGTCATTGTACAGGATGCTAATGGTTGTGAGACTTCAATTGACGGTTTTATAGTTGAGCCAGAAGAATTACTCACGCTTCCAGATGACCTTTCTAATGTTACTTGTCTTGGTGAAAATGATGGTTTAATATCTGTTATTACAATTGGTGGTAATCCACTTTATACGTATTCAATAGATGGTATTAGCTATCAACCAGAACCTATTTTCTTTGATTTAAGTCCAGGCGATTATCTAATGACTACCTTGGATATAAATGGCTGTATAGAGGAAACACCGTTTAGTATTACTGAACCAGATTTGTTGGAAGTAAGTGTGTCTCAATTAGAACCGCTACTTTGCTTTGATGAAAACACAGGTTCTGTAACTTTGGAAGCTACAGGAGGTACAGCTACCTACCAATATTCTATTGACGGTATAAACTACCAAGCAGAACCTACTTTTGATAATCTAGCAGCTGGAACATATACGCTTACAGTACTTGATATTAATGATTGTACTTCACAAACAGATGTTGTATTGGATGCTCCTGAAGAACTTAGTCTTGACTTGATTAGTCAGACGGAGGCTGGTTGTGCTGGACAAGCTAATGGTACAATTACAGTCAGTGCTATTGGAGGGACAGGAGGAAATACGTTTGTTTATGATACTCAAACATTGACTGGTGATACGGTTACTTTTACTGATGTTCCTGCTGGGACACATACCGTTATAGTCGCAGATGATAATGCTTGCGAAACAGAAATAGAAGTGGAAATTACGGAAAGTGCAGCGATAGAACTGGAAACAACCAATGTTGAAGATATATCCTGTGAAGATGCAATGGATGGAATGATAGAAGTGCAGGGGAATGGAGGAAGTGGTAATTATTTTTATAGTTTGAATGGAGGTACTTATGGCCCTGAAAGTATATTTATGAGTTTGACGCCAGGGGACTATACCATTAGTGTTCTCGATGATGCAGGTTGTGAAGGTGAAGTCTTTGTTACATTAACAGCACCAAATGCAATCACGACTGAGATTGAGAGTCAAACGAATCCTGATTGTTTTGGAATGGCGAATGGTACAGTGGATGTGCTTGCGAATGGAGGGACGGGTACTTTTGAATATATCCTTAATTCAGTTTCCAATACGAATGGCGTATTTACAGATCTTCCAGCGGGAACTTATGAGATCATTGCTATCGACGAAAATGATTGTTCACAAAATATTTCAGTTATTATTGAACAACCAGATGAGGTGATTGTAGATGAATTGAATATTGATCCAGTTGATTGTTTTGGAAATACTACTGGTAGCCTTAGCCTTGTTGCCAATGGTGGGAATAATGTTTTCGAATATACTTTAGGTGGAACAACGAATACTACAGGAACATTTGATAACCTATCATCTGGTACTTACACAGTGGTTGCTACTGATGGTAATAATTGTTCACAAAGTATAACTATTGATATTGCTGAGCCGGAAGCTTTAGAAGCTAATATTGATTATGTGGTAGATGTCAATTGTGCTGGGGAAGCTTCAGGAGCAATTCAGGTTGAAGTAGTGGGGGGCTCTGGAACAATTACCTATACTTTGGGAGGGACATCAAACGATACTGGTTTATTTGAAGGTTTAGAGGAAGGGACTTATATGGTTGATGTAGTAGATAATAATAATTGTGATACCAATATTTCTGCGGTAGTTGCCTCTTCTGATGAATTAGAAATTGCAGAAGATGAATTATCTCCAGTATCTTGTTTTGGTGAAAATGATGGCGCTATTCAATTACTGGTTTCCGGCGGGAATGGTAGTTTTGAGTTTACAATAGGAGGCGAAACGAACAATACAGGATTATTTGAAAACTTATTGCCCGGGACATATTCTGCTGTAGTTACTGATGGAGCTGCTTGCTCAGGGACCTATGATTTTGAAATAACTGAACCAGAGGAACTTGTCATTTCGATTGATGAGGAGACGAATATATCTTGCTTTGGTGAGGCCAATGCAATGATTGTCCTTCTTGCGAATGGCGGAACGGGTACGTATACTTTTGATAATGGAACAACGACAAATAATGATGGCATTTTCGATGGCCTCGATGCAGGAACTTATGAGTTTATCTTAACAGATGAAAGTGCTTGTACATCAACAATTGAAATGACTATTGATCAACCGGCTGAATTGGATGCTATGATTATGGAGACCCAGGATGCGGTATGTAATGGCGAGGAGAATGGAAGTTTTATTATCACTGCTTCAGGAGGCACGGGGATGCTAAGCTATACTTCGAATAGTGAAACGAATACAACTGGTGAATTTAATAACCTAATTGCAGGCACCTATCCCGTAACTGTTGTCGATGCGAATGCTTGTGAGACGATTTTAGACGTTGAAATAAATCAACCTGCTGAAATTGCTTTGGAAGTAGTAGAAACGAGTATGAATGCTTGTTTTGGAAATGCTGAAGGCACGATTCAGGCAGCAGCATCCGGAGGAGCCGGAGGATTGGAATACACAGTAGATGGAATAACGAATACAACTGGATTCTTTGATAATTTACCTGCGGGAGATTATGAGATACAAGTAGTAGATGCCAATGCTTGTTCTAATACACTTATACAAAATATTTCTGAACCAGCAGCATTAGCGTCTGAAGTTTCAGAAATTCAACAAAATAACTGTTTCGGAAATGAAGAAGGTACCGTTCAGTTAACAACTTCTGGTGGGACTGGAATGATTGAATACAATTTAAATGGTAGTACAAATAATGATGGTTATTTTGAAAACTTAGCTGCGGGAGATTATGAAATTGTGATCACGGATCAGAATGATTGTTCAACACTTCAAAATATAAGTATTACAGCACCAGAAGTTTTGGAAACTGAGATTATTGAACTTCAAGATATTGATTGTTCTGGAGCGGAATTAGGCGTAGTGGAAGTACAAGCTTCAGGAGGTAGTGGAAATTATGAATATACTTTAGGTAGTGAATCAAATAGCTCTGGTGTATTTACAGACCTACCGGCTGGCGATTATGAAATACAAATTGTAGATGCCAATGCTTGCCAAACACTTCAATTATTTAGTATTGTTGAAGCAGCTGATCTTGCTGTTGCTGTTGAAGAAATTCAAGGTGTAGATTGTTTTGGAGCAGAGACAGGGACTGTTCAGGTTAGTGCGAATGGGGGTAGTGGAACGTACGAATTTTGGATGAATGGGACGATGAGTACCAATGGTCTTTTTGAAGGATTAATGGGCGGTATGTATGAAATTTCTGTGGTAGATCAGGACGGATGTACAGATGTGTCTCAATATATTATGGAGCAACCTAATGCTATAGAAAGCGAAGTAATGGAATTACAAAATCCACTATGCTTTGGAGGAACAGGTACCGTTCAGTTTTCTGCACAAGGTGGCAATGGTGACTTTGAATATACTTTAAATAATGAGACCAATGCTACTGGTGAGTTTGGGAACTTATCCGCCGGAAACTATGAATTAATCGTAACCGATGCTATTGGTTGTACCGCTTTAAATAACCTTATCATTGAAGCACCTGATGTGCTTACAGAATCTGTTGTCGAAAATATAGCAGTTGACTGTTATGGAAATAGTACAGGATTTATTCAGGTAGAAGGACAAGGTGGGACAGGAGCCTTTACTTATACGCTTGGTTCAGAAACGAATAGTTCTGGTGGCTTTCTAAATCTTGCAGCTGGTGTCTATCAAGTAATGGTAAGTGATGAAAATGGATGTACAGTGATGACGGATATAATTGTTGATCAACCTGATGAAATAGGAATGGAGATTATAGAATTACAAAATATTGACTGTGGGGATGTTGATGGCTTTGGTTCTGTCTTAGTCCAAGCTACTGGTGGAAATGGCAGTTTTCAATATTCATTAGGACTTGAAACAAATAACTCTGGGACCTTTGACAACCTTGTTGCTGGTGATTATGATATTCAAATATTAGATGGAAATGGCTGTACTAGCGTTCAATCATTTTCTATAATGGAAGGCGCAAATTTAAATGTCGAAGTGGCTTTGGTCGAAGAGATTGATTGTTACGATGGAAATAATGGGAGTATTCAAATAAGTGCAGGAGGAGGTAGTGGTTCTTTTGAATTTATTTTGGATGGTGTAATGAATACAACGGGTTTGTTTGAAAACCTTTCAGGGGGATATCATAGCATCATAGTAATAGATACAGAAGGCTGTGAATCAGAGACGGAATATTTAATCAACCAACCTCAAGAGATTGTAATTGATCTTGTAGAGACGATTGACCCTAATTGTTTTGGAGATGCAAATGGTGCGCTGAGTGTATTGGCAGATGGTGGTAATGGTACTTATAATTTTACTTTAAACAGTGAAAGCAATACTTCTGGAACATTTGAAAATTTAGTTGCTGGAGATTATCTTTTGGAGATAACAGATGGAAATGGATGTATGACCAGTTCAAGTGTGACAATTAACGAACCCGCACCAATTGAGCCAAATTTGGTCGAAAATATAGCACTTAATTGTTATGGCTCAAATGATGGAATGATTCAAGTCAATGGTCAGGGAGGAAGTGGTAATTACACCTATTCATTGGGATTTCAAACGAATACGACTGGTGCTTTTGAAAATTTAGAAGGAGGCATGTATACTGTGATTGTTATGGACGAGAATAGCTGTTCTGAAACAATGGAAGTTATCGTTGAACAACCTTCTTTATTGGAAGCAGAAGTTACAGATCTTCAATCTATTGGTTGTAATGGAAGTGTTTTTGGATCAGCACAGATTAATGCAGCAGGCGGCATAGGAAGCCTTCAATATACTCTAGGAAGTCAGACCAATGCCACTGGAATATTTGTAAACCTTTTAGCTGGAGATTATTCGGTAATAGTGGTAGATGAAAATGCATGTTCCACAGAAGCTAGTTTTTCAATTATAGAGACTAGTGATTTAGAAGCTGAAGTTTTAGTCAATACTTCTGCTACTTGTTTTGGAGAGAGTGATGGTATGGTTGAACTTAGCGTGACCAATGGAAATGGAATCTATACTTATACTTTAGGTACGGAGACAAATACTGATGGAATATTTACAGGACTTCCAGCTGGGAATTACACTGTTGATATTACGGATGGCGGCTCTTGTAATACAGTTGTAAACTTTATGGTTGATCAACCCAATGCTTTGCTTGCAGAAGCGATAGAACAACAGCCCCTCGCTTGCTTTAATGATAATAATGCAGTGATTCAACTAGAAGCATTTGGTGGTAATGGTCCTTATGTCTATACTGTAAATAGTGAAACAAATAATAGCGGCGGCTTTGGAAATCTGTCAGCAGGTAATTACGAGGCAATGATTACAGATCAAAGTGATTGTAGCATAATTTTAGAATTTGTGATCATCGAACCTGATGCAATTCAGGCAGATATAGTAGAAAACCAAGAACCTGCATGTTATGGAGATAGTGATGGTTTATTTCAGATAGCAGCTAATGGCGGTAGCGCTCCTTATGCGTACACACTTGGGGCTGAGATGAATACCAGTGGTTTGTTTGATGAACTATCTGCTGGAGTCTTTCAAGTTGTCATCACAGATGATAATGGTTGCGCCAGTACAGAAACAATTACAGTATCTCAACCACCAGTTTTGATCTCTGGTGCTTTAAATGTTACTCCGGTTCAATGTAATGGCGGTAGTGATGGTATTGCTTTCATTGGTGCAGATGGGGGAACTCCGGGATATCAATTTGAATTGGATGGAGAAGTTAATAGCGGTGGAGTCTTTTTAAATCTTCCTGCTGGGCCTCACCTGGTCAATGTGACAGATGCCAATGGTTGCCAAAGTGATAATACGGTTGTTATTCCAGAACCTAATGAATTACTTTTAAGTATACTCAGTCTTCAAAACGATAATGGGACAGGAAATGGGGAAGTATTACTTGAAGCAGATGGCGGCACAAGTCCTTATTTATTTTCTTTAGATGGCCTTAATTATACGCCATTTTTCAATTTTAACAACCTGCCTGCTGGAACGTATACTGGTTATGTAAAAGATGCTAATAACTGTATTACACAAATTACTTTTGTCATTGAGATCGAAATGGAAACATCTATTTCTGATCCGGAACAAGGTGTTTCAGCTATTCAGATTTATCCGAATCCATTTAACAATGATTTGCATCTTCAAGTAGAATTACTAAATGCTCAAACATTAGAAATTCGAATGTATACAATTCATGGCCAAGAATTATTTTTCAATACTGCTGAATATGGATCAGGTATAACTACTGTTGATTTAGATATTCCAAATAAGCTTCCGGCAGGATCATATATTGTAAGGATTAATAATGAAAATGGACAACTTGGACATTACAAATTAATAAAACAGAAGTAGAAAGATTGGTCACTGATTGTTAGAGACAAACGATCAGTGACCAATTTTTATAAAGTAGGTAGAAATGACATTTGAAAGGCGGTTACTGAATTCTAAAAACGCTTTATTAATCACAGTGCCCTTCGTGTTTACTCAGTGGACACCGTGTCCTAAATAACACTAAAATAAAATGAAGAAAGAATCAGAAACCAAATTTCTACATATTTCCCCCGTTCTAGCTTCAGCTGATGTAAAAAGAGATATTGATTGGTATGAAAACAAATTAGGGTTTAAAAATGTATATGATAGTACGGTGTATCAAGATAGCCCTGTTATAGATTATGCAGTTCTCGGTAGACAAAATCTTTTCTTTCATTTGCAATTTCAATACCCCAAAGATATGACATGTACTGATTTGAAATTTCAAGTTTCAAATATTGAACCTTTAATAGAAGAATTGTTGGCCAATGGATTATTGAAAGCGGATAGGATACATAGAAAGACTGCGTGGAATACAATAGAATTTGGCCTCTTTGATCCCAGTGGAAATAGGATTACTTTTTTTGAGGATTTGTAAGAATATGATCCATCAATTCATTTAAAACACAGGAAAGAAAATGCGCACCATCGTTCCTTCACTATTACCTAATGAATCAAATAGATCTTGAATTTCCAGTCTCATATTCGTTTTGAAGAGCGCATTTATAATTTGTATCCTTTCTGTTGTATTCTGAATTCCAGTAGATTGATGCCGTTTTTTCCTTTTTATCTCCGCTGCTTTTTTTCTGCCGATCCCATTATCTCTGATCGTGCAGACCATAATATTGTTGGGCTGTCTTTGAAATTTTATACTTAAAAACCCTTTTTCATTTTTAGGCATTAGGCCATGCCAAATGGCATTTTCCAAAAATGGTTGGATGATCATTGGAGGAACTTCAGTTTCAAAAATGTCAAGCTCTGAATCCCTTATGAGTTCATATTCAAACTTTTCAGGAAACCGAAGTTTCTCCAATTGGAGGTAGTTCTCAAGACTATTGATCTCTTCTTCCAGGGAAAGCAAATTCTTTTTGGAATCTTCCAATACTTTTCTCATTAATGTCGAAAAACGAGATAAATATATTTCCGCATTTCTTTTGTCATTATCGCTAATGAAATATTGAATACTATTCATTGCATTGAAGATAAAATGAGGATTGATTTGAGCTCTCAAAAGTTTTTGTTCCGATTCTACTAGCCTTCTAGCTAATGATTCTTTTTTTCTTTGTCTTTTTAATAGATTCTTAATGATTAAATAAAGGCTTAAAATCAAAAGAAGTACTATCAGTGAAATAAACCATAATTCTTGTGTAATGGGTTTGTTGATCGTAAAATGAATGCTTTGAAAATCTTCATTCCAAATACCATTGCTATTACATGCAGTAACTTGAAATTGATAATCTCCAGGAGGAAGGTTTGTATATTTTACTTCTTTATTTTCTGTTTCTATGAAGTGTTCATCATAGCCGTTTAATTTAAAACGATAACGATTATTCTTAGGATCTCTAAAACTTAAACCAAGAAAATTAATTGATATATCATTCTGATTTGCTTCTAAATTCAAAGGCCTTAATGCGCTTGTGTCTTTTCCATTTACTTGAATATTCGTAATATGAACTTTGGGAGGAATATGATTAGGGATTACTTTGGAGGGATCAAAATACGATACGCCTTTACTGGTCGCCAACCAAATTAAATCATTTGCTTTGGTGATAGCATTTATTTCCTCTGAAGGTAATCCATCAAAACGATGAAAACGATCTACTTGTTTTAATTGGATTCTATGACCTAAATTAAATATTAAACGATTGATCCCTTTATTACTTGCGACCCAAAAAGTAGAATCATTTTCAATAAAAACGGTTTTTAATAAATTACTACTCAATCCTTGATCTTTGGTAATTTGATAAAGACTGTCTGTAGTTTTGATCAATAAACCTGCTCCTTTGGTTGCTAATAAAAGATGGCCAGAAGGATGTTCAACAATTTTTGTGATTCTGCTTGAGTACAAAGGGTTCTCATGTTCTAAGCTGAAAAGGCTATCATTTGAATATTTAAAAAGTCCGGATAAACTACCTAACCACAATTGATTTTCTCGATCCTCACATATAGAAAAAATATACTTAAAATTGTGACCAGTTGTTGGAGACCAATCTATCGCTAAGTCATTTTTTAAGGCTGTTACACCCCGAATTCTTCCAAATAAAACATCTTTGTTAGAATATTCATATAGAACCTTGGAATTAGTAATTTGCTTTTTCTCTAATAAATAGGTCTTAGGTCCATCAATTACATAGCCATTTGATAAATATATTTTGCCACTGCTATGGAAGAGAATATCAAAAACTGCGGTAGAATTTTCTGGCATAATTACTTGTTCTACACGGAGTTCTGGATTGGAAATTTTAAAGAGGTTTTGATTAAATGTTGAAAAATATATTTCTGCTTGATCATTTGAAGCAATGGTTAGTACCTTTTCGTTTTGAATATTTTCTTTACTATCAAGCGATTTGAAATCTTTGGATGGAAGAAAAAAGATACCATCTTCTAGTGTTGAAAACCAATAATTACCTTCGTGATCTTGCAATATATCGGAAATGGTTTTTCCTGGAAGGAAATTTTCTTTTAGACCTTTGGAAAAGTTTTTATCTTCAAAAAGATAAACACCATTCCCTTCCTGAACACTTAGCCATACATTATATTGTTGGTCTTCAAAAATCGTTAGCACTCTTTTTTTAAAATCTAAAACCGATAAGGCTTGATCATTTTTTCCTAAATGATACAATCTATACCCAGCTACCAATAAGGTAGTTTCATCATTAAGTTTTAAATAATCATGATTGTTTTCTGGCAACATTTTGCCCAACTTAATTTTGTTATTTATTCCTCTGACTTCTTCCAGGTTTTGAGATTTTCTAAAAGGCAAACTATAGTGCTCATAATAATCGTCAATGGATAGTTGGTTGGAAGTATCTATTTTCAAAACCCTTTGTTCAATATGGGTAGATAAGGAGAGTGTGATCAACATCGAACCATCTTCGTCTAAAATTAAATTATCAGGATAATTACTACCCAGCATTTTAATGATCTCATCATTGATAGGATGTATTCCGCATTTACCATTTGAATAATAACTAATGCCACCTGAATAAGTACTAAGCCAAAGTACACCATTTTGATCTTCCCGAATATCAAAAATAGTATTGTCGCTAAGGCCATCGTCTACAGTAAAAGTTTTGAATTCATATCCATTATAACGACTTAAGCCATGATCTGTAGCAAACCAGAGATAACCATCTTTGTCCTGATGGATATCATAGACTTCGGAACTAGGTAAACCATCTTCTACATTGAAATGAAAAAAAACAGGAGATTGACAATAGAGCGTGTCTAATGGGCTTACCAGGCAGATCAAGTAAAAAATAACTAAAATACAGGAATAAGAAGATAGTCTATCCATTGTGTAAAAATAAGAAAAGAGAAGTAATGCCTATACATTAGCTTCTCTTTTTAGGGTTCATAGCCTAGTACAATGTACTATTTCGATATTTACTTTACACTGTACTAGGAATGATTAATAATAATGTTTACCATATCCAGCCAAAAATAGGGTCAGCGATATATGGACAATCTGGACCGACTTGACAAGGGCATATTCTTGTAGACAGTGAAAGTAACTCTTGAAAGCATCTATTACAACTAAGACTTCTACAATACCCTGCCCAGACTGGCTTTGATCTAATACTAAGTATAATGTCACCTCCGGGAGTATCACCTCCATCCGAGATTAACTCTACTGAAAATACACCAGAGCCTTCATCGCCTTCAGAACCAGACATCACCAAAAAGTATTCATATTCAGTTTCTTCTTCATCGTCATTTGGAAGGATTTCAGCGGATTCCATTACTCCTGTTTGACCTGTATTTAATTCAACATTATAAGCGTAAACGTTGGCCAATTGATCATTAGAAACAGTAAATTGAATTTCTCCATCTTGGATAATACCTATTGGAATTAGCTCTTCTTCTTCTGGTATCGCATTCTGATTTGCAAATATATTTTCACCTGTAGTATCTTCTAGTGCTTGAACTTTACTTTGTGGCTTGAGATTTTCTGAGTTTGTACAACTAAAGACCATGATTCCCAAAAGGAATGGAAGGAAATAAATTAAATTTTTCATATTACATTTTTTGATTTAATTAGAAAATATTATGTTTTAATTAAAAATTATAGCCAAATAAGACAAGAGAAAAGGCCAAACCAATAGCAGTAAAAAGAAAGACTTTTAGAAGGCTAAAACCTTTGACTTGTTGATTGTAATTAGATTAGAGGGCGTATTTATTTTATCGGATTGAATCTTAGGTTTATTGAAAAATAGGAAGGAGCGACAGTATCGTCATGGATTTTATTTAATCCTGTATCTAGTCCAATAGAGGGCGCTATACGGTATTTGTTATGTAGGATTATATTATAGCCCAATCTAAAATTGACCATGATTAAATCATTTAAATCAGGTTCGATAAAAGCAGGGATGTTATTTTGAGTTTCTTTATTTCCTGTTTCATAGGTGACCTCTACTTTCCAATCTGTTTTTACATTTTTTAAGTAGTCCAAACCAGCAGAAAGGAAAACACCATTTTTATTATTTTTATTAAAATTATGAATTAAATCGCCTCCAAAATTAATAAAAGAAAAATTCACCCTGCCATCAACACTTATAGGAATTTCACTACTCAATGGACGCGGCATTATTGGTTTAAAATTCTCAACACTACCGAATACTTCAGATCCTAAAAGGGTATAACCAACATTGACTTTTAATTCATTTTTCGGATTGAATTGATAAAGTAATCCCATTTTTAGATTATAACCTAGTGCAGGATTACTCGATGCTCCTAATATATCATAATCACTATTCATTAGATATTCAAAAGGAATTTCATTCCCGTAGTTTACATCGCTTAAACTTATACCAAGCTCAAAATTATATGAAATTTTAGAATTCGATTGTGCAGATAAAGTAATCGTTTGTAGACTTAAAGCTATAATGAGTAATAAATGGAAATTTTTCATATGCACGTTTTTAATTTTAAAATTGTTTTTTAATAGATGTTGATGGTAAAAATAGTGCCTATGAGAGGATAGAAAAAGCTATGTTTCCTAGCTGTTGACATAGAATGTTTAAGTGTGCTCTTTGAGTCTTTAAGTGTAATTTAGGGACAGAGAATTAATAAATGCCCAATATGGACCTGTTCTCCTTGTACTATATTTCCTCAAAAAAATAAAGATAACATCGTCTAATCTGGACACTTATTAATACTTTATTTAAGTACATCGTAAAATAAATATTGACTATTTCTGTCTATGCCTTTCTAGCCTACTCTTCGTCGCATCCTCACCTTGATAGCTAAGGCTATCAGGTTCCGGGTACTCCTCGATTAGACTAAAAAATCATTAGTCATAAACCAGACACTTCTTAATTTACGCTGTACTAAGGGACGGAGAATTAATAAGAGGGAATGCTTAGTGTTTTTTGAACGAATTGATCTGGTTAAATTATAGTTAATTTATATGTTTTTAGGGATTATTGTTTTAAAATAAATAAATTGCAAAACAAATAAATTAAAAAATGAAACAATACATCCTAGTCCTGTTTTTATTTCTTTTCTTTCAAAAGAATTTATCTGCTCAATTATATTTTAAAAATGAAGCTCCATTTACGGTATGGGTGGCTATTGGATACTATGTTCCTGCTACTGATGAATGGTATGCTAAAGGATGGTATAAATTAGATGATAATGCTAAAAAGAAATTGTTTGATTATGATTTATCCTATAACCGTTATTATTATTACTATGCCTATGACAGCGATGGAAATTATTGGGTAGGCGGAAAAAATTGTGAAACATGCGGGAGCTTTTTGATTGATCCTACTGCTAAATTTACTAAATCAAAATCAGGAAGTAAGAAGGGATATAAATGGAAAAAATTTAAACGTATTGATACAGGAAGCAGTTCATCACATACAGTGACACTTTCTGGTAAGAATTGGAGTACAGGAGATTGTGAAAATGGTTATGGGACATATAAATGGATTTCACAATCAAAAAAATATAAAGGCTATTGGAGAAATGGTAAAAGAGATGGAGAAGGCACCTGCGAGTATGGGAAATTTCATTCTGTTTACTCGGGATGTAAATTTGAAGGTGAATGGAGAAATAACACATGGTATTCAGGAACCTTTTCCTGTGATAATGGATATAAAGCAGTCGGTAAATGGAAAAACGATAAACTTAATGGGAAAGCGATAATTACTTATAGTAATGGAAGTACATATGAAGGCGAATTAATAAATGGCGAGCTCCACGGCTATGGATATTATTATTGGACAAAACAAGATAAGACTTATAAAGGGCAATGGATAAATGGTAAAAGAGAAGGTAAGGGCTCTTCTACTTATGGGACAAGGCATACTTCGCTTGCTAATTGTACATTTGATGGATATTGGGAAAATAATACTTGGAAGAGCGGCACTCTTATTTATGCAGATGGCTCAAAATATGTTGGAGCCTTTTCTAGTATAAAAAAGCATGGAAAAGGAAAATTATATGATAGAAATGGAACGCTGATAAAAAGCGGAGAATGGATTAATGACGAGTTGGTATTTACCGATGAAGCGAAACCAGTAGTAACTTGGGATGCGCCATCAAATTCTAATATGACAGTTTCAAAGTCTTCTTTTAGAATTAAGGCATGTGTACTGTCTAGGGGAAATTTAGGTAATGTAAAAATAATAATAAATGGAAAAGAAACGGTAAGCAGAGGATTTAGTGTTGAAGATGATTGCACTCAGTATGTTAATTCAATAATAGCCTTAGATGAGGGAAGAAATAATATTTATATAAGTGCAACAAACACGATGGGCACAACAAAATCGGAAAAAAGAACTATATACTATAATAGAACAAATCCTTCTCCTTCAAATTCTGTAACATACTATGCTTTGTTAATTGGTGTAGATGACTATACAGATTTGGGTATAACTGATTTGGACAATCCGATAAAAGATACTAGAAAACTTAAAAGAGTACTGACCAGTAAATATGATTTTCAATCTAGAAATATTTATCACCTCAAGAATCCAACAAGGAGAGAGATAATCACTGAATTAGAAGCATTAGAAAAAAAATTAAGCGTAAATGATTATTTATTAGTATTCTTTTCAGGCCATGGAAAAATGCAAGGCGAAGAAGGCTATTGGTTGCCTTCTGACGCTCAGCCAGGTACATGCTATCAATGGTTGTCCTCATCTGATGTAAATGTTCATATCAAAAGGTTTAAGTCCAAACATGTTTTGCTTATTGCAGATGCTTGTTATAGTGGTGCTTTTGTTATGCGAGATGTAGATGATGTGCTCACTAATTATAGAAGCCGTTCATGTGAAATCCAAGAAGGCAAGCAGAGTAGATGTGCGATGACCAGTGGGGCAAAAAACACAGTTCCAGATAATAGTGTTTTTATAAAGTATTTGGTGAAAGAGCTCGAAGAAAACCCCTATTCATGTATCAGTGCAGAACAAATATATATGGAGATAAAAGACCCGGTTATTTCAAATAGTCCCAATAGCCAAATACCACAATTTGGAGATATACCAAGAACAGGACATGAGGGCGGAAATTTTATATTCAAGAAAAAATAAATCAAAATGTCAAGACATATTTTTCTATTATTTAATTTTCTATTGTTGGCCACTATTGTATTTGCTCAAAATTATCCTAGAGGAATTCCTTTTGGGAAGGATAGTCTGTATGAAGATATACCTCAAAAGGCAGAACTAACCCAAGAGCTATATAGAAATGTTGGCACTTCGGCCTCATTAAAAAAATATGCACCAACTCCCGGGAATCAAGGCAGTTATGGAACTTGTGCAGCTTTTGCATGTGCCTACTCGGCAAGAACAATAGCAGAGGCAAGGAGTAATAATTGGACAGACAAATACCAAATCACGCAAGACGTTTTCGCTCCTGGATTTATATATCGTGTATCAGAACCTAATAAGGCTAATTGTTGGGGAGCATATACTTCTGAAATTTTAGCCAATATAGAACGATATGGAGTACCTAAATTAAGTGATTTTCCAAGTACTTGCCCTGCTTATTATCCAACTAATGCTGCATTTGTCAAAGCTTCTTCACACAAAATAAAAGGCTATGTAAAACTATTTGGTAGTAATGGAAGTAGAAAACAAAAGGTACAGACAGTAAAGAAAAGTATTTCAGAAGAAAACCCTGTTGTAATCTCAATGATTTGTCCTAATTCATTTGATAGAGCAGTAGGTGTTTGGCAACCAAGTGAATTGCCAGGCGACCCAGTGTGGGGAAGAAAACATGGAAGACATGCAATGTGTGTTGTTGGATATGATGATTATAAATATGGAGGTGCATTTGAGGTAATTAACAGTTGGGGGACAAATTGGGGAAATCGTGGTTTTATTTGGATTACTTATGAGGACTTTGCTGATTTTGTTTATCAGGCTTTTGAAATGTTGCCATTAAAACAACCTAAGCCTATTTCCGAGCCAACAAATTTAAAGGGGAGCGTAAAGTTTGTTCAAAATTCAGGAGAAGAAATGAATGTCGTACTTAAGGACAATACCTATCACTTTAAAGAACCATATACAGAAGGAACACGATTTAGAATTTACTTGAATAATGATGAACCAGCCTACGTCTATGCATTTGGAACAGATACCTCCAAAGAGGTTTTTCCAATCTTTCCACTTGAATCATCAATAAGCGCTGCTCTAACGTACAATAAAAATCAAGTAGCTATACCAAGTGAGAAAAAGCATATTAGGTTAGATGGAAAGGTAGGAAAAGACTACATATGTATTATATATTCAAAGAACCCCTTAAACATAGAGAATATAAAAAACAAGGTAAGAAAGGGGAGTGGAACTTTCCAGAATGAAGTTAAATCATCTTTAAAAAGTATAGAAATTAAAGCAGAAAATATTAAACTGAAAAGAAATGAAATTGCATTTGAGGCCAAAAGTTTAAATAGAAATGTAGTAGTAGTTTTTATGGAGATTGAGCATAGATAAAGAAAGAAAAGCGTTTTTTACGAATCAATGAAACCATAATCCCAGACTTTAGTTTATATAGAAGGAACTGGATACAACTAATTATTTCAGTATACATGCTGCATTTTTTAAACGAAGCGGTATATTTGCAACAATTTTTTAATAAAAAAAACCTCTTTATATAATGGGAAGAGCATTTGAAGCAAGGAAAGCATCTAAATTTGCAAGATGGAATAAAATGGCCAAGGAGTTTACCAAAGCGGGTAGACAGATTACTATAGCTGTAAAAGAAGGTGGCCCTGATCCTGATGCAAATAGTGCCCTTCGACGGGCTATACAGAATGCACGGTCTGTGCAAATGCCTAAAGATCGAATTGAAGCAGCGATCAAAAAAGCCTCTGATAAGGATACCAGTAATTTTGATCAGGTCTTGTATGAAGGAATGGCTCCGCATGGAATTGCCATTGTCGTAGAAGCTGCAACAGATAATCCAGTGCGAACCGTGGCTAATGTTCGGTCTTATTTTAGAAAAAAAGAAGGTTCATTAGGAACAAAAGGAATGCATGATTTCATCTTTGATCGTAAAGGTGTATTTTATATTAAAAAAGAAGATTTTGGAGAACGGGATTTGGAGGAGTTTGAATTAGAATTCATTGATTTTGGTCTGGAAAAGTATGAAGAAGAAACGATTGAAGATCAAGATTTTCTTCAGGTTTACGTTGCTTTTGAAGATTTTGGGAAAATGCAGGATGCACTTGAAAAAAATGATATCAAAGTTGATAAATCAGAATTAGAACGGATTCCAAATCATACCAAAGAATTAAACGAAGAGCAAATAGATGAAGTATTGGCCTTAATCGATTTGATGGAACAAGATGACGATGTGACCAATGTCTTTCATAATTTAGCATAATGTCCTCAAATTATACTCCATCGGTTGGTATCGGTATTATCATCGAAAATGAAAAAGGAGAAATTCTTGTTGGCAAACGCAAAGGTAGCCATGCCCCTTATTTTTCAATTCCCGGCGGGAGCCTCGAAATAGGGGAGTCCTTTGAAACTTGTGCGATTCGTGAAGTCTTTGAAGAAACCAGTCTTCATATTTCAGACCCTAAAGTCATCAATGTCACCAATAACCTGAGAACTTATAAAGAATCGGGCAATCACTTTGTCTCTATCAATTTATATACTAAAACTTTTAGAGGAAAGCCAATAGTCATGGAAGCTCAAAAATGCGAAATGTGGTCTTGGGTTGATCCTAAGAATCTTCCAAAACCACATTTCGATGCTAGTGAATACGCGGTAGAATGTTTTTTGAACAATAAATTCTACCTTTCCAAATAAGCAAGCCCTATTTATTCAATCTTGATCGGCTTGAACTCTTTAAACAAAGAATGTCTTGCTGCTTCTACCTGTTCTTGATAATCTTTCCAATCTTTTTCAAAAAATGTATTTACCTTATTTAATATTCTAGCGGTTTCCGCTTTAGCTTTTTTAGTAGCGAATTGAGCCATTTGGTTAGGGGCACCGTCAGAAGCTCTAATATATCGGCTTGCAGCAAAGAGACGGCCGTTTAAAGTATTAGGGTTTCTCTGGATACCTTTTAAGTTTGGCTGATCTGTAAATAGATTCTGAAGATTCGTAAGACTATCGAGCATTGCTTTGCCCAATTTCTTTATTTCCTTCTTAGTACTATCCGGTGCATTGACCATTTGATCATTGACTAGCTTAATTGTCTTTTTGGCTTCTTTCAATTGATCAAAGGATTTTGATGCTTTTTCTACCATAGCATAAAATTCAAAAGAAGCAGCTTCTTGAGCTTTCATCTCGTCAATTGTAAAATCAATTCGAGGATCAGCTAATACCGTAACATAAGTTGAGTCCTTAAAATCACCATAATTGGCGACCAGTTTGTATTTACCAGGAAGCACTCTACCGCCACCTGGAGGATTAGCATCTGGTTTTGGCACTCTATGCGAAGGAAAACGAACACCATTGCGATTCATGCTCCAATATAATTTAGTTAATGCGGTATCTGGTTTAGTGGAATAATTCCGGACGGTATCCCCGTTTTCATTATACACAACAATGAAAACTTTTTTTCCTCCTTTTTTCTTTTTCTCGCCTTTCATCTCTTTTCCTTCTTCTACAGCTTTATGGCTTTGTTTGTTCTTATCCTGTTTAGTTGCTTTTTTTCCTTTTTTCTTTTTCTTTTTCTTGCTTTTCGCTTCTACTGTAGGTTTTGTTCCTTTTTTATTAGGCTTCTTTTTTTTCGGTAAAATCCACATGCCTATTTGAGCGCCACGACTCTTATTTTGACCAACGAAATCACCGTCCGCATTGAATCGAATACCATCTACAGATCTATAATTGGCTAAATAAACATCAGGTGCTTCAAATAATGCAAATGGTTTTTCTAGGACTTTCCCATTCGTTTTTGCAATTGCTCTGAGTGGTCTTATGTCATCCATTATCCAAGCAGCACGTCCAAATGTACCAATGATCAAATCATGCTCTCTCGGATGAATTTTCATATCAATAGTTGGAACAGATGGAAAACCTTTCCACTTTTGCCAGCTTGACCCTTTATTAATACTAAAATACAAACCATAATCCGTTCCTAAGAACAAAAGACTTGGTTCTACTAAATCTTGAACGATAGAATGACAATGACCTTTAACGGCATCTTTATCTGCTAATCTTTTCCACGTAGCACCGTAATCGGTTGTATGATATAAATAAGGCTGATAATTGTTTCTTCGATAATCGTTAACGACGACAAAAACTTCTCCTTTGTTATGAGGAGATACTTCGATCTGTGGAATCCAACTGCCTTTTTCAAAACCTGGAAGACTTGAAGAAAGGTTTACCCAGTTTTGTCCTCCGTCTTTGGTTAATTGAAGATTACCATCATCTGTACCTACCCAAATCACATCTCTATCATGAGGACTGGGAGCAATGGCTATAATTGTAGTATAGTTTTCTGCATTTGTGGCATCAATAGTTAAACCACCACTGATGGCTTGTTTTTGTTGTGAGGTATCATTTGTTGTCAAATCAGGAGAAATGATTTCCCAACTCTGCCCTAGATCATTACTTTTATGAACATATTGACTTCCATAATAAATACTGGAATTATTAAAAGGATTTTGGGCAATTGCAGCATTCCAATTATAACGCAATTTTTCACCTTCAGGATGATAAGGTTTTACAAATTGAGTATGGCCAGTCTCTTTATCAAAATAAGCTACATTACCTCCTTGAGACATAGCCCAACCGTATCTGGAATTGTCTTTATTAATTACAACATCAAAACCATCTCCAAACATCACTTCTCGCCAATCTCCATTTCTAATCCCACCACTTTTCCAAACATAAGCTGGGCCTACCCATGATCCATTATCTTGCATTCCTCCTGCAACATTGTATGGGATTTCCATATCATAATTTATATGGTAAAACTGAGCGACTGGAATATTATCTATAAAGTCCCAGTTTTCTCCACGATCTCTGGAGATATTCAAACCGCCATCATTCCCGTCTATTATATAATCAGGATTATCAGGATGAATCCAAAAAGCATGGTGATCAGGGTGTACTCCCTTCCCATAATCAAGAATCGTTTTAAAGGTTTTTCCACCATCCTCACTTTTTGATACATAAGAGAAAAGATTCCAAATCCGATTTTCATTTTGAGGATCGACATAAATTTCTGAATAATAAAAAGGCCGATTACCAATATTCTTTTTTGAAACGAGTGACCATTTTAGACCACCATCTGTCGATTTATATAGACCATTTTCTTTAGCTTCGACCAATGCATAGACCAGATTAGGCTTGGAAGGAGCAATAGCCAAACCAATACGACCCAGATTACCTTTAGGCAAACCATCTTTAGTAGTGATTTTTTTCCACTTGTTACCACCATCATAGGTGACATAAATAGCAGATCCTTTTCCTCCTGAATTAAAAAAAGAAGGGGTTCTACCATGCTCCCACATCGCAACAATTATTTTATTTGGATTACTCGGATCAACAACCATATCTGCTACCCCTGTTTGATCATTGACATAAAGAATATTTTTCCATGTCTTTCCACCATCTGTTGTTTTATAAACACCACGTTCTTTATTTGGGCCCCATGGTGAGCCAGTTACTCCAGCATAGACAATATCGGAATTGTCTTTATTTATAATAATTCGATGGATCACTCTTGAGTTTTCGAGCCCCATATGTGTCCATGTTTTCCCTCCATCAATACTTTTAAAAATCCCTTCTCCTGTATTCATGGAATTTCGGGGATTCCCTTCTCCTGTGCCTACCCAGATCTCATTTGGATTATTTTGATTGATTTTAATAGAACCAATAGACTGTATTGGTGCTTCATCAAAGATAGGTTGCCATCGAATCCCACCGCTTTCTGATTTCCAGACTCCACCAGATGCGGTACCAACAAAAATGTGTTGATCATTGCTGAGGTCCACATCAATACTGGTCACACGGCCACTCATTCCGGCAGGACCTATATTTCGAATTTGAATACCATCTTTGAGATGATCTAGATTGATGTCTTGTGATACAGAAAGAATGGGTAAAGCTGCTAATAGCAAGCAAATGGATAGTAGTTTGTTTCTCATGTTTAATTTTTTTCAAAAAAAATATACTTATGTTGTCACTTTTTAAGGGTTCTGCGTTATTTATATTATACAAGGTTTAATGAAACTTTGGAGTATAGAAATAAGGGACAAAGCATTAATAGGACTGTCTAAAGGTAGATACTTATAAATTCTACGTCCCTAAAGATATCGAAAATATATTTTTTGCCAAGAAATTGGACAAGAAGTATAAAATATGAGGTTCTTTTCTGAAAATACTTTGTTTCTTTATTAACCTTTTTTTCATTTTTCTTTTTTTGAAAAAAATAGAATATTGAAGCAGCGTTTTGCTACTTAAAAGCATTTAATTAAGTGAAGGATTCATTGAACGAAATGAAATTATTTAGCTGTTAAAATTAGATTCTACACAATTCAGAATTTATTGTAATAAAGCCTATTAAAATTTCGTTAAATCATTAAATAAGAAACTAAAAAGCTTGCATTTAAAGTTATTAATGTGAACTTTGCAGTATAATTTATATAAAGCATCTACAAGAAGTAGAAAAAAAAATTGAAAACTATTAACTAACAAATCAAAACTAAACCCTCTTTATGATTTAAAATTTACTTGCCTTGTTTTTTTTCTAAAATGACTTAATTGTCAAATTTTTACATTTTTATTTCAAGCAAGGATGCTCCAATAGCAAAAGCTATTCGTGTATTCTTAAGGCTTTCAAGGTTTTGTTTTCCATATGGAAAACATAGTCAATGGACTTAAAGATTTATGGGCAATCTATCTCATATTCTGAGAATATAGATTTCATATTATCTAGTCTAATTAAATGTTATCATTTGTCTTGATAGTAATTAGCCAGACCTATGTCAGGTAGTGACCTAGAATTGTAATACTAAATCATAAATGGAAAATTTAAATCAGTTTTCTCGCTTTTTAAAAATTAAAATTTCGAAACTAAATATAAAGATTATGAAACAAACAATTTTTTTATTCGCACTTGCTCTAATGACTATTTGTCTAACTAGTTGCTCACGAGGTTATGGTGTGTCCGTATACTGTGGATGATACCATTCAAAAGCAAAACCTAGAAATGCTTAAAGCCAAAGAACAAAAAAACGCTAAAATCAGAGCATTTAGAATTGATTACAAAAGAATTAGAAACCCTTGACACAGAGGTTATTGCAGATTGATTTTTTACTATTAAACCATTTTAACAAAAAGAAAACATTTTCAAAACAAAAAAAGAACGCACATGAAAAATATAATTGTTTCAACACTAACATTCGTCCTTTTTATCAATTTCTACATTATGTACCGCTCAATACTTCCCAGATATTGAGTATAAGAAAGGTGATGTTGAAGGTCGCTTTAGGCATTGGCTTAATGAATACATTTGTTGATAAAAATACCGAAGCACCACTTCCTCCACTTAGCCTTACTATTGGCTATCGAATAAAAAAGACAATTAGCATAGGTACTTATTTAGGATACTCTAAAACGAACTATGTTGCACCAGAATATGATGGAAGAGACAATCCAGATCTTCCTTCAGTAACTAACAATTATTTTCAAATTGGACTTAGAGGTGGTGGACATTTTACACAAGACCGACTTGATTTTTATGGAGGAGCTATGATTGGGTATAATTTCTCAATCAATAAGTCTGATAACTTATCTCCAGATAAAATTTAGAAAATATTCAAGTAGAAGATTACAGTGATATTGTGATTTTCTCTGGACATATTGGAATGAAATATTTACTGACTGAACACATAGGTATCTTTGGTGAAGTGGGTTATGGAGTTTCTATTTTCAATGTCGGACTTACTACTCGATTCTAAAAATCCTATTCAAAAATGACTTAGTCTAGCTTTTATATATTTGTAAAAGACTAAGTAAATTTTATTTAGAATAGTCCATATAACATATTGATTAAATGATGTAAAAAGTCTCGCCAAATGGTGAGACTTTTTCATTGGTTCAAAGTGTTTTCGTTTGGTAATGAAATGCACGAAGCGTTTGGTTTATCTTGAACAACTTCCTTGTTAAGAAAATTTGCTTCTTTGACAAATTCCGTGTTTGAGACAAAGCCATAAACAAGGTCAACGCTTCCTTTGGTCACTTTTGACCTTATTTACGGCTTGTCCACGGGATTTGCCAAAGAACAGAAAATTTTAATAACTCAGCTAATGATGAAGGTTGAAGTTTAGAACTAGATTGCTAATCAATACTTTATGAGTGTTTAGGTATATTTATGAGCTATGTTTGCTAAAATAATTGTAGCCTCGTAGAAAAATAAATGTTCAAAATGTTTTACTAATCAGAAATATATCTATATATTTAGGCTTTCCACACACTTTGTTTATAGTAAAACTTAAGAATAACCTATTTTTTGATTTCAAAATTTGGGCATAAGTATACGTGAATAAGTCCGATAATTTATTCACGACCATTACTTTCGCACCTAATTGAGAAAACTAGTAATTTATTTTTGAGTAGCACTAAAAATGAGTCTGAAGAGCCGGTTATTGAGACAAAAATTCTCTTCAAATTAGATTGATCATTCATCAATCCATGACACCATTTCTGGTTGCTTTTTTCCAACACACTACTTTCCCATGACATTTTGAAACCATTGGACTTCTGGGTTCATTGCTAGCTTTTCTAATCATACCGCAGTTTGTTTGATAGTCTATTGATTATTAAATAACTTTTGTAGATGGACTGAATCGTTTTGAATGATATCAAAATGATTTATTTCAATACTTATTTGCTGTGCATTGCTTAGTAAGATCTTCTCCAGAATTCCGACATTTTAAAAACCGATTTTAAATTCCCATTAACCATGCGCAACAGCAGGATAGCTTTACTGATTTTAAACATGCTAATTTTTATTTGTGCCAGTAAAGCAAATAACTTTGAAACCAAACATACTATTCCAGTAGAGGATGGAGCAAGTCGTCATTATATTATTCTTGATAATGTAACCAATGATATAATCTTGCAAGATTTAAAACTTGGAGAAAGCTATAAGCTTTTCATAAGTAGTGAACACAATAACTGTTTGCCAGTCATTGCTTTTCCAAAACCAACTACTGACTTCGTTTTACAATTTAAAGCTGAACATACTCAGCAATTAATAAAGATCAATAAGCCTTGTACAAAATCTATTGAAATAAGGCTTTCGATTGCCTGTACTTCTTGTGAAAAAACAGATCTAAATAAAAGTATGATGGGGATTATGTCCGATGAGACTTATACTCCAGAGCAATTAGTCCAAGATGTATTTCTAGGTGGAGACTGTTTTGATGTAGAAGAGCAAAGTATTTCTTATACTGGAGATGTTTTGGGACGAGGCTATTTTTCTAATGGTACAAATTCTATAGATATTGAAGAAGGCATCATTCTCTCTACAGGTAATGTCCATAGCAGCGCTGGCCCGAATGATGATTATAATACAGGTAATTCATTTTTTGACTTTAGTGGAGATTTTGATTTGAGTCAAATGGTTAATTCAGATTATCTATATGATATTGCTTCTTTAGAGTTTGATTTTACTCCAACTACTGATCAAATATCTTTTGAATTCGTCTTTGCTTCTGAAGAGTATTGCGAATATGTTAACAGTGGTTTTAATGATGTCTTTGGTTTTTTTATAAGCGGTCCTGGTATAAATGGTCCATTTAGTAATGGCGCAGAAAATATTGCTGTCGTACCGAATACCAATTCATATACTTCAATAAATTCGGTAAACCATCTTTCTAATTCTGGCTATTACGTCAATAATATTCCGACGACTCAGCATAGTGATATGCCCTCCTATTTACAATGTGCGGGCTATCCAATAAACACGAATGGAGTAGCTATCAATAATATTGAATATGATGGATTTACCACTCTAATGACGGCTATGGCTAATGTGCAAGCTTGCGAAACTTATCATATAAAATTAATTATTGCTGATGTCGCCGATGGATATTTCGATTCGGCTGTTTTTCTTAAAGCGAATAGTTTCTTAGCGGAGGATATAGCGAATGTAAGTACTGAAGCACTTGGTGGCGGAGTTGATTCAAATATCTCTTATGAAAATTGTGAAGATGGCTATTTTGTTTTTAAAAGAACAAATGATGATCTTAGTGAGCCATTGACAATCAATTATACTATTGCTAATTCTAGTACTGCTACGCCAGATATAGATTATGCAAGCCTTCCTGATTTTATTACAATCCCTGCGGGGGATTCTGTTTTTTACTTACCAGTAAGCGTTTATGATGACCTACTCACAGAAGGGGCAGAGTCGATTATACTTGAATTAGAAGCGCCATGTTCTTGTGAGCAACCTAATGCGATAATGATCATTGAGGATGTTGAACCTTTGGAAGTGGTGTCAGAGGATTTGTTTTTTTGCGACCCTGCACCTTTGGTTATTCAGCCTCAAGTAACAGGAGGTATTGGGAATTATACTTTCCTTTGGAATACGGGTGAAACTACGGCCGAACTCAATTTAATTGCATCATCAGATACTTCTTTCTCTGTTATAGTGACTGATGAGTGTGGTAATACTTCAGAAACGACAACGAATATTTCGATTGTAGAAATCCCTTCAGCAATAATTAGTGGTGATGAGTTTGTTTGTCCCGAAAACCCGAACGCAGAAATTGCGATTGAATTTACAGGCATTGGACCTTGGGACTTTACTTATTCTATTGATAATGTTTTGCAAACAATGATTACTAATGTGACGGAGAATCCATATTTATTGGAGACGAGTACTCTAGGTACTTTTCAATTAGAAAGTGTTATTAGTTTTGATTGTCTTGGGGATGTAGCAGGCCAGGCTGTAGTTGCACCTGTAGATTTGAATTTGAATTATACAACTACAAATGAATCATGCCCAGAGGCTGAGGATGGAACAATCATTACAATACCAAGTGGGGGAGAAATGCCTTATACTTTCGAGTGGACTAATGGATTTGGAAATATAGCAAATCCTGTAAACCTTCCTGCTGGATTATATGAGTTGGTACTTATAGATAATAATGGTTGTTCTACGGTAACTGAAATTGAAGTCGCACTCGATCCCAATATTCCAGAAGCGGATGCAGGAATTGATAAGACTCTAACTTGTAATCAAACAAGCATTACGCTTTCAGGGACGGCTTCCTCTGGAAGCAATTATAGTTATGAATGGACTACAGCAGATGGGAATATCATCTCAGGGGCGAATACCTTAACACCATTAGTTGATCAAGCTGGAACATACAACCTAAATGTTACTAATAATACGACCAATTGTATGGTGTCAGATAAGACTGAAATTCTTATTGATACAATTGCCCCAGTGGCTGCTGCAAATGTATCAGGACCATTGATGTTGGATTGTTCAAATCCTTCTACTGTACTAGATGGCTCTTTATCCTCCCCTTCAGGAAGTTTAATATTCGAATGGATTACAAGTGATGGGAATATCATTTCGGGAGCTAATGCAGCTGACCCCGTAGTTGAAGGTGGAACTTATGAGCTAATCGTTACGAATACAAATAATGGATGTACAAATTCGACGACTATCTTTATTGATTCAGATATGGAATTACCAGAAATAATAATACAACCTGCAGATTTATTGACTTGTATAAACTCCATTGTAACACTCCAGGCTGGCGGTTCTTCAGCTGGAGCAATTTATATAAATTCATGGACTAGTGATGATGGTAATATCATCAATGGTTCTGAAACACTTATTCCTGAGGTCGATCAACCCGGCACTTATACCTTGACTATTTATAATGCATCCAATGACTGTGAAAATACGGCTTCGGTTCTAGTAACGGAGGATCGTATACCACCAATCGCCGATGCCGGGTTGCCGACCGAAATGGATTGTAATGATGCGAGCATAATTTTAGATGGAAGCGAGTCTTCTATAGGAGCTAGTTTTTCTTATCAATGGTCAACAAATAATGGGCATATACAAAATGGACTAAATAGCTTGAATCCTGAGGTGACAATTGCAGGTAATTATGTTTTAGTGGTGACCAATCAAGTGAATGGCTGTACTTCCGAAGACGAAACTGTTGTGATGCAAGATATGGACGTACCCAATGCTGCGGATATAGAAATCTATGAACCAGAATGCTATGGAGATGATGGTGGTTTAGTAATTTCGACTGTATACGGAGGAGAAGAACCATATGTATACTCGATTGATGGGGGACAAAATTTCTTTAATCAGAATTCATTTATTGGCCTTCAACCAGGAAATGTATTTGTTTCGATACAAGATTCAGATGGCTGTTTGCATGAAGAACAAGTGTATATTCCAGGAGTACCTGAATTAATCGTTGATTTGATTCCAGAAGTTGAAATAAATTTAGGAGATACTTATCAAATTGATGCTTTTGTTAATCTTCCTTTAGGACTTATAGATAGTATATCGTGGCGGCCAGAAGCAAGTCTCAGTTGTCTAGATTGTTTAAGCCCAGTAGCTTTTCCATTAGAAACTACTTTATATCAGATAATAGTTACAAATGAAAATGGTTGCCCGGCTGTAGCTGAGATTCTAGTTCGAGTAGATAAAGATAGAAAAGTGTTTATTCCTAATGTGTTTAGCCCTGATGGGGATGGAATAAATGACTTATTTATGATATATGCTAAAGAAGGCATTGTTACAAACATTTCCAATTTTCAGATTTTCAATAGATGGGGTGGGAAAGTGTTTGATATCTCTGATGGTTTGCCCAATAGTCCTGTTTTTGCGTGGAATGGTACGATGAAAGGCGAAACCGTGAATCCAGGGGTGTTTATTTATTATGCTGAAATTGAGTTTATTGATGGTGAAACCATACTATACAAGGGAGATATTACAGTTACGGATTGAAAAATTTGCATTCATAATTCTAAATGATTGGAGGATTCTAAAATTAGTTGTAGGAACCTAATTATAAACTCCAATTCACTCTGATCGAATAGAGTGAGGAACTTTGAATAGTTCTTCACTCTTTCTTTTTTCTAAGGCCCTTACCTACTTAATTTTTTCTAATTTGAACAACTTCTCTATCTAAAATACCTCATTTTACATTTTCATTCGGTTTAATTCGATGTTCTCTTAAAGACAGATATGAAATATCAATCATGTTTTAAAGGCATTAAGTTTTATATTTGAGTATTATTTCATTATTTTTGATAGAATAAGAAAAAGTAACTAGATGACGTTTCCTGTTTCTTTCAAGTCACAATATTCGTTATTTAGAAACTTTAAATAGAAATTTCTATATTTCTGTAGATTGATCATGCGCCGGTTCCATTATTATATTTAGCTATGGAGATTTTAGGCTAAGAGGTACAACTGATGTATTTCATAGCGTATTGTTTTTATAGAAATGGTTTGACACAAAACTGCTTAGGGACGCGGAATAAATAAGTTTCCTATTTAGACAAAGATATTTTGCAGCTAATCGACTCAAAAAAACTGCACATAGCTTTGCTACGTAATTTTTTTTTGAGGAAGAGTAGATATAAAAGATCAAGTATAAACGGATAGTTATTTATTCCGTGTCCCTTAGTGTTGCTTTTAAAATAAAATTTCGATTTCGAATTAAACTAAAAGGTATCTAAAAGGAATTTTAGTTTAATTCGAAATCCCAAAGAAAATTTATTTTTTGAGCATATACTTAAATATATAATTTTAGAGAAACCCAAAACATAATTGTGCATGGATAATCTTTACTTTAAAAAAGTCTTACTGGTTTATTTACCTGTTTTCCTTTTTGGTAATATTGCTCTTTTTGCTGGAGGCTCAACTGAATATTGCGGAAAAATTCAAGATTCAATTTTTGTAGATGCTGATAATGCTCGATATACGGTAGAAATTGACCAGATAATTGAAGGAATTGACCTTTCTAACCTTGAAATAGGAGTGGGGTATAAATTATGGATTACGAGCTCTGAAGCGGAGCCCGATTGCGTTTTTAGCCTATCTAAAAAGCATCCAAAGCAATCAAACTCAATTAATGGAGGTAAAGTATTAGAATTTATTGCGAGTAGTAATACTGAAACAATATATATTCAAAACAAAAATTGTACAAGTACTGAATCTCATTTTGTAGATATTTCCATTTCCAAAAAACAAGATGATCTCAATAATATGTTGAATATGATGGGAGTCATGACTGACCCAGGATATTCAGTAGAACAATTAATAGAGGACGTTTTTATCGGAGGGGGATGTTTTGAAGTAAGTAATATACAAGCAATAGGAAATAGCCAGGGTATTGGTTTTTTTAGTAATGGAACATCTTCAGTTAATATAGATGAAGGCGTAATCTTGGCATCTGGAGCTATTGGGAATTCTGCTGGTCCAAATACGATAACATCCATCACTTCTGATTTTGGAGATGGATCTGGAGATCCGGATTTGAATATTCTATCTGTTGGACAAGTATACGATGCGGTTGGGATTGAATTTGATTTTACCCCCTGTCGTAAATACAGTTCAATTTAATTTTTCCTTTGCTTCGGATGAATATTGTGATTATGTAAATACAGCTTATAATGATGCCTTTGGTTTCTTTATCAGTGTGTCCAGGCTTGTCAGGACCATATACCAATGGAGGAGAGAATATTGCTTTAGTTCCTGGTACAGGTCAGGATGTAACAATTAATACCATTAATATCCAAACCAATCCTGGATATTATGTTGATAATGTACCGATTGGTCAAACTCAAGCTGAATTTGGTTGCGTACCTGCAGATTTAAACAATCCAGGAGCTGCGGAGACAGAAATAGAGTATGATGGATTTACTACTGTTTTGACAGCGACAGCGAATGTACAAATTTGTGAAACGTATCATATTAGATTAGTCATCGGAGATGTAAATGATGGGGTTTTTGACTCTGCTGTATTTTTAGAAGCAAATAGTTTTAATACTGGAGGAGATTTTTCTTTTGATGTGGAATTGCCCGGTTTTGGTTTCTACAGGTATAGCTTATGAAGGATGTGCTGGAGATGGATACATTATTTTTGAAAGACCTCCAGATGGTGATTTGAGTCAACCTTATACCGTGTTTTTTAATATTTCACCTGCAAGTACAGCGACTAATGGAGCTGATTTTTCTAATTTACCGCCTTCTATTACAATTCCTGCAGGACAAACTCAATTTTTACTCCCTTTATCCATTTATGAAGACTTTGTAACAGAAGTGAATTGAGACCCTGATCCTTGAGTTGGATAATCCATGTACTTGCCAGGATGCCTCCATTGAGATTCAAATCTCAGATATACCCCCTATGGATATTATTACGCCTGATTTAGTTTTTTGTAATGAACAATCGGTTGTATTGACCGCAAATACTTCAGGAGGCGTTCCTCAACTTTCTTACCAATGGAGTACTGGTGCAACTGGTTCATCAATAACCGTTGATGCTCAAGTAGGCACACAAACCTATGATGTTACCGTTACAGATGAATGCGGTAATCAAGAAACATCAACGGCTTCGGTAACGGTTGCGGAGGAAGCTTATGCCGTAATAAGTGGATTTGCAGAAGTTTGTGAAGGCAATCCGAATGGAGTATTGACCATCTCTTTTACTGGAAACGGCCCATGGGATTTAACTTATTTAATTGATGGCGTTCCACAAGCACCTATAATTGGAATCACAGATAATCCATTCTTTCTCCTTGTGTCTGAACCCGGGGTATACACAATAGGGGGACTTTTTGTCGATGGATGCCCTGGGATAGGAGATGGTAGCGGTATCATTATACCAACTATTTTCAACTCCTTCTTAGTACCAACTCCAGTGACTTGCTCTGAAAACTTTGATGGCTCTATAGATTTTCTAATCTCAGGAGGTTTACCTGAGTATACTTATGAATGGAGTAATAATCAATACACAGAAGATATTGATAATTTAGAACCAGGCGTATATACAGTGACCGTTACAGACGCAAATGGTTGTACACATGTAAATAGTGGAGAAATTGAAGCACCTGAAGAAATGATTGCAACTGCGGTGGAGGTACAGGGTGTAAGTTGCTTGGATAGTTTATCTGGAAGTGCTAATTTAAGTGTTAGTGGCGGAAACCCGGGATATACTTATGCTTGGGATAATGGTTCAATAGAAGAAGACCCTACTAATTTAAGTGCAGGACAACATACCGTCCTTGTTACGGACTCTTTGGGTTGTGTTACAGATGCCGTGGTGACTATAAGCCAAGATGCTGTACCTCCAGTTGCTGAAGCTGAAGTATTAGGTATCTTGACCTGCGATGAAATTCAAATTTCTATAGATGGACATAATTCTTCCGGAGGAGATTCTCTAAGTTATGTTTGGATAAATGCGAATGGTGATGAAATAAGCACAGATACATTAGTAGATGTTTTAGATCCAGGAAATTATACCTTGATTGTGACCAATCTTGAAAATGGTTGTAGTGATGAAGCAATGGCCACCGTTGATCAAGATATTACACCGCCAACACCAAATGCAACCGGAGGTATACTTACTTGTGATGAAACGGAAGTTACATTAAATGGTTCTGGTTCATCAGGCAATGGCAATTTAAGTTATTCTTGGCTTGATTCGAATGATACTGAAATTGGAACAATGGATACCCTTAATGTATCCGAAGCAGGAACATATACTTTAGTAATATTAGATGATAGCAATGGTTGTACTGCGGAAATGACTGTAGATGTAATGCAAGATGAAAATTTACCAGAGCCTCAGGTTGATCCTTCAGGTATTTTGACTTGTGATGATTTGTCGATTACCATTGATGGTTCTGCTTCATCTGGAAATGGAACGATTACTTTTCAATGGTTCAATGAAGATGGTGACTCACTTGGTATAGGTACGCAAATTGATGTAGCAGAACCAGGTAATTATACACTTGTGATTGTTGATGATGGCAATGGCTGTTCAGCGGAAACTTCGGTTGAAGTCAACCAAAATATTGATGAACCAATACCTGATGCTATTGTAGATGGTGTAATTAATTGTATAGAATCTAGTGTATATTTAGATGGATCTGGTTCTTCTTCGAGCGGATCGATCACTTATCAGTGGTTAGATAATGGAACGGAAATAGGAACAGGAGCTGGCTTGGATGTAAACGATATAGGTACATATACTTTGATTGTAACGGATGAAATTAGTGGCTGTACTTCAATGACAGAAGTGACAGTAGAAGAGGATATGGAAGCTCCAAATCCAGCAGCAACGGGTTCTGGCATACTTACTTGTGAGAATTTAATGGTCACGCTTGATGGGGCTGCTTCTTCGGGAAATGGAAACATTACTTATCAATGGGTTGACGAAAATAATGATGTCATCAGCACTGATCCTGATTTTGATGTTGAAACCCCAGGTATTTACACTTTAGTTATTACAGATGATAGTAATGGTTGTACTGCGGAGACAGCGGTCACTGTAGCCGAAGATATTGAAGAGCCTATAGCAGATGCTGGAAATAATGGAATATTAAACTGTAATGAAACATCAGTAAACTTAGATGGTAGTGCTTCTTCTTCTGGAGGCAATATTATTTATGAATGGCTCAATGATACAAATGTTAATGTTGGAAATGATATATCAATTGACGTATCGGAGGCAGGAACGTATACACTCATTGTAACAAATAATGATAATGGTTGTACCGCCGCTTCTCAAGTAATAATTGACACAGATGCTAATGTACCTAATGCCGATCCAGTTGTTCAGGGAATTATTAATTGTAATGCAAGCAGTTCAACACTTGATGGTAGCGCCTCTTCTGGTATTGGTCCAATTGTGTTTCAATGGGTGGATGATACAGGAACTGAAATTTCTATAGATGCAAGCACAGATGTTGATGCCCCTGGTTTATATACCCTTATTATTACAGATACAGATAATGGTTGTACTGCCCAGGCAACAGTGGAAGTTTTAGAAAATATGGAGACACCCACACCGGATATTATCGACCCTGAATTACTGACTTGTTCTGTTGATATGGTTGAATTGAATGGCTCTAATTCTTCCGGAATTGGAACCATTGAGTATCAATGGCAAGATAGCAATGGTATGGATTTAGGCAATACAAATACAATTGATGTATCTGATTCTGGTACTTATATATTAATTATAATTGATAATGAAAATGGATGTACCTCACAATCGTCAGTAATCGTTGATCAAAATATTCAAGATCCGATTCCAGATGCGGTAGTAGATGGAATACTTACTTGTGAAACATTGAACCTTACCTTGGATGGCGGTGCTTCATCAGGACAAGGCACTTTAGCCTACCAATGGCTAGATCAAAATAATGCACCTATTGGAACGGATGTATTGAATGAAATTAATGCTCCTGGACTATATACTTTAGTGGTAACAAGTGAACTTAATGCTTGTACCTCAACAACTACAGTAATAGTAGAACAGGATATTAATGATCCTATTGCAGTAGCAGATGCTTTGGATACTTTAAACTGTTCCGTCACCTCTGCACATTTGAATGGAACAGGATCTTCCGGAAATAATGCAATCAACTACCAATGGTTGGACCAAAATGGAGACCCAATATCTAATGTTTCATCATTAGATGTTCCTGATGCTGGAGCATATACTTTGATTGTTACCGATCAAGTGAATGGATGTACTAATGAGACAATGGTTATTATCGACTCTAATTACGATACACCTCAGCCCAATGCTAATGCAGATGGATTACTAACTTGTGAAAACCTTTCCGTTCTATTAGATGGTAGTACCTCTACATCGACTGGCGGTTTGACTTACCAGTGGTTAGATGCAACAGATATGGAGATGGGAACGATGGCAACATTGGATGTTTCAAATACGGGAACATATACTTTGATTATTACGGATCTATTAAGTACTTGTACGGAAAGTATAACGGTAGAAGTTAACGAAGATATAAACCCACCAGTAGCTAATGCTGGTCCTGAAAATACCTTAACCTGCGATATAGAAACAGTAACTTTAGACGGAAGTAATTCCAGTACAGGAAATAATATAATTTATGAATGGGTAAATGCTGGCGGAGTTTCAGTGAGTACTGGAATCACTGCTGAGGTGGGAGAGGCTGGTCAATACATTTTATTAGTAACGAATACTGATAATGGCTGTACTGCTAGCGCTGATGTTCAGGTGATCCCTGATGAAAATTTACCAACAGCGGATGCAGGAATAGGTACACTCCTAACTTGCGATATACTAGAAGCAACATTGAATGGAGGAGGTTCAAGTACTGGAAATAACATCTCTTATCAATGGTTGGATAGTAATGATATTTTAATAGATACTGATTTAGAAATTATCGTCAATAATCCTGGTACATATACGTTGATTGTTACGGATCAAACGAATGGCTGTTCTGCAACTTCTTCAGTAGAAATTGATCAAAATACAAATGCTCCACAGGCTATACCAGGCAATAGCCCGACGCTGACCTGTGAGGAGACAGAAGTATCACTTGATGGTTCAAATTCAATTTCTTCTATGGGAGCAATTACTTATCAATGGTTAAATAATAATGGAATGACTATTGGGGTGGATGCTGAAATTCAAATTGATTTGGCTGGCGTTTATACTTTAGTCGTAACTGCTGAAAATGGCTGTACTCATGGGGAAACGGTTGAGGTTTTACTTGATGCAGATGTTCCTATTTCAGATCCAGGGGATAATGGAACACTGGATTGTGATGTTTCTATGCTGACGCTTGGAGGTTCTAATACCTCTACAGGAATGGGGATTTCTCATCAGTGGATGAATTCTAATAATGAAGTGATTGGAACAGATCCATTCCTTGATATTACCGCTCCGGATACGTATACCTTAGTTGTCATTAATAGCTTAAATAATTGTGAAACTATTGCTCAGGTAATCGTAGATCAAGACACGAATCTTCCTGAAGTTGATGCGGGTGTTGGTGGTTTATTGACATGTGAAGAGACAGCGATTCTTTTAGGTGGTTCAGGAACAAGTAGTGGACCCAATTATCAATATGAATGGACGGATATAAATGGCCAAGTGCTTAGTACGGATTCTGTTCATGCAGAAGCTGTGCCTGGGACATACACGATTACTGTTTTTAATACAGAAAATGGTTGTGAAATATCTGAACAAATTACCATTGATCAAGATATCAATACACCTGTAGCAAGTGCGGGGCCTGATGGGGTACTCACTTGTGATGTGACCTCTTTGACTTTAGATGGAAGTGGTTCAATAGGGCAAAATATGTCTTATCAATGGATGGATCAGGCAGGAAGCTTAATAGATATAACAGAAGAGATTGAGGTTTCCCAAACAGGGATTTATACTCTGATTGTTACAAATGAAGCGAATGGCTGCTCGTCGTCTTCTAATGTTGAAGTTATCCCTGATGATAATTTACCAATAGCTATAGCAGTCGAAAATGGTGTCTTGTCTTGCGATGTGACTGAGGTCATGATTGATGCGGGAAGTTCAAGCAGCATTAGTGGAAATATTGCTTTTGAATGGTTAGATATAAATGAAGACTTTCTTAGCAATGATCCCGATTTCATGGTGGATATTCCCGGAATATATACTGTAATTATAACAGATACTGATAACGGTTGTACTTCAGTAGCTACAGTAGAGGTACCTCAGGATATTGAAATGCCAATGGCTTTTGCAGGAGAAAATGATACACTGACATGTTTGATCACAAACTTCCAATTAAATGGGGCGGCAGCGAATGGTAGCAATTTTTCTTTTGAATGGTTTGATGTAAACAATATTTCGATTGCTCAATCTGCAACTGTTTCGGTAGGGGCTGCTGGAGCTTATACTTTGGTGGTGACTAATCAAATAAATGGTTGTTCTGCTAGCGATGAAGTTCAATTGATTCCAAATACAGAAATGCCATTAGCCCTTGCAGGACCTGAAAACACTTTAACGTGTACGACGGAATCTGTGATTCTAGACGCAACAGGATCGGATCAAGGAAGTACAATTAATTATGAATGGCAAAATGCTGATGGAGATGTAATATCTAATGAATTGCAGGTTGAAGTCAGCGAACCGGGTACATATACGATCATTGTTACTAATTTAGAAAATAATTGTACAGCACTAGATCAGGTAAATATTGATCAAGACATAAATGACCCAATAGCAGCTATTGATGGAATAGGACCATTAGAGTTGAACTGTGATATTAATGCGGTAACACTTAATGGTGAAAACTCTGTTCCTTTCAATGATTTGTCTTTTGATTGGACCGCTACTAATGGAGGGAATATCACAACAGCGATTGACTTTTATGAAATTGGACTGAATCAACCAGGGACTTACACTTTGACAGTAGTAAACCTTGTGAATGGTTGTACGGATACACAAGTATACGAAGTTGGAGAAAATGTTACACCACCAACTGCTTTTATCAATTCTCCTCCAGTGATAAATTGTTATGATCCTGAAGTGCAAATTCATGCTACAAATACATCGGGTAATGGGAATTTCGATTATTCGTGGTCGGCTAATAATGGAACAGGCATTGTCGATGGAGAAAATACTTTAGATGTAACAGTCAATCAATCTGGTGTTTATATCTTGACGATTGAAAATTCGGATAATGGTTGTGATACTGCTGTAGAGATTGAAGTAAATGCAAATTTGGAGGCTCCAGATGCGGTTGCAGAAGTGAATGACGAACTAGATTGTGTAACAGCTTCTGTCCAACTTAATGGGACAGGATCTTCAGTTGGTTCTAATTTTAATTATGAATGGCAAGGAACAGGAATCATCAATGGTGCATTCTCTTTACAACCTACAGTGAATCAAAGTGGCACTTATACCATTCTAGTGACTAATATTCAAAATGGTTGTACAGAAACAGATGAAGTACTGGTATTGGAAAATGAAAATGTTCCAGAGGGACTTGATTTAGGAGTGGTGCCTCCTCCATGCCCAGGGGATGCAGCTAGTATTCAAATACTTGGTGTAACCGGTGGAGAAGGGCCTTATCTATATTCTATAGATGGCGGAGATAATTTTTATGACATCACTTTGTTTTTTGGACTCAATCCAGGAAATTATGATGTAGTCGTTCAAGATGCAATAGGTTGTGAATATGAAGAGTTCGTTGGTATTCCTGAGGCAGATCATATCTTTCTCGAAACGGAATTAGAATTAGAAATCGAATTGGGAGATTCGATCCAATTAGGAGCCAATACCAATGTTCCTGAATGGAGTTTGTCATCTATTCAATGGACGCCATCGTCTAGCTTAAGCTGCGATGATTGTTTGGAACCATTTGCATCTCCACATCAGACGACAACTTATACTTTGACTATTCTTAATGAAAATGGTTGCCCGGCAACAGATAATATTACATTACGCGTTCGAAAAGATCGAGGAATATATATTCCAAATATTTTCACACCATTTGGCAGTTCCGGGTTTAATGACATCTTTCATATCTTTTCTGATGGGAAAAGTGTGAAAAATATAAGTAAGTTTCAAGTTTTTGACCGTTGGGGAGAGCTTGTTTTTGAAGATTATGATTTTTTACCTGATGATCCTGCCCATGGCTGGGATGGATATTTACGCGGTGAACCCATGAATCCTGCTGTTTTTGTCTATTGGGCCGCAGTTGAATTCATTGATGGTGAAGTGATTATTTTTAAAGGCGATGTAACTTTAGCAAAATAAGTAAAGTCATTTGTTACTAGTTATTAGACGGCCTTACTCTAATGACTAGTAACAAATAACAATTCTTTTCTTGTGAGATAGTTTATGTTTTTTATTTGTCCGCAAAAAGTCGTATTTTTATATACCCTCTTTTAAGGTTCTAGTGTGCAGTACTGAATTTGTTTTAAAATGACTTAGAATGCTTAAGTCATTTAAAGGCGAATTCTATGCGTAAAAGCTATTCCTGAACTCACAACAAAAAACAAAATGAACAATACACACCGGAGAATCACGCTGCTCTCCTTTATATTATGGGTATTTTCAATGCCTTTGTTTGCAGGTGATACACCTTGTGCTGCGACACTGCTTCCTAATAATATGACAAGTTTTCAGACTTATAGTAATTTAGGGAATTCCAACTCAGGTGTAGCTAGTCCATCATGTGGAAATTATATCAATGCTGATATTTGGTTTTCTGTAACTGTTCCAGCAAGTGGGATATTGAATATCGCTACAATAGCTGGAGGTATGACAAATGGCGCTATGGCTATTTATGATGGGCCATGTTCAAATCCAAATGAACTCTCCTGCACCGAAGATGATAATTGTGGCAATACAATAATGCCGATACTTAATCTAACAAGTTTGACTCCAGGTACGACTATTTATATTCGAATCTGGGCGGAAGGTGGTGGGCCTAATGGTACTTTTGAGATCAGAGTGTCTGATGGGCCGATTGGCCCTATTCCATTACCTACTACTTCTACAGTCGGTACAGCTAATTATACACCAGAGGATTGTGTACAACTAACCACTACAGCGACTGGACAATCAGGATGTGCCTGGAATCCAGATCAAATTGATTTAAGTTTACCATTTGATGAGACCTTTAATTTTAATTTTGGAAATAATGATGCTGGGGCAGATGGTATTTGTTGGGTATTTCAAAATAATCCGGCAGGCCTAAGTGCCTGTGGTGGGACAGGTCAAAATATAGCTGCTAATTTTGGGAATTCTTTCATTGTCGAATTTGATACTTACGATAATGGCGCTGCTTTTAGTGATATTCCTAATGACCATGCTTCTGTTAATGTAAATGGAGATATGGCAACTGCGATTAATGGGCCATTTGATCTTGGAAATATAGAAGATGGAGCAGATCATGAAATTCGATTTGTTTGGACACCGGGATCAAATACTTATGACATATACTTTGATGGTATACTCGCTTTATCTGGAGTTTATGACATTATTAATAATTGCCTTGGAGGAAGTTCGAATTGTTATTGGGGATTCACAGGATCAACTGGAGGAGCGACTAATCTTCAATCTGTTTGCCCGCTAGACGTTACTGAATATCCGGCAGGAAGCCAAATGACTGTAGATGTTGAAATTTGTGAGGGAGAATCTTATTATGCGGGAGGAGCGAATCAAACAACTACCGGAGTGTACACTGATATTAATTTACTTCCAAATGGTTGTAATGAAGTAATCAATACAAATCTGACGGTTAATCCTGTTGGCTATTTTACTTATGATGCTGCATTGTGTCAAGGCAATTGTGAATTAGTAGGGACTGAACTTTTTTGTACTACTGGTAATTTTGAAGTGACACTAGATGGTCAGGCCTGGAATGGATGTGATAGTATTGTGACCCTCAATTTAACGATTCTAGATCCAGTAGCCGTTGCTTTTAATCCAGCTCCACTTACTTGTTTTAATCCTACAACATTTATAGATGCTTCTCCTTCTACTTCAGGGCCTGGGCTTGTCACTTATACCTGGACTGGTCCGACACCAGGTTGTATTTTGAGTGGTGAAAACACAACAACTCCAGTAGTAAATTGCCCTGGAACTTATACCATGACTTTGGTTCAATTACTAAATGGAACAGCTTGTTCAGCTATTACAACAGTAGAGGTAATCGACGCAGCAATTCTACCCACTGTTGAAGCAGGAGAAGATCAGAGTTTTGATTGTAATACGAATTGCGTCACCTTAAGTTCAGCAGGTTCTGATTCTGGCCCTGGGTATGTCATAAACTGGATTGGACCGAATAGTTTTGCTTCTACTGATCCTTTTCCTGAAGTATGCGAACCAGGGATATATTCACTGACAGTTTTAAATCAAGCTACTGGTTGTTTAGCATCTGACTTTGTTACGGTTGGGGGTAGTGCTACTCCTCCGGATATAGCTGCGGTCGTTTCTGGTTTACTGACTTGTACGGATATAGCAGTGACTTTAGATGGAAGTGGATCTAATGGTAGTGGAGCTTTAGATTTTGAATGGTTTGATGATGATAATAACTCAATAGGAGTAACTGCTCAAGTAGATGTCTCAGCGGTAGGAAGTTATACCTTGATTATTACAGATGGAATAAATGGTTGTACGGCTGATACTATGATTGTAGTTAATGATAATACAACCGAGCCAATTGCCATAGCTATTGCATCTGATTCATTAGATTGTTCTGGATCTCCTATTACAATAGATGGTTCTAATTCTTCCGGATTAGGTACCATCACTTACGAATGGTTTGATATGGATGGAAATGCCATTGGGGTAGGAGCAACTAATGATGTTTCTATGATAGGTGTATATACGCTGGTGATTTCAGATAGTGAAAACGGTTGTACTGCTAGCACTACAGTCGAAGTTGATGAGAATATTGAAATGCCCAATCCAATTGCTGTAGTAGACGATCTTTTAACTTGTGCCAATATAGAAACAACACTTGATGGAAGTACTTCCTCAGGGATTGGAATGATAAGCTACGAATGGTTTGATGCGAATGGGGTCTCTCTTAGCAATAATCCAATATTGGGTGTTTCAGATACCAATCCTTATACCCTAGTCATTACGGACGGAGCAAATGCTTGTACTGCGGAGACGACGATTAATGCGGTGGAAGATATTCAAGAACCGAATCCAGAAATAATGGCAGATGGCCTCTTGACCTGTATTGATTTAGAGGTAGAATTAGATGGAAGTAACTCTTCTGGAATAGGAATGATTACCTATGAATGGTTTGATGCCGATGGGATGAGTCTCGGTATTGATCCAATGTTGGATGTTTCGGACACCAATCCTTATACACTTGTCATTACGGATGATTCGAATGGCTGTACGGCGGAGGCTACATTTAGCCCAGATGAAGACCTCCTAGCACCTGATCCATTAGCTCAAGTAGATGATGTATTGACCTGTGATCAGACCGAAGTTTTTCTTGATGGTTCTGGTTCTTCAGGTGAAGGAACAATAAGTTATGAATGGTTTGATGTAAATGGAATGGACCTTGGAACAGACCCGATGTTAGAAGTGTCCAATACGGATGTTTATACGCTTATTATTACAGATGATTCAAATGGCTGTACGGCGGAAACCAATATCAATGCGGATCAAAATATAGATGAACCAATTGCGAATGCAGGAGATAATACTTTTATTACATGTAATGATCCGGAGACAACTTTAGATGGTAGCGCTTCTGCTTCTGGCCCTGATTATACTTACTTATGGATGAATGAAGGAGGGGTAGATGTTGGCACTACGATTTCAATAGATGTTAGCGAAACAGGAACGTATACCCTTATAGTTACGGATCAAACGAATGGCTGTACGGCAACATCAACAGTAGAAGTAGAGCCAGATGCTAATCTTCCAGTGGCAGATGCGGGGACAGGTGGAGCAATTACTTGTTCGATTTCTACGATTAATCTAGATGGAAGTGGCTCTAGTAGTGGAGGAAATATTTCTTATGAATGGTTTGATCCTAATGATCTATCGCTTGGTTCGATAATAGATATTGATGTTACAGATCCTGGTACTTATACTTTGGTCGTAACGAATACGGATAATGGTTGTACTGCTTCTTCATCAGTAGAAGTTTCTGAGGATATGGAAGCACCAACTGCGGAGGTGGGAGAGACCATTTATTTGACTTGTTCTGAGACAGAAGTAATGCTCAGTGGTGTCAATTCCTCAGGTGGAAATCTCAGCTTTGAATGGGAAAATGCAAATGGAAGTAATATTGGAATGGATGTAGAGGTAGTAGTTGATGTATCAGAAACATACACTTTGATCGTAACAAATATTGATAATGGCTGTACAGCTGAGGCTATGGTTGATGTATTATTGGATATGGATAGTCCTGTAGCGGATGCAGGAGCGGATGGTTTACTCACTTGTGATATTGAGGTATATACCTTGGATGGAACAAATTCAAGTGGAGGTGTATTGACTTATGAATGGCAAAATTCAATTGGAGACATAATCGGGAATGAAGTAACTTTTGAAGCAACAGAAAGCGGGATTTATACTTTAATAATAACAAATGAAAACAATGGTTGTACGAATACATCTGAAGTAGAAGTCATGGAAGATGTTCAAGTGCCGATAGCCGTAGCAGGAGAGGATTTGACCTTAAATTGTAATACGACAATGCTTACCTTGGATGGAGGAAATTCAAGTGGAGGGACATTGACTTATGAATGGCAAGATGAGAATGGGGTCTTTATTGATAATCAAGTGACGACTGAAATTACTGAAACTGGAACTTATGTTTTAGTCATTACTAATACAGATAATGCTTGTACAGCAAGTGATGTCCTTATAGTAGATGGAGATTATGCCGAACCAATGGTAGATCCTGGAATAGCAGAATTATTGACTTGTGCAGAGACAATGATTACTCTGGATGGTAGTAATTCAAGCGGAACAGGTCTTTTAGTCTTTGAGTGGCTTGATGTTGACCTCAATGCTTTAAGCAATAATGCAACAGTTGATATTGAAAACCCTGGTGCTTACACACTTGTGATAACTGATTCAGCAAATGGATGTACCCAATCGGCTATTATTAATGTCGATCAGAATATTATTGCTCCGATGGCAGACGCTGGACAAGGCGCTTCACTTACTTGTGATCAAACAGAAGTAACACTGCTTGGAAGTGGTACAAGTCAAAATGGCGGTGTCTCTTATGAGTGGCAAAATTCAAATGGGCTTATAGTAGGAACTATGGCAAGTGTTGATGTTTCAGAAATCGGAATTTATACATTGACTATCATAGATAATGTAAATGCTTGTACAGCTGTATCAACAGTGGAAGTGACACCTGATGCCAATCTACCTATTGCGAATGCAGGAACAAGTCCTACGCTTGATTGTGCTATTACGGAGGTAGTTTTAGATGGAACAAACTCAAGTATTGGAATGAACATTTCTTACGAGTGGCAAGATGCAGGTGGATTAGTTCTAGGAAATTTAAATATGCTTACAACAGAAAATTCCGGCACCTATACCTTAATCGTTACGGATACAGATAATGGTTGTTCGGCTACTTCATCTGTTGAAGTTTTTGAAGATATTGAACCGCCATTGGCAAATGCAGGATTAGATGCGACTTTAACATGTGAGAATAATCAATTGATTTTAAATGGAAATATGTCTACAACTAACTCCGGTAGTATCACCGGTTTTGAATGGTTGGATGAAAATGGAACACTAATATCAGATTTTCCTTTTGCTGATGTGACAGAGCCTGGCATTTATACCTTAATAGTGACTGCTAGTAATGCTTGTACAAATACAGATGAAATCGAAATATTTATTGATGCCAGCGTACCGGAAGCAATCCTTGGACAAGGAGGTATATTGACTTGCGAAAACACCAGCATTATTTTGGGAGATGCTAATAGCAATAGTGGATTGAATGTAACATATCAATGGACAGATAGTAATGGTAATGTAATTGATAGCAATCCTGAAATTGAAATCTCTACTCCGGATATTTATACCCTAACGGTTATTAATGTTGATAATAATTGTGAAACTGAAGCTGAACTTCAAATCGTACAAGATATCTTATCTCCTTTAGCTGATGCTGGACTGGATGCAACACTGACTTGTTTATTGACTGAATATGAATTAGGTGGTTTGGGCACAAGTACAGGACTTGATTTTTCTTACGAGTGGCAAAATGCAAACAATCAAGTAATTGATGATCAAATAACTACAATGATTTCCAATTCAGGGGATTATACTTTACTGGTTACCAATACAATGAATGGCTGTACAGCAACTTCTTCTGTTTCCATTGATGAAGATATTGAAGCGCCAGTAGCAGATGCAGGAATGAATGGCGTATTGACTTGTGATATAACTTCTATAACATTAGATGGCAGCAATTCTACAGGGACAAGCCTTTCCTATGAATGGCAAAATGAACTGGGCGTTTTCTTGGATGATACATCTTCTATTGAGGTATCTGAGACAGGCATGTTTACATTAATCGTAAGTAATACCGAAAATGGTTGTACAGCTATAGCAACAACTAATGTGAGCCCTGATGCAAATCTGCCAAGTCCAATCGCAAATGTCGATGGACTTTTGACTTGTGCAAATGAAATGGTGAATCTTGATGCTAGTGCTTCTACAAGTATTAGTGGTAATATTTCCTTTGTCTGGGAAAATGAATTAGGAAGTCAAATTTCGGATCAAAGCATCATTGATATAAATCTTCCCGGTGCGTACACCCTCATTGTCACGGATACGGATAATGGCTGTAGTGCCAGTATGGTTCTAAATGTAGATCAGGATATTATTCCACCTTTAGCGGATGCTGACCCACAACAAACATTGGTCTGTGGTCAGACTGAAGTGGGGCTTGAGGGAATAGGAAGTAATGGAGTAAACCTTAGTTATCAATGGCAAGATGAATTAGGAAATATAATTGCTAATGTGCAAAACACAGATGTTACCTCGGCTGGTGTGTATATGCTAATTGTAACGAATGATGATAATGGTTGTAGTGCAAGTGCTATCGTTGAAGTGATTCCAGATATGAACCTGCCGATTGTTGAAGCGGGAATTGGAGAAACCTTGACCTGTGAAACATTGAGTGTTACCCTAGATGGAAGTGCTTCAAGCCAAGGTAATAATTTTGAATATGAATGGCAAGATGAAATTGGGAATGTGTTAGGAACGGATCTTATATTAGATGTAGACAATCCGGGTGTTTATACTTTATCGATTCTAAATACAGATAATAATTGTATGGCACAAGATGAGGTTGTGATCGATCAGGATATCGCAGACCCCTCTGCATTTGCGGATTATGGCGCTGCACAATCGCTGGATTGTAATAATACCTTTTTAACTTTAGATGGTTCTGGATCAAGTCCTTTTGGAAATTTAACTTTTTTCTGGAATACGGATGATGGTAATATAACTTCAGGAGAGGAGACCATCAATCCGGAGGTTAATGCTCCAGGAACTTATATGTTGACGGTCACTAATCAAACGAATGGCTGTACGAGTTCCACTGAAATTATTGTCCTTGAAAACTTGACACCACCCAATGTTTTGATCAATGATCCAAGCGTGATTACCTGTGTGATTACTGAAGTTACTTTGGATGGAACGGCTTCTTCCAGCAATGGAGATTATACTTATACCTGGACAGGTAATGGCATTGTTTCAGGTGCAAATACTTTAGAAGCAATTGTCGATCAATCGGGATTATTTACTTTGACTATTATAGATAATGATAATGGTTGTGAAAGCGAAGCTAGTATTGAGGTTGCGGAGAATACGACTCCCCCTTCGGCAAATGCTGAAGCAGAAGATGGGTTTGATTGCTTGACAGAAAATGTAAGCCTCAACGGAAATGGTTCGTCTATCGGTGCTGAATTTTCATATATCTGGACAGGTAGCGGACTCATAGATGATGCGGAATCATTGAATCCTACTGTCTATCAGGCAGGCGTCTATACTTTAATTGTAACAGATAATGTTAATGGATGTACACAAACTGATGATATATTAGTATTGGAAGATACCAATGTTCCAGCAAGTGTGGATTTGATGATAGAAGCCCCTTTATGCTTCGGTGATCTTGGGAATATTTCTGTTCTAGCTATAAATGGAGGTGTCGCTCCATATTTGTATTCTCTAGATGGAGGGGAAAATTTCGGGAATCAAAACTTTTTTGCAAATCTTGATCCCGGTACATATGATTTAGTCATACAAGATGCAAATGGTTGTGAGTATTCAGAGAGTATTTTGATTCCAGGACAAATAGAGGTACAGGTTGTAGTTGAGCCAGATGTATTGATTCAGTTAGGAGATGATTATCAAATTAATGCCTTGGTCAATATACCTGAAAGTGAGATTGATACAATCATTTGGTCACCTTCTGAAGGTTTGACTTGTACAGATTGCTTAGATCCTAGAGTAGATATTGTACAATTTTCAGTTTATACTGTGACTGTAATCAATCAAAATGGTTGCTCCGCTACAGATCAAATTACCCTTAGGGTTAAAAAAGATCGTAATGTTTACATTCCAAATGTGTTTAGTCCGAATAATGATGGAGATAATGAATTCTTTATGATTTTTTCTGGGGGGAATGAAGTAAAAGAAATTACAGACTTCCATGTCTATGACAGATGGGGAGAAGAGGTATTTGAAGATCATAATTTTCAAGCTAATAACCCCGCTCATGGCTGGGATGGAAAACTTAATGGAAGGAATATAAATCCCGGTGTCTTTGTCTACTGGGCGAGAGTAGAGTTTATCGATGGGGAGTTTCTGATTTTTAAAGGAGACGTTACCTTGATAAGATAGGGGATATTCATTGGATATTGCTCATTAATAGTTTTCGATTGATCAATATCCAATGGTTTCTTACTTTACAACAGATACTTTTTTAACAAAAAAATGTCCTTTCAGTTTTACCTGTAAAAAATAGATGCCCGCTTTCAAATGATTTACATCGAGCTCATTATTATGCGTGCTTATTAGGATTTGTTTGCCTCTGGCGTCAAGCAATGAAAATTCAGGATCTTTCCAGTAATCAGGCGTTTTGATCGTTAAAATATCACTAACCGGATTAGGTGAAAGGAGGATTTGATCGGCTAAATAAAGTTCATTAGTAGACACGGGTACAGGCGCATCAACGGCAATGACCATCTTACGGGTAAATTCACTGATTAAGACATCATTTCGATGCTCGGTAACACATAAAGCTAAAACATAAATTCCTTGAAATTGTGGAGATGCCCAGGTAAAGCTACTAGTCAAGGAATCAAGATATATTTGATTGAAAAAGCTAGGATATATATCAGTCGGTTTATAATAAAATAATACTTCATCTATATCGCATATCTCGACCTTTACTTCATCTTGTTCGAAGTCCTGGAAACTAGAATTATAGCCAATAGGCTGTCCTTGGATGCCTTCAAGCAATCCCCGATAAAAAAAAGGCATTCTGTTTTCACCAAATAGTACATCATCAACAGAAAGAAAGAAAAGGGTGCTTAATAGAAAGTCTTCTGTTGTTGGATTAGCAATATTAATGATATTTCCGCCCCAGCAGCATTCGCTAATGCTTAGAGTGTAAAAAGCCTCTTGACCATAAATATGCATTGCTTCAAATTGATTATATTTTAAATTTGACCCAGGAAAAGATTCCGAATAAACTAAAGGTATTTCTTCGCAGAAACCATCTCCCCAACAAAGTTGGATGGTTTCCAAATCATCGTTAATACTAGTGAAAATATCGACAGTTGCTACGACCGAATAAGTGCCTGTTTGTTGGACTCGGATTTCACCACCACTAAATCGTTGAGAAAACAGGCTGTTTAAGGAAAGTATGAAAAAAAATAGTAATGTTGTTCCTGCTTTCATTGATTTGATTAAGAATGTGTTCTGAGACAACAAAGTGTTTAAGAATTCGTATTGAATAAAGATAAAAATTAAAGAGATACTATTTTGACTTAAAGGTGTCTTAAGAGAAATTTTTACTTTGATCGACAGTTATTTTTATATTTGCAATCTATGGAGTTTATAATACCGAATTTTTTGTGGGCATTATTAGCCTTAGCAATACCGATTATTATTCATCTTTTTTATTTCCGGCGATTTAAAAAAGTATATTTCACCAATGTCCGATTTTTGAAAGAGGTGAAAGAAGAGACCAGTGCACGACGTAGAATCCGAAATTTACTGATTTTATTATCGCGTCTACTTGCATTAGCATTCCTGGTTTTTGCATTCGCGCAACCATTTATTCCTCAAGATACAGAAGTCAAAAAAGGAGAAAAAAGAGTCAGTGTCTTTATAGACAATTCCTTTAGTATGAGTGCCCTGAGTGAAGATGTGCCATTGATAGAAAAGGCAAAACAGCGTGCTAGAGAGATCATTGAAGCTTATGCTCCGGAGGATCGTTTCCAAATCCTAACGAATGATTTTGAAGGTCGACACCAATTTATGGTAAGCAAAGAAGATGCATTGAGCTTTGTTGATGAAGTAAAAGTATCCCCATCTGTACAGGAAATGACAAAAGTGCTGAATCGACAGTTGCAAGCCTTAGGCTCGACTACAAACGAAAATCAAGTTTCTTATTTAATTTCAGATTTTCAAAAAAATATAACAGACTTTGAAAATTTCCGAGACTCTACGATGCAGGTCAACCTCATTCCTTTACAATCTGTACAAGAGAAAAATATAAGTGTGGATTCTTGCTGGTTTGATGCACCTGTTCAGATGATCAATCAGACCAATACCTTAGTTATTCGTTTAAAAAATCATAGTACGCAGGATGCGGAGAATGTTAGATTATCCTTGCGTTATGAGGATCAGACCAAACCTGTAGGTTCCCTCTCTATTCCAGCAGGAGCAACGGTCACGGATACGGTGAATATGACGATTCAAAATACAGGCTGGCATGAAGCAGAATTAAATATTACCGATTATCCTGTTCAATTTGATGATAAATACTTTTTTACATTTAATGTTGCCGAACAAATTAATGTCTTAGCCATCAATGAAACAGGCCCTAATAAATACTTGAATGCTTCTTTTGCGGGGGTTGATTATTTTAATATCACCAATCAACTCAGCCAAAACATTAATTACTCTAGTTTTCCTGAATACGACTTAATTGTAATGAATGGACTGAATAGTGTAAGTAGTGGACTAGCTTCAGAGTTAAATCAGTTTGTAATAAATGGTGGAAACCTTTTGACTTTCCCAGGTCCTACTGCGAATATTGGTTCCTATCGAAGTTTTTTAGCAACATTTCCTGCCAATGAATTTCAAGCTTTTGAAAAACAAGAGCGTACCGTCGCTAACATCAATACGGAAGAGTTCGTCTTTAACGATGTATTTGAAAATACCAATGCGAATTTAAAGCTTCCTGTTACGCAGGGCAATTATAAAATGACCCAGTTTGCCAGTCGTTCTGAAGAAGCATTGTTGCGATATCGGGATGGCTCGGTCTTCTTAGGCAAGTATAAAAAAGGACAGGGACACCTTTATCTATGCACTGCACCACTTTCTGATGAATATAATAATCTGGCTAGGAACGGAGATATCTTTATCCCTATGTTATATAAAATGGCTATCTCCACGGCTAAAGAAAGTAAAATTGCCTTTACAATTGGAGAAGATGATTTGATCGAGGCAGACAATAAGGTTAGTGGATCGGAATTGGTCTATAAAATTAAAGGTAGAGTAGAAGAGTTTATACCTGAACAACAAATCATCGGTCAAAAAGTCCTATTGGGTGTTAATAACCAAATAGAAGAAGCCGGATTCTATAATTTGTTTTTAAAAGAAGAAGAGAACCTTGCGGTATACGGTTTTAACTTTGATCGAAAAGAATCTCAACTAACTTATTATAATTTCAGTGACCTTGAAAACCTAAATCCCGATTTTAATATCATAGATAACACAGCAAGGGCAAGCCTTACGCCACTCATCGGAGAACGAAGCCAAGGAATTGTCCTTTGGCGATGGTGCTTGATGCTTGTCTTAATCTTTTTGGGCATTGAGACTTTACTGTTAAGGTTTTGGAGGGTGTAGGGGTTTGATTGTGTGTGGATTGAATGGGTATTAATTTTCTAAAAATAGGGTTGTTTTGTGGAGTATGTGGTTTGTGGGCTTTGTGGGGTGAAGGAGGTCAGTTAATTAACCAGTTGGATGCTCTTCGATGCTCAGTATATTATTTCTTCAATATTTATGTTCCTTGTCTCTTTTGATTGACAACTTTCCGAATTGTAAATTACAAATAGTTCATTCTCAGTAATAAAAATTGTATCAATCATTTCCATTGGAATTGCTGATTTTCTGCATAAATTCAAATGAGATGAAATTCTTATTTGCTTGTCAAAATTCTCAATCACTATCTGTTGTAGATTATTCGAATCTGGATAGACTACAAGATTCCTTACGCTATCTTCATAAATATGACCTTGGTACTCTATAATTCCTCGATTGTCATTTAAGCTAAGAATCAATCCACCATGACAACTTGTTCCACATCCATAATTGACAAAAATATAATCATCATTATCCCAGACAATGGATGCATGAGAAGCAATATACCAGTTGTCTGTGATTTTAAAATTATTAGTAATTCCCTGTTTCGATTCAACATAAACTCTGTAAATGTCTTTAGATTTACTTCCTTCCAATCTTATTTTGTGACCACTTTCGGATTTATATTTTTTTATTAATAAAGTATCGAATCCGTAAAATTCGTCTCTTTCAATATCCTCTTTTGTCATTCCATATTCTTCGCTTTTCTCTAGACTTACCTCAAAAGAAGGAATTTTATATTTTGATTTGGACACTTTGCTCTCCTTACATCCAAATCCGATTAAACTGATTAGTAATATTTGGATGTAAGCTTTCATTTCTCTTTTTTTAGTTTGAATCTTGTTGCTAATTTTCCTTTCTTATCTTTTAGTAGTAATTCACTATTTGAAAGTTCTTCATAATTATTCCATGTCTTATTATAGTACGCTGTTTCAATTGTTCGATTTCCTCTTAAAATCATTGTATCATTTTCAGTAGCTAAATAAAATATAAGTTTGTCAAGACTCTCCAAATTCTGTACTTTCATTGAAAGAACAATATTTTGCCCATTTACTTTAGTTGGAATTTTCTTAGTTCCTAAAATAGGACACTTATAATCCCAATTATTTTCTACAAAAATTGAAATCAAATTAAGTTCTTTACTCAATTCATGATTTGTCTCTTTGCTAACTTCAACTAATTGGTAATTCTCTATAAAAAAGTTATTTGATTTTGATTCTATTAGTGTAGAAGAATGATTTGTAAATCCTTTATCAATTTTTTTGCAAATCTGGTAGAGTCCGATTTTAATAATTATTCCTATTCCTAAAATTATTAGTAGAAGTTTTAATCTTTCCATTTTTTCTAATTGAGCACAAGGTTTGCATATATGACGGCTGACGTTTAGGAGGTTGGTCGATGTATACTTTGTGTATATCTTGAATGGACACCAAACCCCTTTCAAATGTAAGGAATTATTTTAGGATGAGAAATCCTAAAACTCTAGGCAGCTAAAAGTTCTTCTAGCGCTTAAAATAATTGAAGGTGATAGCATACAGTCCTATTATGTGTACAATAGCAACCAAATTCCGATTGAGACAATAAGGATACATTCCTTTTCTGAAGTATTACCTCAAAGTCAAACATAAGGGGAAAACCGAAACCAGTTTCCTAAAACAAAAAGAAATGTTGTTCTGTGAATTGCGAAGTATGTGGTTCGTAGGCTTCGTGTTGTGAGGGCTTTCCGACGAGACTAAGCTTTAATCTCGTCGGTTGCCACTCGAGATTAGGCGACGCTTTTTTATTTTTTCTTCAACGATTTTTCCAAGTTATTCTTTTATCCAATCATATTCATTTTTAAACTCTTCATTTTCTTTCTCTTCTTTTAATTTAATACTTTCTATATCAATTCTAGCCCCTCTCATGACTTTTGGTTTCATTTTTTTATAGCCAGCTTCGGCTAATTTATCATTTATAATTTTGTAAGGATATTGGTTGTTATTATTTATATACATTTTGTAACGTGTATTTTTTGCCAACATCTTAAACCTAAAATCGTCAACTGATAAATATTTTAAAAAAACTATGTACGCTTGATAAGCATATTCATATGACATGTTTATGCCATTAGTAAAATTATCAAATCCTCTTTCATCCTTCGTCCTTATATTCGATTCATATATTTTCATAACTTCTGTTAGAGTAGCGTAACCATTTTCCAAATTTTGACTTTGCAATTGTAATTTAGCCTTAGTTAGCAAGATTTTTTGCTGCCGTTCTTTGATTTTAAAAAAACGGATTCGCATTATTTTATAATAATGATTAAGAGTTTCATGATTCGTTTTATTTAAATAATTTCCATATGTATATGATAAATCTACTAATTCTTGATGAAATTCGAAGTCTAATTTTTCAGGATTACATTCGAATAGAGTAGTGACAAACTTATTCAATTTTTTCTTCTTATTTCGACTTGATAAATTTGAAAAAATTGATTTTAGATCCTTAATGTTGCATTTGTTGTCAGACTTAATATTCAAAATAGTGGATTCCATTTTTGTTTGTACCTGCTCCTTAGAATTTTGACCAAGAACTAAGCTTGATATGAGAAGAAGGGTAATTGTTTTAATAAATTTCATTAGCTTTTTTAAATTAAAGATACCAATTCAATCTTATAAGGTCAATCAGCTTGAATTCTCCCTTGATTTTGCTTTTAATAAAATTTCACTTTATAAGCGGAAGATATTTTATCGTATTCTATTTGTGTCGCCTAACATCCCTATAAACACTACGCCACACAAAACATTCGTTTATTTCAGCTATCTAAACAAGCTTAGCGAAGTAGTTCGAGGTTTTTCAAACCATTTCGCGTCAAGTATATATGCAATTTGTCGAAATTTAAAATGTGGCTTAAAACATCGCACATACATCAGTGTGAGGGCTCTCCGACGAGACTATCATTTAGTCTCGTCGGTTGCCACTCGATTAGCTGTCGGATTTTTTTTTCGGCATACTGAAGGATTTGGGATTGCTGACATGCTCTTTGATTATTTATTGATTCGTGGTTTGTATTTGCGGGTAATGATCAATGTGCATGGCTTGCGGTTGCTATTTTATTAAACTAAATCTCCAATTCCTAATTATTTATCCATGTTCAAAATGGAATTCTCTTCCTCTTTGCATTCTTCACAATTTAAGATAACAATTCTATATTTGATACGAACTTGCTCATAAATTTGAGTTATCCATCATAAAGATTCAATTTGATGAAATAAATCAAAGTTGTTTTAAAATGGAGGTTGAGATCATCCTTATGGAAATTTAATGTTATATTAATCTTTAATTTAGCCTGTACTGCATGTACTCCCACGTTGAACAATGTGGAATCAAAAGGTTATTCAAAGAGCATGAAAAACGGATAAAAAGAAATACATTAGATAAAAAGAAGGAATGATTGTCTTAAAGCTTTTCCCTATAGGAATTGAGGTTTGAGTTTGTCACCAGGTTCGTCCAACTGAAATGTCTGCGTTTGAGCGGGCAGGGTATAAGTTTTGGATTTGGTACGCAGACATTCCTTTGAGTTATAGGTAAATCAAAAACTCCTAATAAGATGGCTTTAATAACAAATTGTGATAAAATCGCCAATCACATTGAACCTCTTACGATGAATTGGGTAATATCTATTAAACGACTGTTAATTATGAACTTATATTCCTGTTCAATTGTCCTGTTTGGACTTTTACTTTTCTCTTTTTCGTGTGCGAAGAATCCTACTGACCGTAGGGTAGAGAATATAACAGATATTGACAAGGCAATGAATGCTCTCAACGAAATTCAGGTAAACGGAGATGGAAATATGATGCTATATTTAACATATCCAAACATTCCCCATAACGAATGTGTAGGAGTAGTAAGCACTTTTGAAATTTCAAGAGAAGAATTCCATGATGCTCTTATTGAAGTTATGAGTAAGAACAACCGTAAATTCATGGAACTTAAACGAGCTTCATTAGCATCTGTTGCATCAAAACCGTTGGGCTATTACACCTTGACAACCTGTGGCTCAACGACCAAATCTATGGAATTAGTCAAAGGCGCAATTCCACCTCGTCAAGGAACTTGGATAATCCCAGAAATTTTTGGAGTGAGCGACCTTCTCATTAATTGGTAAGTTCTGCCTATAATAAAGAATAAAGCTAATACCTTTCGCAAGCTCAAGAGCACTATCTTTATTCTAAGCGTTAACTGTTAATAACAGACACATCAGCTTAGATTTTTTGACACTATTTTTAATCCAATTATTTATTGAATTGAATATTAAGATCAAGTTACGTTTTTTAGCCAAGCCAAAATTCGGATTTTTTGAGTGAAGCTAGAAGTGGAGTGTGCTCTCTTCAGAGAGCTTACTCCACTTGCGATCAGCAAATTTCTTCTCCATTTTTCTATCTCCTTGATTTCTGACAGCTAACATCCCTATAAAACACTACGCCACACAAAACATTCGTTTATTTCAGCTATCTAAACAAGCTTAGCGAAATAGTTCGAGGTTTTTCAAACAACTTCGCGTCAAGTATATATGCAATTTGTCGAAATTTAAAATGTGGCTTAAAACATCGCACATACATCAGTGTGAGGGCTCTCCGACGAGACTATCATTTAGTCTCGTCGGTTGCCACTCGATTCAGCGTCGTTCATTCTTTTTCTTTTTTATCTTCTTCATCAAACATCAATTTTATTTGTTTGTCAAAATCAGAAATATAATGTTGATCTTGTATTACCCGATATTTTTCATATTCACCCTCTGCCTTCAATTTTGCTTCAAGAGTACTGACTTTTCCTTTATCATTTAGAATCGGATAATCAGATAACTGTAGGAATTGATTGATGAAATTGATCCATTCTTCCATTTTAGTTTCTTGAAACCTTTGTGCCCTGTTTTCTGCTAAATCAAGGTATGCAGAGACTAATCGATTTAGTTGTGATATATGTTCTTTACTTAAATAATTTTTAGCAATAGCAACATCAGATTTTAATATTTTACCATCAGGAGATTGTTTCCAATTTGTTAGTCCCATGTGTACTTTTTCGGCATCAGCAGTAGTATAAATAATTTCTGCCGCTGTCTTTCCAGAGATTGCCCAATGAAGCTTATTTTGAACAGTTGCAAAGAATTTTTTACTTACTTCTTCATTATTGTCATAGTCAATTGATGTTGCATATAAATCTGTTATCTTTTGATAAAACCGTCTTTCGCTGGCACGAATTTCCCTAATTCTCTCCAATAGTTCATCAAAATAGTCTTTGCCGAAATTTCTATTTTGTTTTAACCGATCATCATCAAGAACAAATCCTTTAGTAATGAATTCATTTAAGGTCTTCGTAGCCCAAATTCTGAATTTTGTTGCTTGTTTTGAATTTACCCTATAACCAATTGCAATGATTGCATCTAAATTATAAAATTTTGTCTGATAGATTTTACCATCTTCAGCAGTATGTTCCATTTTGGAACTAACTGAATCTTCTATTAACTCTCCTGATTCAAAGATGTTTTTAAGATGTTTGGTTATTGCAGGTCGCTGAACGTTAAATAGTTGTGCTATTTTTTTCTGAGTCATCCAAAATGATTCTCCTTCATAGAGAATCTGGATTTTTACGCTACCATTTTCTTCCTTGTAAAATATGATTTCGGATTCTTTTGCCATAACGCTAATATAAGGAAATTATGGATTTTTGGTTTGTTCATAATGACGCTGAACATCCCTATAAACACTACGCCACACAAAATATTCGTTTATTTCAGCTATCTAAACAAGCTTAGCGAAGTAGTTCGAGATTTTTCAAACCACTTCGCGTCAAGTATATATGCAATTTGTCGAAATTTAAAATGTGGCTTAAAACATCGCACATACATCACATGTACAATAAAATAAAAATTAGAATTGATTTGAAATTAATTTGTTAGTATACATGAATACAATAGCAACCGAATCCCGATTGAGACGATTAGGATATATTCCTTTTCTGGAGTATTACCTTAAAGTCAAATATAAAGGAAAATCGAAATCAATTCCTTAAAGCATGAAAAACACTTCGTTGTGTCTCGTGTTCAACTTGAATAGTATTTGAATAGTTGTCCAGATCTTTAAATTGTCTTTTTACTTTAAAAACACATTTTCGCGCCCCAAGGCCATAATTGATTCTGGAGAATTTTCATGAGATAAATCCGGATTTTGCGGAGCTAATTCTACCCATATTTCAGGAAGCAATTTCCCCATATTCATGCCTTCAAATATTTTGGAATAAAATTTTACAAAATTATCACCTTTTCGATCTAAGGTCATCATTATACTCGCCGAGATTAGATTTGGATTGACTTCTTTTATATAAGCTTCAGAAGGATTGCTAGATCCAATTAAAACAAATTTTACTGAAGGAATTGCTAAAGTTTTCATTAAAGACTTGAATTCTACCTGATTGTCCTCAATATGATTTACTACACCATCTTTGTCGATATTTACTATAAGGTGTACAAGGTTAAATTCATTTTCGTTTATAATTTTTGAAAAATCATTGATATTTGAACAATAATGAGATGTTATTTTATGGTAGTATTGAGTGTAAATTTCTTTGTCAGAATTTAATAATTTTTTATCAGGTTCTAGCGTTGACACCGCTATTAGTCCAATATGGGAGTTTTCTATGTTATAAATATTTGAAGTTTGATTATTATTACTTTTAAATATTAAATATTAAATATTAAATATTAAATATTAAATTACGATTACTAGAATTACTCCAATTATGTAAGACATATTTTCACTCATTTTTTTAATGAGCTTCTAATTTAGTTAAAAAATTCAAGACCTTGAACTAACTATTCTACGAACTGCGAAATATGTGGTTCGTAAGCTTCGTGATGTGAGGATTTTCCGGCGAGACTATAATTTAGTCTCATCGCTTGCCACTCGATTTTGTACAGGCTTTTATTTTAATTTTTCAAATGCTTCTATTATTTTTGAGAGGTTTGGTCAACATTATTTATATCTTCGACTAGCCGTTTTCTTGAATCAATTCTTATACTTGGAAGAATAAAGTCGCCCAATTTAAAAATGTAACCGTATTTACATTTTAGTATTTAAGAAAATTTTTTAATTGCTCATTTCACTTTTATTTATTATTTTTAATTGTAGCATTTGTTTTAAGCCCGCTACACTGCCTCTTTTTTTGGTTGCATTTCTTTTTGGTTGCATTTCTTTTTAATGGTAGCTTGTAAAATAATTCATTAATAATAATGAATAGTTTGATAGCTTTCTTGTAATGATGTTGAAGTTTTCAATGACACTACTGCATTAAGAACCTGTTTAAAGCAATGAATCCAGTCGGTTCATTCCTTTCATCGGGCTGCAAAAGCTCACTTTAAAGACCTGATTTCGCGTTTTTGTATTCCCATAGCTGGGCTATGAAAAGACAAAAACGCTTCTTCAGAACTTAATACATTTATTATAACTATTCGGTAGTTATATCATGAAGTTGTTCAAAAATGGCTGCTATTACGAGGAACAGATATTTTGCCTCAAGACGAGGCTTTAAAATCGCTACATAGCAGGGCTACGTGAGATTTTTATAACGAAGTATTGAGGTAAAAGATCGTTTTGTAGTTTAGTGAGCTATTTTTGAACAACTTCCATCTAATATTTTTTTAACCTATAAAATTTAGACTAATGATTAAATTATCAATTGCACAACTGAATAATAAGAAGTATTCTGAAATAATAGTTCGGAATACTTCATGTCTGAAGGGTGGTGATTCCACTTTAGAATATCTTGATTCTACTTTAGACTTACTACGTGAAATGGAGCTTGAAGATTTTTTGACAGTTAACAATATATCTAGCAATATATCTAGCAATATATCTGTCCCTATTCCTATGCTTGGAGCAGATTACTAACAAATGACACATTTTGAGAATGTTACATGACCAATTTTTACATCATAACATTGATGTTGAGTGCTATTACTTGTTGCTTTCTTCAAGAGGAAGTACGTGATTTGTAAGTTTATTCTTCATGTGTTTCATCCATTTTGCAGTTTATTAATTTAAAGATATACGGACATTGAAATTCATACTAGTGGTAGCGCTAACAAACCTATAACGCTACCACTAATATTAATTACACTAGGCGTCAGCCGGATGATCCTTATCTATATGATCTCTGATAAAAGCAATGATTTTAGGTAATTCCTGTATTGCAAAATTTCTCAATGGTTTGAAAGGTGTACCATCAAAATACCTTGCTTTTGTGCCTTGGCCATCAGGTGCACCATGATCTGCTTGGATAGAATCTCTCCAAAATTCTGCATGGTTTTGCCATTCTTCTTGATTCACTTTTTCAGGAGCGGTAAACCATACATTCCAATATAAGATATTGCCTTCTTTAAGCATGTTCCCACCTGCTGTATTAAATATATCTAAGACCAATTGATTAAACTTATCTACTTTTTCTACGCCTGTCAGTTTGATTTTTCCGATTTGTACACCCAAACTTCCCATGGACCATGATATTTCTTTATGCTGGGCAAATTCAGGAATGGGAAATTCATTGCTTGGGCCTGAAACTAATGGGAATGCTTCTTCATTAGGGAAACCGGGCTTAAAGGTTTGCACTTCGATAGCATGAGCCTTGTCGCCTGGGAAAGGTAAACCACGTAATGTAAAATAAGCCTTGATCAATTTTACGAACTTACGGTCATAAGAACTAGGTGCAAACCAGATTTTACCGGTAACCTTCATATCCGCACCTAATGTTTTATTCGGTTCATCCGCCCAACCTCTATTTCCCGTTACGGTAACTTCTACATTTAGACTCCCAAAATGTTCAGTAGCATAGCCTTGTTGTGGACATATGATAGAATAGACGCGTCCTTCATTGGTATATCCCAGTCTGGAGATATCTGGAGCGAACATTTGAAAACACCTCTTTGGGTCCGCCGTGCCAGGTTCAGAGTCCCAGCTAAATTCAGGCCACACAACTTTTTGTTGGCGCTTGAGCAGGTCAATATTTTCCATATTTTCCAACATTGGCAATGTAGAAGGATCTGGCGTTCCGAATCCTCCAATCCATCCATCAACAGGCGTTTCATTGATCAGGTGTCGAGTTTTTTCATTTAATTTATCTACTACAAGATTGATTGGTGGAGTGGCTTCGGTTGCATCATTAATGACTTGTTCTTTAGTATTCAGCAGCTCCAATCCATAATCCATAACAATAAAGTACAAGTCTGGCTTTCTGTCTAAGAAATTTTCAAATTTAGAAGCGTCAAAACTTACAGTAAACGTTCCTGAAGAATCGGTGACTCCAATACCTAGAAAATCATCCTTTAGAGTGTCTTTATCGTACACTTCAACATGGAGGTCTAAAACCCCTTTATTGTCTTTTTTTACTGTCCCTGATACGGTGTATGTGGAACCTGAAATAGTAATAGCATTACTCATTAAGTTTGGTTTTTTAGAGGTTATATAAATAATTAAGCTTAGTTCTTTTGATTAAATTTTATGGTTTATGTTATTATATATTCACAGCAAGTTAAGGAAAAAATTAGTTAGTTTGACAGATTTTGTAATTGGCGATTCTCATGGATTAAATCCCTTCCAAAGATTGTAGTAAACTCAATCGGTAAGCGTTCATTGCCTTCATTATCAATCATACCGAATAGGTTATTGGTTCTGACAACTAAAAAATCATTTTTTCGACCTTCGCTATAGTGCTTGTTCACGGGATTTGTCAAAGAACCATAATTAATAATTGCGTAATTTGCTGTTCTTCCTCATTCTGCGATTTATTTTCCAATCATAATATTATACTCTTCAGGGATTTCAACTCCTATAAATCCATTTGTCAACCCGTAAATGATTATCGCTGTAATTACAATTCCTTTTATTAGGATAGAGTATGATTGTTGCTTAACTGTAAACCCTAATATTTCCTTTTTCATTTTCTGGTAGTGAATTGAAGAAATGTGTCCAAAGAATGCGATAATAGCAAGTCCATAATAAGGAATAAAGAATAAGTTTAATGGAAAAGTGTTCAGACCTGCTACTCCAAAATAGAAATTAGTATCAAGGTCTAGGATATATCGACCAGTTAATACTGCGCCAATGTGTATTATTAAAAAGATGGCTAAATACAACCCTGTCCAAATTTGCAATTTTCCGAAGAAGTTGATTGAGGTTTTGCGTTTTGAAAAGAATAAGCTCAATCCAGAAAATATTTGAACACCAACTGCGGTAAAGAGTATTGTTTCTATAAATTGGTTTCTATAGACAAGCCTTAGTTTGTCCATTATGGAGAGATGAACTTCTACGCCAAAAATACCCATAAAATGATTGAATAGGTGGAATCCAATAAAAATTGTGAGGGTCAATCCAGATAGGAAGTGTATCTTTCTAATGTCCATTTTGTTTTTTGATTAATGATAATACTCCAATTGGTAACAGTAATATCCATTGAGGAGCGAATGTTTTCATGAATAAACTACTAATGATGAAGGTTATTGAAAAAAGTATATATAGTATTCCTATTAGTTGAATTACATCTGAATTCCTTTTTTGGAGAGTGTTTAACCCATATTTCAACAGATAATAAGAACTTACTATAAGGATTACGGTGACTATATGCCAAGCCCCCAACCATTCAGTTTTTGTTTGGAGGTTTAGATTACTTGTCAAGAGAGGATTAACTAAATCTAACTGACCACCGATAATATGAAGTAATGCCGTGAATGAGTTTATGATTCCTGCTATAATCCAGTAAATGTTTTTATTTTCTAATGTCATCATTTAATGTTATGAATTGGTTTAGTTCTAATAAGACCTCTGATAAATAGTCGTTTTTCTGTTTTTTATATCTTATCATTTCGTGATAGCCGATTAGATATTTATAAAATATTGAAGCCTTTAGTGTTGCTTCCTGTTTCGAATACCCTATTTCCATTAACAGATTACTTACGAAAGTCATTCGTTCTCTATCTATCTGTTCTACAATTTTCAGTACATGTTTATTTTCTCTTGAATACTTTTTTAAATAGAAAATGAAATCAAGATTAGAATCTTTTTTAAAAGCACTTTTAATAAGCTTTAATAGTTTGTCTTTAGAGAATTCCTGCTCATTAACCTCTGAAATTATTTTAGTCGTATCAATATTTATCCAAAATTCGATTAGCTTATCAACGAAGTCTTTTTTTGTCTTAAAATGCCAGTAAAAACTGGATTTATTGCATTTCAGCAATCTTGACATTTTATCTACATTTAAACCTGCTACTCCAGTTTCGGAAAATAGTTTGTACCCCAATTTAATCCAGTCTTGTTTTGAAGCGACAATTTTTGGCATATCTAAATAGTATTGTTTAGATAAAGGTAAGTATAATAGTTTATTAAACGATGTCGTTTAATAAACTATTTCTAATAATACACAAAACATTCGCTTATTTCAGCGATCTGAACAAGCTTAGCGGAGTAGTTTGAGGTTTTTCAAAACACCTCGTGTCAGGTATATACTGTAAGTACTTGTTGAAATTTAAACTGAGGTTTAAAAAAAAGACGCAGATGCATTACATTTGCAATGAGATAAAAATTAGAATTGATTTGTTAGTAAAGATGAATATAATGGCAAGGAAATTCTGATTGAAAAACAAGGATTATATCCCTTGTCAAAGAATGTACATTTGTAATATATTGATTTACCTTAACTATGCTATTAAATGGAGTTTAAACCTTTTCACCTTTTATATTTCAATGCCAAAAAAGGAGCTTTCTCAAGAGTTACCGAAAGAGAGCATTACGATTCACAAATTACTTTGACAGACTTAGAAGCGGAATTAGTGATTGATTATTTTGGGAGAAGTAATATTCATGTTGGTAATGTCGGTAGTAATAAGATTAAAGCTTCAAAAACTTTTTTTTCTTATAATAAAGGTGAGAATATAAAGCTAAACTTAGTTTTCCCTAAGCCGCATAAAACAGAACTTAGACTTTATTTGTCTTCGAGGAATGGGTTTAAACCTAAAGGGGGAGTAATTTGGTTTCTATTTGTAGATTCTAATGATGAAATAGTAATAGGGGCTTTAGATGAAATTATTTGGAATAATCTAGGACAAGTGGATGAAGAGGATAATATTTATAGTTCAGAAATTGATTTAATCTTAACTCCAAACATAGATTTAAATATTAATCCTTTAGGGCAGATAGTTACGAGAACAGTGGGAGCAAAAACAACTTTTCAGCGAGACCCTAAACTTGCTGCTTATCGATTTAGTCTAGCTAATTATCAATGCGAAATAGATTCTGATCATTCTACTTTTACCTCAGCAAAAACAGGAATGCCATTTGTTGAAGCTCATCATTTTATCCCGATGAAATATCAAAGCCTTTTTGACTACCCTCTCGATAATGCTGAAAATATAATATCATTATGTCCAAATTGTCATAGAGGTTTTCATCATGCAATCATTAGTGAAAAACTAGAATTAATAACTAATATTTACGGAAAAAGAACGGCTTTAGCTAATGCACATTCCATTAATGAAATAGCAGATTTCTATAATTGTATAAAGCTTTAAATCCAATCTTCTTTCGAAGCAATATTTTTTGCAATTCCTCTAATAACGGGGACAGCAACAGAGTTTCCAAATTGTTTATATGCCGCTGTATTACTTACAGGTATTTCATATTCTTCAGGAAAACCTTGCAGCCTTGCGCATTCTCGTGGGGTTAATTTTCTTGGGTTTTTGCCATCTTGAGGAATTAAACATTCTTTACCATCCTTGTAATATCTTGCGACTAATGTTTTTGAAGGTTTATCTAAATCAGCAACAAAGGCTGTGAAACCCGTTCCACGATTTAGGTTCCTTTTAGTTCTATTTTGATGCCCAGCCCAAAGTCTATCAGATATTGTATATCTTTCATCTACATTTTTTTCTAAAGCTAATCTCAAAGGCAAAGGAGAACCTGGGAATTGAGGAAAATCAAACTTACTTTTATCTCTAAAGCAAACCATGTAAAACCGCTTCCTACTTTGCGGAACAACAGTATTTGAATTAATTATTGTCCAATTAAAACTATAGCCTAAATCATTTTCAATAACTGATTTTACATATTCAAATGTTCTTCCTTCATCGTGAGATTTGAAATTTTTAACATTTTCTAGAAACAAAACTTTAGGCCTTTTTATTTTTGCAATCCTAATTATATCAAGAAATAAGTTTCCCTTATTTGTGTCCTCGAATCCATGCATAAGACCTAAAGCGTTTCTAGCTGATACACCTGCCAAACTGAATGGCTGGCAAGGAAATCCTCCAGCAATTAAATCATGATCTGGTATCAATTTATCAATCTCTTCATCTGAAACTTGCTCTCCTGTAAATGCTCTTATATCACCAAAAGGGTATTCTCCAAAATTAGATTCATAGGTGTATTTAGCTTGTTTATCTATTTCAGATGTAAAGACACATTTCCCTCCCATTTCTTGCAAAGGAATTCTAAACCCACCTATGCCTGCAAATAAATCAATAAACGAAAAGGAAGGGTTTACAGGTGGAGGAAAAGGAACATCATAATCAAATTTTGCTTTATATTGATGAAAAGGAGAGTCTCGTAAGATACTCTTAGTGATTTCGCTTTCTGTAAAGGTGTCAAATGCTTCTAAGTAATGATTCTTCTTATTTCCATTGCCATACTGCATTAAATGAGTTGTGAACGCCCAATCATTCTCACTTTTTTTTTGGATCTTTAGTTTTAGTTCTTCGGATACCTTTGAATATTTCATTTGTCACCAATTTGCGACAAATATAAACAAAATGTTTAGACAGGAGAATCATTTTAACTTTTCTTTTTTATCTCTAACATATAGATTATTTCAATCTCCTCTTCTTGATTTGGATCATTGAATACTGGTTTATGCTTCATACAATACAACCACAATAATTCCAATAATACCCTCAACAATAATTTCAAATACTTTATCTACTCATCCTTCATTTCTAGGGCATCATTTCCTAACTTCGCGGCAAAGAATCAAAAGCTTAGATGCAATTTTTAAAAAGCAAATTTGGCGGACTAGTAATCATCCTTTTCCTGATCATAACAATCTTATTTGTTAGAGAGTCAAGGCTACTGACTGCGCCTAATGCTAATTTGATCAACGATACTTATGATGGTTTTCGAACTTATGCTGCCATGGTCTATCATATCAAACACGATAGTACTTATGCGCATTACGAAGGGATGAATTATCCTTATGGAGATAAAGCCGCTTTTACAGATAATCTACCCTTGATAGCCAATACTGTAAAATTCATAAGCGAAAATATAAGTGATATTTCAGACTATAGCGCGGGGATTTTGAATGGCTTTTTATTGCTTTCTATTGTCTTATGTGCTGTCTTTTTATTTCTATGTTTTAAGACTTTAAAGCTGCCCAACTGGTATGCAATAGCTATAGCACTTGGTATAACGATGCTTTCTCCTCAACTCCTTCGGATGTCAGCGCATTATGGTTTGGCGCATCCATTTGTCATTCCTATGATGATCTGGCTAAGTTTGTTATTTCATAAGAACAAACGCTGGTTAACTAGCCTGGGCATTGCATTTGCGCTCTTTCTTTGTGCTCATATCCATTTCTATTTATTTGCGGTAGGGGGTGGTTTTGTGATTGCATTGATGGGGTTTAAAACAATTTTTGCATTTAATAAAAAAGCGACTGTGATCAATGGTTTGCACCTGCTTATTCAGGTAGCGCTGCCATTTATAATATTACAATATTTGATGCACGATAGTCTTCCTGATCGTCCTTCCAGGCCTTATGGTTTTTTTGCGTATAAAGCTTGTTGGGAAAGCGTTTTTATTCCTGTAGATTTTCAAATCGGTAGATGGATCAATGAATATGTGTATAAAATTCCAAAATTTGACCGAGAGGGGATGGCATATATCGGGCTCATTCCAGTTTTATTTTTATTGAAAGAAGTTGTTTCAAAAACATGGAATCGAATTTTCAAAAAAGAATATTTTAGCATACTACCCGCAGAAAATCGCTTTTTTTTAAAGGCAGTATTTTGGGCCTGTTTGGCCTTATTGATTTTTTCCTTTGGTTTTCCATTTGTTATAGATGGTTTAGAAGATTGGCGATATAAAATAGGACCACTTGCTCAATTTAGAAGTATTGGCCGTTTCGCATGGATTTTCTTCTATGGCTTTAATATTCTGGCCTTTTATGCGCTTTATTTTCAGATTAAAAAAATTAAAAAGCGAGTCTGGCAAAGATTGATGTACTTTATAATTATAGGCGTACTCTTGTCTGAAGGTGGTATCTTTCTTTTTGATAAAGTAAAATTAAATCTCTGGGAAGCACCCGAGATAAGAGCGAACTATCAGAAAAGTGATAATGTCTGGATCGATTCTATCAATACCGAAGACTATCAAGCTATTTTGAGTATTCCTTTTTTTCATATTGGATCTGAGAATATTTGGATGAGCCCTCAAAGTAAAGAAATGCATCGCTCTATGTGGTTGGCTGTTCAAACTGGCTTGCCAATCAATTCCAGCTTTATGGGGCGGTCTTCAGTTGGACAAATTATCAACCAGCTAGAATTAATCGCCGAACCCTATCGTATACCACAGATCATAGAAGACCTTCCTAATCAAAAAGATTTTTTAGTCTTTATTTATAAAAAATCTTACAAAAGGGTAAAGGATCGCTATCAACATTTAATACAAAACCTTAAAGTTATCCATGAAGACGATCAAATCAAAGTCCTAGGCTTACCTGTCGAAGAGATAAGGAAACGGATCATTGAACAATCAAAACGAACAAAATTAAATTTTCAAAACACTGAATTATTTGATGTCAAAAATTTTAAGAGTACGGATAGCCTCGACAATTTCATACATCTGAATTACGACGATCAGATCTCCACTAATATTTACAAAGGGACAGGGGCTTTTCAGCAAAATGGATATCCTGCATCTATCCTCTTTGATGGACACCTTCCTTTTCAGGACATTGAAGATAGCTATGTGTGTTCTGTTTGGGCTTATATAAAAGGAGACCTCTATCCTAAAGTTAAAGTTTCATTAGAAGAATATCAGGCAGGAACAGGTACTTTGATTCATAAAAAGGAATATCAACTCTATAAAGATTTTCGATCTTTTGATCAGGATTGGATGCTGTCAGAGTTCTTATTTAAAATGAAACGCCCAGATAGTAGACTTCGGGTCAAAGTTTGGAATAAGGATCTTCAGAACCGACCAATATTCCTTGATGAATTACAAATTCGGCCTGCAGATACCAAACTGTATTTGGAAAATGGAATGGGGATGAATAATCGCTGGTATTAGATAGTGATCGCTTTGCTAGTTATTGTCCTTGCGGACTTGTGATCGTTCCTTCGGAACTTGTGAGGCGCTGCTCCTAGTCTTTTTATTAATTTGACCTAGACTGCTAGAAGCAAGGCCTCACAAGCGAAGCAATCACAAGGCTGAAAGCCGATCACAAGCGAAGCGACCACCAAAACACATCGTCCAAAGGACTGATCACCAAATCACCGCCAAAGCGATTATTTACCAAGATTTTCTAAAACTTACCAATAAAATTCATTTATTTTGCACGGGAAAAATTAATCATATTCTTATACCTTGTCTGAGTATGCTGTTGATAAAAAATGCAATAATCATTGACTCCGGGTCAAAGTTAAACGGGAAAAAGCGTGATATTTTAATCAGAGAAGGGCTTATCCAATCTATCAAAGTAAATATTGATCAAGCGAAAGCAAAAGTGTGGGATTTATCAGGAGCTTGCGTCTCGATAGGTTGGATGGATATTGGCACGGAAGTTTGCGATCCGGGATTTGAACATCGGGAGGATTTGCTTAGTGTTTCAAATGCTGCTGCCAAAGGAGGATATACGGCTATTGCTTGTCTGCCCAATACTTCACCGACTGTACATTCAAAATCAGAAGTCAATTACATATTGAATAATACAGCAGGAGGACTTGTTGACTTTTTGCCAATTGGAGCGATTTCTAAAAATTGTGAAGGCAAGGACATCACAGAGATATATGATATGCATCATGCGGGCGCTGTTGCATTTTCCGATGGAAAGCATACGATACAACATAGTGGTGTAATGATGCGTGCCTTACAATATGTTAAGGCCTTTGATGGCTTGATTATCAATCATCCTAGCGATGAAACGATAGCCGGTAGTGGACAAATGCATGAAGGAATGGTTAGTACTTCACTAGGAATGAAAGGCATTGCAGCTATCTCAGAGGAGTTAATGGTGCAGAGAGATTTGTATCTAGCTGAATATGCAGATTCAAGACTACATCTTTTAAATGTTTCTTCAGGTCGCTCGATTGAATTGATAAAATTGGCTCAATCTAAAGGGCAAAGCGTAACGGCTTCTGTACCGGCACTAAACTTGATTTTTGATGATGAGGCTTTGAGTAGTTTTGATGCCAATTATAAGGTGCTGCCGCCATTGAGAAGTAAACAAGATATTAAAGTGCTGCGAAAAGCTTTGAAAAGTGGAATCCTTGATGTGATCACTTCCAATCACACGCCACTTGATAAAGAAAGCAAAGAATTGGAATTCCCTTATGCTGATTTTGGTATTATAGGATTGGAAACGACCTTTGCATTATTGAATACTCATTTAATTGATTCGACTTTTAACCTTGAAGCGCTTATTTCTATTTTAGCGAATAATCCTAGAAAACTATTGCGAACTGAAGTACCTAAAATCGAAGAAGGGACTTCCGCTAATTTGACTGTTTTTGATCCTGATGTAGTTTGGACTTTTGATTTAAAAGATATCCAATCCAAGTCAAAAAATACACCTTTTGTAGGAACAGAATTCCGAGGAAAGGTTTTAGGTATCGTAAATAATGGTAACTTTCGTCGATTTTAGCTCCCTGTAAATCCTTTTATATTTTATATTTCGCTACTAAATCGCATATTAGGTCTAAGAAAACAACTAATCAAAAACGAATGAACCCACTTGACGAATCTATGCCGGAGTTTGTATATCTAGATATATCATCTTCGCTTCCTACTTTTTATAAGTTTGGCTTGATAGAGAATCTCAATAAGCATATTCTGGGCTTTATTAAGCAACAGCCTGATCCTTTCACGAACCTTACCTGTTTTTCGTACTAACGAGGTGATCCTGAGTCTGTCATTAAAAACAAAATTAATTAATCAATAAAATTTGAAATTATGAATTACATCGATCCGACTTCTGTTTCGCCTAAGTCAACCGCAATGCGTTATGGTTTAATATGGGGTTTGATAGCTATTGTACTTGGACTGCTAGCTCATATTATGGGTTGGAATGATCCAGTAAACCCTAATCCAACAATGAGCCTGATCTTAGGGGCTATCTCTTTGGGATTAACAATTACAATGTTGGTTTTAGCAGTAAGACAACATAGAGATCAGGAATTGGGAGGCTATATTACATTTGGTAGAGGGTTTTATACTGGTTTTATGACAACACTTATTTATGCTTTAATCGCAACCGTATGGGCTTATATTTTGATGAATCTTATAGCGCCAGATATGTTTGCAGGCATAGAAGATAAGATGATTTCAGACTTAGAAGCTCAAGGAAAATCTGATGAAGAAATAGAAATGGCTGTAAGCTTTTCGAGCATGTTTACTAGTCCAATGGCATTAACAGTGATGACATTTTTTGGTTCATTAATTTTTGGTTCATTAGTCTCACTTGTTGTTGGAGCCGTCATGAAGAAAGATGCACCAAATATGGTTTAATCAATGGCAAAAAATACTATAGGTACAAAATACGGAATCATTGCAGGAGTGGGGGTAATCCTCTACTTTCTGCTTTTTTACTTTATTGATAAGTATATGATGTTAGGCTTGATGGTCTCTTGGACTTCTCTATTAATCATCATAGCAGCCACTTATATGGCTGCATATCAACATCGGGCTGCTAATGGCGGTGTCATAGAATTTAAGGAGGCATTAAAAACTGGTTTTGTTGTTATTGTTTTATCAAACCTGATTTATTACATCTTTTTCTTTATTTTAATAAAAACAGATCCTGAATTAGTAACAATTTCAAAAGAGAAAAGTATAGAACTTTATAAAATGATCTTTCCGAAAGAAGAATGGAATTCTGTTGAAAAATCATTTGAAAACTTTAGGATTGGATTGCCAGAGATATTGAAATATTTTTCTAAAAGTACTATTGGAGGATTTTTTATAGCTTTGCTTAGCGCAGCTTTACTTAAAAGATCAGCGACAAGAACGAATTACGAATAATAATTATGCAAATTTCCATCGTCATACCATTACTTAATGAAGAAGAATCCCTTCCAGAGCTTGAATCTTGGATTAGGCGAGTAATGGATGCTAATAACTTTTCATACGAAATACTGATGGTCGATGATGGTAGCACTGATCATTCATGGAAGGTGATTGAGCAGTTGAAAGAAAAGAATCCTCATATCCGGGGAATTAAATTTCGACGAAATTATGGTAAATCGGCAGCTCTGCATACGGCCTTTCAAGGAGTTGAGGGAGATGTGGTCATTACGATGGACGCTGATCTGCAAGATAGTCCTGATGAGATTCCAGAGCTTTATCGTATGATAAATGAAGAGGGGTTTGACATTGTTTCCGGTTGGAAAAAGAAACGCCATGATCCACTTTCTAAAACGATTCCAACTAAACTATACAATAGAGTGACCAGAATGATGTCTGGAATTAAATTGCATGATATGAATTGTGGCCTCAAAGCATATAAAAAAGAAGTGGTCAAGTCTATTGAAGTGTATGGAGAAATGCATCGGTACATTCCGGTAATCGCTAAGTGGTCTGGATTTTCAAATATAGGAGAGAAGGTAGTCCAACACCAAGCAAGAAAATTTGGAGTAACTAAATTTGGTGGAATCCAACGATTCATTCGCGGACCACTGGATTTGCTATCTATTACCTTTGTAGGAAGATTTGGAAAGCGGCCAATGCACTTTTTTGGTACATTGGGAATTCTGATGTTTATTGTTGGATTCAGCTCTGCACTTTATATTGGACTCAATAAGCTTTATCGCTTAAATGCTGGTCTGGAAACGATATTAGTTACGGACAACCCCTACTTCTATATTGCTTTGATTTCTATGACCATAGGAACGATGCTATTCCTTACTGGATTTTTAGCTGAATTAGTATCTCGAAATGCACCTTTCAGAAATGTTTACCTGATTGAAAAAGAAATTGGTCGAACGAATGGATGATCAAAATATCCTCGATGCACCGGAAACAGAAAAAACGAAATTGAAATTTACTTTTCGCTTAGTCTTGTTTTCAATCATTGGCTTTACGATTTTTTATAGTTTATTTATAAAGGTTTCATCTTTCAAGGAACTTGACATTTATCAATATCAATTATCAGTGTTTAATTTTGATTTAAATAGTTTGATCTTTTTAGCTGGAACGAGTATTGGCCTTTATCTTTTTCTTTCTTTTACAAGCTTTACTTTAGCACATTGGTTTAGAATAATGACTGTATCAATTTCCATTGTTTTTATTTCCATTATGTTCTCAGGTGTGCTAATAGTAAATTTCGCTCAAGAAAGCGCTCAAATCACCTTCAAGTCAATCGTCTTTGCAGCTTTGATTGGAGGAGGAGGTTGTAGCATCGCAGTACAGTTTCTCAAGAAAAAATATTACATGATCTTTGCAGCCACCATGATCTGTACAATTGCCGCTTTTTCACTAATTGATAATTGAACATTGAATATGCCTATCCACGAAAAAAGAATCAAAGCATTAATAAGTGAAAGTATTTCGGTAAAGCAATTGATGCTTCAAGACACTAAATTGCTTGAGACGGTACACCGCGTAGTCGATGTAGCTACAATCGCTTTAAAAGCGAAAAAGAAAATTTTATTTTGTGGAAATGGAGGCAGTGCGGCAGATGCTCAACATATTGCTGCAGAATTATCTGGGCGGTTTTATTTGGATCGAGCGCCACTATTTGCAGAAGCGCTTCATGTCAATTCCTCTGCGCTGACTGCTATCGCAAATGACTATGGCTATGAGGAAGTTTATGCTAGAATGGTTCGCGCAAAAGGAGAACAAGGAGATATTTTATTTGCTATGTCTACCTCTGGGAACTCTCCAAATATTTTAAAAGCAATCGAATCGGCAAAACAGAAGTTTATGCTGGTCGTAGGGATGACAGGAGAAACAGGAGGGAAAATGGCGCCTCATTGCGATTACCTAATTAATATCCCAAGTAGAGTCACGCCACGGATTCAAGAGTGTCATTTGATGATTGGACACTTAGTCTGTGAATTGGTAGAGCAGGCTATTTTTAAACAAAACCGATGAACAATTTCCTCTTTCTAGATCGTGACGGTGTCATAAATAAGCGATTACCAGATCAGTATGTTCAGCAAATAGAAGCCTTTCAATTTGCTGAGGGAGCATTAGAAGCACTGGCTATTTTTACTAAAATGTTTGACCGGATTTTTGTAGTGACTAACCAGCAAGGCATTGGAAAAGGATTGATGACTATATCGGACTTAGATCAGATTCATATTTTTATGAATAAGGCGATTCAAGAGGCAGGTGGCCATATAGATGCGATCTATTTCTGTCCGGCCTTGAAGGAATTGAATTCTTTTGATAGAAAACCAAATCCAGGAATGGCATTTCAAGCTAAAGTAGAATTTCCAGAGGTTAATTTTAGTAAATCCATTATGGTGGGAGATTCTCATAGTGATATGCTTTTTGGGAAACGACTTGGCATGAAAACCGTTTTAATAAAAACAAATCCGGAAGAGATAAAGAAAACAAGTATGACTGTAGTTGATGCGAATTATGTATCTTTAATTGAATACTCAAAATCTTTGCTATGATACTTCGATTGTTTGTTATCTCTGTCTTTCTCCTTTTGCTATGGCCTTTGAATGCTCAAAGTGAGGCCGATCAAGAAGAAATTGCAAAATTGGAGGATCGTTTTTCGAGAAGACTTGCCGAATTTGAGGGATTTTCGCCTACTCCTTTTGAAGCTCCTGATATGGATGGCAATAATCATTATTTGGCTGATCATAAAGGACAAATATTGATCATGCAATTTTGGAGATTACCTTGTCAGCCTTGCCTTTCTCAAATGCCTAGTTTACATAAATTACTAGACGAATATAATGATCAAAGTATAGCAGTTTTAAGTTTTTCGGATGATTATGGGAAAGACTTAGAAAATTATGTGAGCCAAAAATCAATTCATTTTCCGGTGATTCCAAATTCAAGAAACCTTGGAATGGATGCTTTTGCAGGAGACCTTGGTTATCCTAGAGTTTTTATCATTGATAAATTTGGAATCATTAGAAAACTAATATTGGGAGGGAGCAGTGATGATGAGATGGCTTTGTATGATGAAATAAAACCAGTGATTGAATCCTTATTGAAAGAGTAAAGCCTTTTTTACTTAAAAACAACTTCCGTAGCTCCATAAGCATATCTGGGATGGTATTCATTTTTAAAAGTCTCCACGTCAGGATGACGAATCAAACGACTAGCGATTTCATCTCGAAGCCGTCCTTTTCCCAAACCATGGATCACAAAAACTCTGGGCACACCAATATTTATTGCTTTAGCTATATAAGTTTCAAATGCACTCAATTGCAATCGTAGGATTTCTCCATTGTTCATTTTTTTCCAATGATCAGTTAAATTTTCTACATGGAGATCTAATTCAGTTTCAAAATGAGCAAGATCAGAAACGCTGTATTGATTGAAATGCTTAAAATTAATATTGTTGGCTGAAGGCGGGCGGTTATTTTTTTTAGTATACGTTCTTAAATCTTCTTCTTTATTATCCTCCACGTCAAAGCTGTCAAAAATCACATAATGATGTACTGGAATATTGAGAATCGGAGCGGTTTTGACCTTTTTAAAAAATTGCTGTGCCTTGATCTTTAGCGTTTTCTGTAATCTCTTACCGGTTCCTTGTGTCGTAACCTGCCAACATTCTAGTTCAATGACAGGAAGTTCATTTAAATAATCAAAGGGAATTTGTCCTAGATTGATATATGAAACAGATTGAATCCTATCATTGGTTTTCATCTTTAGCGCCTTATCAAGATACAAGCTGAAAGCATATAAAGCATCGTATTGAGTATCATTGATTAGATAGATATTATAGGCAGAAGTACTTCCGTCTGATTTGTAGAGTGCTTCGAATGCCAATTGAATACCAAGGCTTTTAAGTATAGAATACTGCGCTTGGATCTTTGGACGATCTGGTTGTTCTGGCTTTTTCTGCTCTTTTCCCTTTACTACCTTCGCTTTGATCGGTGGCTTGTTTCGGATTTGCGCGCGATAATCTTCTATACGCATCAGATCATCTTCAAAAGCAGGAATCTCATCTCCATCATCTAATAAAACAGACAACATATCATCTCCAATCATAGCAGTGACAAGGCCTTCATATCCTGTATGTATAAATCTAACCCGACTTCCTATAGCATAAATCATAGATTGTATAGACTACTATTTAATGAATTAAATAAATCCTACAACAAAATTACATTTAAATTCTCAAATTGTTTAAAACTCAATAACTTTGTATTCAAATGACAAACTTACGTTGGAAAATAGCACAGGCTGCTGAAATTCGTTGGTGGCAAAACTACTTGAATAAAAAAAATAAAGCCGATTACTTAAAATGGAAAAAGGAATATTGGACTAATCTTTTAAAAGAAACAGAAGTCGAAATCAAGCAAAGTGATGCTGTATTGGATGCTGGTTGTGGTCCGGCAGGTATTTTTATGATTTTCGAAAATCAAAGGATTGAAGCGATTGACCCCTTATTGAATGAATACGATGAAAAATTAAATCATTTTAATCCGAGTGATTACCCAAAGGTTAAATTTTATCCAGAACCATTAGAATCATTTCAAGCGAAGCAATCTTATGATAAGGTATTTTGTCTGAATGCCATTAATCACGTTGCTGACTTAAGTCTTTGTTTTGATAAATTAGTTGATTTTGTAAAACCAGGGGGAACATTAATTGTTTCTATTGATGCACACAATTATTGGGGCTTTAAAAAAATATTTAGACTATTACCAGGCGATATTTTACATCCGCATCAATACGATCTAAAAGAATATCAAAAGATGCTGACAGATCGAAAATGCACTATTCAAAAATGCATCGCTTATAAAAAAGAATTCTTTTTTGATTACTATATTTTAGTAGCTCAAGTAATTTAATCACATAAACAAGATGAGAAAAAATATCTCCTCAGGAGCAAAATGGGAAGACATCGTAGGTTATTGCAGAGCAGTACGGATAGGGAACATTATAGAAGTAGCTGGTACCGCTGCGGCTAAAGATGGTCTGACGATTGCACCTAATGACCCTTATCAACAAACCCTCTTTATACTAAATACAATCAAAAACGCCATAGAAGCAGCAGGTGCAAGTTTAGAAGATGTCGTTCGTACCAGAATGTATGTGACTAATATTTCCCAATGGGAATTGGTAGGTAAAGCACATGGTGAGTTTTTTAAAAATATAAAACCTGTCACGACAATGGTTGAAGTCAGCGGTTTGATTAATAAAGATATGGTGGTTGAAATTGAAGCTACAGCGATAGTTGGGTGATCGGTCTTCGACTATGTAATTAAGCCTTCAGCTTAAGTGATCGATCTACGGTTTTGTGAAGGACTTCGCTTTTGGTTGACTAGTAAAAAATAAGATTACATTCATTGCACAAAAGCGAAGCCCTCACAAGCGAAGCGATCACAAAATGCAAGGCATTGATCACAAATCCAAAGGACGATCACAAACGAAGCGATCACAAACAAAAGAGACATGTACAAAGTCAAAGAAATATACTACACTTTACAAGGCGAAGGATTTCACACTGGTAGACCAGCGGTATTTTGTCGTTTTTCAGGATGTAACCTATGGAGTGGGAGAGAGCAAGATAGACATAAGGCAATTTGCCAATTTTGTGATACTGATTTTTGGGGAACGGATGGCGAAAATGGGGGTAGCTATACTGCAAGTAAATTAGCCAAAAAAGTAAAAGCACTTTGGCCAGAAAATGGATCCGGCACGCCTTATGTGGTTTGCACAGGAGGAGAACCTTTATTACAATTAGATGAAACAATGATTAATGCTTTTCATGACGAAGGATTAGAAGTAGCTGTAGAAACCAATGGAACAATACAGGCACCTCAAGGTTTGGATTGGATTTGTATGAGCCCAAAAGCAGGGTCAGAAATTGTTTTGACTCAAGGTAATGAATTGAAATTGGTGTTTCCACAAATAGGTGCAGAGCCAGAACAATTTGAAGATTTGGATTTCGAACAGTTTTTTCTTCAACCGATGGATAGCCCTGAAGCACAATTGAATACAAAACTTACTTTGGAATATTGTTTAAAGCATCCCAAATGGTCTTTAAGTCTGCAAACACATAAAATATTAGATATTCCATAAGCTCGACTTTAGCATTTAAAGAAAGCATAAAATGAGAATCTGAGATTTTGTCTATTTAATTGAATTAAATAAAGTTTTGATAATCAGCTATTTATATTCCCCCAAATTCACCTTGTACACTTTGTATTAATTGTTAAACCTTGGTATAGAAGTATGATGTTTAAAATAAAAAAGCAGCATGATAAAGTTTAGCAGAGTCAGCGGGTTTGGAATGTTCAAAAACGTGGGTGCGGGAGCCAGGTGTGTCCTGAAGGCTGAGAAGCTATGTTGCTAATAAGATGGAGGAATCGACCCTCCGCAGGCTGCTGGTAGTAGCCGCCTGCAAACCACCTTTTGGTGCTTTATCTGTGAGGATAAGGTATTGAGCGAAAAGGGAAAAGGGTAGAAAAGACTATTCAGGTAAGTTTAAAGGAGCTGAACGGAAGTGAACCATTGAAGAAACGTCGAAACGCTGCAATTACATCAAAACCGAGTGATCTGGCACTACTCGGGATAATCAAAGCGGAAGAACTACTTACTGGCTTTGGGGTGTACGGCGTAGAAATGGCAGGAACTTTAAGCAGGCTTATTAGCAGAACAGGAGAGATCAACATCTAATGTTAAGGGAAAAGCACAAGCTGGAAAGCAAGGCTGATATTACCAAAGTAGATGTTGAAGTCGGACTATGCCATAGTAGTGTTGAAACTTCTGTAATGGGAGTGGAGCGAAGGGCATAGCTCATTCAGTTTTAATTATTTTAACAACCAAAACAAAAGGGAGGATTAAAATGAAAGAAACAAAGTCACATAGCAACACGGATTTAGGTATTAAAACCTAATCAGTGAGACTGAATGAGAAGAGCCGTATGAGCTGAGAGGTTCACGTACGGTTCTGTGAGAGGTTCGGGGTGAGACTCCCCTTACCTACTTGACATTTGCGGGTTAGCATTTTTTTGAACTAGAATTTTGGTTCCTTTTCTTCGATGGAAAAGGAACATAGAAAAGGTATTAGTTCAGTAATAAAATGCTAAATCCCCAACATGTTCTAAGCTATTATAGATCAAATTATATGAATAACACTTGTTTAATAGTAGAAGGCGGAGGCTTCAAAACCGGATTTACGACTGGGATATTAGATGCTTTTTTATCCAGTAATTATAGACCATTTCAAAAGTATATTGGTGTTTCGGGAGGGGCGATTGCTTTATCTTATTTTTTGAGTAGACAATATAGACTTTGCCTATCAGCAATCAAATTATTGTCTCAGGATGAACATTTCACTAATTTCAGACGGACATTAGGCGCGCAAGGATATATGGACATTGATTACATTGCAAAAGTCGCAAATGAAAAAGTACCTTTTGCACTTGAAAAAGCACTTGAATATACCAATGATTCTGATATCAATTTTGTAGCGACAAGGAGAGAAAGTGGACAAGCTGAATATTTAAAACCAAATATGGATAATTGGATTGATGCTGTGATTGCTTCTTCTACATTACCTTTCGTTACAAAAGGAAAACACGTGATTGATGGTATAGAATATTTTGATGGCGGTTGGAGTGATCCCTTACCTGTGAAACGGGCCTATGAACAAGGTGCAAAAGAAATTTTGATATTACGCACTTGGCCCAAAGGAGAAAAATCAAGTCAAAGCTGGACAGATTATTTTGGCAGCATTTATTATAATGATTCCCCTCGTTTAAGAGATACTTTTGCAAATTGCCATAAGCTTTATAACGAAAGCATAGACTTCATAGAAAATCCGCCTAGTGATTTGACAATAAAAGAAATTGCCCCGAAGAAACTATTAAAAAGTGGCACTTATACCTATACGAATAAAACAATTATGAGTGATTACCGATATGGATTAGATAGAGGACTCATATACGTTCAAGAACATAAATAATTAATAGCCCATCACTAATAGCAGCAAGTAAAGCCCCACAAAGCCCGATAGGACTGATCACAAGTTCCAAAGGAACGCTCCCAAGCGTAGCGATCACAAAAACATAAAGTGTTTGCTCACAAGCGATAGGCTGATCAACTGCTCAGAAACTAATCGAAATGCAGAACATTATTTTAAGAAAAGCAACGATTAAGGATTTAGCTACATTACAATATTGGGATGAGCAAGAACATGTAATGGCCTCAGACCCTAATGATCATTGGGCTTGGGAATCCGAACTTCAAAACCCAAAAGATTGGCGATTGCAATTGATTGCGGAATTAAATGGACAAGCCATCGGTTTCATTCAAATTATCGATCCCGCATTGGAAGAAACGCATTATTGGGGCGAGGTTTCAGATAGGCTTAGAGCCATAGACATATGGATTGGTGAAAAAGAAAACTTGGGAAAAGGGTATGGAACAATAATGATGAACTTGGCACTAAACAGATGTTTTAGCGATCCTTCAGTAACTGGAGTGATTATTGATCCCTTAGCTTCGAACCTAAAAGCCCATAAATTCTACAAACGATTGGGTTTCCGATTTGTAGAAAAAAGAAAATTTGGCCAAGATGATTGTTTTGTCTTTAAAATTAACAGACTAGATTGGCTCAATAGAACTTAATCCGTACTTTTACAAAAAAATAATCCAAATGTTCGCTAGAATAATTGTTCTTATCTTAATATGTATTGTTATCTACTTCATTATTCGTCTCATCGCGGCACAATTTAATGTTAAATTTAACGAATGTAAAACCTGTGATGGCCTTGGATATTGGAGAGGAACAAGAGGCGAAAAAAACGATTGCAGAGCCTGCAACGGATCAGGAAAAAGAAAATAAAAACTCAAAACATCCCCAAACCTAAACCACTTCCAAACCACAAACAAAAACTCCCCCCCTTCTGCGCAGCAGAACCAAACTTTTTGCGCAGCAAAACAACCTCTTTTTGCACAGCAAAACCATCCCTTTTCACCAAAGGTGAAACCATCCCTTTCTGCGCAGCAGAACTATCCCTCCCTAAAAAGCAGAACTATCCCTCCCTCCAAAACAAAACTATCCCTTCTCCAAAACAAAACCACACTCCACCAATTCCCCATAAGCCCCATTCAAGGCCATAATATCAGGGTTTCCAACAATTACCAGATGATTACGAGCACGTGTCAAAGCGACATTTAATTTACGATCAACACCATCAGCAGAAAGAGAAACCAAAGAAGACAATTGCGTAGGGCTATTTAAGCAAAGAGAAATTAGAATGATTTCACGAGCCCCGCCTTGATAGCGTTCGACTGTGTCAATCGTCAAAGGCTTTGGGTCAATGCCTGCATCAATAATTATTTGTTGGATCATTGCAATCTGAGCTCGGTAAGGGGTGATAATACCAATTGATTTTTCTGTAAAAGGAATTTCACTAGCTTGATATAATTGTTGAAAAGATTTTACTAAAGATGCAATAACCTTAGCTTCTTCAACATTGGTTTTTGTAACTGTAATATTGTTATCAGAGAAAGTCGGTAAAAAAACGACTCGGTTTTCACTCAAGGTTTTTTCTAGGTCATCCGCTTCAGGAGAAAGGGAGTAATTAAGAGGTATTACTTGTTTTTCAGATAGAGGAGCAGGAAGTGTTTTTAAATTTCCATTATAAAAATGAACATTAGGAAAATTCATAATTGCCTCATGCATCCGACCTTGATGGCTCAATTGATCATAAGCCCAATCCCATTTGTTTGCACGACATTGATTATATAACCTTTCGAATAGAGAATTGCGTAAATTATGCAGTCCAATGGCTTGCAAATCTGGACTAGCTACGGCAGACTCTTCAGCGCTTTGTACAACTACAGCCGGTAGCTGATTGTGATCGCCAATCAAAATAAAGCGACGAAATAATGGTAGCATGCCTATCAATAGAGGTTCTAAAATCTGCGAAGCTTCATCAATAATTACTCGGTCAAATTGTTTGAGCTTCAATAAATCCATCTTACTATTAAATGAAGAAACTGTAGCGACTACGATTCGGTGGTTTTTGATAATATCTTTTAATTCCGCTCGTTTACTGATCTTACTTATTTTTTCGTTCAGCAACTGATCATGATATTGTACTTGAGTAGAATATTTTGAACCAATCCGGAAATAATCATTTTTAATATAAGCATCAATACTTTCTATGGCTTCACAAATTTCATCAACAGCTCTATTGGTATATGCCAAGAGCAATACATTTTCATCGGTTTCATTAATAATATGAGCAACAAAGTTTTTCAACATGATACTCGTCTTACCTGTCCCCGGAGGCCCCCAAAGCAAGAAGTATTCCTTTGCATTGACCATCTTCTCAAAAATACCTTGCTGCTCTTCGGTAAATTCTTTGACTCGACCTATTTCACTTTGTTCAGGTTGAAGTGGCGGCTTAAGTGTAAAAATTAAATCCTTCTTCGCCTCAGTAAATTGCATGAATTGAAATAAGGATCGATACATTGCATTGAAGCTTGAGACCATCAGGTCATGTTCTATATTCCAGTCGGTATCTGCTTCAAAGATCTCTGTATTAAACTGTTTGGAAGTCAGTCGAAAAGTAACTTCCGTTTCTGCAATATCTACAATTGTACCTTTAAATATCTGATTGGTCAGAACCGTTTGAGATTGATCTCCGAATGAATAAAGTACCGCAATGTCACCATTTCTAAAATTGGCGAGCTGACTGGTTCGTTCTGTTTTATTAAAAGTAATAATAGGATCGTCTGCCTTCGTCTGATTTTCTTTGACTCTAAGATAGCTGATTACATTAAACCCTGCTTCTTTCTCAGAAAATTGATCCAACCATAATGCAGCTTGTCCATTAATTTTGTCAATCCCCTGAATACCTGTTTTGGCTAGTTGCTGTTCCCGAGCAATAAAAGCAGAGAAAGCATGAAAATATTGTTTCTCCAAAGGATTCATTTCACTGTATCCTTTTTCAAATAATTTGATATCATTGGCCGCAAATCCTTTAGCCTTAGGGAAATAAGCGGTTTTGACTTGATCGAAAATAACATCGGTATTGGATGTCCTAAGATTTTTTAGGCGCTGTTCTATTATGATCAATTGATTGCGCAACTGTAATGCTTCATATTGCTGTGCTCGGACCCTAGGGGCAAAGCGAAGATGCCGCTCATCAACACCTGAATAAAGTATATAGTTTTTAGGGTCAATCTGATTGCCAAAAACAGAGCGGATGATCATATCATAAAGTAGTGTTTGGGTATAATGATTATGATTGATACCGTAGATATTTGGTCGAAAAGGTTTGCCACTTTTTAATTCTACAATAGCAGATTGATCATTCTTATAAAAAATATCTAAACGACCTTGAAGGCCATAAAATTCGGAATAAAAAGAAGGTTCCAATAAGGTTTTCTCAGGATTGATGTCATTCTTTTTAAATTCATGAAGCACCATGTTTTTTAAATTCACAAAATGCTTTTGAGAAGTCTGCATAATTTCTCGGACAATACTATCTTCAAATAATACAAAAGCCAATGGATTTAAGCGAAACACCTTTGGGAATATTTCTTGAAAACTTACTTCAGGATTAGTCATCAATTCATCCAGAAAGAAATTGGCAATGTTTCCAATCATCAAGTGTTTGCTATATGTAAAGGGTAAGTACTTCTTGATCAAAAAAGACAAAGGTTCGGCGCCATAATCTTTGAAACATTCTGCGATTGCGGAAACATCCATCAGATAATTTGGTTCAATCACAAAAGCAGCAGGGCGGTAAATGCCATCTTGACTGATTTCTACATCGACTAGATTTGTAACAATAGGGAATTCAAAATGAGACCTTATAGATTCAATAGTTGGATTAAAATTTTCATTGCGATCAGGGATATTATATTGAATTCTAATTTCTACAGAAGGATTAAATTCATCATAACCGACTAATTGCTGAACATCCGCTTCATCTCGAATCAAGAGTACTTGAATCTTTGATTTGAAACCTTTAATTTCTGCTGGACGCAGATGATCAAATCCTGTATTTGGAATGAGGTACTTAATAGATTTAGCGATTTCTACCTTAAAAATTTCACTGATACTTTTTGCTAAAACCATTAATCCAAGGTTATAAATTTCCTCGGGATCATGTTGTGTTAACTGGCGAGCATTTTTTCTAAAATAATGAATGTAAAACCGGACTTGTTTATTAATATCATATTTCTGGGTAGCATAAGCGATTCTTGCGAATAGGGTAGTAAACTGTAATTGCTCCTTTCGAGTAGCTTCTACAAATAGCAAATTCAAAATATGATACAAACGATCTACTTTAGACTTTATGTCCATTGTTTCATCTTGAATCACTTTTTCTACTTCCAGATAAAACAGCCTTGCAAGCTCTTGTTCTTTCATGAAGGTAAAAATAGGGAAAAACATGAATGCATCCTGAATTTTTATTACCTGATTGCATTTTATTTTACCTTGTACTTCGTCATTCAGTTGATTATAATGTACTATGAAAACCTTGTTAATTCTGTATGTCCTGCTTCCATTAATACTCGATTAGCTTTGCAGGCTACGAAAAAGAAAACAAGCACTTATAAGAGTCAAAGAACGATTTCTTCATTATTATCATCTTGCTTTTGTTCCAGATTCTCAAAATAAAAATCTATTAATTTATGTAGAGGAGTATGAAGTTTGAAAGTAGATGGTTGAAAATCATACCATCGAATAAATGCGATTAATTGTTCTTTAGTATACATGAATATTAAGCTTAGAGCCTGAAGTTGCTTAGCAGAAAACATCTTTTGCATTAAACAACTTCTTTATATAATTTCAAAAAGGAAAAAATCCCCCCAGGCAAATTGCCGGAGGGACCACCCCAAAATAGGGTGCCTCTCTCCCTTGTTTTAGCGAAACGAATAGTAAACCACAAAAAGTAGGATTCCTACATACTACTAGCTGAGTTTAACCTTATTAGCATATGCTTTTTGATGATAATCTTTCTCGATTTCAGAAATTCGCTCTATTCCCATATCATAATCTCTAATTAATTCAAAAGGATGAATACCCAAAATATCACTAAAGGCAATCAAAACCTTATGAGGTGTATTCTCTGGACTCTTAAATGCTTTTGTAACTGGATGGGCAGGTAAACCCATTTTCATATGTATGTGTTTTGCTTCAAAATAGCCAAAACGATCGGCTACTAATTGATGAAATTTAGATTCGATTTCTTTTCTCATCCGTATTAATTTATGCTTCTTTGAGAGCAATCCTAAGCAAGTAAAAAATGAGATAAATGAGTTACTAAAACTAGTTTTGAACCAATACTCAAGCTCACCTAAAAGAGCTGGATTGCTAAAGAATGTAATTTGTTGCATAGATATTTTGCTAAAAGTGCGCGCACTTTCTTAAAATGTTTTAAACTTTTGTATTTTGTTGAACGGAATAATCAAATGTATGTAAATATTTACAAGACTGCAAGTATTTACAGCATTTTTTGCAATTAAATTGTTAATAACAATACTAAATGTCTCATAGCCAAAGACTTATTGAATTAATCCAATCTGAGGAATTAAACAAATCTAAGTTTAGTAAGTCAATTAAATACACACTTAAAAATCTTACTAATTATTTGAATGGAGTTACCGCATATCCAAATGGGGAGCTTGTCATCGGAATATTGAGACATTATCCGCATTGGAATATCCGGTATTGGTTACTTGGAGAAGGAAAGCCATTGCTCAATGGTGAGGAATTAAAAGTTGTCGAAGAAGCTATACATGATTATAGTAGTGCTGATCCTGTGATTAGAGAATTAATGGAGCAATTAGCTTATATGCGCAAGGAAAATCAACTGAAAGCTGAAGAAATAAAAAAACTTAAAAAAGAGTAATACCCTGTCCCTAAAACGATGTTCTAATAGAAAAAGTCCCCACTAAGAATAGCAGGGACTTCCTTAAAATCTATAGAATCCGTAAAATACTCACTAATTGATTAATAATTTCTTAGAAAGCAATTCTTTACCAGATTGAACGGTAATAAAATACATGCCTGGAGGCAATTCTTTTAAATTTATTTCAGTAAATAATATTTGACCATCTACAGCTGTAGGTTTCTGATAGAAAACTTTTCCATCGATATTTTGTACTCGGACAATTGCCTGTTCACTCACGTTTTCTTCTAATATTACACTGATATTAATCTTATCCGTTGAAGGATTAGGGTATACAGATAGCGTATTGTTTGGAATGACTGTAGTAGTTCCATCAATCTGCCCACCACCACCATTAGTACCAGTCTGAAAATCCACCGCCGCCACCGCCGCCAGGACCATTTCCACCACCGCCTCCACCGCCATTTCCACCACCGCCACCACCAGGGCCGTTTCCTCCGCCACCACCACCTGGGCCATTTCCACCATGACCTCCTGGGCCATTGCCATCCTTGATTGCAAGCCACCATTGCAACCGCCGCCACCGCCATTGTTATTGCATAATGCAGCGAAGAATACATCAGGCTGAAGGTTTTGGATTGGCGTATCTCTCAATACAATGTTTTTTAAAGAGGTGTTATTGATCTGATCTCTTTGCTTGATCCTGAAATGGCAGGATCATTCCTGTAAAAATAAAAATCGCCATCTCTGAGTTTTTGAAATTGTTCTCCTAGTATTGCATTTAGTGTTATACCTATAGAAGTTCCATTCAGGTGATCCTCTGAAAGCAAACCTACCCATAAGTCCATATCGTAAACACTACCGTAAGCTGTTCTCAATGCATTCTGCAAATTGACATCAGAAGTAATATCACTAAAGTCCTCTACAGGCAGACCCGTATAATAAGCCCGAACCGTATTATAATCCGGTAATCCATGATCTCTTCCTCGCTGTATATTCAAGGAAGCCAAATCGAGTCCAAACGCATTGCCACTTGATGGATCGCCGAATAGAAAGTTTCTAAGATTATCTACAATTTTTGCATCTACTTTTTGTTGTGTTTGGGAAGCGAGACCCCTTATAAATGTTTCTATACCATATTCTGCTGTTACGGAAGGATTAAAAAAACCGTCTACTAAGGGCAAACTTCCTCCATCAACTTGATCGCAATTGATGCCTATTAGTGGAATCTCTTCTGTAACCATAGTGTGTCCCAAACGATATGCTGCAGTCGAGAATATATTAACGATATCGGCTTTTATATTAGAGTTATAACCTTGATAAGGCGGCACATTAACACCTAATGCTGGAAGGAAATTATTATAAGTAATGGCTTGGATATAAGCACCAACTAATTTTCTAGCTCTTTGATAATTCAGTTCATCATTATTGGATCCTTGGGCAATGAACTGGTCACAAATTCGATTATGTTCTCGAACAAATAATGTATGTAAAGAGGTCAATCCGGGCTGCTCACTTGCTCGTACATCTCCGGCTACGAATGTAAGAACCGTACCGCCTCCATCACCTGCCATACTTGGAGCATTGGGATCAATTGGACTATTAATACTACCATTTAAAGTGTTATATGGAAGCAAATCTCCCGGAGAAGTTTTTAGCTTACCCCCAGTGAAAGTTCTTAACCAGTTTGCTCTGGATAATTCCGATCCATAAACTTGAGAGGCATCTAACCAGGAAGTAATAATATTTTCCTGTTGCCGATCGTCATTGATACCAGTACCAGGGTATGCTTCAGAACGAAGGAATGGAATCGGAGAAGTAAACAAAGGTTCATTAGATGGCAATAAAATAGGGACGTATTCTGTTTCCCCCTCTGGAGACAAATCTATGTCGTGATCTATAAATTGCCCCCATGTAAAAACGAGGGAACTCAAATTACGTTGGCTGGGGATATCTCCTGATTGAGCGACAACGATATTGGAAATTGCACGAGGCGATAATCTACAATTTCCAGTCATATCATTGTAAAAATCTGGTGCTCCATATGCTGCGGGCATTACTCGATTAATTGGAATATCACTTGCGCCCCAAATTTCGGAATCAGCATTATTAATATTATTACAAGTGCCATCAATTGTTCTATTGGGGAGGCGATCACAAACCACAGAACGATTTGCTCCGTCTGGTCTTTTTATATGCTTAAAATTTTTCCCATTTGTACTTACTTTTCTAGTACGATCATTAGGATCGGTAATTTGAGCATCAGCAGCATCAATAGACACCAGACAAAAAATAAAAATAAATAATAGTAAGTTTATCCACCAGTACGTTTGATAATTGTTGGATTGACTTGGATACTTTTTCATAAAAATAGGGTTTTAGAGATGAGAAAATAGGATTGATATTGAAACTATCTGACAATTAATAAACTAAGTACAATAGTTAATTTACGATGCACTAAGGGCATCCACTACCGTTGTTGCGATAGCGGACTTCCTTAATCATAGGTGCCAAAGAATTGGACATTGAGAAAATGAAAACCTGTTATCTGTGTTCCATCGTTTTCTAAGTGTTATAAAATGTATGTATCCTAATCAATTCGTCCACCAGGATTCAATCCGCTTGGAACATTATTAGGGATTGTTCTATCAAAATTAGGATCATTAAGGGCTTGAATAAAAGCGATAATATCTTGTACATCTCCATTATTAAAATTTCTCAAGTCCCTTACTTCATCATCGATATCATTGCCATTTACATTGGGGTTTACATTCAATCCACCAGGGCCACCACCGCCACCACCATTATTATTATTAGCAGCATTTCTGGCCCTTATATAAAATTGAATGGTTTGTTGTAAATCTCTACCCACACCATTATGAAAATATGGGCCAGTTTCATTAAGATTTCTTAAAGTTGGTGTCCTAAATGCGTAAGTACCATCTGCTCCCGAATCTGAAAAATCCAAAAGATTATTATCAGGAACGCCCAAGACATGTAAATCAAAATCTGAAAACATTGGACCACTATGACAATCATTACAGCCAACCTGATTGAATCTGTTCATGCCTCTGATTTGTTGTTGGGTCATTGCATTTTGATTACCAGCATTAAACCGATCAAAAGGACTGTCCGTAGCCGTAATCGTTCGTTCAAAACTAGCGATAGCCAGACCAATATTTTGAGAAGTGATGGTATTCGGATTTCCGAAAGCATTACTAAATAAGTCCCGATATTGCGGAATGGCATTTAATCTGTTAATAATACTATCTAAAGCCAAGGATTCATCATAAGCATGTCCACGCATTTCTTCAAAAGAGAGTAAAGGGCCTATTGCCTGGGTCTCTAAACTTAATGTTCTATTGTCCCAAAACATTGGAGCTAAATCTGGATTAAAATCACCATCTTCATCCATTCCATTAAATGCTGTATTTATGATAGTTGGTGAATTTCGTGTTACAAAACCAATGTCATCATTTGTAACATCTTGACGTTGAGGACCTAAACCTTTTCCACCGACTCCAATAGGCAAATCACGTCCATCTGCATATCCGAAATCAGGGTGGTGACAAGTAGCACAGGCTATATCCTTTTCTCCTGATAGTACGGGATCCCAAAATAGCATTTGCCCTAATTCGATAATTGCTGCATCATCTATTCCCGTATTCCCATTTCCTTGAGGATCAATTTGATTAATATCTGGTATGTCATTATTACCTCCGAATCCATTTCCAGAGTCATCATCATCCCTTTGACAGGAAACGAATAAAAGCAAACCAAGCGCAAGTAACAATATTTGTGAATTCTTCATGACTTTAGATTTAGATGACAAATAAAAACCAGTTTGATATGGCAATGAACTACGCGTTTGGATTGAATCCAAATCATTCTAATTACCATGTTTTTTGAAAAAATAAAAGAGTCGAGTTATAAATCTATAATTATGAATTTTGACGTTGTTAGTGGCAGCTTTAATGCCCATAATTCGTAAATTTGGATTTAAAGCCTGATTTGATTAGAACTTATTAATCGCAAATTCGAAATAAAGACAAGCTAATTTTAAAAAGACCTACCTTCATGATGAAAAAAAATAGTTTTTTTAAAAAATAGTTTAGTAGATTTTTAAAATTACGAATTGCTGAAACACAAAATAGGATTAGATAGTTTATAGTATATCTGTTTGATATTCAGTGTTTTATAGGAAGAGTGGGCCTTAGGGAATCAAATAGATATATCGAAAATATTTAATTGAAAAAATATTATCTATGACATCGAATAGTGGTTCTATTTGTGAAGAACCAATATATACTGCAATTTTCAGGGAGTATTCAAAAACCCTCCACAACTATCTTTACTATAAGACAGGGAATTTAGGAATGGCCAAAGATTTGACTCAAGAAGCTTTTACACGCTTATGGCAAAATTGTAAATCAGTGCTTCCTAATAGTGCAAAAGGTTATGTTTTTAAAACAGCAAACAACCTTTTGATCAATGAATATAACCATCAGAAAGTTGTACTAAGGTTTCAATCCTTACCTCAATCAGATACTAATCATGAAAACCCAGAATTCTTATTGGAAGAAAAAGAATTGAAAAAGAGATTAGAAACGGCTATAGCTGATCTTCCGGAGAAACAAAGGGTCGTATTTTTATTGAGTCGAATAGAAAAGAAAACGTATAAAGAAATAGCAGAAATACTCCAAATAAGTAAACAAGCAGTTGAAAAAAGAATGTATAATGCTTTAGATACTTTAAGGGAAGTTTCTAAAAAAATCAGATAAAAAGTAGGTGCTTTGAAAGGTGAACTGTCTTAATAATAGAAAGCACTAATTTTTTTCGTTCTTTGACGAAAACGGTGTTTGTCAAAGAAACAATTTCTATCAAGCTGAATCATGATAAATGACGAATTATTACACAAATGGGTAAACGACACCCTTAAGGCTGAAGAACTGGAAATATTTAAACTGCGACCAGAGTATGATACCTTAGTTACCTTATATAAAAACACGGAAGGTTTATCTACTCCGGAATTAGATGCAGAGCCAATGCTAGCTGAAATACTAAAAGCGGAGAAAACACAATTGCCCAAAGTGAATATAGCTAAAAGACGCTTGTTTCCTTCTTGGCTAAAGTATGGGGTAGCTGCTGCTGTATTGCTCTTAGCAGGCTGGTTTTTTTGGCCTAAAAGTACAAGCATTAATTACGAACTAGCTAAGGGCGAACGAGAGGAAGGGATATTGCCAGATGAATCAACCTTTGTATTGAACGCAGAAAGTAAGCTGTCTTATGATCTGAGTACTTGGAAGAAAAAACGAAGCCTTGAATTAAATGGCGAAGCTTTTTTTAAAGTGAAAAAAGGATCTGCATTTACAGTAAATACACCTAATGGAATTGTACAAGTTCTGGGCACACAATTTAATGTCCTATCTCGAAAAGGAATATTAGAAGTGAAATGCCTGACTGGAAAGGTTGCTGTTCGTTCTGCAAATAAAGGAATTGACCAGATATTAAATCCGAATGATGCAATCCGCATTTCATCGGATAATGATATACTAAAATGGCAATTGCAAAATGCGGAAACAAATAATTGGGTGAATGGGATATCTAGCTTTAGAGAGGTTCCATTAAGTCTTGTACTTGATGAACTGGAACGACAATTTGACATAAAGATAGATGTAACTAATGTCAATACTCAGGAAATTATTTCTTGTAATTTTCAACATCAGGATTTAAATCTTGCTTTAAAAACGACCCTAGATCCTATGAAAATAAAGTATGAATTAAGGACAGATAAGAAAGTGATTTTGATGAAAGAATAAGAGCTTGTTATCGTATGAAGGGAAAAAATATATTTAATTACCTGTTAATGTTGGCTTTTTCTTTTATTGTAGTTTCTGCATTTTCTCAGCAACAATTAGTAGAATTGGATGCTAATAAAGTGACTACTTTAGAAGAAGCAATTCTAGAGCTTGAAGGTAATTATGGTTTCCTTTTTTCTTATCGACAAGATGATATTCAGAATATTAAAATCTCGATAATTCCCCCCAAAGCAAGCATTAATACCTTTCTAAAATCCTTATTAAAGGATAAAGAATTAGCCTTTGAAATAGTCAATAATAATTACATTATCCTTACGAAAAAGCGCCAAGAGGAATTGCCTAAAGGTTTGTTGTTATGTGGAAAGGTTCTGGATAGTCTAAGTCAATCACCTCTTGCTTACGCTAATGTTTATCTGAAGAATTCTAGAAAAGGCACAACAAGTTTGAAGGATGGTTCATTTCAGTTTAGGGCTGAGTTTGACGAAACGGATACATTGGTTCTTAGCTATGTTGGATATGAAGAAAAACATTTGGCTGCAATACATTTCAATAAAAAGAATTGCCCGACAATTGAATTAAATTATTATAATTTTGGAGAAGACTTTATCATTGTCACAGATTATCTGACAGATGGGATTCAACTTTATGATAATGGAGCAAGTATTGAATTACAGCCCAATTTGATTGGAGCATTGCCTGGACAAGTAGAGCCCGATATACTGCAGACCATTCAATTTCTTCCTGGCATTTCTTCTCAGGATGGAACACCATCTGCCATTTGCATTCAGGGAGGAACACCGGATCAGAACCTCATTTTATGGGAAGATATTCCAATTTACCATTCTGCGCATTATTTTGGAATGTTATCCGCTTTCAATCCATATATCATTGATCGTGTTCGAGTATATAAAGGAGGTTTTGGAGCAAAGTATGGCGGGCGAATTTCTGGCGTTATTGATATGAAATCTGATGTTGTCAAAACAAAAAAACCAAAGATAAGCATTGGAACAAATTTGATATTTGCAAATGTGGATGGACATTTTTCTTTATTAGAAGATAAACTTTCTGTTGTGTATTCTCTTCGTCGTTCATTGACCGAAATTTTACGAACACCTACTTTTGAAAATATTACAAAGAGAATTCAACAGGGGATATTAGTTCAAAATATTGATCTTAATAGAATACCACCAGATATAAGTATTAAAGATGATTTTAGTTTTTTTGATACCAATTTAAAGACAACCTTCCGACCTTCTGAAAAAGATCAATTTTCTATGGCTATAGTGTATGCAGAAAGTGATTTTGCAGATGAAATTTTAGACAATAGGAAAATGCAAAAGCAGGCGGATACATTGATACTGGAAAATGTAGGATTAAACCTCTCTTGGGTTCATAATTGGAAACCAGGTTTTTCAACAAAATTGATTGGCGTTCATACGAATTATCATTACGATTATGTTTATGAATTGCGATCTATCAACCAAATGAATAAAGAAAAATTTGGAGTAAAAAAGAGTAGTATTGAAGAACAACAAATCAATCTTATAAATACGTATCAAACTTCAAAAAAACATGAGATTGAATTTGGATACCAGCTGGCAAATTATGACGTAGCTTACCAAATTACTAGAAATAGAAATAATGATCAAGTTGATGAAACCAGAGATTTTAATTCAAACTTACATGTTTTACACGCTGCTTTTAATAGTACAAAAGAGCAGCCATATGGATTTGACATTGGACTCCGATTGAGTCATTTTGGAGAAGAAAGAAATCAATATTTCGAACCCCGTATTCGACTTTGGTATCAATTGCCAGATAAATTAAATGTATATCTTAATGCGGGTAGGTATTATCAGTTTTTAAGCCAACTTATAGAAATAGAAGGAGATAGAGCAAGTATTGAAACACCGGTTTGGACCTTGACAGGGACAAATAAAGTTCCTGTGCTTTCTTCTACTCAGTTTCAACTAGGATTGATTTATCGTAAAAAATCTTGGTTATTTGATATTCAGGCTTACGCTAAACGAATCGATGGATTATCTTCTTTAGCAACTGGATTTGAGGAAGGTTTATCTGGACGTTTTCATATAGGTATGGCCGATGTTAAAGGAATAGATTTCTTAATTAAAAAACGATGGAAAAAGTATCAAAGTTGGATAAGTTATTCATTGAGTAATAATGTATATAAATTTAATACCTTTTTTGATAGAGAATTTCAAGCACCTATTGATCAACGACATGCATTTAACTGGGCTAATATGTGGTCTTTGGGAAATTTTGATTTTTCTTTGGGTTGGAAAATTTGCTCAGGAAGGCCTTATTCTGACTTAGAAAATTTTGAGGTAAGACCATCTGAGCCAGGCAATCCAAGCTCAGGAGAAACTATTTTCCCTAGAGTTAATTTATTTAATAGTGCAAGACTTCCAGCGGAACATCAACTCGACGCTTCTATCTTATATAACTTCTTTCCCAAAATAAAAAACACCTGGAAGGGAGTAATCGGAATTTCTTTCTATAATATTTATCACCAAAGAAACATCTATAACCGATCTTTCTATATACGAAAACCAATGGGTGAACCTTCATTCCTTGAGTATGCTGATAAATCAAATATGGGATTTACAACCAATTTTGTATTTAGAATTGAACTGTATTGAGAATATCAAGAGAGTCAAAATACCTTTTTTACAATAATCCCCATACCCTGACCTTCCTGACCTTCCTGACCTTCCTGACCACCCTGACTTTCCTAACTTTCTCCAAAACATTTTCTATCTTAGATATAATATTAAAAGAATCTTTTTGGTTTATAGACAAAAGCATTTGAATGCCAAATGAAAAAGAATCACTCACTTCAAAAATTGTAGAAGCCCAGACAACCCACCCCCCAGCAAATTCCGTACAGTCAAGTAAGCAAGTAGAGAAAATGACGGAAAACAAAAAACTGGCATCATGGATTGATGGCTGTCGTCGTATGGATGAATCTAGCCAATTAAAACTATATCAGCATTTTTATAGCTATGGTATGGGGATAAGTTTGCCATATGCACGTAATAGAGAGTCCGCCATGGAAATGGTCAATGATGGGTTTTTAAAAGTTTTTACAAAAATTGATCAATACGATGCTTCATATCCCTTTAAACCTTGGTTACGTAAGATTTTAGTTAATGCTGCTATTGACCATTATAGAAAGTATCAAAAAAATCGCCCAAAGGAATTAATAGTATCTGTTGATGAATCACCAGCTTATAACGAAGCACTTGACAAATTAGAATTTGATGATCTAATAGAAATAATGCAATTACTCACTCCCGTTTATCGAATGGTATTCAATCTTTTTGTAGTAGAAGGTTTGGCACATGCAGAGATTGCTGATAAATTAGGAATTAGCATTGGCGCCTCTAAATCAAATCTTTCTAAAGCCAGACAAAAGATCAAAGAATTATTGAAAAATGTACATAACATTCACGTGAAAACTAATAAATATGGATGACAATTACTTTGATGATAAATTAAAAGGCATCCTGGAGTCACCACCTAATTTTCAGGTAGAACCGTCTGCTTTACAGGATATGAAAAAGCGTTTGAAACCTATTTCAAATCGCAAAAGAAACAATAGAAGCTTGTATTTGCTTGCTGCCTTGCTGTTATTACCTATGTTCTTAGGGGCAGGATTTTTCATTAGTAAGTACAATAAACTTAATGAGCAGGTAGTAGATTTAAGTCGTCAAATTTCTCAGATAAATTTAATTAGTAACAAAGATACCATTATCGAAAAACAAACTATTCATCACTATGACACGATTATAACCGTAATCTATAGAGAAAAATATATAAAAGCAGATCAAAGAGAGATTCAAAACGAAAATGCTTACTCGCATGTTTATAATAATCCATATAGCTATTTGAGGAATTCCAACCTTTTACAATATAATTTAAAACCTAATAGTTCTTACTGGAGTATAGGTAATGGTACTTATTCTTTACTTGCTAAAAATCCTAGCTCCAGTATTTTTGAAAATAATTTCATCCAAAATAATAAGGAAATTGATGATTTAGAAAATAAATGGAGACCATCTGATCCACTTCAGCTTTTAGGTTTGCAATATTTAAATATTGATAGAGAAGAACCAGATTGGATTAAAAACTTGACTGACAAACTTCCTGAATACAAAGAACCTGAAACCAAACCTATTTATTATTTCATACCCAATGGCTTATCAGCAAGTATTAAGTATAGTCCTTTGGTCTATTCGTCTAATGCTTTTGGTGCTAGTGGGTACGCCTTAGGATTAAATGCTGCCATAGAATTACCAGCAGGACAAAGCCTTGGAATAGGTGCGGAGTGGCTTAATGTTGATTTTAAAATAGAAGGAGATCCTGCCACTTTTGCCCTGTTTCCAATTGCCAATCCGAATGATCCTACTGATGTTTTACATGAGTTGAAAGGATCATTTTCCTACCTTCAAATTCCAGTTGTTGTCAAACAAAAACTAAGACTAGATAAGAATCTAAAACCTTTTTTTACAGCGGGATTAGTCGCTTACAAACCACTCTCTCAAAAGTTTATATATGAATATATTGATGGGACTGGAGAGTATAAGTTGAATATGGAATTTAATGATGGAGAATTTTCTGTTGATAATTTTAGATTAGGAGTTGGGGCAGAATATGATTTTGGGAATAAACTGTCTATCTTGTCTGAAGTGCAATATCAACATGGGTTCTCTTTAAATACTGATGAATATTTTAAACTTCAACTTTGGGCTCTAAACTTTGGGCTTCGATATAGTTTATAGCTTATTAAGGGATAGGACATAAAATGTACCGCTATTAATGCTCTGTCCCTTTAGGGACAGGGTATTGATAAGTGTCCAGATTAGACGACGTTATCGTTGTACTAGACGAGTCAAAAAAATAAGGAATAGTCCTTCTATGGCTTATTTTTTTGAGGAAGTATAGTGCAAGGAGAACAAGTCCATATCGGACATTTATTAATGCTCTGTCCCTTAATTTTTCGATGGATCCTTTTATAGAATTTGATCCTAAGACGGGCGTAGTTGCGATATGTGGCCAAAGAATAAAATAAAAATGTAGTGTGGAATGAGCATCTTTATGGTGCTTAAATCAAAAAAAATGAACGCCCACACTACATTACCAAAGATAGAGAAGTTTATTGAGAAAAAGCTGATAAAAGAGCTTGTGAAATGGCATGACATATTAAAAAGGGGTCAGTTATATGATTACGAAAAAGAAATACAAAAAACGCTTGTAAGCGTGTTTAATTATATAGGAGAGCAGCTACTTCCGGAAGCAGCGAATGACTCATTATTGATTCAAAAGCGGGAATTAAAAGAATCTGGCTGTGTTAAATTAGAGCAGCGTAAATTTAGAATACGCTTATCAACGGGTCATGAAATAAAAGTGAATAGCTATTATGCAAAACAGATTCCAGCGGACTGGATTGGCTCACGACATTCTATATCACGACATTGGAAGATAATAGGAAATGGGAGTCCTGGATTATATGATAGAGTTGGTTTTTGTTCAGCTCTAGGTCCTTCTTACGATGTTGGACATCAGGTACTTAGCAAATTTAATACAGGAATTTGTCTTAGTTCAGTTCGAGATATCAATAACCAATTAGCAGATCATTGCTTCACACAGCAGGAAGAAGAATTGCTAGTTCGGCCCAACGAATCATTGGAAGGCAAACGAGTTGTATTATCAATAGATGGAGGCCGAACAAGAACACGAACTTACACCGGACAAATAAATCAGGCAGGGAATCATAAATTTGATACAAATTGGAGAGAACCAAAATTGTTTGTAATAGATGTACTGAATGAATCAGGACAACCAGATGAAAATGCATTGCCAATTTATGGATGCCGATTTGGAGAACAAGATGTTTTTAAGTTATTGTCCAGATATTTAAAGAAATTAAAAGTAAGTAAAGTAAAATCAATACAAATATTGGGAGATGGAGCGCCCTGGATTTGGAACCATACTAAAGAAACGTTATTAGAATTAGGAGTAGCAGAAAATAAAATAATTGAGACATTAGATTATTACCACGCCTCTTCTTATGTTCATGACCTGATAGAAAAGATGCCTAAAGTTATTGGTAAAGAAAAAAGAAAAATGCTATTAAAAGAATTTAAAGCAAAACTATGGCAAGGCAAATCCACAGAAATAGTAGCAAGATGTAGAGAAATATATAAGCGTCCAAGTAAAATAATTAAGCGGTGGTTAAATTATTTAGACAAGCATAACGAGAAAACACAATATACTGATTATCAAGGAGATAAATTAATGTGCGGTAGCGGAATAATTGAATCCGCAATTAGGAGAGTGATTAATTTGCGATTTAAAAATGCCTCCACTTTTTGGAATGAAAAAACAGTAGAGAAAATGTATTTTTTGCGAGGTGCTCTTTTATCTAAAAGATGGAATATTCTTATGAATAATTTGGTGAATTAATGGGGCACAAGTTGCAACTGCACCCTCCTAAGACCAATTCTTTGATTAATTCTACACTTCTATTATTCTTCTGCTGCACATGTTGATTCCCTGTCCCTAAGGGGATATTTTGGACTGATTTTTAATAATTTTATTAAAAATACAATTTCATATAGGGGAATTGTTTGTCTGTATTGTTATAATAATAGCTGTCTTAGAAGACGTCCTTATAATAATGGATAATTTATTTGGAGCTTAGACGACAATAACAATTTTATTTAAATTTTATACTATTGTATCAATACAGAAAATGAAATTATATCTGTTTCTATAAAGAATTTTATTTTTAAAAATATTAAAATAATAGAAATGAGAGTACTGCAAACTTCAATTTTAATTACAGTTATACTAACAATAATGTCTTGTGAAGGAGGAACTACATTTACAAAAATTGTTGAGAATAATTCCTCAGAAACGATCGCCTTAAAAGTATATATAAACATTTTTTCAGAGGCACAAGATATTGAAATTGAACCCAATCAAAGCAAGACTATTTTTGTGTTTGATAATGAGCGAGGATTCGCTGATAGTGAATATGATTGTGCATCAGAAATTGATTCTATTAGAGTTACCACGACTAATGGAAAAATTCTGACAAAAGATATATTAAAAGGCGATAACTGGACAAGAGAAAGTAAAGGAGGTAGAAACGCTAAAGAAACTTGTACATTTCAGATTGCTGAAGAAGACTTAAATTAATAAAAATAAAACTTGGCTTTTTATTTGTAACTATAAGGCAAGTAATTAAACGATTACCCGCCTTATGCTCAACAGAAAACCAGTTCTATACTTCCTTTCTCTTCTTTGATAAACAGTTTAATATTCTAGGCCTAATTTTTTATTTATTAAGAAGTAAATCTAATTGAGCGTTATGCAAGAGTTCATACAACTTCTTAATGTAAAATCGAATTTTCATGAAAAATCTAATGTTTTTGAAACCTGTTCTTTCTAATGTTTTATATACAACTTGCTGCCTGTTTTTAATTATGACTAGTTGTAAAAAAGAAAATACAACTCCTCAACAAAGTAATAATCTAGATGCATCACTAGAAATTGAGGCGGTTCCTTCCTCATTAGGAAATAGCTATACGTCAAATTTTGACCGGTATACAAAAGTGACAACACCAAATGGCGGGAGTATACATATTGTAGCTCAGAATAATATAACAAATGAACAAATTGTAAGATGTAGAAATATTCTAAATCATTATTTAACTGACTATCCAGGTTCTGTATATGGTAATGATAAGAGTGCTATAGCCAATAAAATGGCAGAGAATAATGCTATTTTGACTTTATTAAATGGGCAAGATGATGGAAGCAATTCTGTACAAGTCAATGGCCAGCCTTTATACCAAAATGAAATTCAGGTAGAAGGACATTCTTGGTATACAAATCAAAATTTTGAAGAACATCGAGATGCAGCATTTGAAGAAATTTTGCACTTAGTTCATGATACAGGTATTGGAGTAGATGGACCGAATACAAATCCAGGAGCAGCCCCTAACTATCAAACTGAAATTAGAGCAGCTCAACAGAATGCAATTAATAATAATCTATGGGGGATTGGCGCTGCCGATTGGATAACAGAATTGAGCAATGAAAACAGTCTTTCACAAGAATATTTAGCAGCTGTTATTGATGTCTATTATGGTCTATGGGGAGCGTGGACAGAAAGTGCTACTCATGGTATGAGTGGTTTATATGTAGTGAAAAATCGATCTGAGTTTTCATCAGAAGACCCTATGGGAGAAGCTTTATTGGATAATAAATTCTTTCACCCTTTCTTAACTTATAATGCAAGAATTGATGCAACATTTATTGGTACCTTTTCTCTGAAATTTGATGAATCTATACCTTATACAAACCATTCAAGATACTTAAAAGATATTACTCTACTCGGTAATAATAATACAAATGTACAAGTCAATGAACTTGATAATGATATTACAGGGAACGAAGGATTAAATACAATCATTTTTTCGGGATCTTCGACAGAATATGATGTAACTAATTCAAATAATATCATAACGGTCAACGATAATGTTGCAGGCCGTGATGGAGTGAATATACTTAGAAGTATAGAAAAACTACAGTTTTCAGATCAAACTATTGATCTATAGTGCCTAATGAGCATGGATACCTCTTAACTGAGAATTAGGTATAAGTAAAGGCTAGCTTAATCAATTGATTGAGCTAGCCTAGAGTTTTTTGCTTTAAAAAAGAGCATACTATTATCTATCTAACAGCAATTATATAAGAAGGGACAGTATTAGTATAAATATTGTTATAAATAGAGAAATGCCAGATTTCTTACCATTCTAACCTTAGAATAATTCAATTAAATTAGACGCATCTTGTTGTTTCAACTACCTGATAGTCAAAAGTTTATTATTGATTTATATTCATATGTAACAAAACATAGAATATTGTCAATTATGTGGTATAATTATTGACTTTCATAGTATTGTCATTATATGTACTAAAAACATATTCCTAAAAATTCAATAAATATAATTTTCACTTTGTGTTTTCATAAAGACGCTGTTTTTATGGAAATAATTGCAATGCGGGAAATCAAGTTTGATTTTTTATACATATAACAGTCATTAGGAATTATATGGAAGAAAACATTACAAAGCGCTACAAAGCCTCGTTTTTTCTTTTCGATTGGCAATTTATTGCCTCTCTAAAAGGAATTTTCTATTTTAGGAAAAGCATATTTTTTATTATGTGCTTCTTTTCTTTGCACTTAGCTCCCTCTTCTGTTTTTGCTAATGATACCCACCTAAGTACAATCAATAATTATGTATTTAATATTACCTGTAATGACAACGGTACACCTAATGATGCTTCTGATGACAACTTCTCTTTTACCTTAATTGCTGCTAATAATGCTTCTACTGCCGGTTGGAATGCTACAATTGCCGGAACTCCTGAAAGTGGAAACTATGATCAATTGTATAATCTTGGACCTTATTTAATAAGTAATGGTAATCTTTCATTTACACTTATTGATAATATAGATGCTTCTTGTACAGCTGCTATTTCAGTAATACCTCCTACTTCATGTTCAGATACTTGTCAAACCTACACAGTTATTAGAACTTGGACAGCAACGGATGACTGCGGTAATGAAACTACAGAAACTCAGGTTGTTGAAGTTGAAGATACAGCTGCACCTACACTTACAGTACTTGCAAACGATGTAACTTTTGAATGTGATGGCAATGGAAACTATACAGATATTCAATCTTGGATTAATTTAAATGGTGGTGCTACAGCTACAGATCAATGTGGAACAGTGTATTGGTCTAATAATTTATCTAGCCTTCCCTCGGGTTGTTCAAATACAGGCGCAACGGAGGTTATTTTTAGTGCTTCTGACAAATGTGGTAATGTAACTAGAGATACGGCAACATTTACTATTGAAGATTCTACAAATCCAACAATAACGGCAGTTGCTCAAGACACAGTAGTAGAATGTGATGGATTAGGTAATGTGAGTAATTTAACAGACTGGCTAAATAATAATGGTGGAGCAACAGTAACTGATGCTTGTAATACAACAGGTGGTTTCACATGGACCAATGATTATAACGGATCAGGTGTTCCATCTATAGGATGCCTTAATGATACTTCAAATATTTTAACAGTAGTATTTACTGCAACTGATAATTGTGGAAATTCAGTAAATACTAGTGCCAGGTTCTTAATTATAGATACTACAGATCCTGTTTTATTAAGTGTTCCAACAGATGTTATCGTTCAATGTCACAATGTTCCGGCTCAACCTATTATAGGGACAGATATTACGGCGACAGATAATTGTGATTCAAATGTCAATATTACGTTTCAAGAAGTTCGAACAGATGGTGTATGTATTGATACTTATGTTTTAACTAGAACTTGGACAGCAACCGATGATTGTGGGAATACGGATACGGGGGTACAAGTTATAATAGTAGAAGATAATTCACATCCAGTAATTAGTTCGACACTACCTGCCAACATTACAGTAGAATGTGATGCAGTCCCAGCAGGAGATATCAGCACAGCGAGTGCGACAGATAATTGCGATACAGATGTAACGATCAGTTTTGCAGATGTAGTAACAGCGGGCGCATGTACAGATGCCTATACAATAACAAGAACGTATACGGCCACTGATAACTGTGGTAACACCGATACCTTTGTACAAACGATAAATGTACAGGATACTAGCGACCCAGTAATCAGCTCTACTTTAACGGCAAACATTACAGTAGAATGTGATGCAGTTCCAGTGGGCGATATTAGTACGGCAAGTGCGACAGATAATTGTGATACAGATGTAACGATCAGTTTTGCAGATGTGATTACAGCCGGAGCATGTACAGATGCTTATACAATAACAAGAACCTATACGGCAACTGATAACTGTGGTAACACGGATACTTTTGTACAAACGATCAATGTACAAGATACCTCTGACCCAGCAATCAGTTCTACATTACCTGCTACAATCACAGTAGAATGTGATGCAGTTCCAGCAGGCGATATCAGTACGGCAAGTGCGACAGATAATTGTGATACAGATGTAACGATTAGTTTTGCAGACGTGATTACAGCCGGAGCATGTACAGATTCGTATACAATAACAAGAACATATACAGCAACGGATAACTGCGGCAACACGGATACTTTTGTACAAACAATCAATGTACAAGATACTTCTGACCCAGTAATTAGTTCTACCTTAACGGCCAACATCACAGTAGAATGTGATGCAGTCCCAGCAGGCGACATCAGTACAGCGAGTGCGACAGATAATTGTGATACAGATGTAACGATTAGTTTTGCAGATGTGATTACAGCCGGAGCATGTACAGATTCGTATACAATAACAAGAACGTATACGGCAACGGATAACTGCGGCAACACGGATGCCTTTGTACAAACGATCAATGTACAAGATACCAGCGATCCAGTAATCAGTTCTACCTTAACGGCGAACATCACAGTAGAATGTGATGCAGTCCCGGCGGGCGATATCAGTACAGCGAGTGCGACTGATAATTGTGATACAGATGTTGCGATCAGTTTTGCAGATGTAATTACAGCAGGCGGATGTACAGATGAATACACAATAACAAGAACATATACGGCTACAGATAACTGTGGTAACACGGACACTTTTGTACAAACGATCAATGTACAAGATACCTCTGACCCAGTAATCAGTTCTACCTTAACGGCGAACATCACAGTAGAATGTGATGCAGTCCCGGCGGGCGATATCAGTACAGCGAGTGCGACAGATAATTGTGATACAGATGTTGCGATCAGTTTTGCAGATGTAATTACAGCAGGCGGATGTACAGATGAATACACAATAACAAGAACATATACGGCTACAGATAACTGTGGTAACACGGATACTTTTGTACAAACGATCAATGTACAAGATACCAGCGATCCAGTAATCAGTTCTACCTTAACGGCGAACATCACAGTAGAATGTGATGCAGTTCCAGCAGGAGACATCAGTACAGCAAGTGCGACAGATAATTGTGATACGGATGTAACGATCAGTTTTGCAGATGTGATTACAGCCGGAGCATGTACAGATGAATACACAATAACAAGAACATATACGGCTACAGATAACTGTGGTAACACGGACACTTTTGTACAAACGATCAATGTACAAGATACTTCAGATCCAGTAATCAGTTCCACTTTACCGGCGAACATCACAGTAGAATGTGATGCAGTACCAGCGGGCGATATCAGTACAGCGAGTGCGACAGATAATTGTGATACGGATGTTGAGATTAGTTTTGCAGATGTAATTACAGCAGGGGCATGTACAGATGAATATACAATAACAAGAACGTATACGGCCACGGATAACTGTGGTAACACAGATACCTTTGTACAAACGATCAATGTACAAGATACCAGCGACCCAGTAATTAGTTCGACGCTAGCTGCTACAATCACAGTAGAATGTGATGCAGTTCCAGCAGGAGACATCAGTACAGCAAGTGCGACAGATAATTGTGATACAGATGTTGCGATTAGTTTTGCAGATGTAATTACAGCAGGGGCATGTACAGATGAATATACAATAACAAGAACGTATACAGCTACAGATAACTGTGGTAACACGGACACTTTTGTACAAACGATCAATGTACAAGATACCAGCGATCCAGTAATCAGTTCTACCTTAACGGCCAACATTACAGTAGAATGTGATGCAGTCCCAGCAGGCGACATCAGTACAGCGAGTGCGACAGATAATTGTGATACAGATGTAACGATTAGTTTTGCAGATGTGATTACAGCCGGAGCATGTACAGATTCGTATACAATAACAAGAACGTATACGGCAACGGATAACTGCGGAAACACGGATGCCTTTGTACAAACGATCAATGTACAAGATACCAGCGATCCAGTAATCAGTTCTACCTTAACGGCCAACATTACAGTAGAATGTGATGCAGTCCCAGCAGGCGACATCAGTACAGCGAGTGCGACAGATAATTGTGATACAGATGTTGAGATTACATTTGCAGACGTGATTACAGCCGGAGCATGTACAGATGCTTATACAATAACAAGAACGTATACTGCCACTGATAACTGTGGTAACACGGATACTTTTGTACAAACGATCAATGTACAAGATACCTCTGACCCAGTAATCAGTTCTACCTTAACGGCCAACATTACAGTAGAATGTGATGCAGTTCCAGCAGGAGACATCAGTACAGCAAGTGCGACAGATAATTGTGATACAGATGTAACGATCAGTTTTGCAGATGTGATTACAGCCGGAGCATGTACAGATTCGTATACAATAACAAGAACGTATACAGCTACAGATAACTGTGGTAACACGGACACTTTTGTACAAACGATCAATGTACAAGATACCTCTGACCCAGTAATCAGTTCTACCTTAACGGCGAACATCACAGTAGAATGTGATGCAGTTCCAGCAGGAGACATCAGTACGGCAAGTGCGACAGATAATTGTGATACGGATGTAACGATCAGTTTTGCAGATGTGATTACAGCCGGAGCATGTACAGATGCTTATACAATAACAAGAACGTATACAGCTACTGATAACTGTGGTAACACGGACACTTTTGTACAAACAATCAATGTACAAGATACTTCTGACCCAGTAATCAGTTCTACTTTAACGGCTAACATTACAGTAGAATGTGATGCAGTACCAGCGGGCGATATCAGTACAGCGAGTGCGACAGATAATTGTGATACGGATGTAACGATCAGTTTTGCAGATGTGATTACAGCAGGAGCATGTACAGATGCTTATACAATAACAAGAACGTATACTGCCACTGATAACTGTGGCAACACAGATACTTTTGTACAAACGATCAATGTACAAGATACCAGCGATCCAGTAATCAGTTCTACCTTAACGGCGAACATCACAGTAGAATGTGATGCAGTTCCAGCAGGAGACATCAGTACGGCAAGTGCGACAGATAATTGTGATACGGATGTAACGATCAGTTTTGCAGATGTGATTACAGCCGGAGCATGTACAGATGCTTATACAATAACAAGAACGTATACAGCTACAGATAACTGTGGCAACACAGATACTTTTGTACAAACGATAAATGTACAAGATACTTCAGATCCAGTAATCAGTTCTACTTTAACGGCGAACATCACAGTAGAATGTGATGCAGTCCCAGCGGGCGATATCAGCACAGCAAGTGCGACAGATAATTGTGATACGGATGTTGAGATTAGTTTTGCAGATGTAATTACGGCTGGCGCATGTACAGATGCGTATACAATAACAAGAACGTATACAGCTACAGATAACTGTGGCAACACGGACACTTTTGTACAAACAATCAATGTACAAGATACTTCTGACCCAGTAATTAGTTCTACTTTAACGGCTAACATTACAGTAGAATGTGATGCAGTTCCAGCAGGCGATATCAGTACAGCAAGTGCGACGGATAATTGTGATACAGATGTTGAGATTAGTTTTGCAGATGTAATTACAACTGGCACATGTACAGATGAATACACAATAACAAGAACGTATACTGCCACTGATAACTGTGGCAACACAGATACTTTTGTACAAACGATAAATGTACAAGATACTTCAGATCCAGTAATCAGTTCTACTTTAACGGCGAACATCACAGTAGAATGTGATGCAGTCCCAGCGGGCGATATCAGCACAGCAAGTGCGACAGATAATTGTGATACGGATGTAACGATCAGTTTTGCAGATGTGATTACAGCCGGAGCATGTACAGATGCGTATACAATAACAAGAACCTATACGGCAACTGATAACTGTGGTAACACGGATACTTTTGTACAAACGATAAATGTACAAGATACTTCAGATCCAGTAATCAGTTCTACTTTAACGGCGAACATCACAGTAGAATGTGATGCAGTCCCAGCGGGCGATATCAGCACAGCAAGTGCGACAGATAATTGTGATACGGATGTAACGATCAGTTTTGCAGATGTGATTACAGCAGGGGCATGTACAGATGAATATACAATAACAAGAACCTATACAGCTACAGATAACTGTGGTAACACGGACACTTTTGTACAAACGATAAATGTACAAGATACCAGCGACCCAGTAATCAGTTCTACCTTGACAGCGAATATCACAGTAGAATGTGATGCAGTTCCAGCGGGTGATATCAGTACAGCGAGTGCGACAGATAATTGCGATACAGATGTAACGATCAGTTTTGCAGATGTAGTAACAGCGGGCGCATGTACAGACACCTATACAATAACAAGAACCTATACAGCAACGGATAACTGTGGTAACACAGATACTTTTGTACAAACGATAAATGTACAAGATACCAGCAATCCAGTGATCAGTTCGACGCTAGCTGCTACAATCACAGTAGAATGTGATGCAGTTCCAGCAGGAGACATCAGTACAGCAAGTGCGACGGATAATTGTGATACGGATGTAACCATCAGTTTTGCAGATGTGATTACAGCAGGCGCATGTACAGATTCGTATACAATAACAAGAACGTATACGGCTACAGATAACTGTGGCAACACGGATACTTTTGTACAAACAATCAATGTACAAGATACTTCTGACCCAGTAATTAGTTCTACTTTAACGGCTAACATTACAGTAGAATGTGATGCAGTACCAGCAGGCGATATCAGTACAGCAAGTGCGACAGATAATTGTGATACAGATGTTGAGATTACATTTGCAGATGTAATTACAACTGGCACATGTACAGATGAATACACAATAACAAGAACGTATACTGCCACTGATAACTGTGGCAACACAGATACTTTTGTACAAACGATAAATGTACAAGATACCTCTGACCCAGTAATCAGTTCTACCTTAACGGCGAACATCACAGTAGAATGTGATGCAGTCCCAGCAGGCGATATCAGCACAGCAAGTGCGACAGATAATTGTGATACGGATGTAACGATCAGTTTTGCAGATGTGATTACAGCCGGAGCATGTACAGATTCGTATACAATAACAAGAACGTATACAGCTACAGATAACTGTGGTAACACGGACACTTTTGTACAAACGATAAATGTACAAGATACCTCTGACCCAGTAATCAGTTCTACCTTAACGGCGAACATCACAGTAGAATGTGATGCAGTCCCGGCGGGCGATATCAGTACAGCGAGTGCGACGGATAATTGTGATACAGATGTTGCGATCAGTTTTGCAGATGTAATTACAGCAGGCGGATGTACAGATGAATACACAATAACAAGAACATATACGGCTACAGATAACTGTGGCAACACAGATACCTTTGTACAAACGATAAATGTACAGGATACCTCTGATCCAATAATTAGTTCCACCTTAACGGCCAACATTACAGTAGAATGTGATGCAGTCCCAGCAGGCGATATCAGTACAGCAAGTGCGACAGATAATTGTGATACGGATGTTGAGATCAGTTTTGCAGATGTAGTAACAGCAGGAGCATGTACAGATTCGTATACAATAACAAGAACGTATACGGCCACGGATAACTGTGGTAACACGGATACTTTTGTACAAACGATAAATGTACAAGATACCAGCGACCCAGTAATTAGTTCTACTTTAACGGCAAATATCACAGTAGAATGTGATGCAGTACCGGCGGGTGATATCAGTACAGCAAGTGCGACAGATAATTGCGATACAGATGTTGAGATTAGTTTTACAGATGTAATTACGGCAGGCGCATGTACAGACACCTATACAATAACAAGAACGTATACCGCTACAGATAACTGTGGCAACACGGATACTTTTGTACAAACGATAAATGTACAAGATACTTCAGATCCAGTAATTAGTTCCACTTTACCGGCGAACATCACAGTAGAATGTGATGCAGTCCCAGCGGGTGATATCAGTACAGCGAGTGCGACAGATAATTGTGATACAGATGTAACGATTAGTTTTGCAGATGTGATTACAGCAGGCGCATGTACAGATGCGTATACAATAACAAGAACCTATACGGCAACGGATAACTGTGGTAACACAGATACCTTTGTACAAACGATCAATGTACAAGATACCAGCGACCCAGTAATCAGTTCTACTTTAACGGCGAACATCACAGTAGAATGTGATGCAGTCCCAGCGGGCGATATCAGCACAGCAAGTGCGACAGATAATTGTGATACGGATGTAACGATCAGTTTTGCAGATGTGATTACAGCCGGAGCATGTACAGATGCTTATACAATAACAAGAACCTATACGGCAACGGATAATTGTGGTAATACAGATACTTTTGTACAAATGATCAATGTACAAGATACCTCTGACCCAGTAATCAGTTCTACCTTAACGGCGAACATTACAGTAGAATGTGATGCAGTTCCAGCAGGAGATATCAGTACAGCAAGTGCGACAGATAATTGCGATACAGATGTTGCGATTAGTTTTGCAGATGTAATTACAGCAGGGGCATGTACAGATGAATATACAATAACAAGAACCTATACCGCTACAGATAACTGTGGTAACACGGACACTTTTGTACAAACGATAAATGTACAAGATACCAGCGACCCAGTAATCAGTTCTACCTTAACGGCAAACATTACAGTAGAATGTGATGCAGTTCCAGCAGGAGATATCAGTACAGCAAGTGCGACAGATAATTGCGATACAGATGTTGCGATTAGTTTTGCAGATGTAATTACAGCAGGCGCTTGTACAGATTCGTATACAATAACAAGAACGTATACGGCCACGGATAACTGTGGTAATACAGATACCTTTGTACAAACGATAAATGTACAAGATACCAGCGACCCAGTAATTAGTTCGACGCTAGCTGCTACAATCACAGTAGAATGTGATGCAGTACCAGCGGGCGATATCAGTACAGCGAGTGCGACAGATAATTGCGATACAGATGTAGAGATTAGTTTTGCAGATGTGATTACAGCAGGCGGCTGTACAGATGAATACACAATAACAAGAACGTATACCGCTACGGATAACTGTGGTAATACAGCAACCTTTATCCAGACGATCAATGTAGAAGATAATACAGCGCCAATAATTAGTTCGACACTTCCGGCTACAATTACAGTAGAATGTGATGCAGTCCCAGCAGGCGACATCAGTACAGCGAGTGCGACAGATAATTGCGATACAGATGTAGAGATTAGTTTTGCAGATGTGATTACAGCAGGCGGCTGTACAGATGAATACACAATAACAAGAACGTATACAGCTACAGATAACTGTGGCAACACGGATACTTTTGTACAAACGATCAATGTGCAAGATACTTCAGATCCAGTAATCAGTTCTACTTTACCGGCGAACATCACAGTAGAATGTGATGCAGTCCCAGCAGGCGATATCAGTACAGCAAGTGCGACTGATAATTGTGATACAGATGTTGAAATTACATTTGCAGATGTAATTACAGCGGGTGCATGTACAGATGAATACACAATAACAAGAACATATACGGCTACAGATAACTGTGGTAATACAGATACTTTTGTACAAACGATCAATGTACAAGATACCAGCGATCCAGTAATCAGTTCTACCTTAACAGCCAACATCACAGTAGAATGTGATGCAGTTCCAGCAGGAGACATCAGTACAGCAAGTGCGACGGATAATTGTGATACAGATGTAACGATCAGTTTTGCAGATGTGATTACAGCAGGAGCATGTACAGATTCGTATACAATAACAAGAACGTATACAGCTACTGATAACTGTGGTAACACGGACACTTTTGTACAAACAATCAATGTACAAGATACCTCTGACCCAGTAATCAGTTCTACTTTAACGGCAAACATTACAGTAGAATGTGATGCAGTACCAGCGGGCGATATCAGTACAGCGAGTGCGACGGATAATTGTGATACAGATGTAACGATCAGTTTTGCAGATGTGATTACAGCAGGAGCATGTACAGATTCGTATACAATAACAAGAACGTATACAGCTACAGATAACTGTGGTAACACAGACACCTTTGTACAAACGATAAATGTACAGGATACTTCAGATCCAGTAATTAGTTCTACCTTAACGGCGAACATCACAGTAGAATGTGATGCAGTCCCAGCGGGCGATATCAGCACAGCAAGTGCGACAGATAATTGTGATACGGATGTAACGATCAGTTTTGCAGATGTGATTACAGCCGGAGCATGTACAGATGCTTATACAATAACAAGAACCTATACGGCAACGGATAATTGTGGTAATACAGATACTTTTGTACAAACGATCAATGTACAAGATACCTCTGACCCAGTAATCAGTTCTACCTTAACGGCGAACATCACAGTAGAATGTGATGCAGTTCCAGCAGGAGACATCAGTACAGCAAGTGCGACGGATAATTGTGATACAGATGTAACGATCAGTTTTGCAGATGTGATTACAGTAGGCGGCTGTACAGATGAATACACAATAACAAGAACGTATACAGCCACTGATAACTGCGGCAACACGGATACTTTTGTACAAACGATAAATGTACAAGATACCAGCGACCCAGTAATCAGTTCTACCTTAACGGCAAACATTACAGTAGAATGTGATGCAGTTCCAGCAGGAGATATCAGTACAGCGAGTGCGACAGATAATTGCGATACAGATGTTGCGATCAGTTTTGCAGATGTAATTACAGCAGGCGGATGTACAGATGAATACACAATAACAAGAACATATACGGCTACAGATAACTGTGGTAACACGGATACTTTTGTACAAACGATCAATGTACAAGATACCAGCGATCCAGTAATCAGTTCTACCTTAACAGCCAACATCACAGTAGAATGTGATGCAGTTCCAGCGGGCGATATCAGTACGGCGAGTGCGACGGATAATTGTGATACGGATGTAGAGATTAGTTTTGCAGATGTAATTACAGCAGGCGCATGTACAGATGAATATACAATAACAAGAACCTATACAGCTACAGATAACTGTGGTAACACGGACACTTTTGTACAAACGATAAATGTACAAGATACCAGCGACCCAGTAATCAGTTCTACCTTAACGGCAAAACATTACAGTAGAATGTGATGCAGTTCCAGCAGGAGATATCAGTACAGCAAGTGCGACAGATAATTGCGATACAGATGTTGCGATTAGTTTTGCAGATGTAATTACAGCAGGCGCTTGTACAGATACCTATACAATAAACAAGAACATATACGGCCAACGATAATTGTGGTAACACAGATACCTTTGTACAAACGATAAATGTACAGGATACTAGCGACCCAGTAATTAGTTCGACGCTAGCTGCTACAATCACAGTAGAATGTGATGCAGTCCCAGCGGGCGATATCAGTACGGCGAGTGCGACGGATAATTGTGATACAGATGTTGAGATTAGTTTTGCAGATGTGATTACGGCTGGCGCATGTACAGATGCCTATACAATAA
>CBDICS010000006.1:0-7161 GCA_965277415.1 Saprospiraceae bacterium
ATTAGTCCCTTTATCTTTATCTACAAAGCCATTGTATCCCCTATTTCCATCAACAATGATATTATCTATAATATCTTCATAGCCAATTAGACTCATATCTCTATCAAAAAGCAAGTAAATATCTATATTCTCTTTGTATTGATTAGTGTATTTAATTAAATCTGTCCAGTAGGTATTTATATAATGTTTATAAACCTCCTGATCAAAAGCAGCGATAACTAATATGGCTATTTTTTTCATAATCTTAGAAATGATTAACCTGTTCAGAAATCCAATGATACGTTTTTTTCTAAGCCGTATTGAAGCGCCAACTTTGGTTTCCAACCTAGTTTTTCTTCAATTAATCTATTATCAGAATTTCGTCCATTAACACCTATTGGGCCATCTATGTGATTTAAATTCAACTCTTTACCAGATATTTTGATGACCAACTTAGCAAAGTCATTAATACTAATCATCTCATCAGAACCAATATTAACTGGACCTGAAAAATTAGATTCCATTAACCTCAATACACCTTCAATACATTCTTCCACAAACAAAAACGAGCGAGTTTGTTTGCCATTTCCCCATATTTCAATAGAAGAACCATTTTCAGCTTCTGCCACCTTTCTGCAAATTGCGGCAGGTGCTTTTTCTTTTCCTCCAGTCCAAGTGCCTTTCATTCCAAAAATATTATGAAATCGTGCAATCTTCACATCTAAATGATGATTCCTTTGGAAGGATAGAAAAAGTCTTTCACTAAATAACTTCTCCCAACCATATTCACTATCTGGCTGAGCAGGATATACAGAGTTTTCTACACAATTCGGATTATCTGGATCGAGTTGATTATATTCTGGATAAACACAGGCTGATGATGAATAAAAAACCTTTTTAACACCAAATTCAACCGCTGTTTTTAAAATATTTAGATTGATTAGAGCGGAATTATGCATCACATCTGCATCATTATCACCAGTAAACAGATAACCAGCTCCTCCCATGTCTGCTGCCAATTGATAAATTTCATCAATGTTTTGACAGGCATTTTTAACAATATCTATATTTCTCAAATCGCCTAATATAAACTCATCTACCTCACAATTATCAAATTCATGGTGTTTTAAATCAATACCTCTGACCCAATGTCCTCTTCTCTTAAGTTCCACAGTCAAATGTCCACCAATAAATCCTCCTGCACCACAAACTAGTATTCTTTTCATTTAAGTCAAATTTTAATTATATTTCCGTAAAATTATAAATTATTAATTATATTGCGTTGCTCATATTGTCTGCTATCTACTAAATAAAAAAAACCTAATACTGTAATATTTCTAATTGTAACAAAGTCAACATTCATTTAAATGTTACTAAGAATAATATCTTTATGAAAAAAGAAAATCAAGACCTAGACAATAATTCATCTAATCAAAATCAAAAAAAAGGACGTCGTGGAGCTATCAAAAAATTGGTAGGTGCATCTACTCTTTTATTAGGAGCGCCCTTTGCTGTTACAAGTTGGGGACAACCCGCCTCATTTGGTGCTAGTAATTTGGGAAACAAACAAACTAGTAACGTTTTAAAGATGATGGCTCCAACCGTTGCTCCAACCGTTGCTCCAACCGTTGCTCCAACCGTTGCTCCAACTGTTGCTCCAACCGTTGCTCCAACCGTTGCTCCAACCGTTGCTCCAACCGTTGCTCCAACCGTTGCTCCAACCGTTGCTCCAACCGTTGCTCCAACTGTTGCTCCAACTGTTGCTCCAACTGTTGCTCCAACTGAAGCGCCAACTGTTGCTCCAACTGAAGCGCCAACTGTTGCTCCAACTGAAGCGCCGACACCTGCGCCTACATTACCCGTCTCATTGTATAAATTTGAAGGTAAGATTGAAAATAATGTAGCAAAACTCAATTGGGAAACTGCTTCTGAAATTAATAATAAAGGATTTGAAATTCAACGAAGTGAAAACGGTAGAGATTTCATGGTATTAGGCTGGGCAGATGGTTACGGAACAACTACCCAAACCAATCGATATGAGTATATTGATAGAAACTTAAAATATGGCGTAACCTATTATTATAGATTGAAGCAAATTGACATTGATGGTGCGTTCGAATATTCTAAAACTATAGCACTGACTAAAAATAACAAACAAGAATTTGAAGTCAAAGATGTTTATCCAAACCCTATAAAAAATGGTTCCGCTAATCTTGAGGTGATTGTATCGTCTTCTCATAGCGCACAAGTAGTCATTTTGAATACTACAGGAAAAGAATTATTCCGTACTAGAACTACTCTTAAAAAAGGTAGTAATCTATTGAAACTAGACTTAAGAGATGCTGCAAATGGCGTTTACTTCGTCAGAGTTGAGCTTAGTAACGGTAATGGGCAAAGCAAACGTTTAGTAGTAGCTAAATAATTTTTTCCCTGAGGAAGTGATTTAGAAATTCTAATTTTTTTTATAAATATGTGTCAAGCTTGAAAACATGGTCTTACAAGCTTGACATTTTTTTATTATTTTTTGATATAGAACAATGAACGTAAAGGAGTTTATATTTAATACAAGTGGCGTAGAAATTTATCAAATTCCCAATTTTCTTACTCCAGATGAATGCAATCATCTTTGCGAAAGAATAGATAAACACAGCCAACGTTCTGAAGTGGCAGGTGCTGGAAATCAATCAACTACCTATACATCATCACGAACAAGTCAAAGTGTTTCATTCTCAGGTAGTGATCCTTCTATTCAACCAATTAATGCAAGAATAGCGGATGAAGTTGGATATCCTCTCAATCATGGAGAAACGCTTCAGGGACATGTTTATCAAGAAGGGCAAGAATTTAAAGATCATAACGATTTTTTTGTTGGTGACGGATTCATTAATCATTGTTTAGCTAGCGGTCAACGCACATGGACCGTCATGGTCTATTTGAATGATGTCGCCGCTGGCGGCCATACCGAATTCCCAGAGATAGGTCGTTCTTTTGCTCCTAAAAAAGGAACAGCTGTCATTTGGAAAAACTCTGATGGACAAGGAACTGAAAACGCAGCAACCTTACATTGTGGTGCTCCTGTTTTAAAAGGAAAAAAATACATCATTACGAAATGGTTTCGAGAACGTATTTATTCACCAAGTAAAGATGCTCAACTAGCAAAAGAGCATCATAAAGGCAATTCAATACAAAAAAAGGAATCTACTCAAAACACTTCTAATGAATTAGAAGCATATGTTTTTGATAAAAAAAACAACAAAGTAAAGATTGAATATAAAGATGGTATTCCTAATGCTATGTATCAATCCAACTTAGATATTCCTCCTATTACCAAAGAAGGCTTTGCAAAAATGCCTATTCCTAAATCTTTGTTTTATCGAATTTTGGCTTTTTATCATGAAGGTCTAGAACATTCAAAACCAGAATTTGATCCGAAAAATAATGATGGTCTACGAGATTTCATTTCAAGTCAAGAAAGCTATTATCCAACAGAAATGATTTGGTTAACCGATGAAATGAAAACAATCATCTTCAATGGATTAGAAGATATTTTAATCAATTGGGCGAACAAACAACTGTTAAAAACACACTGCTACGGAATTAGGTCTTACAAGCGAGGCGCTCAACTAAAAAAACATATTGATGGTTTTCAGACCAGAATTGTTAGTGCTATTCTAAATATTGACCAAAAGGTAGATGAACCTTGGGCATTACAAATTGATGATCATGAAGGGAAAGAACATGAAGTATATTTAGAAGCAGGTGAAATGGTCTTATATGAAAGTGCGGTACTCAGTCACGGAAGGGTGAAACCATTTAAAGGAGATTATTTCACCAACTTATTTGTCCATTATATTCATAGAGAGGAGTAAAAATGGTGAATGGTGATTGATTGCTACCGCTATTTACCGAATCAGCGGCAGCAACCAATCACCATTCACTAATCACCATTTTTCCATCTTTTAAAAAAAATTCCTATTATCGACTATCTACGATACATAAAAGACTATAAGGCAAATTCTGCTATGGCAGAGGATTATCCTGAAATCACTCTAAGGGTTTTGGAACGTTTTCCTCATGCTCTTGATGAACTAGGTCAATACAGTAATGAAGTCATTGAAGAAGCATCTGTTTATGGTTTCAACTTGGAAACTGATATTTCTAATCTATTAAAAAAGGCTTTTGATCATCATGGTTCTGATAAAGGACACCATGGCTATCATCTAATCTATGGAGAAATTTTGTCTAAAATAGGTTGGAATAAACCAATGAATATTTTAGAAATTGGTTTAGGGACTAACAATCCAAAGCTTATTTCAAATATGTCCGAACACGGAACCCCTGGTGCGAGTCTAAGAGCATTTAAAGACGTAATTCCTAATGCTACAATTTTTGGTGCGGATATAGATAAGGATATTCTTTTCTCAGAAGAGCGTATAAAAACCGCCTGGGTTGACCAATTAAACCCTAGAAGTTTTGTAAGCATGAATCATCAATTCTATAATCCAACTTATGATTTGATTATAGACGATGGATTGCATGCTATTTCTGCTAATTTAAACACCCTCTTGTTTGGGCTTACGGTTTTAAAGAAAGGAGGCTGGATAATCATTGAAGATATTCCTATACATGCTCGTGTTTTTTGGAATACGGTTAATCGTTTACTTCCTTCCAGTAGTTTCAATAAATATATGATAAAGTGCCCGGGGCCTCATGTATTTGTATTACAAAAGAAATAAGTATTATCCATTTTTGAGCGATTCATACATCTTTTTCAATCCTAAACTTCGGACGGTTCTAGGCTGCCATCCTAATATTTCTTTTGCTTTTGAAATATCTGGACAACGCACTTTAGGGTCATCCTCTGGTAACGGTTTGTAAACGATTTTACTATTAGAATCAACTAACTTTACCACCTCTTGAGCTAAATCTAAAATAGTTACTTCTTCAGGATTTCCTAAATTAACTGGCAAGGCATAATCACTTTTCAGCAATAAGCATATTCCTTCGACTAAATCATCAATGTAACAAAAAGACCTTGTTTGCAAGCCATCTCCAAATATAGTAATGGGTTTTCCCGTCATTGCTTGAGAAAAAAAATTTGGCAGTGCTCTTCCATCATTTTCTTTCATTCTGTTACCATAAGTATTGAATATTCTTGCAATTCTCACACTGACATCGTGAGTTCTAGCATAAGCCATTGTCAATGCTTCTTGAAATCTTTTAGCTTCATCATAAACACTTCTTTCTCCAATAGGATTGACATTGCCCCAATAATTTTCTTTTTGTGGATGTTCCAAAGGATTACCATATACTTCAGAGGTAGAAGAAATTAAAATACGAGCATTCTTATCTTTAGCTAATTCTAGGATATTGTTGGTACCAATTGAACTTACTTGTAATGTTTCAATTGGATAATTATAATAATCTTTAGGACTAGCAGGACAAGCCAAATGAAGAATTTCGTTGATGTCTCCTTTGATATCTAGAGGATTTATAATATCGTGATTTATAAATTCGAAATTTTTTAACTCAAGTAGATGTTCTATATTTTCTAACCGCCCTGTTATCAAGTTATCCACTGCAATTACGCGATAGCCTTGAGATATGAATTTATCACACAAATGAGATCCAATAAAACCAGCAGCTCCTGTAATTAATATTTTTTTCATTCTTACATTATTAAGGTAGCTGCCAAAGTTACAATAAGAAATACTTATTATTTACTTTTCACTAAGTAACGTCCAAAAAATAACTTCCGCATTTGAACGGCTATTTTTAATCGACTACTTCCTTGAAAAAAACTGTGTGTAACCCGCTACACCACGTTTTTTTCAACTCGTATTCAATCAAAAATAGCTCGTCAAATAACGAAATTATTTTTTCTCCGTTACTAAGATTTTCCAAGTCAGAAAGACTTTGCAAATCCGTTATTCTCGGTCACCCTGCTCGACTATGCAATGATTTTTTTACTCGTTAAGTAACGTCCAAAAAATAACTACGTTCAAACCAGCAACTTATTTTATTGGCGTTCCTAAGATTATCTATTGAACTTTTGATAAAGCGGTTTGGACCTGTTGAATAGTAGCTTCTAATTGTTGTATTTTGGATACTTCTGTTTGTAAGTTTTTCACCTCCGACTTTAATTGTTCGTTTTCAATTTTTGCCTGTCGGACAAGCAGGGTTAAAGCTTCAATTTCCGTTTGTTGTTCTTTCATTCCTTCTATCAATACAGCTGTAATCGGTGCGTATTGCATCGTATAATGATCATTTTGATTATCGACTACTTGTGGCAAAATCGGTTCTACTTCCTGTGCAATAAAGCCCATTCGGTCGCCACTTTCTCTACCATCTTTCCATTTGTAAGTCACGCCACGCATATTCAATACTTTGTCTAAAGCATTTGGAATGGTTTGAATATCTTTCTTTAAACGGCGGTCGCTATCGTTGTTGAAAGCAGAGGTTGCTCCGATAGAGCCATTGACAAATACTGTTCTGGTGTTAGTATTGTCAGTACTATCTCCATTAAACACTGTTCGCCCATTTTTATAAACAATCATTGCATCAGAGCGATTGCTCTCGTCTGTTCCATTTCCAATGACAAATAATTGATCCGCAACTTCTATACTTGTTGTGCCGATTGGTGTATAAATTGTATTATACATACCGATAGCGAATTCTGCATAAGATTGGGCTTCTGCACCTTTCCCTATAGCCGTAGAAAGTTGTCCATGAGCGATAGACGAGCCACCTGCTGCTAATGAATTGGTACCATAAGCTGTTGTTCTACCTCCGAATGCAACAGCATTAGTACCCAAAGCAAGGGTACTATTTCCTGTACTAAAGGAAGAAAGCCCAAGATTAACGGTATCCCAATTATCACTATCAACACGACCTGCTCTGAATGCCCCTAAGCTTTGGTCGAAAAACATTTTATATTCATCTCCACTTCCGCTGTAATTCAGGCTATCCGCTCCAAATACAAAATCATCCGTATTATTAACAGAAGCAACTAATCCATTTTCTGAGAAAAAGGCGGTATTCGATAAATCTTTATTATTGACGATTAAGGCATCGGAGAAGTGAGCAGTATCCGTTACCGATAGTTGATTGCTGAAGCTAATGTTGCCGTTGTCATCTATTGAAATACCTTCATTATCTCCGTCATTAGAGAGGTAATTATTA
>CBDICS010000007.1:0-17641 GCA_965277415.1 Saprospiraceae bacterium
GTGATTTGGAATACTTCTTCTGAGAATTTATCTGACGCCGAAATTCAATCTCAACTTGACATTCTTAATGAGGACTTTCGTCGCTTGAATACGGATGCTAACGGTACTTGGCCACAAGCAGCGGATTCAGAAATTGAATTCTGCCTAGCAACTACAGATCCAAATGGTGGATCAACTACAGGTATTACGCGTACATTTACTTCTGTTACTTCCTTTAGTGCTAATGATAATATGAAATTTGATGCCAGTGGTGGTCATGATGCTTGGCCAGCAGGGGATTATCTCAACTTCTGGGTATGTGACCTTAGTGGAGGACTTTTAGGATATGCGCAATTTCCTGGTGGTCCTGCAAATACCGATGGGGTCGTTTGTGATTATGAGTATGTTGGTAATATTGGATCTACTCCACCATTTAATTTAGGAAGAACGGCAACACATGAAGTTGGTCACTGGCTTAATCTTCGACATATTTGGGGAGATGGTAATTGTGGAGTAGATGATTTCGTAGGAGATACACCTACTTCTGATGGTGCGAATTATGGTTGCGCAACAGGACATGTTTCTTGTAGTACAGTCGATATGGTTGAAAACTATATGGACTATTCCGATGATGCGTGTATGAATTTGTATACAGAAGGACAGAAGACCAGAATGCGAGCACTATTTGACACTGGAGGATTTAGAGAAAGCCTTTTATCTTCTAATGGATGTGGTTCAGCAGGCCCTCCTACTTGTACAGATGGCATCCAAAATGGAGAAGAAACGGGGGTAGACTGCGGAGGTCCAGATTGCCCTGCATGTCCAACCTGTGATGATAATACCCAAAATGGAGAAGAAACAGGAGTAGATTGTGGAGGCCCGGATTGCCCTGCATGCCCTTGTAATGGAGTTGAAGTAACGATGATCATAGTTCTAGATAACTACCCTGAAGAAACTAGTTGGACATTGACTGATGCAAATGGAGTAACAATAGCGTCAGGCGGCACTTACGGAAACCTTCCTGATGGATCAACAGTTACGGAAATCTTCTGTTTGGCAGATGGTTGTTATGATTATACTATTAATGATTCTTATGGTGATGGCATTTGTTGTGCATATGGAAACGGCTCATATACTTTAACTGATGAAAACGGAAACATTCTTGCTTCTGGAGGGGAATTTGGTTCTTCTGAAAATTCAAACTTTTGTTTAGGCGGTGGCGGTCCTGTGTTAGGTTGTACTGACCCGAGTGCTCATAATTATGATCCGAATGCAACTGAAGATGATGGTAGTTGCGAAACCTGTAGTGATAATGTTCAAAATGGAGATGAGACTGGAGTAGATTGCGGAGGTACACTTTGCCAACCTTGTAGCAGTGGTTGTACTTATGAAACAATCAATTTTAATAATTTTGATTCTAATTGGGGAATCTGGAATGATGGCGGATCTGATTGTCGAAGAAGTGCTAATGATCAGGCTTATGCAAATAGCGCTCCTCGCTGCGTTCGACTTCGTGATAATACCTCTAGCTCTGTAACTACTACAGACAACCTTAATTTAACAGCCTATGATGAGCTTACAGTTGATTTTACTTTTACAACAGTAAGTATGGAAAATAATGAAGATTTCTGGTTACAGATCTCTACAAATGGTGGTTCTAGTTATACCACTATAGCTAGCTGGGTTCGAGGCACTGATTTTTCAAATGGACCACGTTATTTTGAAAACATTGTTATCTCTGGACCATTCACAGCGAATACTCGTTTGAGATTTCGGTGTGATGCAAGTGGTAATAACGACAAAGTATATATTGATGATGTCAATATTGCTGGTTGTAATAATGGCGGTGCTCGACAAATTGAAAATAATATTGCTGTTTTGGATATGGAAGAAGTGGATGCAATTAGTATTATCAACCTTTTTCCAAATCCAGCTAAGGATCAAATAAAAGTTAGTTTTACTTCTCTTGAAGAAAAAGCGACTACTATTCAACTATTCGATATGGCAGGTAGACAAATGAAGTTTATTCAATTGAATACTATAATAGGTGAACAGCAGGAAGTAATCAATGTAAGTGATTTTGATGCAGGTGTTTACTTTTTACATGTTACCACTGACAAACAGCAGATTATTAAGAAATTCATTGTAGCGAAATAATTATTTTGACTATATAAATATTGAACAACTTTGATATTCAAAACCCAAGCTAATTAATATTTTAGCTTGGGTTTTTTTAATGATTTTAATATTATTCCCCTGCGAGGGAACTCCTTCCTTCCTTTAGCAGTTAACTTATTATGAATAAAAATTTATCATATCTCTATTGTCTAAGTTCGTTGAGTAATCAACAAATAAGGGGAATGGTATAGATATTTTGAAAAATATATTTAAGCTCCTTGTTTTTGATTAAGCAAGGAGCTTTTTTGCTTACGGGTGTAGCCCAATCGGTAGAGGCGCAAGATTTAGAATCTTGATGTTGGGGGTTCGAGGCCCTCCATCCGTACAAATATTCCCTTAGCCCAACTGGTAGAGGCATCGGATTTAAGCTCCGTCAAGTGTCAGTTCGAATCTGACAGGGAATACAAAATTGAGTGTATAGCACGTAACTGGTAGCGTTCCAGTCTGTAAAACTTGGTGGCATGACGACCTTGGAGGTTCAAATCCTCCTACACTCACTAAATGGAAAGTAAATCAAACATGGGTTTGGACTTCTCTGCTAAGGAATGTGTACCTCAAGGTATGGGGATCGTGACCTCTGCTTTCCGCAAATTGATAGTTCGATGATAAGGCACTATACCTAATGTTGGTTTTGGAACTAGTCTGCAAAACTAGTTTAACATCAGTTCGATTCTGATTAGTGTCTCTAAAGGAAGGTCGCAAGGCTGGCGTGCTTATGGCTCTTGAAAAGCTTGAAGTCGTTGATTCGATGTAAGGGTTCGATCCCCTTACCTTCCGCTTATAAGAGGATATTGTTGGGTATCGAGTCGAAAAGCCTAAAGTTATAGGCCGAGTACTAAATCCCAGTATGTTCTGAAATAAGCTATCTACGGAATTCTTTGATATTTGTAGAAATACTAAAATGATTTAGGCCACCAGCAAGATGATTAAACGCACGACCATACTCTATTCTAAAACGATTAATCTTTAAACCTAATCCTAATGAAAATCCTGAAAGACTACGAAAGTTTTCTACCGTTAATTCCTGTCGTTGGAAATGATTATAAGCAACTCGTAGCCTTAAGTTTTCTTTTTTGCCTAATAAAAATTCGCCACTAAAAATCATATGCCTAAAAAGATTATCTACAAATACACCAAACCGATTTTCTGTTTGTGGTTGAAACTCCCCAAGAAAAATTGAAGACTGTTCCGCATTAGGATCATCATAAAGAATATTCCATTGATGAAGATTATGATAGGTCATTGATACTCTAAATGGAAGATGATCTAGTCGTCGGGAAATACCTATCTGAATATCAAAAGGGAGTGGTTCACGTACATCATTATAAGTTGTAATTTGTGTTCCTATATTTTTTAGAACCAATCCAATTGAAAATAAGCCAGAAGAATCACTATAAAAAGCGCCTAAGTCAGCAGCAGTACCAATAGAATTATATGATTCGAGTTGTGAAGTAATAAATTTGAGATTAGCACCAAGCCTTAGTCTGTCATAGAGTTGATGAGCAGCACCAACTGAAAATGCGTATTCAGATGCCTTAAAAGTTCCGGTAATTTGTCCGAATTCATCAGCAGCAGCAAAAGTTCCGTAGCTTAAATATTGCAGACCACCATGAAAGGTGGTGTTTGTTTTTTCAGAATGGAAACCATAGGATGCATAGCCTGTACTTATTCCTGCAACGTAAAGATTATGATTAAATGCCATTTGGTTATGTGCATCCGGATTAAGTGTTGCTGGATTTAGAGCTGCAAGTACAACATCATCATCAGAAACAGAAATTAAACTTCCTCCTAGCGCTGTGGTTCTGGCAGAAGGAGAGAGGTTTAGGAATTCATAAACGTTTTTTCCTCCTATTGGTTGAGCAAGTAAAACATTAGCAGAAAAGGATAGAATAAAAAATAGTAGAATTTTTTGCATCGTTGGTTCTTTAATTGTTTTTGTCTTGTTTTACATCTCCTGCTTCAATCGTCCAAATTGTTCGGCAGATACCGAGAGAACAATTCATTTTTTTGATTAAGGTTCCTTCCTCATTATATAATTCCAATAAACCATGTTCTCTTGGTCTACTTGAATCTTCATCGAATCCTTTGTAGACTCCTTTAGCTTTTAAATTTCCATTTTCATAAAATTCTTGAAAAGGACCATTTTCTTCGTTATTTACTAAAATGACAGATTCTTCAAGTTGCCCATTGGAGTAATATTTTTTCCATTCTCCAGAAGCAATATTATTTTTATAATTGCCTTCTTGCTGGAGTGTTCCATCTTTAAAAAAACGCTTATAAGGAGATTCAAAATTTCCCATTTTATAAGTTTCTAAAATTTCTAAACTACCATCCTCATAATATATCTTCCGCTCGCCGTGTAAAGTGTCATTTACATAATTGGCTTCTTCATATCGCTGACCATTGGGGTAAAAGGCGGTATATTTGCCTTGTTTTGAAAAATCAGATATATTCCTCTTATATTTTATGGCATAACCAAATTCATTTTTAGTTTCTACAGTTTCGATTTTTTGCGCACAAGAATACATTAAGAATATGATAAGTAGGGCTAGATAGCGCATAGATAAATATTTTAGACCTATTTATAGTATGTTTAAATTTCGATTAAACGGTTACTAAATAGGCTTTAAGTTTAACGAATAAAATCCTTTAAGCGTATAACGTTAAAGATGCTAAATTAACACTTTGACTTTAGATTGACATTTATATAATGCGAAATGTTGAAAAAGTAAGAAAGTCATCAATTCATTATTAAATAACATCAATTTGAATGACCCAAAATAAAAAAAGCGTTGTGAATCCCACAACGCTTTTTTATGTTTTTTCGTTTTAAGTAAAACGACTATAGCGATCCATTAATTTTTACTCTCACTCCTACTGGAGTTCTTCCAATGCTTTCATAATGAATGCCCAATTCTTTCATTTTATCAAGATCATAAAGATTTCGGCCATCAAAAATGGCTCGTGATTTAAGACTATTTATAATCTTATTGAAATCTGGCGTTCTGAATACACTCCATTCCGTAACAATAGCTAATACATCTGCATTCTCTAAAGCTGCATATTGATTGTCTGCAAGTGTAATACGATCACCATAGAGTGCTTTAATATGCTCCATTGCTTCTGGATCAAAAGCTTGAATATTAGCGCCAGCTTTTAATAATTCATCCATAATATAAAGCGCTGGTGCTTCCCGAATATCATCGGTATTTGGTTTGAATGCAAGTCCCCATAAGGCGATTGTTTTGCCTGCTACATCACCATCGAAGTAACTTTTGATCTTCTTAGCAAGAACTGTCTTCTGGATGGTATTTACATTCATTACAGAATTTAATATTTTGAAATCATAATTGTGTTGATTAGCTGTTTTATATAGTGCCTGAACATCTTTAGGAAAACAACTACCTCCATATCCAACTCCTGGAAATAAGAATCTTTTTCCAATTCGATTATCACTACCCATTCCTTTTCTTACCATATCTACATCAGCTCCTGCTTTTTCACAAAGATTAGCAATCTCATTCATGAAAGATATTCTAGTAGCAAGGTATGAGTTAGCGGCATATTTTGTCATTTCTGCAGAACGTTCATCCATAAAAATGATTGGATTTCCTTGCCGTACAAATGGTTCGTAAAGCTGTTTCATTACTTTTTCCGCTTTGTTAGAGCTTGTACCGATGACTACTCGATCAGGTTTTAGAAAATCGTCTACAGCAACTCCTTCTCTTAAAAATTCAGGATTTGATACAACATCAAACATTGTTGCATCTAAATTAGCAATAAGTTTTTCATGTACTTTTTCGGATGTCCCTACAGGAACAGTACTTTTATCGACAATTACTTTGTAATCAGTAATAATTTTTGACAAATCGTCAGCAACACCTAGGATGTATGAAAGATCTGCTGATCCATCTTCACCTGGAGGGGTAGGGAGCGCAAGGAAAATAATCTCTGCATTTTCAACGGCTTCTGCCAAATTTGTTGTAAATGCTAAACGTCCTTGTTTTGTGTTTCTTTCAAATAAGACGTCAAGGCCCGGTTCATAAATTGGAATCTCGCCATTACGCATTCTATTGACTTTGTTTTCATCAATGTCAACACAAATGACATTATTTCCTGTTTCTGCGAAACAAGTTCCTGTTACAAGACCGACATAACCAGTACCTACTACTGCAATATTCATTTTGGTTAGGTTTTATTAGTTACTAGAAGATAATAAGTTCTTAAAAATATTAAAAAGTACTTCTACTATATTTTACTTTTCTTTTACGAAGAAGTTTCTTTTTTAAGTTTGTCTTTCAATTGAGAAATCCTAATTAACAAAAAAGTGTTACATTTTTTATTGTTAGTAATTAGGCTACTGCAATATAAATACCAAAAAACTGAATGTTCAAGGATAAAGTACTATTAAAAATGAGCCATGCTCTATTTTATAAACATTATCTAGGATTTTGCACCATATCATCATCTCCAATTCAGATGTAATTGTAGCTCATTATCGTAGTAGAAACGTCTAATGGCCATAAACAAATTACATTTTCCGAAAGTTTTAAGAAGGAGTACCGTTAATTTACCTTCTATTTATTTCGAAATTTGGAATACCTCATATTAGAATAGTCATATAATAATAGCTCCTCTTCAATTCTAATTTAGAATTGAAGAGGAGTAAGTTTGTGAGATTAGCAAGAGACTATTTTAGCTAGATTATTTTGGAAAGAGTAATAACTATCAATAAAATTTAGATCGTAAATCAATAATATCAGCTCCCTTTTTCATAGATTGTATTAAAGATCCAGCAATCTTAGATTGCGTAGTTCGAGATGTTTCCCGTCGTAAGCTAGGAATATTAGTAGCGCTACCTACACTTGATTTAGTATTAAGTTTTACGATAAATACACCTGCATTACCAATTATTGGTTCAGAAACGGCATTAGGCTCCAAATTAAAAGCAGAAGCAACTACTTCTGGTTCAGAACCAAGATTAGTCACATTTCTTGAATCAAATGTAGCTGACGCTACTGTATCTATTTTTGTTGAAAAAGTAGAGGCAATAGAAGATAAGTTTTGACTACTTATTCTATTCTTTATCGCTTCTGCCTTTTTTTGATTGTATACAAGAGGCTCTATTTCTTCTCGAACAGACTGCCAAGAAGGATTACCTGCATCCTGAGTAGATTTTAATGAAACAACTACATATTTAGCATCATAATATTCTACAGGATCTTGGTATTCAAAGATTTCAGGGGCAACATCACCAATTGAAGTTTTACTTTCAAATGCCCATCTGATAATATCTCTAGAAGTTGCACCTGAACCTAGTGTACTTAAATTGTAATCAGTAGATTTAAGAGGTACAGATGTTTCTATATTTAAGCCTTTTTCAGCTGCTGCTTTTTTGAAGAATTCTAACTTCCGATTATCGGCCATAAAGTCCTGAGCCACTACTTTCATAGCTTGTTGTGTATTATCACTTGGGACAATAGTCTTAGAAATAACAGCTATTTTAATTCTTGGAGTTCTTTCAGAGTCATCAGCATACTTTCTGCTAAGTGGCTCAATCAGATGAATACCATAAGTACTTTTTACTGAGTACAGTTTTCCAATTTCACCTTTGAAAAATATAACATCATTATAGCCAGGGACAAAAGCATTTACTGCAATGTTTTCATAGAGCCCACCTTTACTAGCACTACCGCCATCTTGACTAAATTTAATAGCTAAAGAATCAAAAGAAGCTGCTCCAGATTCAATTACTGTTTTGAAGCTGTCAATTCGATTTTGAGCTGCTGCAAACTCTTGAGGAGTTGTAGCATTAATAAGGATGTGACGAGAAGTAGCTGAATCAGGCATCACCTTGCGGTCAATCAATTTCGCAATTTTCATTTGATTTCCTTCTATGATTGGTCCAACTACTGTGCCTATTGGAGCATTATATAAGGTATCAGCTAATGCTTCTGTAAGCGCTGTTCTTGGACTCATCTCATTAGGAACTGATCTCGATAAATACCTTGGATCCATTATGCCTGAATTAATATCTGTGAAAACAGTATCATTCTCTGCTTTAGCAAATTCTCCAGCCAATCTTTCCAAGTCCAATGTCATAGCTAAAGTGTCATCTTTAGTTGGTTCAACATTGAAAACAACATAATCTAATTTGCGAGTTTGCTGATCCTGGTAGTACCGCTTCTTATTTTCAGCCAAATAATTTTTTAAGTCATCATCTGTTATTGTTACATCGCTATTATCAATTTCATCAAAAGGAATTTTAACATATTCAAATCCTACAGTTTGATTTTTATCAACATTAGCTTGCTCAACCATCCAAGTCGGAGTGAAAACAGATTTACTTACAAGAGCATTTACTCTAGATTGAAGTTTCTCCTTGATGATTTCTCTTTTTTGATGATTCCAAAACTTCATGAATTCAGGACGAATGTTACCTTCATTCAGGGCTGTACGAATTTGATTTAATTGATTTACATCAACCTGTCTTGTTGCTTGGTCAGTATAACGAGCTCTAATAATAGAACTGTAATTAGGGCCATAAATCAAGCCTTCTAATTCATCTTCTCCAACTGAAAACCCTAATGCATCAGATTGTCTCTGAACTAATGCATCTTCGATAAAAAAGTTCCAAATTGCATTTCTTTGTGCATAAACATCACCGCCACCTTTAAGCGCTTCTTCTGCATTTTGAATTTCTGTCCAATCAATTTCTTGACCATCGATGCTTCCACTTGAAGTTTGAGATCCGAGGAAAGGGATTTGGTTACCTACAAACATACTTGTTATGATAAACAAAGCAAGACCCAATCCAATGAATATGATCAATAACCAACTGTTTTTTCTAATCTGTCCAATAAGAGCCATTCTTGTATTGTATTTTTAAGATGTATACGTATTAATTAAATTATAGTTTTTTCAAAAGCATATAATGTTGATTCTCTTAGTGATATATACTTGAAAACGATTATAAAATTAAGGAAATCAAGATAGAGTGAATCGACTTTTTGAAAAATCCATGCAAAGGTAACAGGTTTAGCGCTTAAAATCAAAAAAATAAGCAAATGAGGGCTTTATATATTTATTTTTTACCCCTTAGCCTTATTGATGTGCTTAGCAGCGGCATCTAATTCTTCGTAAAAGTCTTCACCATATTTTCTGATGAGCGCCTCTTTTGCAAATTGATAAACAGCCATTTGTTGTTCTTTCCCTTTTTGACAAGCAGCAGAACAAATATCCCATATATCATAATTAAGCGCTTCAAAAAAAGATTGCTCATCTTTGTTTACCCTTATTGGATAGAGGTGACAAGATATAGGTTTCTTAAATTCAATTGCTCCAGCTTTATGTGCTTGTTCAATGCCACATTGGGCAACGCCATTATTATCATAAGTCATATACGCGCAAGCACCATTATCCAATAACGTTGTACCATTTTCTGCGGGTTCATCAAAATAAGTATACTTTCCTTTTTCAAGAATCACTTTTCTTCCTTCTTCAGTTAGAAAAGGTTTAATTTTTTGATAATTATTATGAATGATTGTAATCTCTTCATCTTCAAGTGGTGCGCCAAAATCACCTTCCCAGCAACAAGCGCCCTTACATGCCTGAAGGTTACACATGAACTGTTGCTCAATTATATCATCACTTACTAATTTGTTTTGGACTATAATCATAATTTTTTTATTGGGTCTGACTTTAGAATCCTCTTAAAGTTTGAGTTAAGATTAAGTTATCTTATACTTTTTGATGGGAAACTGTCAGGTTTTTGCCTAATTTTAAAAAAATACTTACTTCAATATTAAATTGGAGGAATATTTTGAGTTTAAAATTGTAATTTTACTTGTCTGATTTATTAATGAAATAATGAATGCATACCAGCAATCTACTTATTCTTTAAACAAATCCTTCATAATCATAAGAAATTAAATAAGAAACTGATGAAAAAACTATTTTTAAGCTTCTTTGTGTTATTTATAGGTCTAAGTGCTTTTGCTCAGGAAAAATCTGTGGCACAAGTAGCAACTGATGAATTAGTCAAAGTTTATGATTTAGATAATAAACAGGCTAAAGAAATGCTCACGATTCAAGAAAGGAAAATTCGAAACCTCGAACAAATTTCTGGAATGAAAGATACGGATGTTAAAAAATATAGACACAAACACAGAGCTATTCAGCAAAGTACGGATGCTTCAACGCGGCGAATTCTGAACGAAACTCAAATGAAAGTTTATGAGCAGAGAAGGTTTGAATGGAGAAAAAAGAGAGCTGCAAAAATTGCTGAACTCAAAGAAGCAAAAAAATCGCTAGAGGAAATTGAAGATGCCTTAATTGAAGAAGGATTTTAATTAATAGCTGAATAAAAAAGGCGGTTTGAACAGAATGATTCGAGCCGCCTTTTTTATTGGCGAATTATATTCTTAGTCAAGAACTATTTTGTCTCCTTGCCGTTAAATTAATTTAATAGATGATTTGATAAGTATATTTGAATGAATTGTTGTAACAAAAAATTATTACTTTTGTTATCAAATATATACTTAAGCAAAAAGATTCTTACTCGTTATAATATTTCAAACTAACTTATAAAACTAAATGGATCCTCTTAAACAAAAATTTTTAGAGAAGTCTTCAAAATTAAAAACAGAATTAAAGACATTATTAAAAGAGCACGGTGGACTTAAAGTCGATGAAGTCACGCTTAGACAAGTTTTTGGCGGAATGCGTGGCGTGAAAAGTATGATATGGGAAACTTCTCAACTTGATGCAATAGATGGGATTCGTTTTAGAGGGCATTCTATTCCAGAGCTTAGAGAATTACTTCCAAAAATAAAAGGAGGGAAAGAACCTTTACCAGAAGGACTTTTTTGGTTAATGTTGGTTGGTGAAGTACCGACTGAAGAAGAAGTGAAATGGATAGGTGAACAATGGAAAAACCGAGCGAATGTTCCAGAACATACCTTTAAAGTATTAGATTCTCTACCTGTAGATGCTCATCCGATGACTCAGTTTACAGTAGCGATTACTTCTATGCAGACGTGTAGTGTTTTCTCTCGCCGTTATGCAGAGGGCTTGAATAAAAGCGAATACTCAGATGCTACTTATGAAGATACGATGAACCTTATAGCAAGGCTTCCTCGTATTGCAGCATATATATATAGAAGAACCTATCATAATGGGGATCATATTAGCCCAGACTTTTCTTTAGATTGGGGAGCTAATTTTGCACATATGTTAGGCATTGAAGGAGAAGATTTTAGGAGCTTTATGAGACTCTATCTTACTATTCATGCGGATCATGAAGGAGGTAATGCTTCTGCACATGCTACTCATTTAGTTGGATCAACCCTTAGTGATTCGTACTATGCTTTTGCGGGAGGGATGAATGCGCTAGCAGGCCCTTTGCATGGTTTGGCAAATCAGGAAGTTATTAAATGGATTTTTAGAATGCTAGACACATTAGGGACTCGAGAACCTTCAAAAGAGCAAATTGCTGACTATGTAAATAGTACTTTAGCTTCTGGTCAAGTTATCCCTGGCTATGGACATGCAGTCTTGAGACAACCAGATCCTAGATTTAGAGCTCAAAAAAGATTCGCTGAAGAATATATCAATGATTCTGAAGTAATCAATGTAGTATGGAAATGTTTTGAAGTGATTCCTCCAATTTTACAATCTTTAGGGAAAGTGAAAAACCCTTGGCCTAATGTAGATGCTCATTCTGGTGCTATATTAGTTCATTATGGATTGACAGAATACAGTTATTATACTGTATTATTTGGGGTGTCCCGAGCATTAGGTGTGTTGTCGCAGTTGTGTTGGTCTCGAGCCTTAGGTTTTCCTCTTGAGCGACCTAAATCAGTAACTAGTGATTGGGTAAAAGAGTTCTTAGCAAAAGAAGAAGAAGTAAATGTAGAAAGCTAATTATTAAACCAACTTCGATATAAAAAATGGCACTCTTTCGTTCGAAAGAATGCCATTTTTTATTGATGTATGTTTAGAGTTATTGATTATTAATATTAGGGGATAAAAATTATGAAAGAATTGATAACTTATAAGCTAAATTATTTTATTTTTGAGCGATTTCAATTTGAGAAAATTTAAAAAACGTGTTATGGAATTTCCTTCAGATCTTAAATATACAGAAGACCACGAATGGGTGCGTCTTGAAGATAATAATGTCGCTGTAATTGGTATTACAGATTATGCTCAGAATGAACTTGGGGAATTAGTTTATGTAGAAATCGACACAGTAGGAGATGTTGTAGATAAAGGAGAGGTATTTGGTACTGTCGAGGCGGTTAAAACAACTTCGGAACTGTTTATGCCTTGTACAGGGAAAGTGATTGAATTCAATCCTGCTTTAGATGAAAACGAAGGAGATAATCCTGCTTTAGTTAATGATGAACCATATACTGGGGGATGGATTGTAAAAATAGAGGTTACAGATACTTCGGATTTAGATGATTTGATGGATGTGAAAGCCTATCAAGCCTTAATTGGTAAATAATTTGTATTTTATTTTGGTAGGTACACACCAAAATAATTTTATTACGCATCTTCTATAATAGAAAGAGAATTGAGATACTATATTCCATCAATAATTTGTGGTATTTTAATTTTCTGGCTTTCCGTAACGTCGGGAAATAATTTTCCAGAGAGCCTTAAAGATTTATTTTCTTTAGATAAAGCCGCTCATGCAATTGCCTATGGCATGCAGGTAAGTTTATTATTTATTGGAATCTATAAGTCTACCGGTCAACTCAACTTTAAGCAAATGATTTTAAGTTCGGTTGGAGTTGCATGTTATGGTTTTTCAATGGAAATTATACAATATTACTTTTTCCCTCATCGGTATTTTGAAGTATTAGATATTTTGGCTAATATTATGGGAATTGTAATAGCACACTTGATTTTTAAACAATTATTAAATAAAACTACGGCAGCATGATTTTTTTAGATATTGCTTTACCGGGTGCCAATGTTGGATTTGCGGTTTTAGGAGTTTTTCTTGTGATTATCGCTACTATTGTCTTTTTTAGACTTAGATTTAGTAAAGCTGATAATATTCAAAATTCAGGGAAAGTTCGGACTATTGCCAATAGAAATAAATATGAAAAAGTAAATGCTTTTGGGTATTCTTTCCCTATGCTTTTATTTGGTTGTGTTTGTTCTTTGGGAATTACTATACTTGCCTTTAGCTGGACAAGCTATGAGGATTTAGTAGATATTCCGGATGATGCCTTGGAAATGGAAGAAGACATTCTACAAGCTCCTCCACCAACAGCAGAGCCTCCACCACCACCGCCTCCTCCACCACCACCGGTGATTGAAGAGGTACCAGAAGAAGAAATTGAAGAAGAGGATGAACCTATTTTTGAAGATCAAGAAATTGATGTAGAAACGGAGATTGATGCACCACCTCCTGTGGCTGATGCACCACCACCTCCGCCACCACCACCACCACCTCCACCGCCTCCAGAAGTGGATGAAATTTTTCAAGTGGTAGAGGAAATGCCAAGGTTTCCTGGTTGTGAAAATAAACCAGAGGCTGAGCGTAAGGCTTGTGCAGATAAAGCGATGTTGCAGTTTATTTATAAAAATATTAAATATCCTCCAATCGCTAGAGAAAATGGAGTGGAAGGTACAGTTGTTGTAACTTTCGTTGTAGAAAAAGATGGTAGCATTAGTGATGCTAAGGTTCTACGAGATATTGGTGCTCAATGTGGACAAGAAGCTCTAAGAGTTGTTAAGATGATGAACAATATGGGCAAAAAATGGTCTCCAGGAAAACAAAGAGGCAGACCTGTAAAAGTTCAATTCAATCTACCTGTTAAATTTAGACTCGAGTAAAATCGATTCTCTATATAATATACTTACGGTTGCTTCCTTTATTTGAGGGAGCAACCGTTTGTTTTGTATGGCTATAATAAGCAACTTTTAGAGGATTATTGCGTTTTATTTAGGTTCTTAGCAGGAAACACTTTAATTCTACGTATTAATTTTGATTCTTTGACAAATCTCGTAGATAAACTGTAAATAAGATCAAAAGTGACGAAAAGAAGTTTTGATATTGTTTATCAATAAGCTTTAAAGATTTAGCAAAGAGCGTTAATCCTCAATCTGAATTTCATGAAGACTTTAATAGAAATCACTGGAATATTTAAAAATAATGTTTGGAATAATCATTTCAAACTCATCTTGATTGTACTTGTGTTTCCACTATTTGTAGGCGCACAAGAGTCAAAGCTTGCTCAACAATATTATGCAAGTGGAGAATTTGAGAAGGCAGCCTCGCTCTATCAAAAACTCTATGATAAGAGTAACAGTAATGATTTCTATTTTAATAGATATGTGGATTGCCTAATTGCATTGGAAGAATATAGTGGCGTAGAAGAAATCCTGAAAAAGCAAATCAAAAAAAAAGCCAAAAGATGTTCAACTATATGTGACTTATGGAAATCTATTCGAAAGACAGCTTCAGGATGATAAAGCTAAAGAACAGTATGATAAGGCTATTAAGAAGATGACAGGAGATCAATTTGTTATTACTCGACTTGCTAATGCCTTTAGAAATCTAACAAAATATGATTATGCAATTGCTACCTATGAGAAAGGAGGGACATTATTAAAAGACAAATTTATCTTTTCCAATAATTTAGGAGATTTATACCGGAGAAAAGGGGATGCTACAAAGATGATAGATAATTATCTGAATAGCTTAGTGACGACTCCTACCAGATTAAATTCCTTGCAAACAATATTTCAGCGATACCTTTCAGAAGAAGAATTTGAAGAATTGCAAGCTCAATTATATTCTAGGATTGAGGATACTCCGGAAGAAATTCAATATACGGAGCTATTAGCTTGGGTCTTTATACAACGCAAAGACTATCGGAATGCTATTCGTCAAGTTAAGGCACTTGATCGTAGATTAGATGAAACAGGAATACGGGTATTTAGAATTGGTGAGATTGCAGAAAAAGATAAAGATTATGATGCAGCAATTATTGCATATGAATATATAATTGAAGAGAAAGGATTAGCATCTGGGATTTATATTAATTCTAAGAAATCATATTTGACTTGTAAGCGAAAGAAAATTGTTGAAGGGTTTAATTACACAGAAGCGGATTTAAAAGATTTAGAATCAGAATATGAAACGTTTCTTAATGAGTTTGGCCGGAATAAAACAACAGGGACGATTATTGCAGAATTGGCAGACCTTGAAGCTTTTTATCTAAATGATCGCAAAAAAGCAATTGAATTACTCGATGAAATGATAAATTATCCTGGACTTGACCCTTATGTCTTGGCCAAAGGGAAGTTGAGCTTAGCTGATTTTTATTTGATGGATAGTGAGATTTGGGAGGCGACTTTATTATATTCTCAAGTAGATAAAACTTTTAATGAGGATATCTTAGGTCATGAAGCGAGGTATCGAAACGCAAAACTTTCTTATTATGCAGGTGACTTCGAATGGGCTCAGACTCAATTTGATGTACTCAAGGCTTCGACTTCTAAATTGATTGCAAATGATGCTTTGGATTTATCCGTATTTATTTTAGATAATCTTGGACTAGATTCTACAGTTACAGCATTGAAGATGTATGCAGAAGCTGATTTGTTAGTCTTTCAAAATAGATTTGATGAAGCTTTTGAAAAGCTAGATTCACTCAAACTTACTTTTCCAGGGCATGCTTTGGAGGATGATATTTTTTATATGAATGCTAGAATATTTCTAAAAAAGCGATCGTATGAAGAAGCTGCGCAAAATCTACAAATAATTATAGATACTTATCCGGAAGGTATTCGGGCAGATAATGCTCTATTTGAATTAGGACTTCTTTATGAGAATTATCTAAATAAACCAGAAATAGCAAAGGAATTATATGAAAAGATTTTTATAGAATATTCTGGTAGTACCTTTGCGGTAGATGCTCGAAAGCGTTTCCGTAAGTTACGGGGAGATGATATTTGAAAACTCTAATTCTTAATATTCCATCTCTTTACATTAAATCTCTGCCTAAACCCCTTTGAAGAAGAAACTATGAATCGCCTTCTAAACCTTACTCGGCAACAGCTTTCGCTTGTAGTATGTTGTGGGATGGTGATGGCTTTGGTCTACTCTAAGTTTTTATTGACTATTGGAATGATCTTATTATTGCTGATCAGTTTAATAGATATTAGGCTTAATGGCACTTTTGCTATTCAACCGAATCCAAGGATAAGAGATAATTTCCAAAAACTTTGGAAACGAAAAGACTTGCTTGCTCTTACTGCTTTCTTCTTACTTGTCTTTTGCTCTGCTATTTATTCCACTGACTCGACTTATCTTTTAGAGCGACTTCGAATAAAACTTCCTTTTTTAATACTTCCTTTTGCTTTCGTGAGTATTCCTTCTTTTAATGAAAAGCAGTACAATAGTCTTTTCTATTTTTTGATTATTATAATGACTTTAAGCGCGATATCTGTAGGTCTAAACTATTTATTAGATTATGAAAATATTCATGAGAGTATGAGGAGAGGTCAAACGATACCTACTCCGATGAATCATATTCGATATAGTTTGTTGCTGGCATTTAGTATTTTGAGTGGAGCAGCACTTTGGTGGAAAGGGTTTTTTCTCAAATATAAATGGGAACGTTCTCTAATCGCAGGAATGACATTGTTTTTATTCTTGTTTATCCATATACTATCAGTACGGAGTGGCTTATTGGTACTGTATATTTCTATCTTGTTTTTGAGTCTACGATTTATGTTTTTATCAAAACGATATCTACTGAGTATCGGAATAATTATAGGATTAGGCTTGATTCCGTTTATTGCCATGAAGACTATTCCTAGTTTGAAATCAAAAATAGCCTATATGCAATATGATTTTGAACAATATATAAAGGGGAATAATAAAAATTACTCGGATGCGGAGCGGTTTATTTCAATGGAAGTAGGCTTGAAAATTGGAAATCAATATCCTTTATTAGGAGTAGGAGCCGGAGATTTAAAACAAGTAGTAAAAGAAGTATATAAAAAAGAACATCCAGAAATCTTAAAACCTAAAATGCCACATAATCAATTCCTTTCTGTGTATGCAGGAACAGGCATTATTGGATTAGCTGTTTTCTTGTTTAGTTTTTTTTTACCCACTTTTTTATCGAAGAAATTATCATGACCCACTCTTTACAATCTTACATGTAATTGTATTCTGTTCTTTTTTTATTGAAAACACTATTGAGACAGCAATTGGTGTTGCCTTTTATGCTTTATTTACATTGCTTGGGTTGAATTACCTCAGAGGAAAATCAATCCAGTAAATAGTATTTGTACTTTCGAATATTATTTCTATACTTCTAAAAGTTATTCTTGTTCAGAACAAAATTGACTCGTTGTTATTCAATGATGAAGTTTAGATATGTTCTATACGAAATCATTCTTTTTTCGAAAACGAACTTCATCTGTAGGTTTAAGATCTCTTGCAAAGAAA
>CBDICS010000008.1:0-77222 GCA_965277415.1 Saprospiraceae bacterium
CTGTTGAATGCTTAAAAATGCGTTCCCAATCAGATTCAGCAGCTAAATAAGCAAAGGAGTATTTATTACCATTTTCAAGTAATTGTTGATAATATTCTTTGGCTTTGCTTGTATCTTGTTTATGATATAAATACCAATTGCCTAATCCATAATAATAAACATTATTGGCAGCTGAGTTCATAGTACTGGGTAATAAGTCTTTCTCTGTTATCAATTGTTTATAAAATAGACACATTTTATGATAGCTCTCATTTTCTATAATATCCATATTGACAGTAGCCCTCTCAATAACCGCATTCGCTGCTTTAGTTTTCCCCAATCTACTCAAGATCATATATAACCAATGTCCTCCAGAAACAATATTATCATCATATTTCTCTGTTACCGTTCGATTACTAAAAGCCTTTAATGCATTTCCCATATCGTTTTTAAGATAGTATGCTAAACCCAAGTGATACCAAATATTACCATGCAAAGTACTAATTGGAATATTTCTATCATTGGGTAAGCCATCCGGTTCTATTTCATCATCTTGACCATTTATCAAATCAACCGCTTTTTCAAAATCTTGTATGGCTTTGTCGTATTGTCTTAATGAAATATACCTATGTCCTCGATGTCGATACATACGGGCATCTTCAGGATGAAGTTTTATTCCACTTGTATAAATTTTTATAGCTTCTTGAAAATTACCAAGGTATGCAGTTCTTCGACCATACCAAATTAATGCATTAGGGTCCTTTGTGTTTTTTAAGTACTCTTTCTTTGCAATATTATAATGTTCAAGAGCAGATGGAGGCTCATTTTTAATAGCAGTCGTATCTGTAACCGCACTAAGCTTATCTACGCTTATGATGGAATCATTAGGTAAACTATCAGAGGTATTTTTTTTATTTGTATTCGAATGACAGGAGCTTATGCATATCAGTAGTAAGCAAATCCCAAATAACACTTTATTGTTTTTCATATTTAATTGTTTTTATTTGAGTCATGAAGCAGCAGTAATTAATTTATCAGTCTCTTGTTTAAAATCTATTTTCACATAAAGCACAAGCTGAATAATCAGTAGTATTAAAGTTCCAAAAGTAAGGACCGAGTATGCTTCCAATAAGTCTGAGACATATTGACCAACAAATATTTCGGCTGATCCTATATTCAGGATAAGTGAACTATAAAACAATAATTTTAATCGTTTTATAATACGCTCATTAATAGAGGTATTGGCTTTGAATAATAGGTTGTAAGTAAGAAAATAAGGCAACCATAAAAAGATAAAATATGCCTTCCAGGAGAGTGGCGATAATAATGGAATAAGGTTGAATATGAAAGCGTATTCTAAAAAAGCATGGAGACTGTCTCTTGGCTTTAATCGCTTTCTAAATAGGAAAGCAGGGATAATGGCTATGGTAGCAATGAGTCCGTAAGTAAATAATTTAAGGTGATGAGGATTTTCATTGAGTACATTAATATATAAATCATGTGTAGGATCTTCATTTGTAAAGAAGCGAAGAAAAGCTCCAAATATTGATTGATTCTTATGATTAGCTATATATGAACGAGGCACAACTTCATTTAACCAATATTGGTAATACTCTATCGCCTGATCAAAACCAAAAACGAATAAGGGAATAGAATTGAAGAGTATAAGAAATCCGAAAGTCCAGGCAACAGGGATAAACTCTCTTTTGTAAATAAAATAAAAGAGGAAGAAAATAGTATATATTTTGATGGAAATAGTTAAAGCTAAAATACAGCCTAGCCAAAAATATTGCTTTCGTATAAAAAAGAAGAGACACAAGGTAACACACAATAGCATGTAAATATTGATTTGGATATTACCCAAATTGTGTAAGATGAATGGAAAGATGATCAAAAGCGGTATTAGAATAATCGGATCGTGGAATAAGATACCTTTTCCTTTATAATTTAATGTATCTTTTAAAACCATTTTTACGGTAAAGGTCATTGTATAATACATCGCAATGAGTGTTCCGAATAACCATATAAATCGAATCAAAAAGCTATTAAATTGATCTCCAAAGGCTAAGCCTACACTAAGAACCGCAAAAAATGGTGGCCAGGTATTTAGATAATCTGAGTAAATATTTTCACCATTAAGAACTAAATTACCCGCATTAACATATCCAATGAAATCGCCGGTTCGGAATGCATCTTTAATAATTTCGAATATTAAAAATGCCAGGAGTAGTATTAAGATAGTCTTTAGTATTGAATGATCTAGTTTCTTCATTTATTCAATATTTAAGTCTCAAAAGTAGATTTAGTCCCTTAGACCATCTACAAAATACATCCCCATCTTCCCTCGGTTTTTTATTTCAATCTCACCTCTATAAGTACAATCAAAATTATCTTTAACCAAATCATAGGTATCCTGAGATATATTGACCCTTCCAATCTCTCCCCCACTTTCCATTCTACTTGCTGTATTAACCGAATCGCCCCAAATGTCATAAGCAAATTTACGCGTCCCTACAACACCTGCGATTACTTTTCCGGTATGAAGTCCAATCCTAGTATCCCAATAAGTAATACCTGCTGCTCGTTTCGCATTTGATCGTTGAATCATATATTCATTGATTTTCAGAGCCGCTTTGGTCACATCTATTGGATTCGTATCATTAGCAATTGGTATCCCTCCTGCTGCCATATAACCATCACCAATTGTTTTGATTTTTTCCAGACCAAATTCATTCATTATTTCATCAAAAGCTCTAAAGCAATCGTTTAATTCATTGATTAAATCCTCTGGAGTCATATTGCGGGAAATTCTGGTAAAACCCGAAAAATCAGAAAACAGGATGGTTACTTTTTTATAATGTTTAGGCGTTGCAACCCCTGATTGTTTTAATTCCAAAGCAGTCTCCTTAGGCAATATATTTAATAATAGGCTTTCTGATTTTTCTCTCTCTTCTTCAATAATATCCCGACTCTTAGAGATTTCAATATTTTTAACTTCAAGTTGTTTGTTCTTCTTTTTAGTATTTCTTAAACCACCTAATATGATTGCAGTAATTAGCAATAATAAGGCACCAATCCATCGCGAGAAGTTTAAACGGTTCCCTTGAGATTCAATCTTTAATTCATTGAGTTTCTCTGTTTGCTCATAGATTTCTGCATTAGCCTGAAGCAGTTCATTTTCTTTCTCTTTCTGTAGTTTTTCTGCCTTTTGGCGCCCAAGTTCAGCCTCTTTTTTATCTAGCTCAGTCTGGGATAAGATTCTTTCTTGTTCAAGTACATAGATCGTTTGATTTTTTCGTTCTGCCTCCAATCGTCTAGCCGTAAGCTCTAAAGCTTGTTGGGCTTTTTCTTTTTCTAATTCAACACTTTTTAGATTTGCGGTTCTTGCCTCCTCCCCTTTTTTGATCGCAATCAATTCGCTCTGCTGTTTTTCCGCTTCTAATTCGATTTTATCTTTTTCAAGGTTTAACTGCTGGATCGCTAATTCTTGAACTTCTTGGTTGATTAACAGTAATCTGATTTCTTTTTCTGATCGTTCTAATAGAATTTGCTGTTGGATTAATTGCTCTTGTCTTAGGCGATCTTCCAATCGAAAAGAGTCTCTTAACTCAAGGTGTTTTTTATAAAAGTCCAAAGCCAATTCATAATCAAATAAATCTTGATGAATCAAAGCAGCGGTATTATAAGCTTCAACTAAAATGTCAAATTGCTTATATTTTTTAGCGTTTCTGATTGCGGCTTCATTGATTTCTTTTGCATTGTAAAAATCCTTATTATTAAGGTGAATTCGGGCCATCAAATGCTCTAGGTAAGTAGACGTTTCTGGTGTTTTTCTTTTCAATTCTTTCTTGGCCTTTTGTAAGTACTCCAGGGCTTTTTCCAGGTTTCCGATATTATTATAAGCAATACCTATGTTTGTATATAATACAGCAGGGTCCAGTTCATTCTGTACTTCCTTTTCGGCATAATGAAAGTACTCGATTGCTTTTTTGTAATTTTTTAAATAATTAAAATTATATCCGATATTATTGTAGACAATAGGCAAGTGACGTTTATCTTTAAAAGATTCAACAAGGTCTTTGATTTTAAAATTTTCTTTTAAAGCTAATTCATACTTCTTATTGTTTAGGAAAGTCGCCACAAGTTTCTGATGTATATCTAATCGGCCTTCATAATCATCTTTAGACTCAAAGTCTTTTAATACTTTTCTATAATGATAACTCGCACTATCTGCTTGCCCATATTGATCATAGACTTTGGCAATATCAATATCTAAACTTAAAGCTTGTTGAGCTTCAATAACTTGAATTGCCGCAGCTTTATAATATACCAAAGCCCTTTCGTTTAGTTGTTCACTAGCATATATTTTTCCGATTTTCCGATTTAGATTAAAAAGCAAATTAGTATCAGCGCTTTGCTCTGCAAGTTTTAATGCTTCTAATAAAAGCCTTAATTGTAAAGAGACTTGAGCTGTAGTATCTGCTTCAATTATTAGATTGGATATCTTTTCTGCTTTTGAGGTTCGAATAGTTTCCAGAACAATAGTATCCTGAGCATTCAGCTGGAGGCTTAATACACATAAGGAAAAAGCAAGTAGAATTTTTATTTTTTTAAAGTCCACTGTCTCGTAAGTTTAAAGTCTTAGAGCCTGTTTAAATTTTGTTCGCTTAGGCGAAAAAGCAGGATCTTATGACCAATCAAGGCTCTTAATTCATCTTATAATTCATCCCTAATCTAAATATGCTCAATTCTTGAGCATTATATAATAAATCATCCGGTGTATTGGTGGCATTCAAACCCGGATACTTATTATTAAACACATTATTGAATTTTGCAAATATTTTAAAATTCCGATTCAATTCATAACGAATCAATAAATCCATTGTATAAAAACCTTCAAAGATCGTTGGAAATACAGACTCCGCAAAGATGTTTCCGTTTCCTGCTCCTGACATATAAATGTGATCTGTTGTAAAAGATATTTTAGCAAATGGTTTATAAAAAATGCGATTTTTTGCTATGATCAAAGGGACTTCTCTTACCCGATTTTGTTCAGTAAACATGGTTGGAATAATTTCTTCACCATTGGAATAGGTAAAATTAAAATGGATATAAGCTTTGTTTTCCGGTAAAATATTTCGGAAAACAAAACTTGATTGGACACCATATAATGTAGATCGGGAATCCCCAAAATTCAAGTAGCCAAAAAAGAAGTCTCTTTCTACTGTATTAGGAATGTCTTGAATTAAATTAGATGAAATAAAGTTTTTAGTAAGCGTATAGAACATAACAACATCCGAGGAAATATTTTTATTCGGGCTCCACCTAAATCCTAATTCATAAGATGTCGTTTCTTCTGGCTTTAAGGTTTGTTCCGTCTGAGTAATCGGAACTGGGTTATTTGGACTAATGAAATAAGAATTGGAATTATAAAAAGGAATTGGCGTACGAAATGCTTTTCCATAAAAAGCCCTGATCCCAAGATCTTTAGTTGGTTTAAAAATAACTGCTAGTCTTGGATTTACTGATCTTCCAAAGGTAGAATGATTATAAAATTGTGAGCCTCCAATAAAATTAAATTTATTTAAAGTCAAATAAGCTTGAGCAAAAACATTGGCTTCCGAAATAAAAAAGCGCTCAGGCTGAAAAGGAACCCGATTAGGATTAAATTGGACATCATCTCCAAATATATCATATGCTAAAGGGATAGAAGAATAATTTACCTGGGGAATACTAGCAATTAAATTAAGTTGCCCACCAATTGTAAATTCAAAATTCTTAGATGGGAAAAAATTAAACGTTTGATCGAGATGAATGTCTGTTGACCGAGCAAAACTGAATCTCACTCCCGAAAAATATTGATTAAACACCCTTTGTGTCAGAGAATCATAAAGGATTTGATCAAAAGTAGAATCGACTGGATTGAAGGCCGTATTCCTATTAACAAAATCACTAATTTCTAATAAGGTATTGTCAATATAATTAAATGAAGATCGAGGGTCCATGCGATAATCCTGGAAACCAATCTTGGATTCAAATCCAAATTTTTTATAGGTTTTCCCTATTGAGGCTTCAGCATTAATAATCCGCTCTCCCAAATGGTTAGAAGGATTGAAATAAGAAACAGCCGCAGGGTTTAATCCAATCGAACTATGATCTTCCCTACTCATCACCTCAGCCTTAAACTTTAATAATTTATAACTAAAACCAAAACCAATCATCCGGCTTTCATGAGGTAAATCATTTACAAATATTCCTGACGAATCCGATCTGAAATTTGGAGCATCTAAATAAAGTCCGCTATTGCTGTAGTTAGCAGGATCAAATAAGCTTTGTTTATCATAAATCGTACTTCGCGTATTATAACTCGTCGCACTTCCATAAAATGTAAAATTCGCAACCTTTTTGTCTCTACCAATTTTTCCACCAAAGGTTACGTCAATATTTGTATAGCCATTTGAACCGATAGACAAATTTGCTTGTGTAAACAAAGGCCTTTTAGTTTCTTCGATAATGATATTAATGACACCTGCATTGGCATCAGCTCCGTAAAGTGCAGCAGCTGGCCCATATATTACTTCTATTCTTTCCGCTTGACGGATTGGTAATTGAGCACCTATTGGCAAACCAATGATACCAAACGGTTTGATAGGAGAACCATTAATTAAAACCTTTGTATAAGTATTCCCTTTTAAGCCTCGCATAAGAAATGTTTCCCCTTCGAGTGCAGACCCAGGTTGTGAAACCCTTATGCCCGGAGCCATTTTCAGAACATCAACTAATGTCGTATAACCATTTGATAAGATTTCTTCTTTAGAGATAATAAGTATGGTAAAAGGAAGGTCCGAAACTTCTTTCAAAGTCTTACTTGCAGACACTACCTTCTGATCATCAAATAGATTTTCATAGGTTTCTACATCTTTAAAACCCAATTGGTCCGCGTCCAAGACCAAACTATCAACCTGAGTATATACCTTAGTCAAGGCCATCAAAAGAAACAGATAAAGTAGTGTTAGTCTTAAACGCATTTTATTCTATTATGTAAGGACTTATACCAAAAAGAAAAACTGACTGCCCGATTTACCATCAGATGTTACCCAAATTTTTCCTCCATAGTTGTCAATAATATTTTTGCAAATTGCCAAACCTAAACCAGAAGATCGAGTAGAGGTTTTATTTTCCAAACTTTTAAAAGGTTCAAATATTTTTTCAAAATAAGCTTCTTGAATTCCAATCCCATTATCTAATATTTTAAATAAATGCTGCTTGCCACTCTTCGAGATTTCGACCTTTATTTTGGGAGCTAAAGATTGATTGTGTTTCATCCCATTTTCAATAATATTTTGTAATAGCAGCAATAACATATTATTTGAAAAGTTGATTGCCAGAATATTTTGGGTATTGACAAAAGCTAAGGTAGCATTTTTAGTTTGTATCAGTGATCTTAAGTTTCTTGTAATTTGTTGAAAAGCCTCTTCTAAATAAACTTCCTCATATATATTCTCTTTCAAAGAGATTTCTGTATACAATTTTAAAGAACTGACAATTCTTTGTAAAGTCAAAGCACCTTCACTGATAAACCCTAAATACTCTAGTTCATCTTGTTTATTGTATTCCTTTGCCATTCGATGGGTTAATAATCCTGCAAAACTTTTAATATTACGAATGGGTTCTTTTAAGTCATGTGAAGAAATATAGGCAAATTCCCTCAAAGATAAATTGCGTTTAGACAGAGATTGATTAAGTGTTTTTAGTTTATTATTATTACGTATTTGGATACTTATGATTAATAATAAGGTCAAGATAGCAAATGAAATAATACCGCCAAAAATGTATTGTCTTTGTTTTTTTAATCTAGATTCAAATACTTGGCGCTCACTAGATTTTTCTTGATTAAATTTTTCTCCTAGCAACTTTGATGTTAATTGATATTGAATTTTATTGTTTTCTTTTTCTTCCCAATCCTCCCAGTTAGAAAGTAATAAATCATAGGCCTTTTTATAGTCTTTTTCATGAGCATATGTTTTAGCAAGTATTGCATTCAATTCAGTATCTATTGTAGAATTCGTTGCTCTACTCAATTCTCCATAAAACTTAGTTTTATCATATTCTTTTTTCTCAAACATCAGCGTACTCATACCTCCATAATCTCGACTTAATTCTTCATCATTCTCATCTAATTTACTAAGCTCTATTCCTTTGTTATAATAGTATTCCGCAGAGTCTAATTGTCCTTCTTCCAAATAAATTTCCCCCAAGCAATAATACGGATAACTAATGAGTATTAATGTTTTCGATTTATTCTTAAATTCGATAGTTTCAAAAATTACTTTTTTAGCAGCAGTATAATTTTTCAACTTAATATAAGCCCTCATTATCCCGAATAAAGAATATAAAATCATGGAATTACTCTCTTTCAGCTCCGCCATCTCTTTATTTTCGATATAAATATTAAGCGCTTGTGGATAAGCTGTGATCGTTCCAAAAATGGTGGCTATTTTATGATTTATATATATTAAATCTTCACCTTCTACATCATTTTCTAGAATCACATCCTTCGCCTTCATGAGGTAATTTAGATTCTTTAATTCATCTCCCTGACGTCCATAATAATAAGCATAAGTGGTATAATAATCTACCATTAAGATTCCTGTGGTATCAACATCAATTTGAGCCCTTGCCCTTTCTATAAAAGGTACAGCTTCATCATAATCGCCTCGTCTTATTCTTGCCAAGCCTCTATTAATATAAGACCGTATTACAATTTCATCTTCTGTCGAATGCTTTTCTACCAAGCTATAAATTGAATCTGAGGCAGCGAGGCGTTTTTGTCTCTTCAAGACTGTACCCCATCGAAGATAAGCTCTTCCCCTGTAGTCAATATTTTCAAGTTCTTCTGCTATTTTCAGTGCTCGGCTTACAAAAACAGTTGCAGAATCATATTGCTCTTTAGTCCTATATAGTTTACAAATCGACATACAGATTTTATACTGTTCTATTTTATTCGTTGTCTCTGCATATGCTGTATTTAGACTATCTATTTTTTGAGCATTACTTGATAGAAAAAAGGCGAATAAAAATATAAAAAGTAAGTTTGTGTTTTTTTTCATAAAGCATAATCTAAAAAGTGAATTGGTCTGAGACTAAGACACTGCAAAAAGGTCATTTTTTTAGGTTATTATTAAGAGAGTGTTGGAGATTTGGTATTCAACTGGCAAAAGTCATGTTTTTTAAAAAGGCTCGTTTATTCATAGAAATAGACATTCAATTTTATTGAGTATGCACTTAAACCAGAATCATAAACTATCCAATAATTTTACAACCATTGGTTTTTTCCGAATGGAAACAGAAACATGCGCACCATCTTTCATAACTAAATAACCGCCTTCGGTTTTTATATATTCTTTGATTTGATGTACATTGATGAGGTGAGATTGATGAACCCTAACAAATCCATATTCATCCAACATTTTTTCGTATTCCTTGAGTGTTCGGGTAACAAGCAATTTTTGTTTGTCTGTAAAATAAAAAGTAGTATAATTTCCACTTGATTCACAGCGAACAATTTCGTGTATTTCAGTCACTTGTATTTTATCCAAAGTATGCAAAGCAAGTTTCCGAGGACCTGATCGTTCTTTGACTGAATCTAAAAGGAGGTCAATGCTTTCTTTCGAATCAGGACTACTTTTTTCTATTTTTGCCACTGCATTTTTAAGGTCTTCTGGATTGATAGGTTTTAACAAATAATCAATCGCCGAAAACCTAAACGCTCTAATGGCATGTTCATCAGAAGCTGTCGTAAAAATGATCTTAAAGGTGATATCCCCAAGTATTTCCAAGATATCAAACCCTGTCCCATCCTGCAATTCTATATCTAAAAATACAACATCAGGGCTAAGCTGTTTCAACAATTTAGTTCCAGCAACGACGCTCGGTGCATCGCCAATAACCTTAACAGAAGGACAATAATTTTTCAAATCACTTTTCAGTAATTCTATAGCTTGTGGAATATCATCAATTATTACTGCTTTGATCATGAATAGTATTTACGTTAATTTTTAAATTGAGGTTCGTAGTTTACGTTTTATTAAAGAATATAATTCTCTGCCCCTTAGGAACAATTCTTCAACTGATACCTCTATATCTGAATTATATCATACACAGAATAGTCGGATTCACCTTTGCCATGAGGCTAATTACAAGAAAAAGATTTTTTTAAGATATCTAGTCCTTTCTTATTCTTAGGCATATCACTCTTCTCTTCCTGGATTAAAATGTGAATCGTTTTATCACCACAATGGAATGACTTTAAGGCACCCTGAAAATTTAAATCTACAGCATTATGCTCAAAAGTGTAGATTAGTGCTTTTGTGCCATTAAACACTTCTTCCTTGAGGTCAGAAAAAGTAATCGTAGATTCTTGTAAAGACAGGTTTTGATTAAGCTGATCTTTTACAAGATCCATATAATCCCTGAGTGGAATTTTATTATTCACAATACTTGCTATAAACTGTCCACTTTCATCTTCACCATCTTTTTCCACCATAATATAGGTTCCCATGGGGATCCCCTCATTTCCAGGTATGGGTGTTTCTTGCATTCTCCAACCTTCGGGTTTGGTAAAGCTGATACCATGCTTATTATAGGTTGAGGACTTAGAATCTGTCTGATGATTATGATTATGATTATGATGGTGTATATCTGTTGTATTAGGAGGTCTTTCCTCTCCTTGGCAGGCGAAAAAACAAAAGATAATACAGTTTAAGAGGATTAAGTGTGACGTGCGCATTTACTAATTTTTAATTTTAAAGGTAAGAAAAAGTCTACCATTCTTCCATTGGTAATCTTATCTGGACTATAGTTCCAGTGACACTTCCAGACTCATCAACTAAGTCATTAATAATCAAACTCTTAATGGTTTTATCTTGACTTAAGAATTGTAAGCGTTCTTTGATCACCTCTAATGCAACTGATTTATGTTTTCTTGCATTTTGTTCTTTTAATTTCGCTGAAGCTTGACGACCAATACCATTATCTTGAATCGTGCAAAGTAAATGATCTTGCCTATTTTTAAAAGACAACTGTATTAAGCCTTCAGCCTTCAGGTAATTAACACCATGAATTATAGCATTTTCAACAAATGGTTGAATCATCATTGGCGGAATATTCACTTCTTCCGGATCAATAGAAGAATCTATATCAATAAGGTATTGAAACTTTCCGGGCCGACTAAATTGCTCTATAGACAAATAGTTATCTAATAAATCTATCTCCTTTTGCAAAGGTATATTCGTTGCTCTGGAATTTTCTAAAATAGACCGCATCAGTTTAGCAAATTTAGAGAGTAGAGTTCTAGCAGATCCTTGATCATTGGTCATAAAAAGACTTTGCACGGTATTCAGTGCATTAAAGATAAAATGTGGATTCATCTGTAATTGTAAAGCCTTCTGTTCGAGTTGTAAAAGATTGTTTTCCATTTCCAAACGGTCTTGTTCTGCTTTTGCTTTACGCCGGATCCTATTCAATCTTGATCTAAAAAACAAACCCAGGATTCCTAAAAAGGCTAAACTAATGGCCGTAATAAACCACCATCGTTGCCAAATTGGGCTCAAAACACAAAATGACATTTGAAGTGGCGGGTCATTATATCTTAAATCTTCATTATAAGCACGTACTTTAAAAACATATTCGCCTGGTGCAATGCTTGAATAAGTGACACTGTTTTTTGAACTTCTTTTTGACCAGTTTTGATCCGCACCTTCCAATATCCATTCATATTCTACTTTCTGTGGATTGGATAGATTGATGCCTAAAAACTCAAAACTCAAATGATTCTGCTTATAGGGTAAATGCAGTCCACTTTTAAAAAGATTATCTTTACCCATCCATTCCTTAAAGGCAGATTGTTCAAAAGGTTTGAAGAAAAGCTCCACACCTATAATCTGCAATTTAGGTGGTTTTTCATTGACCTTCTTTAGCCCAGGCAGGTATTTGGTTACGCCATCTATTGTACCAAACCATAGATTGCCCTCATTATCTTTATGTACTGCATTTTGACAGGCTTCAACACCTAAGAAGCCGTCTTCTTTGCCATAGGTTTTGATAGATTTAATATTTTGCTCCTCATCTAAAACGATACGATCTACTCCCCTGCCACAACCCACCCACAACATTCCATTATCATCAAATTCCATCAAATAAACATTGCCGCTGGATAAACCATCATTTTCATTATAGTGTCTCACTTCAAGGCTATCAGAATAGATTTTTATTCTAGCTATTCCATAGCCCGCAGTACCTATCCAAAGGTGTCCTTTTTCATCTTCTGTAATCGACCGGATATGATTAGTAGGCAAACCGAATGATTGATCATAAAACACTACTCCATTTTCATTATAATAACCAATACCACTAAATCGAGTAGCAAACCAAAGTCGTCCAAATTGGTCAAAATGTAGATCATTTATATTTTTGTTTAACGTTCTAATTTTTTTAGTCCGGTATGTAAAAATGACAGAATCTTTTAATAAAGTATCCTGTCTGATCACCATCGAATCGTTTATGATCAAGGTATCAATAAAAATATTTTGAACTCGAATTGTAGAATCAGATGGCGTAATCTTATAAACACCTTCACTCGAACTAGCAAGCCAAATATTGCCCGCTTTATCTTCAACAATATCTTTAGCGAATCTTCCAAGTGGTGCATTTCTATACTTTAAAAATTCAAAAGAATTGCCATTAAAATAAGCCAAACCATAATCGTTCGTACCAAACCAAAGTCGATGCTTGCGATCTTTCAGCATTGCTTTTGTTTTACTATTCACAAAGCCTTCATCTGCTCCCAGTTTAGTAAAGCCACTACTATCCAGGCGAACAATCCCATCATCTGCTGCTGCGAACCACATCGTTCCAGCACTATCTTGAACTAGGGAATAAACCAAATTATCGGCTGGTTTTTCACTGATATTTAGGTGCAAAAATTGCTGCCCAGCGTACTTACAAGCGCCACCTCCAAATGTGGCGATCCAAATACTTCCCCAACTATCTTGTAAAATTTTCCGGACATTATTATTGCATAATCCAGTTTCACCATTCAGATGTGTGATCGTACTATCCTGTGGATTCCAAATCGATATACCATTGTCCTGCGATCCCAACCAAATCAATCCATCCTTATCACAAATCACTTCATTGAGGTAATTGCTTGCTATTCCGTCTTTTTTATTGAGCTTAAAAAAAGTTTGGCCATCATAATTATAAACGCCTACATAAGTGCTGAACCAAATGTTTCCTTGTTTATCTTCACAAATACTGGTCACCTCACCGGAAGTAAAATTATCTTTTGCGCCAAATGATTGATTCGAATTTCCATCGTACAATTTCACGCCCCGACGTGTCCCTATCCATATTCTATTTTTGGAATCTACAAAGAAAGCATTTACCCTGGATTTAGTCCCTGAATTGAATTTTTCAGATCGTTTAAATTGATTTCCATCAAACTCATATACGCCACGATTAGTCCCCAGCAATAGTTTTTCATCATACCATTGAAAAGCAGTAACTGAAATATTCTCCTCTTTTGAAATAAAGTAATTCTGGAACTTTCGTCCATCATAAACACTCATTCCATTCTTTGCTCCAATATAAATCAGGTTATTCGCCTCATATATTACATCCACATGATTATTAATCAAGCCACTTTTGACCGTAAAGGTCTCAAATGTCTTTCCATCAAAACGACTCAAACCTCCTTGAGTCCCCATCCATAAATACCCATTGCGGTCTTCGACGATACTATACACTTGAGATTGCGCTAATCCTTCAGCGACTGAAAAGTATTGAAAATTATATTGTTGCGCTTGAAGTACAAGTGGAATGAAAAGGCATATTACATATAGGAGGTACTTCAATGTTGATGGATTGTGGTGATCAGTAAGCCTTACCTGATAACGAAAATACTCAATTTTTACTTCTTTCTAAATACTTATGCAATAATAGTTATAAGTAATGAATTAATGGCTAGAGTATTACATATAGTTATGTGGGGTATAAGTACTTGGGTGGACTCTGGGACTTTCAGCCTCAAATAAAAATAAGGGATGACTCCTATTATTTATTAGCACCAGTTTTTTTACATAATTTACAAACGCCTTCAATATGAATGGTCACTTTATGTATTTCATGGTCAGGAATTGAAATTTCTACGTTTCTACTTGGTTTTTCGCAGGTAACGGATTCACATTTTACACATTTAAAGTGAAAGTGGTCATGGTGATGGTAACTCTTTCCACAATTCTTTCCACAAATAGCATAATATATTTCATTGTTTTCTTGAAATGCCTTATGAATTACACCTTGCTCTTTTAAACTTTCCAAAGTCCTGTAAAGCGTTACTCGGTCAATGGATTTAAATGTTTCTTGAATCGCAGAGTAAGGCATAGCAGATTCATATTCCTGCATTTCGACTAATAAGTTTAAACGAGTCCTTGTCGCTTTTAATGCTCTACTGTGTAATAAATCTTTAAAATACTGATTGTCCATAGAAGTGTCAGAATTTAAAATTTGTAGTTGAGACCAAATGTTATGCTCAATCCAATGTCATCTGCAAAATACCTTTGTCTATTCAAATAATCTCGATATTCTACATTCAAGAGGTTATCAGCTTTGACGAAACATCTAATTTTATAGTTTGAAGAAATTATATTGGTAGAAATCTTTAAGCCAACAAGGTTATAAGTTGGAGGGGGCGGCGCAAAATCCTGTTCAGTTAAAATGTTGTTTTGCTTTAACACCAACCTGTTGTTTACCTCTATTTCTGATTCTTCCATTCTTATATTTTTGAAAAGCTTTATTGGTTTCTTCACTCGATAAATTAGGCTACCAAAAAAGCTGTTAGGCGGCATGAAAACCAATGGTTTATTATTTTTGGTATCATCCCCTCTAAGATAGCTATATTTCAATAGACCAAAAAGCGAATGACCTATCGTAAACTGGGTTGATATATCTAATCCGTAAATACTAGCATCCGTTTGTTCATATCTAAATACAGGAAAAGCCCCACGAATGGTCAATCGGATTTCATCCTGTGGATTTAGAAAAATGAAATTTTTGAAGTATTGATGATAAAGCAAGGTGTTGAATGAAAAATTGGCATTTGGGGTCCATTTATATTCTAGTGTGTTTTTAAGCGCTTTTTCTGTAACGAGATTTATATCCCCTTCTTCAATACCGCTAACCCCCTGATGTAAACCATTGCTATACAATTCATTTATAGCAGGGTTTCGCATGGCATAACCAGTATTCCAACTGATAGATTGTGTTATAGAAATATCGAATTTTGCAGCTAAAAGACTGCTTATATTATGATATTGGTTTTCAAATTTAATTATTTCTCTCGGTAGACTTCTGCTAATAGTCAACACATTTTGATATTCATAATCATATCGAAATCCGAAATTGAAATCGGCTTTGTTCATCCTTTTTGAAAGCGTGGTAAACAATCCACTTTTCCAAGAAAAATAATCAGGGATTAAAGGTAGAATTCCGGTTTCCGGATTGTTCGTGTTGTCTGTTGCTATATTTTGAGTTCCAGTTTTAAGTTTCCAGTTTTCTCCTAAATTACTTGTGTATTTTAATTCTGAATTAAAGGTATATTGGGAAAGACTAAGAGCAGGTATATCTGATCTTCCACTTCGCCTTACGTCAAATTCTTTGCGCTTGTTAATTTGACCTGCTATTATAAATTCGATTATTTGATTGTTTTTTAGAAAATATTTTGCTTTGCCTTTTGCCAAATGATGCGACACATTTTGTTTAGGAGCCTCAAGCTCATAACTAAATTCTGGTTCAGTAAAAAAAGGAATATTATTTGTCAATGCCTCTTCTAAATCTGAAAGATTACCAATGTGTGCGCCTCTCAATACTCCAAGTTGAGTATTAAAAGTGCTGGCATAAAAATCAAGAAACAGTTTATCCTTCCAAGATTTTTCTAATTGAATGGCAAAACTGGCTTCCTTAATTCCTGTATTATTAAGAAAATAATTTGCCGCTTTTCTATCTCCATATTTCTTCAAAGTACCATTTATTCGCCATGCCAATGATGGAGCATATTTTTCGAAACGAGTATTTAAGTTATGTCCTCTCCCATTTGTTTCAAATGTATAGTTGACTTGACCATGTAGATGAGGTTCCCTTTCGATTCGTTTTGGTTCCACCAGTATCACACTGCCTAAATTGCCTCCTCCATATTCAATAGCACTAGTCCCCTTTAAGACCGTAATCTTATCTGCAGCAAAAGGATCAATTTCTGGGCTATGATCATTGCCCCATTGCTGACCACTTTGCACAATACCATTATTGAGTATGATCAAGCGATTGCCATAGAGTCCATGTACTACTGGTTTGGAAATGCCACTACCATTTTTTAGGAGATGAACACCTGCTTCATTTTCTAGCAAGCCGGAAAGGTTTTGATTCGCATTGTCTTCAATGGCTTGCCTATTAACCGAAAGGTTGGGTTGGCTAATGGATTCATCTTTTTTTCCTTTAATTAATACAGCTCCCAAAGAAGATGGCGTATGTGACAACAGAATGGTTATAGTGGTATCCGAAATTAGGTCTAAGTGAATTTTCTCTCCCTCACAACCAATGTGGGAGAAGATGAGATGATATTCACCAGGGCAAATGTTGTCAAATAAAAAATCACCTTTATCATCGCTAGTCGTGCCTTGAGCAAGTTCTTGAATAAAGATGTTAACATAGGACAAAGGGGTATTTGGTGCTTCATCGAAAACACTTCCCTTAATCGTTAGGTTACAACTTTGAGCGTTGAACTTGAAACTAACAAAGATAAAGGCGATAAATAAAACGAGTTTTTTACTGAACATCTACTGGAAATGTTACTTCTATATCTGTTTCGCCGCCTGCATTGGTAATATCCCCGTCAGATACGCCTGATGCAGATTTATTTGGTTCATGTCGGAGGATAATGGTAATTGTACCTGATTCAGCCGCCCCTGTAGTCAATGTACTAGTCAGGCCGATAGGGTTTCCGTTGGCATCTTGATCGCTATAAGCAATAGTCAGATTTGAAACATCGGACTGGAAAAAGAATTGGTGCTCCTCATCTCCTTCTTCAATTTCTTCAGTGATATTCTCTTCTGGTGTTTCAGATTCATTCAACAACTCCAAAGTTCCAGTGTAAGTTTGATTGGTAGCGAGATTTCCACCCGTAATCACTGGGGTATCCCCTCCATCTCCGTCCAAATCCTGAAAACTTAGTGTAATGCTTGTCCCCCCACCTGTAGGAGTTAAGTTATACCTCAGTGTGGTAATAAGTTCTGGTTCATCTGGTATTTCTGGTTCATCTTTTTCACAGGCTGTGAAAAACAAGGAAGTTGTAAATACTAAAGCAATAAATAAAATTTTCTTTGTCATCTGTATTATCTTTTTTTGCAAAGATAATAACTTATTGCAACATTGTTGCATTTGTGTCTTTTTTTTTATTACTAAGGAGGTTGACCGGAAATAGTTTTTTTCGACAGGATTAACAAGATGTACAGGATTTTCCATGTATTCGCCATCATCTTAAGGCCAATATGCAAAAACCTCCCTTTCCAAAACTCATGCCCTCAGACTCAATCCCAACATTTTTAGTAGATTATAAATTCTTGGTGACCAGTTTCAAGTCAAAGTCTGAATATTCAAATTGAATTTTCTTTCCGATAAGCAGTAGGAGGAACACCTATCTTATTTTTGAAAAGTCTGGTGAAATATAAAGAATCTTGAAATCCAATTTCATAAGCGATTTCGCTAATAGGTAAATCAGTAATATTCAACAATTCTTTTGCTTTATCGAGCCTTCTATTATTGATATAATTGGTAGGGCTATCATTAAACTCTTTTTTAAATTCTCGCTTAAAAGAGGATAAACTAAGATTACATAATTTAGCTAGTTCTTCTAATTTAAGATTAGAAAATAAATGCAATTCGATGACTTCTCTTACTTGAACTAGATTGGTAGAATGTAAATCAGCCACTAATTCTAAAATGGAATTGATATTCTTTGACTGAATAAGCAATAGTATTAATTCTTTGATTTTTAATTCCAATAAATCATTATTTACCAAAGAAGGATTTTGAAAATAGAATTCCAAAGATTCTATAAATTTTGCAATAACGTTACTTGACACTACTACTTGGCTACTTTTACTTTGTTTTTTAATAACCTCGGGTAAATCTCCAGTATATAGTTTTTTCAAGACCTCTGGAAAAAGGTGAATTACAATGACTTCTAATAGATCATCTTTTGTTTCTTTTAATAAATCTAAAAAGTGGTTTCCACATTTTAAGAGAACAGCTTCATTACCTTTTAATCGGGTCTTTACTTCTGAAGAAAGCAATTGAGGGCCTTGGTCTTTAAAATATATAAAGCATCCTGTGTTTTGAAAAATAGCTTCATAGCGAAAAGGAGGTAGAATTTTGACTTTTTCAATAAGTATCTGATTCTGATACTTAAAAGTATATCGTGATGCAATCATTATGCTTAGATTAAATTTAACTCTGTGATAAGATACAGTCAGAGCTTGTTTGAAACTTAAGCACAAGTTTCAAGCAAGCTCATAGTCAGGTATTTTTCTAAGACGCTTCTTATTTACGCTTAAAAGTCCTTCTGTACAGTTGTATAAGTTTTGCTAATAATTTTCCATTCTCCCTCAATTTTCATTAGGTGCATAAAATCGATAAAATAAAAGGTGGCATACTCCAATTCTAGCTGAGCACTAGCAGCATCACCTACAATATGCATAGCAACAATATTGGTTTTCGTTTTTACAGGATCATTGGAATTCACATAATCACTTAAAGCCTCAATAGCATTAACTTCCATGTATTTTTCGCCATTCCATTTCATGGTAGCCATTGGATAAAATGCTTTTTCTATAGACTCAGCATTGTGATTGATCATGCCATCAAAGTAATGACTGATTGTTTTTTCAATAAGTTGTAAGTCGGTGGTTTGAGCTTCTGTCTGTATCATAAAAAATGTGATTATTGTTAATGTAAAAAATATCTTTTTCATAATTAATTGTTAGAAATATAATTTTTCATTGAATAGCCATAAGTTACTTTTTCAGAAAAGCTGATCAAGTATTATGAATTTGATTAACTTGTATATGCAAATATAGATGAAGATTTGAACAGGAATATGGACAATTAGTTCAAGAAAATGGATTTTGAGGTCTTTCTTGAATACTTTTTATTGATGAGTGCAAACAGATTCTAGTATTTTGTAACATCTATCCCCATCGTTTTATTCGTATTCGACATTATCGTTTCCTTGCTAATCCGAATAAGACAATACAATTGGAATTTGCGCGCTAATTCTTGGTGACCGGCTTCGTTCAACATTAAAGTCAAAGTCTTGTCCTGTTGGCGGCTTTGGAGCTTCATTATTAGTCGCAGTTATTATTTATTTTATTTAGGTAGAATTGTTTGTCTAATTTAACAGGAAGATTCCACCTCATTCTAATTGATTTCCCTTTTTTAAATTTAATGTCCCATTCAGGAATTAATCCTACAACTCTAATTACTTCATTATCGATTTGGTCATTAATTTTTCGATAAATAATTTCTAGATTTACAAGTTTTGCATTATCGTCTACTTCAAAGTTTACTATTGTGATTTTATCATTATTAGTATTATGTTTTTCTATCCATTCCCAATTTAAGTTTCTGAATAAAAAATTATGCAAGCTATCAGAGTTTGTACTATATATTGATTTTCTTGAATTGCTATTATCATATTTTTCAATATCTGTCAGAATACCATTTTTAAATTTATACCCAATTTCTTGCTCATAGATAGAATCAAATCCTGAATGAATGTATTCGATTAATTTTCCTCTAGGGCAAATTAATTCAGAATTAACCCAGTCTGCTTTTACTTTTCCGTTTTTATAATTTTTGGGGAATAGTTTATTCAATTCGGCAAATTGAACTCCTAAACTATCAATTTTATCAATAGATTTAAAAGAACCTCCAGCACCTCTCAATTCGGTTGGATAGCATGCATTTTTTAGTTCTACCAGATAGATTTGATTTTCTATAATTTCCCAAGTTGCGATATAATTCCTGTAACATGCTGTATATAAACATCCAGAACCATTAAACAACTTTTTAGGATTACTAAAGTTTTCAATTTTATAAGATTCTAAAGGTACAGAATGAAGCATCATCGTATCACCTTTGTGAATTAGTATGTCAGGAATTTGAGCAGTACCAAATAATTGACTAGTCATCAAACACAAGAAAAAGGTTTTACCAAGTTTCATTATTCGTATTATTTTCTTGTATAGATGTATTTAAACAGAATTCTGGTGTTTAATAATGCGTTATCTACTGTGCTAAAACTTGATGGAAAGAATTATGAATATAAGAATAAAGAATTTAGCATCATGAATCTTGCTGATGGTCTACAATATGGATTCATCGCTCAAGATGTAGAGAAAGTACTTCCTGACCTTATTGATGTAGTCGATCAAAAGTTGACTTCCATTAATGAAAAAGGAATTGAAAAAAAAGAAGGAAATCTGAACTACAAGGGAGTTAATTATATTGATTTTATCCCCTTACTTACAGAAGCGATCAAAGAACAGCAAGGCATTATTGAGAAACAAAATGCTGAATTTCAGGAGTTTAAAGAAAGAATCCTCGCCATTGAATCTTTTTCAAGTAAAAAAATGCAAACTTCTACTAGTACAGGTGCAGCATTAATGCAAAACGTGCCGAATCCCTTCCAAAGTGTCACAAATATTCGTTACGAATTGCCAAAAGGTATACAAGATGCTCGTATGATCATAAATGACTTGCAAGGGCGTCAAGTAAAAGACTTCAGAATCGACGACTCTGGTTTATTGGTTATCGAAGCGGGAGAACTTGAGGCCAGAATGTACCTTTATAGTCTAATCGTAGAGGGCAAAATTGTTAAGACTTTAAAAATGCTAATTACAAATAATTGAGGCATAAATTATTTACAATATCCTACCTTTCCCTTTGAGAAAAAAGTTAAGAAAACATGAGTTATCCCGAATTTCTATAAAGGAAGTTCGGGATTTTTTTTTATAAAAGAGCCTCTAGCCATTCACTCATTATCTTATTGGTAATTCATATTCACTTTTACCATACTACACAATAAATCCTTGGTGATCGGCTTCCTTCAACATTAAAGTTAAAGTCTTGCTCTGTTGGCGAATTGGAGCTTAATTATTAGCGGCTTTCTTTATTTAAATACAGCGCAAAAGCCACCTATCCAAATCCTTTTCACTCCTCTCTTAATGCTATTACAGGATTTCCCAATGCCGATTTAATCACCTGATAACTTAAGGAAAGAATTGCGATAAACAAACTTATCAAGATAGCGCTCAGCAGTAAGGGAACACCAATGTTTGTATGATAGGCGAAGTTTTGCAACCAATTGTTCATTACCCACCAAGCAACTGGCAAGGCGATCAAATTAGAAATTAGAATGAGTATAACAAACCTTCGAGACAGCATAAATAAAATATTCGAAACGGAAGCACCTAAGGTTTTTCGAATGCCAATCTCCTTAGTCTTATAGGCTGTGACAATAGCGATCAAGCCATATAGTCCCAGGCTGGCAATAAAAATTGCAATCCAACCAAAGAAGGTGACTAATTTGGAAAATTGAAGATCCGCTTTATACTCGAGATTTAATTGATCATCTAAAAAGGAAAACTGGAAAGGTAAATCCGGTGCAATCTCTTGCCAGTCATTTTGTAAAGAAGCAATCAATCCATCAATATTATTAGTAGGATTAATCCGTAAAATAACATTACGCATATGTGTTCTTGGAACAACGACCACTAATGGTTCAATCGGGTCGTGAAGAGATTGAAAATGAAAATTTTTTACGACTCCAACTACTTCACCATTTATATTGGTATTTACTTGTAGTGCTTGTCCGATTGGATCATCCCATCCAAAAGTTCGTTGAGCTGCTTCATTAATGATAATACCTATAGCTGTATCTCTGGGATGCTGAGCGGAAAAGTCTCTTCCTTCTACAAGATCAATTCCCAAGGTTGTAAAATAATCCCAATATCCTCCAATTAAATGCATAGCTACACCTTGATCCATTCCAGCAGGGGTAATAGGAACTGAACCATAATCTCCATCCATTACATCTCCGGCGGTAATACCTACTACATTGGGGTTTTGCAGGAGTATCTTCTTAGCGAGGTCATAACGCTGAAGGAAATCGTCCGTTCGCATCTGTAAAGAGACCAGTTGTTCTTTATCATAGCCAAGGTTCTTATTTCGGATAAAATCCATTTGACGGGAAACAACCAAGCTACAAACAATCAATCCAACGGTTATGGCAAATTGGCAAACAACCAAAATTTTACGAATATTCATTTCAGAGCCATTAGACCGGATTCTTCCTTTGAGTACATTCACTGGTTTGAAATGAGAGAGAATGAATGCTGGATAAATGGAAGATAAAATACCCAATAGAATTGTAAGTCCTAACAATACTAGACCCAGGACCAAATAATCATTAAAATTTAATTCAAGGTGCCATCCCAAATAATCAATTAATGCATTTTTGGAAAACTTAAATATTACGATCGCCAAGCCTAAACTCATCAATGAATAGACAATGGCCTCCCCCAAAAACTGATTGATCAAATTGCGCTTCCCTGCTCCTAACACTTTTCTTACCCCGACTTCTTTTGCACGCTTTACCGATCTTGCGGTATTTATATTCATAAAATTAAATCCTGCCACCAGCAATATTAATACTGCAATAAATGATAAACCGTAAGTATAGGTCAAATTACCTTTTTTATATTCTCCAGCGTTCATCATTCCTTCGGAGTGAAAATAAATATCCGCTAAAGCTTGTAATTCGTATGTTGATCCTACGGGTCTATCCCCATAAACATGTCGTTTGGAAAAATCAAGCAGTTTATCATTTACAATCGAAGGATTAACACCTTCCTTTAATAATACATAAGTATGAAAAGAAATCCATCCCCAAGTTTCTAAGGTAACCGGATAACCAAAAGGGACTTTGAAAGTCTTAAAAGAAACCAGAAAGTCAAAATCCAAATGGGTATTTTTAGGCGCCTCCTCCAATACGCCCGTAACCTTTAAGGAGACTTCATCATTCATCAATAGCTCCTTCCCTATTGGGTCCTTATCTCCAAAATACTTTTGTGCCATTTGAGGCGTAAGCACAATAGAATTGGGTTCACTTAAGGCCTGATCTGGATTCCCTTTAGCAAAAGGAAAAGAGAAAAGTTTGAAAAAATCTTCGCTAGCATAAATGACCTTGTTTTCATACATTTGATGATTATCATATTTAAAAACCACATCATCTGTATAACGTAAACGGACCGCACTTTCCACTTCCGGCAATTCTGTTGCCATCGTCGGTGCAAAAGGAGGGCCTGTTGTAGCCAGGTAGCGACCAGTTTCCCTAAAGGACCGTTCATCATTAGTAACCCGATAGATTCGATCTCCATGATCAAAAGATTTGTCTACATTTAATTCATTATAGACAAATAGCAGGATCAGTAAACTACATGCGAATCCCAAACTTAGTCCGAGAATATTGATCACTGAACTTACTTTATCTTTCTTTATATTACGCAAGGCAATTTTTAAATAGTTCTTCAGCATTTCGAAAAAACATTTATAATTTGGAGAAAAATAATGGCGAGTTGTTCCACAATATAGCATTTTTTAGTTCGGAATTAAATGCTATATCATTGACTTTAACAAAGATTAACAAAATGTTACTGCTACTTATTTCTTAGAATTTATAATGGGTATTGAAGAAGATTTTTCGGCTTTTCTATTCTCGAATGGAAGCGATTTTTTGATTTGAAATTGTACTTTTTCCAAGATATAGCAGTTTATGCTGTCAAATTATATCTTTTTGAAAGTGTAAATTTTGTTTGTTGCGGGTAAGGCTAGTTAGTAAAATATCTCATTTCCCTGCAAACCGCATTGCCATTTTATTGTTCCGAGGGGATGTTCTATTATTGGTTGACGCTTTCCGTATAAGTCTTGTCAATATTTACTCTTTTTATTCAATTCACATAGTAGACAATTAATTCTTGGTGATCGGTTTCGTTCAACATTAAGGTCAAAGTCTTGACCTCTTGGCAAATTCGATCTTATTTATTATCATCAATCTTATTTGATTCCGCAATTGATAAAGATTAAGTCAAAGAAAGATTGTTACCATCTTTTTAATTATTGCAAAACCTTTGAATTGCCATTTTCGCATCTGGATACTTCTTTTCATGAAGTTGATTTAAGTCCTTGCACCCTCCTCTTTATCACCAGATTTAATTTTGATAACAGCTCTATTTAATACAATGTCTTTTCTGTCTGGACTTATCAATAAAGCCTGATTAAAATATTCTAAAGATTTATTGTAGTCTGGGTTGAAAATTGCTCAATTGAAAGTCAAATTGCTTATGAGAAGGATTTGACTATGAAAATACTTTAATTCGTAGATACTATTGATTCTTGTAATAATCCCAAATTTGATTTCCTATTTGTTTTGTTGACTTGATATTGTGCTTCAAATGGATAGTTTAAGTTTTCTGATACGGAATATATACCATCCTATGTTGACCTCATGTTCTTCATAAGAATTGACCTCAATTTCATAGTCTATGATCTTCTTTATTTCGTCTGTTGAAAGTTGCATTTATCTTCTACTGGTTGGTCGGTTTTTGCTTGTTGACACCTTGGTGTTATGTACCATTTTTTAACTTACAATTCTCGTTTATATGTTTAATTTGAGGGTTGTATAAATTCAATTTTATTTCTTCATCGAAATCAATTCTTGATAAGTTGAATTCTTCTTTAGAATTATACCTTTTTACTATTCTAATCAATGATGGAGCTTGATTCAAGTTTTTATATGCTACTAATTTATGGTGTCCATCTAAAATATATAGCCCTGATCGTTCTGTACTTTTCCATCTTGATCCATCATCATAAATTCCTGATTGTTCCAGTATCCCGTAATAAATAATTGCAGTTGGTTTGAAGCCTTTATTTATTTGATTTTCATAATGATTGATTCTTGAATTGCTTAATACTTCTTTTGGTTGCGTAAAGAGAAATGTTTCATTGTTTCCATCATAAAAAGTTTCCGTTACCGAATAAATATTATTGATTTCGTCGGTAATTATATCTTTTTGTTTTTTAAATATTTCCAGATCAGTTGTTGATTTTTTTCTATTAAACGCTAATTCCCAATTCCACTTATCATTTATCTCAAATCTGTATTCTGGTTCGTATGAAATTTCATATTTCGAATTTTCAAATAGGCTTAGGATCTCATCTAAGAAACTCAAATCTTCTTCGATTAATTCATTTCCACAATTCAGTGACTCTGAAATTTTGACTTGAATTTGGTTTCTGTATTCTTCATTGTAAGGAAGTAATACATAGAACTTTCCTAAAGATCCCATATAATCAAACCAATGCAAAGAAAGTGGGCCATCGAATTGTAAGGAACTCAATGAACCATTCCATTTAAGTTGGATTCTATTCTTTCCTTTTTCTATGACTACTACTTTTTTCATTTTCTCTAATGATACAGAACGCCAGTCCGTAAAGAAACCTCCCCCCAAAAAAACTAATCCCCTCAGACCAAATCCCAACTTCTCCACCAGACTGACTCTACGTAGTCCTTATAAATTATTCTTTTAATTCACCCCACATTTTTCTACAATTGATATAGTTCTACTACTTCATCTTGATTCAAAACTTTGTCATAAATATAAAACTCATCAATCATTCCACTCCAACCAGAACTTGCTCTAATTTGCAATTCTCGATCAGGTGTAGAAATTTCTCCACTATGATTAGTTTCAGCTTTTAATACGCCGTTTATATAGCATTTTATTGTATTCCCGTCATAAGTCCCAACCAAATGCGTCCATTCTCCTGGTGTAAATTCTGACTTCGCACTATTAGTCAATGGAATAGATATCGACAAGCCTGTTTTCTCATTATTAGTAAATATAGTAAAGTCATCACACCAGATAAAATGCCTTGTATTGAGGTTGGAGTTCGTAGTATTAACCCATATTGAAATACTCAGTTTCGAACCTCCATTCCTAAAAGTCTTTTTATCAAATGAAATAGAATTAGAATTCTCGTTAATGTCTAGGCCTTTCCCCTTAATTCCTGGAACGAAAAAAAACGAATCAATTATTTCTTGTGTCGCAGTATATCCAGTTTCATCAATCAGATGATTATCAAATGAAAAATAGGATATATAGTCGAGAATTGAATTATCTTCAATTACAGAATCATCATTACAACTTATAATACTTATAGTAATCATTAATGATAAAAAAGTGAAAGCGTTTTTAATTTTCATATTCATAATTATATGGGATTTAGGTCAATTTTATCCAATAGGCTAACAATTCCATTTATTTGATCTTGTGCCATATGCCTATAGATTAGCACCATTACTTTTACAATATAATAAAATTTGGAATTAACTTAAGATTTGTTTGTTACAAAACACATCTAACGATTAAAAATAGCAATATGGTCAATATACCTATATAATTCATTCCGATCATCACAGTTAAGATTAACCATATAAAAACCACTTTCACCTTTGATCGTTTTCCAACGCCAAGTCCAATCATGTGGGGTTTTATCAGTAGCATTTTCAAACCACCAGGCGGTATAAATTTCATCCGCCCCTTTATTGAGTATTGCGGTATATATTTCACGATTATTGATTCGTTCTATTTGGATGGAGGAGAAAGTGTAGCCACTACCCTGCCAACAAAATCTGGGATCATGGCTCCCTTGAAAAAATTGAACAGGTGGTTTTATATAAATCAACGCATCATCGTTTTGAAATTTTAAAACACCATTGGGGGTAATTGTTTTATTAAATCCGTCGATCTCAATGGATTCTACGGTCTGGTAATTCTCTACTGGGGCTTTTAAAAATTGACGGCCTATATAAAATTGCAATAGCAGTAAGCCTATGAAAATCAATTTGAAGTTTGTTGTGTATTTAGGATATGTGGAAGTGATCGTATTTTCCGTTCTAGGTATGTTTTTCTTATTTTTAAAAATATATTTGACTAAAAAATAAAAAGGCACTATTGTATATAGGCTTAAACTTAATATCCCAATCACATCGTGCAAAGGATTTTCAGGGAGAATATGAAATACAACTAATGTCAATAATCGAATGAAATTTGCTAAGACTGCTCCAAGCAAAACTATAGACAATAGGAAACTAGTTTTTAAAAAAGATAGATTTTCATCATTCCGCTTTTCAAAAAAGGCCAAAATAGCTAGCCCCAAAACCAAGGATGTAATGACCATTTTCAAGCCAATGCATGCAGGGTCAACTGAAAAGGAATGGCCATCTAAAAATAGCAAGTTTCCCTGCACTTGCAAATCTTGATATAGTATTGATAAAATACTGCCTGCCCAAGCAGTCAATTTAAGTCGAATCGGAAAGCTCCAAATATATACGATATTGCTAATGAACGGAGAGACTATTATTACTAAGAACAAAGGAAGTAGATTAAGCCTTCCCCAAATTTGTTCAAGCGTAAAGAGCAGAACAAAAACAGTAAAAAAATAAAAAACGGAACTCGATCTAAAAAAAACCAGGATCAAACCCATTATTAAAGCTAAAATAGCATAAAAAAAGCCTCCTTTTTCTATCTTAATTTTGGAAACATAAGGCAAAGTAATTCCTCCCAGAATCAAAGAAAATTGTAATGGAATGTTCTGATGATTGAACCCATAATATATGAGTAAAGGGCAAAGAACGATCAGATATTTTATTACTAATGATCTCATTTTGATTAAATTTGGTAATCGCTTGACCTGTGGTCTTGTGATTGCTTCGCTTGTGATCGACCTGCGGTTTTGTGATCGTTCCTCCGGAACTTGTGAGGCCTTGCTTTTAGCTGACTTTCAAAATTTTAAACACTTATTTTCACTTTATCATATTTCTGCCCCTTCTGACCAACTGACCACTCTGACCACCTGACCAACTGACCACTCTGACCACCTGACTACTCTGACCACCTGACCACCTGACCACTCTGACCACTCTGACCTTCTATTTCTACTTTCTAAAATATCCATACAAAACCAAGCCCAGCACCATTATTATCAACAACCATTCTTTGGGTTCCGGCACTGCACCAGAATTATGGAATGACGCATTTTGTAAACTATTTTTACTTTTTTGAATATTAAATCGATCATAATCTTTTTGAGTTTCTAACACAACCAGACTTGATATTGGCGTAACGACATAAGCTTCTTTTGCCTCATCAATTAAATCTGTTGCAATCGCTTTTCTATTATAGTAATTTCGCCCGACCTCTTTTAAGATTTCATTATAAGTAAAGAGTCGCATTAAATGATCTGGCGCAGATGTATGAGGGATAGGTCCAGCCTCTGATTCTAAGATTCGAAATTTTCCATAATTATTTACAATGACATGATCCGTTTCTTGATTTTCAACAAATGTATTATTCTGAAGATGCGCCACTATCTTTTCCAAGTTTCCAGATATTGCATGTATTGAACGAAGTTCTTGCAAAGTTTTGAGATACGGAGAAAGCGCCTCACCAAGGTTATAAACTTTCAATGCCTGAGGAGTTTCTTGAAAGAATGTACTAAGTCTTTTCTCAAATACAGTTCCCTTTAAATCACTTAAAGTAGGTGTAAGCGCATTGGATTTACTGATGAGTACAGATTCATACGGCTTATCTATTTTATAAATAGGAAATAAACTAAAATTGTATGCCTTTAATTCTTTAAACAAGGAAGATTTATTTTCTTCCGTCACTTGCTCAAGGCGATGGTTAGAATAGACATATACCGATTTATCTTTAACCTGTTTCCATAGTGTATTGAATTCTTTCTTAGTCCAACTTTTATTGATATCCAAATAAATTTTGTTGGCCTTATAGGAAACTACTTTTTCAGTATAATCCTGTAATTGATACTTTTTACCATTAAAAGGAAAAAATAAAGGAGATAAAGGAGTCGCATCAAATTCCAAGGTCCAATCAGATTGGTAATTCCCAATATAAGTATAGGCCGTTCCTTTTTTACTAAAGGAATAAGGAGCAGAGATATTTTTTAAACCTCCTTCAGAAACGATATTAATACTCTCCTTTGCTCCTTTCCAATATGGTCCTTCAAAATCTATATTCTCGTATATCAATTTAGATTGCTTTACCTTAAGCGGTGTACTTACCCCAATCTTAAATTGGCGAGCTTCATCTGGTGTACAAGGAAAAACCCTAACCGTCACTCTATTTCCTTCTTGCCAATGGAGTAATAAAGGATCTCGGCGTTCCACCCCAACTATTGCTCTATAAGCAGAATCCGCTTTTAATTTTGTGGTCAGATAAGCGGGTTCTTCTTTGTCATTAATCCAAAGTGAAGCGGAAGTGACTACTGATCCTTCTGGTAAATAAAAAGTATATAAAGCTTCTTCTCTAGTCTCCCATCTATTGATTTGTTTATTTTCGATTTTAAAAGTCTTTTCGGTATAAGCGATTCTAAATTCTGGAAACAATTGCACATTCGTTACAATATCTGAGGTAGATAGACTTTCTCCACTCCATAATTTACGTTCTGTTTGATGTCGAGCATCAAATAAATATCGGAGTATTTTTATCCTATGACTAGTAGACATATCAATTTCTCCACCAATAAAAGCGGCTAATAAAACCAATGGATCATGTTTAATTCTTTCATCCAATTGGAAATTCCCAAAAGAGTTGAATAAGCGATCTACACTAGAATAGGCTAATCCACTTTTTAATGCACGTTCTGTTATCCAATTCTTCTTTAACTGTTGGCTCAGTAAAATCCAATTGGGCAATGCTTTGTCGTCATATGGCTTTTGGGAAAAATGAAAAGATTGTTCCCTCAAAGTATTTATTTGATGAAACTGAAAAGACATGTACCCAATAAAACAAACTGCAAATACCCAGGTCAATAATGTTGTTGTCCAAAACTGAGTAGATTTTTTTAAGAATCGGCGAATTATTTTTATAAATGCCATAACAAATAATAAGGGTACAAAACTATGTAAGGAAATCCCAAAAAACCAACAAGCCAAAAATGCAATTGGATAAAGTTGTATAACATAAAGGCTTTCATACAAATGAAATATGAGCGCTAGGTTAAAACAAACTACCATTAGATTCGACAACCAAGTGATCGTGTAATCTTTCCAAAACAGGTGTACTAATAATAGCACATTACTTATCATTAAAAACCAAATCAGCCAATCCGTCGAGATATCAAAAACTGGAATTGATCGATTTAATGTATATGCACTAATGTTGAAAAGCTGCAAAAGGAGCATGTTATTAGTGAAGTTGGAAAACCTGAAATAGCGATCAAATTCTTCTTTATTACTTCTAATGACAATTATCAAATACAGAAAAGTAATGCCATAGTTGATAAAAAAGACACCAGAAAAAATTTCAAAATCTATATCAAATACATTTCTAGTGCTGATAAAGACTATAAAAGAAATGGCTAAGCAAATTAGACCACTTTTAGCAGTACCACTTAGTTGAGGCGTTTTGAATTTTGTTTCCATAATTTTATATTTTAAAAGTACTTTGCATTTCAAAGTTACTAATTAAAACCATCAGACCCAAATCATTCTCCAATAAATTTGGAAAGCAATTATAAATCTAGACTAGATATAGGTTGAATAGAACGGCTACAGAGCTAACAAAACACTAATAATTTATACTGACGTTGAAGTGGTTTAGGAAAATAAATGTACTTCGCGTCAGGTATATGAAGCTCATGACTTTGAAATACCAAGTAAATTGACTTTATTCTATTAAATTGACACCTAAATGTTTAAAATGTTTTAAGTATTGTAGACAGAATTATTATTAGGCGGGCGTAGTTGCGATATGTGGCCAAAGAATAAAATAAAAATGTAGTGTGGAATGAGCATCTTTATGGTGCTTAAATCAAAAAAAATGAACGCCCACACTACATTACCAAAGATAGAGAAGTTTATTGAGAAAAAGCTGATAAAAGAGCTTGTGAAATGGCATGACATATTAAAAAGGGGTCAGTTATATGATTACGAAAAAGAAATACAAAAAACGCTTGTAAGCGTGTTTAATTATATAGGCGAGCAACTACTTCCGGAAGCAGCGAATGACTCATTATTGATTCAAAAAGGGGAATTAAAAGAATCTGGTTGTGGTAGATTAGAGCAACGTAAATTTAGATTACGCTTATCAACGGGTCATGAAATAAAAGTGAATAGCTATTATGCAAAACAGATTCCAGCGGACTGGATTGGCTCACGACATTCTATATCACGACATTGGAAGATAATAGGAAATGGGAGTCCTGGATTATATGATAGAGTCGGTTTTTGTTCGGCTCTAGGTCCTTCTTATGATGTTGGACATCAGGTACTTAGCAAATTTAATACAGAAATTTGTCTTAGTTCAGTTCGAGATATCAATAACCAATTAGCAGATCATTGCTTCACAGAGCAGGAAGAAGAATTGCTAGTTCTGCCCAATGAATCATTGGAAGACAAACGAGTTGTATTATCAATAGATGGAGGCCGAACAAGAACACGAACTTACACCGGACAAATAAATCAGGCAGGGAATCATAAATTTGATACAAATTGGAGAGAACCAAAATTGTTTGTAATAGATGTACTGAATGAATCAGGACAACCAGATGAAAATGCATTGCCAATTTATGGATGTCGATTTGGAGAACAAGATGTTTTTAAGTTATTGTCCAGATATTTAAAGAAATTAAAAGTAAATAAAGTAAAATCAATACAAATATTGGGAGATGGAGCGCCCTGGATTTGGAACCATACCAAAGAAACGTTATTAGAATTAGGAGTAGCAGAAAATAAAATAATTGAGACATTAGATTATTACCACGCCTCTTCTTATGTTCATGACCTGATAGAAAAGATGCCTAAAGTTATTGGTAAAGAAAAAAGAAAAATGCTATTAAAAGAATTTAAAGCAAAACTATGGCAAGGCAAATCCACAGAAATAGTAGCAAGATGTAGAGAAATATATAAGCGTCCAAGTAAAATAATTAAGCGGTGGTTAAATTATTTAGACAAGCATAACGAGAAAACACAATATACTGATTATCAAGGAGATAAATTAATGTGCGGTAGCGGAATAATTGAATCCGCAATTAGGAGAGTAATTAATTTGCGATTTAAAAATGCCTCCACTTTTTGGAATGAAAAAACAGTAGAGAAAATGTATTTTTTGCGAGGTGCTCTTTTATCTAAAAGATGGAATATTCTTATGAATAATTTGGTGAATTAATGGGGCACAAGTTGCAACTGCACCCTTATTAGGCTGTTTTAGGTTTGTATAGTTGTTTATTTATCAGTGCCTGGCATACAGTATTTGGCGAAGAACCATTATTTTTAATAAATAAAATTAATCAGGCTGTATAGCTTCTTGTATATATTTACACTTATTATTCAATCTCCATAGTACACAATTAATCCTTGGTGACCAGTTTCGTTTAACATTAAGGGGCAGAGCATTAATAAAGTCCGATATAGACTTGTTCTCCTTGCACTATATTTCCTCAAAAAAATAAGCCATAGAAGGACTATTCTTTATTTTTTTGACTCGTCTAGTACAACGATAACGTCCTCTAATCTGGACACTTATTAATTCCCTGTCCCTTAAGTCAAAATAAAACTACTGACCGATTATTACATAATTTTATTCTTTAAATTTTATTGATTATTGACTGACAGTATATGGCAGAGACAAATCACCCGAAGCGATTGAGTAAACGGCATAAACTCCAAGCATAGGATAATCAGGATTAGAAGCATTGACTTGCATGTAAGCAGTCACCGCATCAAAATTAAATTGCGTTTTATTGTTAATCCGATAAGCTGGAACGACTACTCGGATAACATTTCCTTTTGTAATGACAGGATGTCCGGGGGAATCCATGTACATCGGCATACCGGGATTGGTCGGCGGCAAGGTGACATTATTGTTATTTGGGTCAAATTGTTTGACTGCCAATCCACCAACTACCCTTGAATCCTCAGTCAAAACCACCCAATGTGGATGCCATATCACTCCGTCATTTGCATAATTTCTGTCCTTATCTTCATCCCACAGTGGGGTGTCATCAAAATCAGGATGTGAGGTCAATGCCATTGCAACGATGCCCTCCGTATCGCTAAAGCCCACATCTGTCGGCTTCAATGTAGTGGGAAAAACATATCCCAAAACAGGTGCGCCGTCCATTTGTCCAAAAGCTGTTGGGGTTGAATTGCCCGCCGAACCTTCGGTTTCAATCGTGAAAATTAACTGGTCTAATCGGTCATCAAAAACTACAGATGCATTTGTGATTTTAAGGTCTGTACTGGTGCTAAAAGCAGGGTCTTCGTTTTCTCCTTGTGCAAATACAGGAAGTGAAGTCATGAAGACAAAAAGAAAAATCATTAACTGTTTCATAAAAATTAATTATAAGATTAGGAATCCTAACTAAATAGATTAAAAAAAGGCTATGCTTTTACATCAGCTATTGAAGCTCCAAAATTGATATGGAGTACATTGCCATTTGGAGTGAGCAATGCTGGAACAGATTTAACACCTGCTTTTTCAGCTTCTTCTACCCTGCTACTTTCTTCTCCAAAGTGAACTATTTCCACATTTTCGATTCCGATTAAGTTGATAATGTCCTGTTCTGCACTTACACAAACGGGACAACCTGCGTGATAAAAAATTGATTTAGTCATTTTTGATAAATTTAAAATGTTGGAGCAATATTGCCGACACAAATATAGGAAGGAATCCTAACTAATTCAAGAAAAATCAACTTCTTTATTTTCCTTTCAAGATTATTGGTGTGGTAAGTTGATTATTGGTTGGTGTTTTTGTTTTTTTCTTGCTTGCAGATAAGTTATTAGATGGAATTAATAATAAGTCATTTTTTGTAAGACATCTCAAGATATTCAACACAATCTCCTTTTAGTCTATTGCTTATGAAATTTCAGCATGTCAAAATAGCTGATCATTAATTTTGTCCCGTCACTTACTTCCCAATTTAAGATAATACTTTTATATTTGATACTAACTTGCTCATTTATCTCCAGTCGACATAAGAATTAAAAACTAATGAAATATAAATTGATCATCCTTGTTGGGCTAGTGCTGTTGTTGTTTTCGATTTGGGCACACCATATGTTTATGTCTGGAGTGAATCCATTTATTTCAAATTTCTTTGTAATTCCACTAATAACAATATTTCTAGTAGGTGTAGTCTATCTAATGAAAAAAACAAGCGATAAGTCTTCCAATAGTGTTTCAAGATTCTTTGGTATTGGTTTCGTATTATTTCTAATTTTAAGTGCTTTAACATACATTTTTTTAGGAAATTCAACAATAGACCTTCAGTTAAATGACACATATTTTGTCATTGCTCACTTTCATATAATAGTTTTATTTTCACTTATCTTTGGTTTTTATGCAATTGTTTATTTCGTAACACCTAAATTAATTAAAAGAAAGCTGAATGAAACTTTAGGCAAAATCCACTTTTGGTTAACTACTATTGGTATTTTCTTTTTAATATACCCAATTTACGATATTGGAGCGGCAGGCGTACCAAGACGTTATTACGACGTTGAACAACTAGATGCTTATAAACAATTTGGAAATACAAATTTAGTAATTACCATAATAGTAATTTTATTGCTTCTTCCTCAAGTTATCTTTTTGATTAATTTAATATATAGCTTACTTGGAAGTCCCAAAAAATAGAAATAGAAAAATACAAAATGTGGCGTGTATCAATAAATCCGGACACTTTTAAAATTTAATTTAAGATTAGAAATTTAGTTAAAATTTATAGTTGTTCCAAAATAATTCTTCAAATCTATTGGGACTGATTTGCCCGCATCCAGAGTGTCTTCTAATTGTGTTGTAATATCCGTCAATAAATTCGAATACTCTAAATCTTGCATTTTCTAAGCCAGTAAAGATTCCTTCATCTAAGACTTCTGCTTTAAATCTACTAAATAAGGATTCTGCATGGGCATTATCGTAGTGATCATTCTTTCTGGTCATACTTTGCCTAAATCCATTTGCAGCTAATACCGATCTAAAGTTAGCTGATCCATATTGTGATCCTCCATCTGAATGTACTATTAACCCTGACTTAGGATTTCTACTTTTCAACATCTTTTGGAAAGCGGTGATCACTAATTCTTCTTTCATAAATTCATCTACAGTCCAACCTACTATTTTCCGACTAAACAAATCCATCCAGGTAGCAAGGTACAGCCATTGAGTATAGCCCTGCTCTTCGCTTGGTAAATAAGTAATATCTCCGACTATTACCTGATTTGGCTCTGTTGGCAGATTTTCTGTATCTAGTAACAGGTTTGGTGATCTTATCAATGAAGGATCACTTTGAGTCGTCCTAGGTACAAATTGCTTCGGCTGGATCGCTCTTAAGCCCTGTTCTTTCATCAATGACCTTATTCGATATAAACCGATTTCGTAACCTTTCTCTTTCATTTCCTCTAGAATCCTCAAGGAACCATACCTTTTTTTATGAAAGTAGAAAATATCTTTTACCTCGGATAACAAAAGCAATTTCTCCTCGCTTGACAGATAAGTCTTTTCATTTACATAATCATAATAAGAGCTTTTTGATGCACCTAATATTTTACACATCGTTCGAATATTAAATTCCTCTTTATGATCTATTATAAATTTATAGATCGATCTTAGACTCCTCGGCTGAAAATGCTCAACGCTTTTTTTAAGATATCTCGCTCTAATTCTGTTTGCTTAAGTTTCTTTCTCAATTCTTTGACTTCTTGTTCATACTCACTCTCTTGTTTAGAAGATGATCCATACTTCTTTTTCCAATCATATAGATTTTGCTCGTTCACTCCTAAGCTTGTCGATACATCTGCTATACTACGTCCATTTTCTAGCATTATTATCGCATTCTTTTTGAACTCGTCATCGTAACGACGATACTTTCTCTTTGTTCTTTTCTCTTTCATAATTGACACAAATTTAAGCTTTTTTTGTGTCCGGTTTTATTGCACTATCTCAATGGGGTGTTTTTTAGGATTCTTCAAATTGAAGCTTAGACTCTTAATTTTTGATGATCTTTCCGGAAGCGATTTGTTTCTTAGAATCCCGAAGTTCATAAAAATAAATTCCGCTTGGTAGCTTCTCAGTGCTTATTGTTGTCGAGTTATTAAAGGTCTCCTTAATTATTTGTTGAGACATATTGTCGTAGATGATGAGTGTCATTCTCTGATTTTTTAAAGTTGTTACTCTTAGCTGGTTAGAGAATGGGTTAGGGTAAATACTAAAAGAATTGTTAATTGTTTCTTCAACTACTGTGGTGATTGCTGAACAAAATTCTGCAAAATAGCTCCCGATAATGGTACTTTGATTGATATCTTGATTTGTATAGCCAAAAACAGGAATTGCAGTTGCACCGCTCCAAGTATGTCCTCCATTCAGCACTTTGTAAAAAGTTACTTCACTTCCATTTGATCCACCTCCATAATAATATTTCTCAACAGTTGAGCTATCCGCTAAATTCGAGTTGGGTATGGTGTTAAACACTGGGGTAATGTTGCAGTTATTGTGTTCTACCCACCATTGAATGGTACTGTCAACAGGAGATATTAAAGCGGTTCCGTTGTATGAAACCAAATTGTCTTCAGTTCCATGAAAATGCATGACAGGTATTTGCGGAGCCGAAGATGATGCGTTTTGAAGAGCATTTGACATGTTTCCTGAACCAACTGCTATAGCGGTGATGTTGTGTGTTGTTGTATTTGCAAATTTATAGGTCATAAACCCACCTTGTGACATCCCAGTAACAAACAAGCAATTATTACAAGAGTAATTTGCCCGTATAGAATCTACCAGATTAGAGAGAAAATCTGAGTCTGAATTTCCAATTGTGGTCCATGAGTTAGCAATACTATTGGGGTAAACTACAATAAATCCTTCTGAATCGGCAACATCATCAAACTGCGTGTAGGTTTGCTGCCCTGCTGCACTTGAATTAAGGCCGTGTAAGTTAAGAACAAGAGGATATTCATTGGTTGCCGAATAGCCCGTTGGTAAATGAGTAATGAAAGTTCTATAAGCACCTTGGTCGTATATACTGTCAAGTTGAGCAAATAGGGAATTAGCAAATAGTAAAATTGTAGAAAGTATTGTAAGTATTATTTTCATATCCAAGCATTTATAAGGCTGCAAACTCCTAGTAAATATTTACGCTGCTTATTCAATCCACATAGTACACAATAAATTTTTGGTGACCGGTTTCGTTTAACATTAGGGTCAAAGTCTTGTCTTGTTGGCGGCTTTGGACTTTAATTATTCACTGACGTATTTACATTTCGTCAATAATATCTGTACTTTCTCCAATTGAAAGATTACCATTTTTAAATGACATAAATGGAATTCCTTGAATTAACATTTCAAAATCATTTTGTGATATATAGCCTAATGCTAACATCTCTGCAAAAGTTTCAGAAGATTCTTTAATAAGCTTTAAGTTTAACATTTTATTCTCTAATTGCTTTCTTTTTAGATCTGCTTCTGCTTCCTGAATTTTTAACGATCGTAAATAAGAAGACTCAATTGAGGTCTTGTCTTTTAATTCTTCTTTTAACAACTCTCTTTCTATGTCAATTTTTTCAGTGAGAGCTTTCAAATTCTCATTTTCTTCAAATTCTTTTTCTAATTTAGCCTTTGCAAATTTTCTTGATGACTCTAATAGTTCTTTTACATCATCTTTACTTTTTATTTCGTCAAAAATGACTTTTAACTTTGCTTTAATTGATCCAATTTTTATGTCTTCTAATACTGCAGTTACACCATCAATTTGATTTAGTATCTCAATGAACTGATGAATAAATTCTAAAGGTTTGTGATGATCATTTCTTTTTGTGTTAAAGTTAAGTTCTATTGACCATTCAGGGATATTCTTTTTAGCTCCAGATAATTGGTATGAAGGAATTGTGTTTACAGGTTCATTATATATTATTCCATGATTTACTAAGTTTATATTAGCTATATGGATCATTTCTTGCCAAGAGGTAGATTTTTTATCTTTCTCGACTAAGAATTTTTTTACGGATAGTGAACTTATTTTATCAAAAGTTTCTTCTTCGTTGTTATCATCTAATGATGTTAAAATGTGAGAAACTTTATCGATACTCTTAAATGCGATAGCAAAGCCTTTTTTAGAATATTCTTCATTATTAGAGCAGATTCTTGTGTACTCTGACATTAACTTTAAAGTAGAGTCCATTATTATTTTATGCACTTCTGATTCTGAATCAGAAAGGTCTTGCATTTGTCTTTCTAAATATAATATTTTCTTTTCGATAAAGGATTTTTCTTCACCTATTTTTCCTTCTAAACTAGCTTTTTCAACAATTTTCATTAATTCTTCAAAAGGATTTTCACCGCTTTCATCTATTAAATTTACATCAATGATTATATTAGTCATAATTATTTTTTATTATTTAAAATGAATATTCAAATATAATTAATTTATGTTCTTTATTTGTTAGAATTTAAATATATTAAAATAAAGATAATTCAACCTTTATTGATCTTTAATATAATCTTTTATTTGAACTCGAGAAAGGAGTGGTTTTATATCACTGAACATCCGAATAAACACTACCCCACACAAAACATTCGTTTATTTCTGCTATCTGAATAATCCTAGATTATTATTCTCTAAATTCAATCCCATAGTAAAAACTAATTTCCCTGGTGCTTAGTTTCGTTCAACATTAAGGTCAAAGTCTTGCCCTGTAGGCAACTTTAGACCTTAATTATTAGCTGTCGGATCTTTTATTGCTAGAAGACTATATTTATACTTCCACTCATTTACCTTTATTTCTTCCTCAATAAATGTGAATTCATTTTTATCAAATTGACTGCCTTGATATTTATTATTTAGCAAATATATTAATTCGGTTAAGGAATTATTTGGTTTAGTGTTGTTTTCTAGCTCATGAATACTACCGTAAGTCATCTCTTTTCGAATTTTAGCTATAGGCATTGGAAACCTAAAAAGCATTAATTTATAAATCTTATCTGCCTTGAAGTTAGGGATTTTTGCTTGGAATATTTCGGGGTTATCTTTAATGAATTCCTCATAACCAAAAATTTGATCTTCTCCTTTTCTTATTTCACTTTGCTTATTAATAGTCTCTGAAATTGTTATAGGAATCATGAAGTGCTTATAGTCAATTATAAGTAGTTCACTATTTCGTGGATCAAATATTAAAAAATCTGGAGTGATTTTCTTATTACTACTAGAGTAATTATTTTTATATAATACTTGAAATTGCTTTTGTTTTTTTAACAGCTTATAAATTCTATCAGTCCAATAATTTTCAATATCATTTATTAATCTATCATAAATCTTCTTTTTACTACTTTTGTTCATCGCACCAATAAGCATCCTATTTGGAATAAGAAAAGAAATTATTAAAGGCGAAAAGATAAGTAAATTACCAATTGAAATAAATGGAGTATTTGACAACCTAGATCTATTATCATTTTGAAAGGTTAGATCATTTATAATTTCTTCAACCTTTGAAGGATACAATGACGATAATTTACTAATTGAAACTATGATGGCATTTCTGTCTTCCATAATACCTGAAGAAAATCCTTTCTTCAGGTCACTGTATATTTCATATTTTGAAAAGAGGTTAATAGTTGTGAAAAACAGGATAAAATCTTCAATTGTGTAGCCTGATAAGTTTGTATCACGTGCTAATTCTGGAAAAATAATACTGTTATAAAATTGAAGGTATTGATTAAAGATTTCTGTAGATACAATTACCTTAGAATTATTTTTATTTTCTTTTTCAAATTCTTTAAATAATAATTTATCCGGAATTTTATTAGTAAGCGCAATTGTAATCTCATCGCTTTCCACAGCTTGTTGAAATGCAAAATGTAGTACATCTTTCTTTAATGGAGAAAAAGTAACCACTTTATTCTTTTCGTCTATTATAGCTTCTGAGTATTTTTTCCATTTAGCAATATGCCATTCGCACAAAATATTATATTGGAATCCCCAATGAATAAATTCTCCTAACATATCACTGATTTCTTCAAAAGTAGGATGCGAATTTTCAGTAGGATTTTCTTTGTTATTTATAATCCATTTAATACACTTTTCTAAACCCAAAAGGACTTGGTACAGCCGTCTAGACGTATCAAAATAATCATATTCTGAATTGCTGAGATCTATTTCAAAGTCCCCAAAACCTTTGAATAAATAAAATATAGCTAATTCTTTTGGATATTTTAAAAGTCGGAATTCTTTGTATTTCTCATCTACTACTTCTTTTTCTAGTTTTTCAAAAAGTTCCATATTTTTATTTTTGCATCTAACGCCCCTGCATACCTGACGTGACTAGTTTTTTTTCTGGGCATGGACAGGTATGCTTCGTTAGCTTTTCGCCTTCTTTTTTTTTAAATTCCTATCAATGCTTTTCTGATTAAACTACCTACACTTTTTATTGCATCCCAAGCGAGTCCGTCTCTTACCGTATTTACACCCCATTTCGAATAAATTATTTTACCTTCTATTTTTTGAGGTTTATCTTCAAGTTCATCTATTTGATGAGATAGTCGTCCCATTTCTTTTCCAGCAAATTCAAGCCATTCACCTAATTTAGAGTCATGTATTTTGTATCGCTCTTTCATCATTTTCATTGCCGACCTTAACTCTGATTTAATTTCAAAAAAATCAGTTCTTAATTGATTGGCTTCCTTAAAAAATTCTAAGGAACTCATTTGATGTGGGTTATAAATCTTGCCCTGTTGCAAATTTATTCCATTGAATCTTTTAGTTCTATTTGGATCCAATTCCCACCAATTTTTGTTATAATCTAATCCATAAGAAGCCATATTAGTTTGGATTTTATGAATATGTTCAGCCATCCCTAAATGATTATAATCAATTAAATCTTTGTCACTTCTCCAAATAAGTGAATAGTTTTCACAATTTGCTTCCGCTATAAATGGAAATTCCCATCTTCCAAATTCTGCGTAATAGAATGACGGTTTTTCTTCCCCATTCGTTTTTCTATTTGAGCACCAGCTACATGGATTATTTAAATCAAACTTTCCTGCTAAAATTTTTCTCTTATCAGGATTATGGTTTGTGCATCGAAATCCGTTAATATTAGTTATTAGAGCCATTTATTTTCTTTTTTCGATAATTTAATTCAATTGCTTTTCCTTTTTTTATTTTTTGGTAAAAGCTAACGCCAGTCCGTAAAAAAACCTCCCCTACCCCAAAACTAATCCCCTCAAACCCAATCCCAGCTTTTCTATCCCCTAATCGAAAGGTCGCTCAAGGTAAAAATAAAATGAGTGTTTTAAATGCGATTCAAAACAAACTTATTCATATTCTTTTAGCTTGTGTTAAAAATAACACTACATATCAAAAAAAATAGTACGTTTTATTTGCTTAGAACATGAAAAACACTTTGTTCTGTACATACCATTTTCAGGGATGATAACAACTAATTAATTGAATTTGGAATTGGATTTAATTTAATACTATTTATTCCTTCTATTTCTGGCAATTCTATTATTCTTATGTTAGAAAAAATAGATGATCCATCCAAAAGAAGTGTTCTTATTCTGAAATAATTTATATTTCTTCTTGACAATATTTCTCTACTTAAGTATATTTTATACGCCATCACTTTTGGATTAGCCCTTGAGTCTATCTTATGTATTATGTTAAAAGATTTTCCAGAAGTAGATTGCTCAATTTCGAAATAATCAATTGAAGCTTTAGTTATTATACTCCAATTTAACTCTAATGAATCAATTCCTAATTCTATTGTGAAATCTGAGTATTCGAAATTAAAATACATTTCTTCGTCCCATCTATCATAAATATTATTATTCATAATCTCTTTTTCAATTAATCCTATTTTCTTTTCTAGTATTTTTATTGAATCAGACAAATGAAATATTAATTCTTTATCCTTTTTGTCATAATTAGAAGATTTTGGTGATTCTTTTAAGTTGATTGATTTTAACTTGTTCTCTAAATTTATTTTCGTTGTTGAAAGAAGATTAATAGAGTCAATTGCATTTTTTCTTAACGTTTTTTCATTTTCTAATATTTTTTCTTTTCTCACTAAAACCTTTTCTAATGAATCTAATTCTATTTCTTTATCAAAAATATTTCGTTTTTGTTTTGCTAATTCTAATGAATTGTTTATTGTATCAATTTTAAATGATGGTATTAAAACATATGTAGTATAAAATGTCAATATAGTTACTCCAATTAAAATTTGACTAATTAAAATCATAATTCCTTTACGCTTCGATTTATTATTTTCTCCTATTTCATTTCTAATTTTTTCTTGTTCTAATTTTATTTTTATAGTGTCTTCTTTTAAATTGTTAATTTTAATTGATTTTAATTCTTCTTGGTAACGATTTTTTAAGTTCAATTTTTGAGTTAATCTAATAATTTCAGCTTGAGCTGATTCCAATTCTTTTTTGTATGCTCTTCTTTTAGCCATTTAAAAACTAAGTGATGATGAATTCTTATGAAAAGTTATTAAATATAGTGTTTTTTATTAACCAATTATTTGAAATTCAATAATCAAAATGATTCATATATGAATCCAAGGTTCTGTTGATCTAGGTTGTACAGAACAACCGTATCCCCACAACTCCTATTACAGATATCCAGATTCTAGACCTACTTTATCCAACGAGTCAATAATTCCATTAAATTGATTTTCCACCGCTAGAGCATATATTATCATCATATTTGTATCATTGTAAGCTACCAATAAATTGTCAGAATAACAATATAGAGTGGTCTTAATTACCTTATCCTTTTTAACTAAAGCTTTCCTTGGTTAAAGGCCATATAGTTTATATCTAAAACAACTGGCATGACAAGGAATTCTTGCCTCATATTAAGCTCTTAAAGTGTGATATTGCAGCCCGATGTATAAGAATTGGATAGATTTTACGCTACAGGCCACTCAACACTTTTTAGTTTATAATTTAAATTTATAAAACTTATTGTTTCATAATTCAAAATAATCCTATATCTTGCCTTTAAATTATAGAAAACATGTCTGAGCAATATATGAAAGGCCGAGGGGCGCAGATTAATACTGCCAATCGTTTTGATAAGCATGTCAGTGATCCAAATCCTAGGCGACATCTCAATAATGGATCTAAGCAGCTGAAAACCAAGTTTATAGATGTAGAAGCCAAGACGATCCTCAATAAGATAGATAGTCCAGATATTCCTGCTACTTATTCAATGAATCCATATCAAGGCTGTGAGCATGGATGTGTGTATTGTTATGCAAGGAATACGCATCCCTTTTGGGGTTATAGTGCAGGATTGGATTTCGAGCAGAAAATATTGATTAAAAGAGATGCGCCAAAATTACTTGAAGAAAAACTTAAGTCTCCTCGATGGAAAGCTGCTCCGATAATGCTTTCTGGCAATACCGATTGTTATCAACCTATTGAAAAAGAAGTGGAGATTACCCGTCAAATGTTACAAATCCTTTGGAAATATCGGCATCCAGTAAGTATTATTACAAAAAACAGCTTGATACTAAGGGATCTTGATATCTTGGAAAAGATGGCAGCGCATGATTTGGTGCATGTTTCTGTTTCTATTACAACCCGTAATGAAGTGCTGAGACAATACCTCGAACCTCGAACTGCCAGTTCCTTCAGTCGGTTTAGAATCGTCCAAAAACTATCCGAAGCAGGGGTTCCTGTTAATGTAATGATTGCGCCTATTATTCCAGGTTTGAATGAACATGAGCTATTGGGCATTGCTGAAAAATCCTCTAAGCTCGGGGCAGTTAGCATTGGTTATACCATGATTCGATTGGATGGCGATGTTGCAGAGATATTTGAAGATTGGTTAAGAAAAATCTATCCTGATCGCGCGGATAAAATACTCAATAAAATTAGTGAAGTCCATAATGGAGAATTGGGCAGTAATGAGTTTTCTACTCGAATGACTGGAGAGGGTAATATCGCTGAAATCGTTAAGCAGCAGTACAAATTGGCTAAGAAGAAGTTTTTTAATGAAAAAAGCCTTAAACCTTTTAACTTAGAATTGCATCAGTTTTTTAAGAAGCAGCAATTGCGATTGTTTTATTAAACGTGTGGTTTTGTTTTGCCACTAAGGCTCAAAGACACAAAGTCACCGGTCTTAGTGTCTTTGCGAATATCATTCCCATTTCCAGTCAAGGTCATTACATTGGATAAAATATATACCAAAATATGGCCACCAAAATCAAAATTACCACAACAATCGTAAGTCCTGCGATTGAAAATATAAATGCCGAAAATGCTATGTATATTATTGGAGTAATAATTCTCGATCTATTTCTTTTCGCTCTTACGCTTTCCTTTTTAGAAGCCTGATAAAGCTGGTAAGTAAGGAAATCATTTTCATTCAATGCATATTTTAATTGCATATTTTGATACTTTTTAAACAGGTTCTTAGTTATTAGAGTCTATTTTTCAATCGCTAGATCAGTGATTCTTTTCACAATCAAATTTATATTAATCATTCCATTCATTCAAAAAATACCGTAAAACCTTATAAGAACTATGTGTAATTCACTAAAAATCAACATTTTAAAATATTTTTAATTTTCTAGAAATCGCTTCATCTTTTTACATTAAAATTAATAATATATTATTTTATATTTATTATGTACTTTCTTTCCTTTTATCATCTGCTTAAATTGAATCATAATTGGATAATGCATGCCTCCCCTTTATTCAATCTCCCCCCCTTATAAGACAGACACTAAATTTTACAAAACTAACTATGAACGATGAAAAGGGATATTTCAAACCTAATAACAGAAATATTTAAAGACAAGTCTATATTCTTAGATCTTGGTTTTTCAAATATGGAATCCGAAGTTTTCTACTATTTAGTTAAAGGGAACTCTATGTATGAAATCGCAAGTCAAATGAACCTGCCTTTATCTACCATTAAAAATATAAGGGATCGGCGTTTTTATTTAATCCCAATTTTTTTAAGGAGGCAATTGTCCTATGTAAATGATAGCAATCTTAACAGTATTAATAATTTGCTCATTGAACTCAATCTCTTTATCAAGCAGTACTTTAATCAATTTGACGATTATAGAGATAAAGACATTCGTGAACTCAATCTATCTAAACGAACTATTCATGCTCTAATAGCAGGAAATATTAAGACGGCGAAAGAACTCTCTAATTTTACAGTCCAGGATTTACAAAGATTTAAGAATCTAGGTAGCAAATCAATTAGTGATATTAAAGGAGAATTATTAAAACTCGGGATATTTTTAAAGGTCTAATTATTTTCCAATTCAATAATAAAAGCATCAACTTTACCTTTAAATTCTTTTGGCCTTAAAGTTCCGGTAAACAGAAAACCTGAATCCGTTTTTATATGATTTTGGATAGAACCACCTATGCCCTCTTCAAAGGAATGGATAAGTATGCCGTAGTTTCCAAATGAAGCATCCAGCCTGAAGTCATTTTTTATTTTTGTAAAAAAGAAACGATCATAAGTGGTTGAGCTAACTGCTTTTCCAGTGTCTCCATAAAGCAAAATATCATCATTCTCTAATATTTCCATTCCTTTTAGCAGATCGTTCACCTTGCCTTTGACATCAAAGATATGGATCTTGTTTTCTTCTAATACGGGATTGATTTTTCGAGATAAATCAAAGGAAGTAATAAAGACATCTATCTCTCCTTGTTGGCGATGATAAACCCCAGCGACAATCAAATCTCCTTTACTATTAAAATCAACATGTGTCAAAGCAAAATGCTTCTCTAAGGTATATATTAATTGTTTTCCCTGATCGCCAAAGGATTTGTCAAGCGCACCATTTGCTAAGAATCTTCGCAATCCTACATAACGGCCAGAAGATTTAATTCCCTTCGCTTCACCTATATAGTAACTGGAAACCAAGATTCTATTTTCAGAATCCAACACCATATTAATTGGCATACTTCCTAAACCCACTTCTAATTCATCGCTTGCGATTCCGTTTTCTCCAAAAGATTTATCCAAAGAACCATCGGGTAATAATTTGCAGACAATCAATCTGTTTGCTTGCCTATCTATACTTGCTCCAGTGGATGCCATTAATAATATTTTCCCATCCTCAAGGATTTTCAAACCCTTGGTTTTAATATCCCAATTATAATTTTGATCCAGGTCAAAAGTACGAAGGCCATTATTCCCAAAAGAAGTATCAATACGACCATCTGCATTGAATTTAAATAAATTAATCCCACGATATTGAGCATCATATACGCTCCGTTTCTTTAATTTTTTAAAACTAGCTAGAACAAGTATTTTATTATCTGGCGTAATAGCTGTTAGGCTTGCAAAATTCTTAATGCTATCATTCACTTGATGGTATACATAACCTGCATCTCCAAATTGGCTATCGTTCTTACCTAATGATTTATATTTCCATATTCCAAAACCATCAGAATGGTATCTTTCTTTTGTTATATCTGGGTATAAGGTAACATTCCCAAAAAGAATCGTATTGCCCTCAGAATCGTTTAACAAACTCATTCTTTGTTCATTGCTATTTGGGAATTCGTTTGTAAAAGCAGTTAAGGTTTGAGCCTGAATGGCTTGAATTGAAAAAATGAATAAGCAAGTTAAAAAAATCTGATACATAAGTGTTTTTTATTAGAACCTTAATTATTATTCTCAATCTTCCCTTCCCAATAAATCGCATCTTCATATCTAATCATTCCTTTCTTAGGAATAGTTGTAAAAATAATATTTTCATTTTCGTCTTTAGTTATATCTTTTAAACTATAGACTATGCTAAATATGATTCTGGTATTTAATTTATAGGTACCGGGTTTCGGTTTAGGCAATTTTTCCTTGTCAATTTCTATATAGTACTGATCTATATTTTCTGGTACTTTCATAATTGATTTCTTGTACATTTTAGGAAAGCCTAAATATTTTTCTGGTTCATCCTTTGGAACTTTTTTAGGATTCATCGCACCGGATAAACGATTCTTGTGATTTTCAACTTTTTTATAAATCAGTAGTTTTTGTTTGGACGAATTTCCATTTGAAATTTCCTGTAATTTATCAAAATCGTTCAAAGTGATTGAATAATTAATTTGAATCTCTTTTAGCTTAAGGTCTTTTGCTCTATCCACTGTCCACGCTTTATAATAATCGAGATGAGTTGATGGAAGCATACTGCACGAAATTTCTTTTGGATAGATCGCTTGCCATGAATCATAATGAAATTTATCTGTATAGTTATTATCTATCGCGCACCTTTTTGATGCATAACTCTTCCAGTATATGTCCTCCGCTGCAATATACTGTTTAGACAAAAGCATAACATTCTGAGACTCTTCATTCCATATTAATGGATTTTGGCATTTTGTAATTTTTACCTGTTTTTCAATAAATGAATAAAACTGAGCGATTTCTTTTCCACTACCTTCAATCCTTGTTCCTCCTGCGATTTTATTAAACAAATATTCTGCATGTTTTTCTAAAAAAGCTTTTACCTTGAATTTTCTTTCTCCGTGATTCCAAAATTTACCTTCGAACCAATAATTAGAACCTACGGTGGTTCTCCCATCACTACTATAATGTCTAAATGCTCCAACTGGAGCGAGTGATTCCTTGCTTCTTATTTTAAGACTACCTTTTATTTTAGTAGGTATGTTATCAATTTTTGTATAATACGAATTGAAAAACGGATAATTAGAATTCCATTTCTCAGATTCTAATGAGTTTCCCCAAATATTTACATCTATCTTATAAATGGGTGTACTTTTGCATAATTCATCTATTTGAGCTGAAGTAAAATTTAGATCACCCTCTGACACTGAATTGCCTACATCCGTATTCATGATAATTGCATCCTTGAAAATAGCCTGATCAAGTACACTCGAAACGATGACTGCATCTGTCAGGTCCGCGCCAGTAAAGTCGGCACCAGTCAAATCACAATAGGATAAACAAACCCCTCTTAAATTCGCATTTCTAAAATTTACATTATTCAATTTTGACCAAAAGAAAGAACTCCTTTGGAGATTGGCTCCTTCAAAATCAGCATTTTCTCCTTGTGCAAATTGAAAGAAAACCCTTTCGGCATTAGTCTTTTTAAAGGATGAATTTTTAAAAACTGAAAAATTAAAATCAGCTTCCGTCAAATCTGTATGATCAAAAACGACATCTTCCACATTAGAAGTTTGGAAAGTACAGGAAGAAAAATCTGTATCCCTTAAATTAGCACCATTTAAAGATACGCCATCGAAATTCGTATTTTTGTAGATATATCCATTCTTAATCAATTCTTCAATGGCTCTTATCTGGCCTTGTATTGAACCATCTCTAGACGCTAATGCACGATCCAGACTAAGAATCGCATTATTTAAATCAATGCCTTTTAATGGCATATCATCTTGCGTGCAAGTGGGGGTCATATTTACGTACTTTTCTCCCTTATTTTCGATTTCTTCTCTATAGTCTTTAAAACAATCTTTGGACAGATTTACATTTACTTTTCCCAATCCAAACTTTGAGAGGTCATAGCTAACTTTACCAAATGCATTTGTTTTCTTTATTATTCCTTTTATTTCCACTTCTACATCTTCAACAAAATCGCCTGTTCTCCCATCCAAAACTGTTATCCATAAGAATTTGTCAATATCCTTACGCATCATCAGGTTTTCAATAGAACCAGAGCCAAACACAACTTTATTATTTGGATTACTCACTAATTTAAATCCATCTTTTTGAATAATGAAAGAGTAATTCGGTTCGCCAACAACAAATCCTTCCTTATTTTCGATTTTAAATTTCCCATCTGAATCGGTATATACTATAGTATTTGTATTGAGTAGTTGAATTTCCACCCCCTCAATTCCTGTATTTGTATCTCCATCAATTACCCTTCCTGTCAATTGATCTTTAATGACTTGTGAAAAAGCAAAACATGGAATAATTAAAAACAGCAGTATTACTTTAATATTTTTCATTTTCGATTTCAATATTTATTTAAACTAATATTAGAAAATTTCATTGACCTATGGTATAATAAAGTATCTTCAACATATACATCAAAATCAAATTCTTTATCACTTTCAAATATATATTTTGGGACCGAGACTGTTGCTTTACCGTCTATTCCCGAAACGGTAGATTGACAGGATTTACATTTCCGGATTGAAAAATAAGCATTCTTAAGTACCTTCCCTTTAAACATTATTGTCTCTTCTAATTCAATGTATTCCTTTTTAGGCGCTGCATTAATTTTAGGTTTCTCCGTACTTTTTAGTGTCTTAGGTTTTTCTTTTTCTTTGATCACTTCTTCTAGCCTAGGCTCATTTTTGGTTTCTTTTTCAGGTTTTGATTTTTTAAACAAATCAGGAAATATCCCAATTAATGCGACCGCAATAGCAAATAGCCCAGTTATTATAGCCACTCGAATCTCTATCTTTGATGGTTTCTTTTTTGATTTCTTTTTCATTGGTTTTTATTTAGAGCTAGATGATTTCATTTGGTTGAAAAAAATTAAGCAAGAAAAAGTTTACTAAACTAAGCAAGATAAAATAGCTCAGCAAGTTTAGTAAACCGCCATCAGACGATTTCATTTAGAACTCAGTATCTAATTTCAGCCTGCTTAGTTCCATATAGTCTAAACACATCATAGATGATCCGAGATAAGGTTTCCATGATATCCAATATTTTGTGCTGGCCAAAAGATTCAATTTCCAATCTGGCGCCAGATTCTTCTAAGACAAAGCCAATTTGCTTTAATTCTGCATGTTTAATATCCAGAATATTCTTATAAAAATTAGATAAATGGGTGGCTTGAAGATAGATATTTAAACTATCATGAAGTTTTTCAAATCGGATTTTTAGTTTTTTATCTGCGAAATGTATTTCAAAATAACTCAATACTCCACTTACTAACTGCTCAAGACATTCAATTATTTTATCATTATCATTTCGATCTTCAATTTTTCGTTTTTCTAATTGTTCTAGTTCTTTTTCTAAGGCAGGGATTTTCGCTTTTGCTCGTTCTACAAAATAGCTCGGAAATTCATCGGTAATCTTTAATCCATCGTAGTATTTGATAGAATTTTTTAGGCTCCTTATTTTATCAAAATTCGGATTTTCTAGATTTTTGAGAATTGACAAATTTTGTTTTGTATGTACTAATGATTTATTAAAAGCTTCTGCTCCTATAAAATCCCTTCCTTCAATACACAAATTCACCTCATTTTCTAGTAAGTCATGCTCATTTTGGAGCTCTTCAATCAATAATTGTAATTCGTTTTTCATATAACTTTATCCTTTTGAGTAAAAATAAGGATAAACTAAAGAAAAGCGTATCAATAATTGTCAAAATTATATCTGCTCTATTTAGGGATAGAGTATCAATAAAGTACTTTATGGACAGGAGCTATGTTCTAAGGTTTTCAAAATAGTAAATGAGCAACTACCTATTCACCCTTTACGATTGACTTTCAAGGCAACTCGATTTCTTTCTTTATTAGTAAGTTTTGTAGGAATAGTAGACTGAATAACATTTAGCATATTAAGGGCAAGGACTTTTCGATCAAAATCTTTAGCAAGCGCCAAACATCCTTTTTGGTAATCAGGATATTTATCTTGTTTTTCAAACAGAAGGTTTAATTTATTTAAAAAGTCTGCCTTATTCTCGGGCTCAAAACAAATACCTGCCTGATAAGATTCAATCAATTCTTTTGCCTCTCCTTCTACGCCCAATAGAATAGGCTTTAGCATAGCTGCATTCTCAAAAATCTTGGAGGGAATAACTTTTGTAAAGGTTTCTTTTTTACGAAGTGTTATCAAAGCAATATCCGAAATACTGATATATTTTACGACTTCAGATTTGGGGATTGCATCTAGCATCGTAACATTAGTAAGCTGCAAACTTTCTTTTTGAGCTAATAGCCGTTTTTTCATAGCGCCTGCGCCTATAAAGAGGAAATGAATTTTAGGATTCTTTACTTCTTTTGCACAATCTAAAATAAAATCTAGTTTATGTGCCATGCCATGTGTTCCAATATAAGCTATGGTAAACTTATCTTGTAAATGAAGTTGATGAAGCAGTTTTTCATTTTTAGGTCCATGCATAAATTTATGCAGGTGAACGCCATTTTTAACCACCTCTATTTTTTCCAATGGTACACCACAGGCATGAATTCGTTTTTTGAAAGCATCCGTAACAACTACGATACGATCTGCTTTTTTATATAAGAAAAGTACTAGCCGATCAAGCAATTTTAATACCCTACTTTGATTCATAGCCTCAACTGCTTTTATTGATTCTGGCCACAAATCCCGAACTTCCATAATCCAGGGTTTACGTTTAAACACAGCAGAAAGATATCCTCCTACAGCCGTAAATAACTGAGGTGTAGTTGCAATAATAATATCCGTTTTTATAAAAAGGCTGGCCCAAAATGCAGTGATACAAAAACTCATATAGTCAAGCGTTCTCCGAAACAGTCCTCGATTGGGTGAGATATAGGACCATACTCGAATTACCCGAATGCCATCCATCATCTCTTCTTGCTTCCATTTGTTTTTATAGCCTGGAAAAACCTTCCCTTGGGGATAATTGGGGGTACAGGTAATTACCGTTACTTCAGCACCTTTTTTGAGCCATTCAACACAATGCTCATAGGTACGAGAAGCGGGGGCATTGCTCTCTGGTGGAAAGTTATCTGTTAAAAATAAAATTTTCATGAGAGCACTATTTTGGTATGTAAGTTTTCTTTAAATGTAACTGCGGCTTTAACGGAAGTCCTTGTTTGGTTAAAACCTATTGCTAATTCGTATGTTTCTAAATGGATATCAATATGATCTTTGAATTCAATTTTTCCAAATTTACCTTCTATCCTATTTTCACTTAATTGAACTTTAAGACTTGGATGAAAATGAAAATAAGCTTTTGCTGTTTTGCCTCTGCTAATAATATCTATTATATCAATAGATCGCTCATTTGTCCTAAAACATCGCTGATGGCGAGACCGGATCCTTTGATAGCCATCATGAGCGGCTAATATTTGATTAGCAGATTCTTTTAGATAAAATACTTTTGCTCTGCGAGCTACTCTAAAGCCACCCCACATTTCAGACTGTTCTTGTCCTTCTATCTCTACTGTATTATGCGCTGCTGTGGAGCGTTCAAAATTGCGCCTTTCATTTTTTTCATAAGTTGAGGCACCTGTATCCACTATAATAGGATTGCCTTTATGATATAAGATAAAATTGAAGGTATCGCTGTGCGCATGCCCAGGAATATAATCTGGTCCAATCTGCCCTACATCCATCAATAGTTCATACTTTTCTTTGACGACCTTTCGATAACCACTATCTCCTAGTTTTATTGCTTGAAAAGGTACACCTAATCGCTGTGCATAATTCCATAAAGATTTATAATCAGGTGCAATTCCAATCACCGTATCATTCACCAAAGGGATATCTCCATTTGAGAAACTCATTTCTTTCAACCAGCCCAACATCACAGAAGCCTTTTTAATTAATATCTCCAGCAGTATTTTTCTTGATTCCTTAATATTATTTTGAAGTAGATTAATACAATCCAAAATTCTATAAAGCATTATTTGGTGATACATTGGACTTAATTCAAAATGTCCACCATCTTCCAGTACTTGTTCTTCTAATTGTTCGATTAAAAGATCCCGAGCTTCAAAAAATAATTTGTCATTCTCAAAATAACAAGCGCCGAAAAGAAGGCTAAACGCATTTTCAAGAAGGTGATTACCTAACAAATGGTATTCCATATTTGCTTTTAAAGACCTCAATTGAAGGCAAAGAGAATGATCAATTCTTTCATCATAAATTTGATGCTTTATAATAAATTTGATCCAATAAATTGCGCGTAAGGAAATTGGGTAAGGCTCCATTCCATCCTCCACTTTGTCCTCATTATCAATAAAGTCATGGATTAGATGTAATCCTTCTTCTCTAGAAATTCCTTCTTGATTTAGGAATTGGAAATAATTTAAATTGTAGGTCCATAATTTACCCTTTGCCGAAAAATTCCAATCTATTTTTGAATTGAAATCATGCCGGATATTCAAAAATTGAAAAGAATTCTTTCCAAATAAAACATCTTGCTCAGGCAATGAAGGTGAAAAATTCACTAAGCTTTTAGAATCCGTGAATAAGATATTTGAAAGCGAAACTTTCTTAAACCCAATAGATTTTCGAAATAAATAAACTAGTCGATATTTGACTTGAACCCATTGAAGAAATCTAATGGTATGATAATATTTAAATACTTGGCTAAACATTGGTAGAGATCTTACTCAGCGTTTGTTTTAATGGTTCAATTTTAAAAATTTTAATAATTTGCTTTGCAATCCTTTGAGCAGCATGTCCATCCCAAAATGGTGGAATTACTTTGGGTTTATTTGAATTTTGGTCAATATTTTTATAGGCAGTCATGATCAATTCTTGATCCAATTGAGGAACTAAAACATTTGTACCTAGCTCCATAGTCACAGGACGTTCTGTAGAATCTCGAATAGTCAGACACGGAACTTGCAGATAAGTAGATTCTTCCTGAATGCCTCCAGAGTCGGTAACAATCAAGGCACTGTTTTCCATCAAATGTAAAAATTCGAGATAGCCTTGTGGTTCTAGTATTATCAGATTAGGGATGGCCTTTAATGTATCTAAAAGATGGAATTTTTCGAGGTTCTTTCGAGTTCTCGGATGAAGAGGAAGTACAAGTTTATTTTCTTGACAAAGGCTTTTAATTGTTTCAAGGATAATTTCAAGTTTATTTGCCCGATCCACATTAGAAGGTCGATGCATCGTCATCAAAATATATCCTTTCTTCTCCAATCCTAAAAACGCCAATAGTGGTAATCCAGCAGCTTTTCGTCTATAATGGCAAAGTGAATCAATCATAACATTCCCAACAAAGAATGTTTTTTCAGAGGCCACTCCTTCACGAGCGAGATGGACCATTCCGCTTTGTTCTGTAACAAATAAATAATCCGAAATACTATCCGTAATTATTCTATTTATCTCTTCAGGCATTTCTCGGTCGCCACTTCTTAAACCTGCTTCGACATGTGCCAATTTTATATTCAACTTCTTAGTCACCAAAGCACATGCTAAAGTAGAATCCACATCACCAACTACTAAGACCAAGTCTGGTTTTTCTTTTAAAACAATTTTTTCAAATTCAATCATTATTTTTGCCGTGATCTCTGCATGTGAACCGCTACCCACACCAAGATAGTAATCCGGTTTTGGTAATTCCAATTGATTGAAAAAGATATCACTCATCTGTGCATCATAATGCTGACCTGTATGAACTACTTTTGCATCTATACTCGGATAATGTTGAAAGGCACGTTGCAATGGCGCAACTTTCATAAAATTTGGTCGAGCTCCTACAATACTGAGTATTTTCATTTGGTATCTTTTCTTATTTGAATATACGAAGTTCAAGCAGTGTTTAGATGTTTAAAATTAAAATATTCTTGATCCATATATCGATGTATATCGTCAAACAAAATCTTTATAATTTATATTTTCTTTTAGGATTTTTGCGGGTATTCCTCCAACAATACAATTGTCTTTTACATCTTCCAGTACAACAGCATTAGGTGCAATGATGACATTATTCCCAATTTTTATTGGTCCAAGGACCCTCGCACCCGCGCCAATATAAACTTGATTTCCAATGACTGGAACACTTGGATTTTTAGATCGACCACCAATTGTTATCCCTTGTCCAATTACACAATCCCGTCCAATGCTAGCTTTTTGATGAATCACCACGCCAATTCCTGAATGTCCGAAAAGTGTATTTTTTCCGATTCTTACACTTGCAGGAATATCACTATTGTATAATAGAAAAACTAAAAATCTAAATAGCCGTGGAAGTACAGGTACCTTCTTCTGATAAAAAAAATGCCCGATGCGATGCACTTTAATTAAATTCATTGCTTGATGGTTTCTCTTTTTTTAAAAGGACTTTCTTTTTTTTGATAATACTTTTTCTTATAAAAAACTCTTGAAAACAAAGTTTTAAACATAGAGGCAGATACAAAGTCTTGACTTAAGACCCTTAAAAAAGCATAAATTCTATTTTTAATAGGAATATTAATCTCTACTTGCTCTCTGTCAACCATACCAATTCTTTTACTCCTGAAAAGTTGTCTGAAATTATCTGCTTGATTATACCGAATTGCACTCCATACAGAGAGTGGTTGATGTCGAAATAAATTTTCTGGTGTGTCTAATTGATAGCCCAATCTTTTCAATAATGGTCCTTGAATCTTTTCGATCTTAAATATCTCTTTTTTGGAAAGCTGCACTTTCCATTTATCTAATTTCGATTTATCAAAAGTACTTTTGACATATTTTTTATCTTCTGGAATTTGGTCATCATCAGGATTTAATATTGCTGAATGGAAGTCTATATTTAGAAATTCACATACTGACCGCATTACCAATTCTGGTTTACTGATCAAATCTTCGTATCGAATTATTTTATAGTATTCTTTCCCAATAATATCCTGGTTAACTAAGCCTCGAATATTTCCTTCAAACCATTTTTGGGCGCTCAATAATAAATTTCTTGAAGAACGGGTAGACATACTATAAGCGACTGCCCTTCCATCTCTGACGATATGCAATATTTTACATTGCGGCATTAAAAACCTTATATCTTTTAAGAAATGTTCAAGGTTTGGTGATTTATCACCCCAAAGTTGCTTGTTTTCTTTTTCAAGTTTTAAATCAATAGACTTTTGTATTAAATCTCGAATATTACTACTATTTTTTAATTCTTCACCTTTTAATAAATTAGCCAATCTTCCATCTAAATCATTTTCGATCAACCATTCCAAGAAATCATTTTTATCTTCATTTAAATTAAATGGAAGCAGATCATAAAGGTTATCAAAACTAGTAATAATCCTAAAGGCTATAGAACGACGTTCCATTAAAATATCAGGATGCTTACTGAGTAATACAGATAAAAGCGTTGTACCTGATCGTTGTACACCTGCTATAAAAAAGGTATTCATACTTTATTCGTTTCAGTACTTATCATCCAATCTCTAAACTGCTTTATTCCTTCTCGAAAAGTAGTACTAGGATTATAATTCAATAATCGTTGTGCTTTAGAAATATCTGCATAAGTCTGCGGCACATCACCTGGCTGCATAGGTAGTTGATTAATAATAGCTTTTTTCTCAAAGACATCTTCAATCGTATTAATCATTTCCATGAGTGATACCGTTCGATGATTGCCTAAATTAATAATTTCGTAATCACTTTCTTTATAATCCATAGCTGCTCTCAAGCCTAAAAGGATATCATCAATATAAGTATAATCTCTTCTGGTACTTCCATCGCCATACATTGGTATTGCTTCTCCATTCATAATCATATGGGCAAATTTATGAATGGCTAGGTCCGGTCTTTGTCTTGGCCCATAAACTGTAAAGAATCGCATGGCCAGAAAACGAATTCCATACAAATTGGTATAAACATGTCCCAATAGTTCAGAAGATAATTTGCTACTGGCATAAGGACTAATCGGCATCATATTTTGATCCGTTTCCTTCCATGGGACATTTGGGTTTACGCCATAAACACTACTTGATGATGCAAAAACAAATTGCTTGATTCCTTTTTCTTTTGCAATTTCAAGCATATGCTGAGTCCCCAATACATTAACTTGCTGACATTGAATAGGCGTCCGAATAGAGGCATGTACCCCCGCTTTTGCAGCAATATGAACGATTGTTGAATATTGGTCAACTAATTTGGTGCGCAAAGATTGTAAATCACAAATATCTAATTGCAAAAATTTAAACCGTGGCTTTTCCAGTAAGTCGGCTATATTGCTTCTCTTTAATTTTTCATCATAAAATGGATCAAAATTATCAATGATTGTTACCTCGTAATTGTCTTTGATCAATTGATCTGCCAATGAACTGCCGATAAACCCAGCTCCTCCCGTAATAAGTATATGTTGCATTAATTGTATTTTTGGCGGTGTATTATGTATATTTTTTTTGCCACAAAGGCACTAAGACACAAAGGTATAAAACGGTATATGTTTTTGTCCTAAGAGAATTGATGCACCGCTGTATTTTTTAAATTTTATTCTAATCTCTATTTTTCTCAATCTCTAAAATAGAGCTTTAATTTGATTGATTACTTTTTTAGTCACTGTTTCTGTCTCAAAATTCTCAAGAAAATAAGCCCTAGCCTTCTCGGAATATTTTTGATAATTGGAATTGTTAAAATATTCTATAGCTTCCACTAGAGCATTCGTTGACTTTATATTGATCAGACGGCCAGTTTCGCCATCTTTAACTATTTCAGGAATTGATTTCCAATGTGTTGAAATCACAGGTAAGCCAATAGAATATGCTTCTATTAATGCCCCTGGATATCCTTCTCCATCATAAAATGTAGGCAGCATTAAAACATCATAATTCTGTAGTGTTTTTAGCACTTCATCTTTATTCAAGAGTCCTTGATATATTCCTTCTAAAGCTTTTGCATGATTAGAATAATAAGGCTCTTGAACTGGGCCAAATACATGAATGGTGTAAGAATCATCAAGTTTTTTTGAAGCCTCTAAAATATGTCTGATTCCTTTTGCTTCATTGACAAATCCCAGATAAATAAACTTTTTAGCAAATGGTCGGTTTTCTCTTAAGTACTCAAGTGATGGTTGATCTCTTGAAGTGGGTAAATGTTGGGTATTAATGTTTCTATTCGCGTAAAACTGAAGGAGTGCCTTAGTTTGAAGAAAGAAGATATTTGTTTTTAAAATTGTCCAATCGAAAATCCATTTTTGCAATTGATTATATTCTCCAGTATACTCTTTAATATTTCCACCAAAAGGTCGAAAAACAAATTTTTTATCACTCCAATGAGCAATTATCGCTAATATAGGTGCAAGAAATTGAGTTCCTTTTCTACTTGAGTTTAAAAATAATACATCTGCAATCGAGTAGTTTGCAATCACTTTGAAAAGTACATAAAAAGGATTTAGCAAACGAGCTAAGCCATTTGGGAATTTCTGAGTATTAATCAAGGTGTAAGCTTCTTTTGTTGAATCCAAATAATTAAGCAAATAACCAAATGAGATTGTTGCTCCACCAATTAGATTGGCTTTGGCATTCGTCACTGGACCGATTAGTAATATGTGTATATCTTCTTTAATGATATTAATTGATTTGAACATTAAAGCGAATTGCCCAAGCAAAAAGTTGCATCATCATCCAAAGTTGATGCGCAGATTGAAAGACACTTTGCTTTGCTGAATTCTTATTAGTAGAAATACCTCTCCTATAAATTTCCTCTAGCTGTTTTTTAGGAATTAAATCCGGCCAAGGGTTTTCATCAAATAATAATCTTTCAGCTAAAGCAATAAATTTTTTATTCTGATATTTATGCAGTGGAATATTGAATCCGGTCTTAGGATGATTAAATACTTCATCTGGCAATTCCGATTTCATCATTTCACGTATGATGTATTTTCCAAGTCCATCATGAATTAAAAGATGATCCGGTATTTGTTTAGAAGCTTCAAAAAGGTCAGGGTCAAGAAATGGCGCACGAACCTCCAATGAGTTGGCCATACTCATTCGATCAACTTTCACCAACATATTCACTGGCAAAGTATGTTGAAGTCGATAAAACATGATGTTTCTTAAAGGCGACCAATCTTTTGAGGAAGCGGGCTTATTTTTTAGATCTATATAATCAAAGCGATCAATCCAATTCGGGAATTTCCCTCCTTTTAAAAGATCTGGAATTTGCTCCCGAGTAAACATTTCATTTAGTGAAATGGGGATATCATCTTGTGCTTCCAAAGATGTATTCAGGCCTCTTTTTATCTGGCGCAATATCGAGACTTGATTCAAGCCCGGTACATGTCTTGCTAACCCTAATCCCATATTCATTGCAGCCCTTACTGGACGTGCTACTCGCTTAAAGTTTATAATTTTTTGATACCATTGAAATAAACTATAACCTCCAAATAGTTCGTCCCCTCCATCTCCAGAAAGCGCCACTTTAACATGTTGCGCTATTTCTTTTGAGATTAGAAAAGAAGGGATTGCAGAGCTGTCTCTGAAAGGAAAACCTACTCGATCAATAATCTCCCAAAATATAGATTCATCAAAATCAACATTTGGAATAAATATCTCGTGATGATCCGTGCCACAGTGCTCTGCTACTTTCCTTGCAATCCTGCTTTCATCGAATTCTTGATCTTCAAAACGGACATTAAAGGTCGGAATTTTTTGACTGCTTTCTTTTTGAAGTAATGCGACAATTGTGCTGGAATCAATTCCTCCTGATAAAAAAGCACCTACCCGCACATCGCCTATTGTTTGGCTTTGAACTGCCTTTGCCAAGATTGGTTGAATAAATTCAATAGCCTCTTCTTTTGTTTTTAGAGCAGTTTCTTTTTTATATGCTAGTTTGTGATAAGTATTAACTTCTAATCCAGTTTCATTTAGCTGAATATAATGCCCTGGAGGAAGACTATAGACTTTATCCAAGAGTGTCTGCGGTTCAGGTATTAAAGAAGTTCGGAAATAATAAGGCAGTGCTTCCTGGTTGAGGCGGCGTTCTATATTTGAATGCTCAAGAAGGGATTTTATTTCGCTTGAAAAAGAAAAGGTCGAATGATCCCAATGATAGAAAAGTGGTTTTTCACCAAAGCGATCTCTGGCTAATAAATAACTATTATTATTTTTATCATAAAGACAAAAGCTAAACATCCCCTTAATCATCGGTAGCATTGATACGCCAAAAGCTTCATATAAGTGGATTAAAACTTCTGTATCAGATTTTGTTACAAATTGATATCCTCGTTTGACTAAACCTCTTTTTAAATTTTTATAATTATAAATCTCTCCATTAAAAACAACCCCAATCTCTTTGCTTTGGTTAAACATGGGTTGTTGGCCATCTTTTATATCTACGATTGCTAAACGCCTCATGGCGATAGATCCGCTTTGACTCGAATAAAGGCCTCCATCATCCGGTCCTCGATGTAGCATCGCTTTATTCATGAGCATTACCTGATTTTCCCTTTCTGTTATAGAAAGATTATCTTGGTAATCAATTATGCCACAAATTCCGCACATAGCGTTTTTTCATTTATTAAGGGACAAGACTTACTCCAATTCTTTCAATATTTTAAATGGTACACCGCCAATAACAGATCCGGCAGGTACATTTTTATGTACCAAAGTATTCGCACCAATGACCACATTATCTCCTATAGTCACTCCTTTTAAAATAGTACACTTATCCCCTATCCAAATATTGTTTCCTATTTTGACAGGAGCAGTTGAATAACCATCCAAAGTAAGGTTTTCCTTTTCCATTTTATAATGATGATCATGATCCAGGATACTGACCATTTGTCCGATGGTTACATTATCTCCAATTTCTATCTGATCATGAGCTACGATTCTTGAATACCTATTTATACAAAAACGTTTACCGAGTCTGAGTTCACCTTTGGAAAACAACATGACATCATCATCAACGATTATTCTACCTTTACATAGAATACGCCCCTTCTTAAATATATGAATACCACATCTTTTGCCAACCATAGACAATCGTGGACATTGAAATTTACTTCGATACCAAAGTTTTAAAATTAAATACCTCCCAACTGCAATTATTTTATAAAGCTTGCTTTTGTATAATATCCTCATCCGTTTTAGTATAAGCGTTGGATAAAATTTCTTTGAGGTTTGCTACGACATCTGGTCCATAAAATTGAGCAGCGGTTTTCTTTGCTGCTTTTACCAGTTCTACCTGATAATCTTCATCATCACATATACGATCCAAGCCTTTAACAATGGCTTCCGTACTTGCTTCATCTACTAATTCAGCACATTTATTTTCGTGGATAAAATCGTTTAAGAAAGAGCCTTGGGGTGAATGCACAAGAATTGGTTTTCCGGAAAGTAAAAGCGGAATCGTTCTGGTAGGAAAAATTGTCTTGTATTCCGTCTCTCCATAACCACCTTCAAAACCATGTGTCAAGACACAAATATCATAACCTTGCAAAACTTCATGGACTTTTTCCGGATCAACAAATCCTTCATAATCTATAGCATTCGTATCTAGTCCTCTTCTCCTTAATAAGACCTTAGGTACATGTGTAAACAAACTAAGGCTATATTTTGGATGATCACAAATGGCGGCTGCAAAGCGCAATGTAGCATCCATATTTGATTCATTAAAATTGCCTATTGCAACTAATCTATATTTCTTTTTATTGGCACCGGGGATACCGCTAAAGGTTTGTCTTTCAGGAAATGAGTTAAAGGTGTGGACTAAAGGCTTAAATTTATTTAGTTTATACTTTTCTTCATAAAACCATTGCATACCTTTACTCATCACAAAGATATTCTCTGAGTTTTTAAATATTTTATTTTGAATACTTTCTGCTTCCGGGGCTTTTATCGCTACATTATCCGTATAGGTATTATGAAAATAAGAACTAAATGGAATATTTAATTCTTCAGCGGCGACACATGCGGCATGACAATAAAAAGGATTAGGATAAACACCAATAACATGTTCAATTTTTTCCTTTTCTATGATAGATTTAATTTTGTTTACCAATGGTTTAAAACGCCATTTTCTAAACCAAATAAAGTAGCGATATCCTCTTCCGAAAAAGTACATCTCACTCGTAAAGTAAATAAACCGTGGAGAAGTACGGTCCCTAATCATTTTATTGTTTTCTATAATTTTACGACTTCCTAAAACGATTAATTCATCCTTGTCAAAGTTTTTTGCCAGGTTTTCAACGATAACACTTGAACCACCTTTGTTTGGTAATATGCTCCAACTTACAAGAAGTATTTTCATAGGACTAATCGTTTATCCCAGCTTTCTGCTATCTCTTCAAAAACCGTTTGAAGCGTTTTTGTGATTTGCCATTGGGGGTAATGAGATTTAATTTTATCTAGGTTCGAAATATAACAAATATGATCACCGCTTCTATGCTGCTCGCTGTATTGGTAACGCATCTTTTTTCCAGTGACTTGTTCTATTCTATCAAATGCCTCAAGAATAGATGTAGAGTTTTCTCGACCACCACCTATATTATAAACTTCACCATACCTTGGATTTTGAAAAAAGGCGTGTATAAATCGTGCCACATCATATGAATGAATGTTATCTCGAACTTGCTTTCCTTTATAACCAAATATAGTATACTCCTCCTCTACTATATTGACTTTTATCAAATAACTTAAAAAGCCGTGTAGTTCAACGCCTGAATGATTAGGGCCTGTCAAACAACCACCTCTTAGCGCACAAGTAGGCATGTTAAAATACCTTCCGTATTCTTGAACCATAATATCTGCGGCTACTTTTGATGCACCAAAAAGAGAATGCTTTGATTGATCAATCGAAAAAGTCTCTTTAATCCCATCATAATATTCTTCATCTGCAAATTCCCAACGACTTTTTTCCTCTTTGAGATTTAAGCGATTAGGAGCATCACCATAGACTTTATTGGTACTCATATGCACAAATGGAGATTCCGGACAATATTGTCTCATTGCTTCCAAGAGATTCATTGTCCCAACCGCATTGACATCAAAATCATCAAAGGGTCTACTTGCGGCAAGGTCATGGCTAGGTTGTGCGGCCGTATGACAAATGTAATCTGGTCTTATTGTCTTAATAGCAGTAAGCACCGCTTGTCGATCTCGAATATCTAACTCTACATGTTCAAAATTTTGACAATCGACTAACAATTGATTTTGAACCCAGCGCGTATCACCACGTGCCCCGAAAAAGTCCGCTCGCATATTATTATCTATGCCATATATTTTCCAACCGATCTGATCAAAATATCTGACAACTTCTGATCCGATCAGTCCTGAAGATCCTGTTACTAAGAGTTTTTTCATTATATTATTTCGTAATTCTATTCACTAATACTTACGTAGTAAGCGCTTCTCTTGGATCAATTTTATCTTAAGGGACAGGGAATCAATAAGTGTCCGATATGGACTTGTTATCCTTGCACTATACTTCCTCAAAAAAAATAAGCCGTAGATGGTTATGCCTTATTTTTTGACTCGTCTAGCACAACGATCACTACGTCTAACCTGGATACTTATTAATACCCTTTCCCTAAACGAATCCACTGCTCGGGCACCAAATCAGTGGTATCAATAGAAGCATCATTGAACCATTTTTTTGGAGCGACTACCATTTTTGATGGATTGTTATTTAACCAGACTGCCCACCAAGCGAAAGAGCTATTTGGGATGATGAAATGTTTGCAAAAACTCATCAATTGCATATAATTTGAAAACTTGATTCCCTTATGCGAATGATCAACGATTTCTAATGGTGCATTTAGTTTGATGTTTTCCCTACACCATTCCACATCATCGGAAAAAATGAAAAAGTGTGGCGCTTCGGTATTTTCGATGAAGTACTTAGCGGCTTGAATAAAATAATCTTTAGAAGTCGTATTTAGATTATCCACTTTTATAAAATCGGTTCTTCTTACATTTAAACAAATAGAGTTCGTGTTTTTAATTCGTTTAAATAATTCTTGTGATCCTGATAAAATATCCTGCTTAAATGAAAAATGTTGTTGCAGTACGGACTCTATTCCTGCAAAGTATTTAGGGCTTTGAAACCAACCTTCATAAATGGTTTTTTCACTGGCTTCCTCTACTAGTTTTGGTTCAAAATGAAAGTGCGATTCTTTTCTATAGCCTTTACCCTTATTGATTTGCTTTCTTAACACTCTCGATAGCCATGAAGATTTAACTTTATATATATTTTTCAAAAAGGTTGGAGAGGTTAAAAATTGGGCTTCTAAATTAAATATTGTCAAATCGTAATTTCGATAAACAAAGTCACCTTTACTTCTATCTAGTAAAGAAGATAAATCCAGGTATAATTCAGTACCCAATCTTTGGGCTAAATTCAAACCAAAGGCGTATTGAAACATTTGATTTCCCATCCCTCCTTTTAAACGTATTATTATCATTTTCTGGTTTATGTTTTGGACACTGATTGGACACCGAGGTCACAGAAGAAACACAGCGATCGCAGAATTTTAAGAACGTTTATTTAAGTGTGGTTTATCTTTTTCATATGGATTGACATTTCTTGAATATGGCTTGCTCCTACTTTAGTATGAACGGCTAATATGTCAATCCCAACATCAAACAAACAATAGTTTTCTTGCAAAAAGTCAATGGATGCACTTCGTTCTATTGGACTTAGGTGATTATATTCGTAAAGGATAAAAGTGGGTTGATATACATTGAGATTCAATTGAGATAATATTTTCCAATCGTATCCTTCCGCATCAATATGCAGAATTGAAATTTCTTTTATTTTATTTCGACTTAACAAAGTTGGGAGGCTAATCCCTTCTAACACTGTTGTTCGGATAAACGGTTCTAAGATTCCATCCAGCTGGTTTAAGATATGTGCTTTACTGAATGAACCTAATTGATCAAACCAATAGGGCAAATCTGGATGCACTTCTTTTGCTTTTGGATCTACCCAATAGAAATCCATAGCGGCACCTTCATTAATGGCTACATTTTCAAAACGGAATCGATTATCATTAGGATAATTGTTTTTCAATTTTTCAAATGTATCTGGTAATGGTTCCACAAACAAACCTTTCCACGATTTATATTTGTGTAGTAAGGCATAAAGCGGATCACCGGTTTTACCATCATTTGAACCAATCTGTACTATATAAGCTGCTTTATCTTTCAACAATTTATTAAACCAATAGGCTTGATACCGTTTATCTTTTTCAAACGGTTTGGCAAAAATCCTTCTTTTTATTCTTGCGAGTTTTGTTCTTATGTTCATACACTTATGCTTTTTCTTTTAGCAATATTAACTTGCTCAACTCCGGGGTAAAATGGGGCCTTCATGACCAATATCCCGTCCCAGCTATAACTTTCATCTAAATTAGCAGAAGCTACCAGTGTGAAATTATATTCATCTTCCAATAGTTTTTTACAATCTTTATGTAATTCATTTGAATGCGTAGAAATAAAGACGTACCCAATTTTATTTTCAGAAAACATCTTTTTACTGCCGTGCAGCATCTCTAATTCAAAACCTTGTATATCTGAGTGTAGGATATCTAAAAACTCAATATTGTGTTTGGCACAGATTGTATCAACCGTTGTAATATTTTCACTTTTATCCACTTTACTAGAAATTCCAGCATGAATAAAAGTCCCATCAAGTTTATTGAGTTTTAAATTGCGTTTTCCATACCTTAGATTGCGTCGATCAGGTTCCACCATAAAGCAATTGGAATCCGAATGTGTCTTTTTAAACCACATAGAGTAAAAAGACCAATAGGCACCTAATTCCAGCATTGTTTTCTGACCAATTTTAGATAAGCTGTCTAAAACACTTTGAAATATTTTTTCTTCTTGTGGTTCATGAACCCCTTTATTGCTCATCAACATTTGCAACATTGGATAGCTGTAATAACTTAAAGGGTCGATTTTTATACCATTATGCATATATAATAATCGTCCGTCTATTTCGCCCGCTTTTTCATGACGAGGAATGTCTTTATTATTTGGATCATCAAGGACGTTTTGTATTCTTTCTTTCCAATGTTCTTTTTTTCCTGCTCCAATTTTATCTAGCAGATCGACCCCGCTATCTAATGTGGGAAACAATACTTTTTTATCCTTTTCATTTTTCCAATTAAAATAAAAAGCAAAAATGAATTCAGGAGTCAATTTAGAAAAAAGGATATTTTTTACGGTCCTACTTATATTCGACATTCTGTTTATTTTTTAAATCCTACAATTTGTCAGTCTTTGGGGGAAGGGATAAAGCTTAAATAGGTTTTAAATCCTAACCTTTAAAAATAAAAATTCCATCCATAAACTTCAAGCGATCATCTTTATCATTGCTCTTATATAGGTTGTATAAATCAAAGCCTAAGTTTCTATATATTCGTAGCATCTCATCCAAATCTTTTTGGCCTTCATAAATAGGTCTAACAATTAATTCAGAATAGATTATTTTAATTTTCCCTGCAGCAATACTTTCTTTTGCTCCTTCCAGAATCAGGTATTCTGCTCCTTGAGCATCCATCTTTAAAATATCTATTTGATTGATCCCCTCTTCTTGAAGAAAATGATCAATAGTCTGCATAGGAACTTCAATTATTTTTTTCGTTTCTAATTTATCTGCACCCCATATATTGATCCCTTCATCTGAACTAGGGAGTAGTGAATTCGTCGCTAAGAAATTATTCACATGAAAAACAGATTTTCCATTATTATTCCCTAAAGCAATATTAAAAGATTTGATATTATTATAGGCTTTGATATTCTTCTCTAAAACATCATAAGTTTCTTTATATGGCTCGAAAGAAAAAATATCGCATTGATTAAAATATTTACTATAAGTCAGAGCCGTCTCTCCATCATAAGCACCGATGTCAAAAATTATGGGTCGTTTTTTTGAGTTACATAATTTTCTTTGAGTATTAAATATTTTATCTTTTTTAGATTCGTATTTATTAATATGATGTCCAGTTGTTCTTATTAATGTTTTATTAATTAAGTTTTTCATATCTAATCTTTTTTTATATCTCACACTAAGCTTTTGGCGGAATATGTTTTTTTAGTTGCACAGGCTAATAGAAACCAGAATAAAGGGTGTTGAAAATTTTCTGCGGCGAAGCCAAATATTATCAAACATGAAAAGAGAATAAACCCCAGTCTGTTCAGTAATTCTGAAGCTTCATCTTCAGCTGGGTATAGTACTCGACGCAGCATTTTCTTCATCGTGAAAAACAAATAGATTAAGTAGAAAGCAAGACTTGGCAATCCATAATCTGTCAAAATTGCTAAATAGTCATTATGTGTAGAAAGGAAGTAACCTCTATCAACCATATCTAATATCAACTTATGAGACTCTTCTCCATAGTACTTTGAAAATTGAGCTTTGAACTGCCCAATCCCCATCCCAGCATATCCCTGATCTTCAAGAGCTCTGAAAACACCTCTCCATAAAAAGAATCGAACATCCTCTTCCCCTGTATTTAAATTATAAATTACTCTTGAGACTAAGACCAATGGCCCACCTGCAATCCTCAATTTATCTAATTGCTGTGGAATCAACAATAATACAATTAAGCCGCTGAATATAATCAGCATTATCTTTTTCCGCAAAGAATAAAAGAAAAACAGAAAAACATTAGACACTATGAACATAATTAAGCCTGTCCTACTACCTTCAATAATAAATATATAGATCAAAAATAATGCACCAAACCCATATAATACTTGCAGCCAAAACTTGCGCAGGTAATTCGTTTTTAGTAATAAGTACGTTATACCTGCCACCAATCCAAGTGATCCATAATTGGGATTATCTGTAAAACCTGACTGTCTTCCATGATGTGTAAAGAAAACAAACTCAATAAAGATATAAGTTGAGTTGATGATCAATCCCACTAAAAAACACTTAAATAATAATATCAACTGTTCTTTAGAGACAGCCATAGTTTTGAAAATAAAGAAGGAGGCTACGTGCAAGCCAAACTGAAAAATATCATTATAAAAAAGTCCAAAATGAAATACGCCACTTATTATCCGCACAAAAGAGATCAAAATGCCATAAACAAAAACTAAGTATAAAAAAATGTCAGTTCGGTCATCGGGGTCTACGGTCAATCCATTTTTAAAAACCCGAAGTATAAATACCGCAATGATAAGTAAGGAGAAAATTCGAAAAGGCTTAAAGATTGTATCAATATTAAATAGAATTTCTAAAGCCAATTCAAATGGCAATGAAAATGCATACATATAAAACAAGGTCATTAGCACCTTATCCAAATCTATTTGTATGGCATTAATATTATACATTGACAGGATTTAATTTTTCTAATACTTGGCTCATCGCTTCTACTACCCTCTTTGTCGCTTGACCATCATTGAGGTGACATTCCATATTTAAAGCATAACGCCTTTCTTCCAATTTATATGTAGGATTCTTTAGATATTGATTTATTGATTTTTCCAATTCATCAAAACTATATACGACAGTAACTCCGCCTAGTGCTACAAACTTTTTTTGATGCGTATAGTCTACTAATCGACGAGCAGACTTCCAATAATATAATTGTTGATCGCCATCAAAAGAAGTCAATATCACTGGCTTATCCATTGTCAATGCATCAATAGAAACAGTCGATCCGGAATTGAGACAAATACTACAACCGATCAGTAAATTTGATAGATGATCCATATCCTTTTTTTGCATACTCCACCTTACCTTGCTTTTGATTAATTTTGGATAATCAATGGCTACGCGTTTTCCTTTTAAACGATCCAGTCGACTAATCCACTTTTGATCAGACAAAGCCCCTTGAACATTTTGGGGATGCGGCCGAACGATTAATTGTAAGTCTTTTCCAAAAACATTTTCATGAATGGCATTAGCCAGCCATTCAATGATATCAATTTCATGAGGTGCAAATCGAGGAGAACTCATTGCCACAAAAAGATAAGGCAATTGTGGATTGAGTGATAAGCCTTCTAGTATTTTTTTATATTCAGGAGCTTGCTTTACTTTGAAATGGTGATCGAAATGAGGAACTCCACAAATCTGAACCTGCTCATCAGACGTGTGATAATATTCTTTTAGTTCTTGAGCCATAATCTTCCCCCAGGCAATAAAATGATCCGGAATCACTGGAAATATTCCTTTACTTGTAATATTGTCCCAACTCAACAAATGAATTAAAGTTGACCTTCCTGCTTGTTTTGCAGCATAAAGAAATTTAGCCTCCAAAAAATTTATTGGATAGGTAGATACAACTAGTTCAGGTTGAATCTCCTGAATCAAAGCACTAGCTTTTCGAGAAACGAGGTGTTTGCCTTCCGTTTTTTTAAAACGTTGGCGAATAGATGGGAATAAGCGAATCAATAAATAGATAATATAATAATAAATAGGTCGAATTCTTTTCCAGGGATGTATAGACTTGCTATAGAAAATGCTATATAAGTGTTTTTCCCAAAAGACTGGATTACTTTTTAAATCTTCAAGATAATACATCCGTTTAAAACCATAATCATCATCCCAGATCGTTTGTTTTATCTGAGGGTCATATACCTTAACAAGAGGATTGTCTTTTAATGCTAATAAGTTTTCGTCCTTAATATCTGGCGTAATAATCGCAATTCGTTTTCCTCGTTCCGTCAATCGCTCGATCAGTCCAGTTTGCAACAGCATCCGTGCTGCAAAGCCATGAGAAATTATATAACAAATGTCAGTCCTGAAGTTTTGTTTATTCATTTATTGATGCACTAATAAAAGATTCTGCTAAAGCCCAGTCTTCCATTGTATCAATATTGATATTTGGAGAATTGGACATAATATGATGCATGATTTTATTGCCATAAAGAGAATGTTCATCTAATACGATAGTACTTTTTGTAAGATAGATTGATCCGTCCCGATGATAAGCTTCAGGTAAATCTTGTCTTCTCGTTATCCTTTTTTTATCATTTATTGCTCTTTCCAAATATCCATGCTCCTTATTCCGTTCATAAATCCATCTGGGATTATAAATGTGGGGAACCTTTCTTACTGAGATTAAACTATCCGTATTACTTTCAATAAATTTATTTATTGCCGAGCTTAGATCTAGCTTATTTCTAAATGGTACCGTAGGTTGCAATAAGCATACAGCATCAAAATTAACCTCATTCGAATTAAAATATTGCAGTGCATGAATGACCATATCAATAGTGGGTGATCCATCTGTAGCTAATGCTGCTGGTCTTAAAAATGGGACGGCTGCTCCAGCTGATTTACTAATTTCTGCAATCTCTTCATCTTCTGTAGAGACGACCACTTGATCAATCAAAGGACATGCTAATGCATCTTCAATAGAATAACAAATCAAGGGTTTACCATCAAGTAGTTTTATGTTTTTTCGAGGTATTCCCTTTGAACCGCCTCTTGCTGGTATGAGTCCGAGGATTTTCATGTTGATTAAATTTTCTATAACTAAGTTGTTATGAACCTGCTTATTCTTTGTATTATAGCTCAGGTAGTTTAGTAAACCTACTTTGGCAATAATCCTAGAGAGGTTTACTAAACTAACCAAGACGGAAACCAATTAAGCTTAGTAAAACTCCACTAGATAGTCCTCAAAAAAAATCTGATCCCAATAAATTATATTTCCCTAAGCGGTCTTCTATTAATTCTATAGTGGTCACATCCCCTTCTTTATTCCATATGAATTCGTATGTTCGTTTCAAATTATTTTTTAGGAAACGAGCATTATTTGTTCTCCCATCAATCAATACAAAAGTACCTGGCAATAAAAACGGTTCCATCAACAATAGATCACCAGACATAACGGTTCGTTCCATACATTGAAAAGTCAAGCCATTAATTGATCCTTTTACGGCTTGAGGATCTGGTCCATCTAAATAGATAAAGTCGGGAACAATATCAGGTAGTGTTTTATAAAAATGACATAATTGGCCATTATGGGTTCCGATCTCTACATCACTTAACTGAAAGTTGATAAAAGCCAATAGTTTTTCAGGTATCCGTGCTTTAGTTTTTTCAATCCATTTTTCGGATGTATCAACAGAGAAGCATTGAAATTGAAATCGGTTTCTAATTTGCGGTGGATCCTCTAAACTCAACCAATCCACTTTATTTTTCATTAAAGCATCTGCTATAATTAAAGTAGAAAAGCCTACACCAAATTCTAAGACAGTAAAGCTTTTCCGGCTTCGAATCAATTGATGCAAACGAACCAAGTCTTCAACATCCGCAGGAATGACCGTTTCTACTAAGCCACTGACTGCATCATAAACATCTCGCTTGTCCTCAACGATTTCACTTTGAAAGTATTGGCTCAAGTTTTCTGTTTCCCAATAGTTTAATGTTGATGATTTATCCATTTGAAGTATTTTATATTATTGATGCACAAAGCAATCTATTAGTAGCTTATTTTTTTATGGAATTTCAGTGGTCTTTCAACAAGTAATTGTGCTATTTTTTTTCCAGCAAGGCCATCACCATATGTATTGTCTTTTTCATATTTCCCATGTTTGATTTGCTTTTGAATAGCTTCCCTAATAGCCACAGAATCATATGCAACATCTATTACATTAGCGCCTCGCTCTCGACCACTTTGTCTTGTACCAATGTTAACAACAGGAGCTCCGAGATAGGCACATTCTCTGATTCCCACACTAGAATTTCCGATCAGACAAAGACTATTTTTCACTAGCCTCAAAAAGTCATAAGGTTTCATGTTTTTGAAAAAATGAATGTAGTCTGGTTTTTTAATTTCACGAAATGATCGAAGCGCATTTGAAGTACCATCAGAGCCAGCATCTACATTTGGCCAAAACCAAAAAGTTGGAATCTTAAGTTCGCCAATCGCTGCTAAAGTCTTTTTGACCTGTTCTCTAGATGCTTCGTATTCTGTAGTAACGGGATGCTGCATCACGATTAGATAACCATTCGTATAGTCAGGTTCCCTACCTACACCACCATACTTCTCATAAGGATTGAAATTAAGCCGGCCATCCAGATAAATTTCATGTGCCAAATCAATGGAAGGACATCCAGTATGAAAAACAGTGTCTTCTTCTTCTCCCATTTTCACTACCCGTTCCATTGCTTTAGCCGATGAAACGAAATGCAAGTCTGATAATTTTGTAATAGCATGCCGTACTTTCTCATCAATATTTCCAGTGACTTCTCCTCCCTGAATATGTACCAAAGGAATATTTAAGTAGGCTGCAGCTATAGCCGTTGACATTGTTTCAAAGCGATCAGCAACCGTAACCACTGCATCAGGTTGAAGGTTTTCAAAAACATTAGTCAGTTCTATTATTCCAAGCCCTGTAGTTTTAGATTGAGCAGCCAAATTTCCTCCTTCCAAGACATTAAATACTTTTGCTGCGATCTTGAACCCATCTTCTTCAATATAGTCAACTGCAGTTCCATATCTTCCTAGCAATGCTGAAGCAGCGATCACTAATAATAATTCTAAATCAGGATGCTCATCAATCGCTTTTAAAGCAGATTTTATTCTACTATAACTTGGTCTGGCTGTGACGACTACACAAATCTTTCTTCGCATGTTATTTAATTTTTATTCAATGAATATCTTCCCATTGTAAGAAACTCCACTTTTTTAAATCTTTGCCTAAAGTCTTACCGATAACCTCTTTGAATTTGCTTGCGGGAATTCCTTGATTTGCAGGTTTTTTCGCTTCCAAATCTTCGAATTTCAAACAATGTCCATGAGGCAATTCTTTATTAACGGCAAGTGTTTTTTCAAATATTTTCTTTAAATCATGATAAGGACTTAAATCATTTTTATCAATTGGATTATTTATGGCTGTGTCCAAAAACCGAATCGAATCCACTAAGGATTTCACTTCATCAATAGTTAGAGAAGAACTTGCATCTGGCCCAAATAACCTACGATCAAAAACCGCGTGAAATTCTAAAACCTCCGCACCGAGTGTTACTGCCGCAATACCCGTTGCAATTTTTCCAGTATGTTCAGAAAGTCCAATTGAGATTTCCGGATATCGTTTTTTTAATACACCAATAACATTAAGACCAATACGCTCTGCAGGAGTAGGGTAACTAGTGGTGCATTGAAGGATAGTCAATTTATTTTTAAAAGGTCGTAAGAATTCAACTGCGGCATCCAATTCCTCCATTGAACACATACCAGAAGAAAGTATAATTGGTTTTCCGGTCTTCGCTATTTTTTCAAGCATTAAAAAATTACTTACTTCTCCTGATCCAATTTTATATTGAAGTATACCTATAGACTCCAATAGATCAACAGCTGCCTGTGAAAAAGGAGAAGATAAAAAGTCCAAGCCTTTTTCCTCACAATGTTCTTTTATTCCAATCCATTGTTTCTTTGTGAAAGACATTCTTTTCCAGTAATCAAATCTTGTCGAATCTTCATAAGAGAAATTGACTCTGAACGGTTCTGCCATACTGCTTTCTGCTTCAGCAATATGTGTCTGAAATTTTATAGCATTTACCCCTGTATCAGCAATTGCGTCAATATAAGAATGCAATATCCCCAGGCTACCATCATGAGCCTGCCCAATTTCTGCAATTAAATATGTCTGATTTTTATTCATCATCTTCTATATAATATCCTTGGTTATAGCCTCCATAACCATAATAACTCTTGCCTTGCTTCACCCCATTAAAAACTATACTTGCATTTTTGATTTCTTCATTTTCATTCATATTCTCTAAATTCTTAAGCATCACTTTTCGAGTCATATTATGATGCACAACGATCAGCATATTGTCAACAAAATCCCGAAGTAATAAAGCATCCGAAACCAAACCAATAGGTGGCGTATCAATCAATACATAATCAAACTTTTCAGATAAATCATTCAACAAGGTTTCCATTCTATCAGAAAGAATTAATTCAGCAGGATTAGGAGGAACAGGGCCACTGGTGATATAAGAAAGGTTTGCTTGACCTTCATATTGACAAGTGATTTCTTCAATTGTGTTTTGGCCAACCAGAAAATTAGTAATCCCTATACCGAGGTTGGCATCAAGGTAAGTTCCCAATTTAGGCTTTCGTAAATCTAGTCCTAATAGAACTACCTTTTTCCCTGAAAGTGCTAGCGTAATTCCGAGGTTTAGTGCAATAAATGTTTTTCCTTCCCCAGAGATTGAAGAAGTCACCAAAATTTTCTGTTTTGGTTTTCCGTGATTAATAAAATTGAGCTTAGTTCTGAGCAGTCTAAACATTTCATTGATAGCTGAGCGATTGCCTTGTTTAACAATGATATGTTCCTTTCCTTTTTTATAAGCAATTTTCCCAAGGATTGGAATATTGGTAAGCTGATTGATTGTTTCTTCTGAATCTATTTTTGTTGCAAAGAAACCAAGCAATAATACAATAAGCATAGGTACAGACAGGCCAAGTGCTACGCTTGCTGCTAAGATCATTTTTCGTTTAGGATAGACTGGAAAGTTAGACGTTCGAGCCCGATCAATAATTCTAGTTTTGGCAGTAGTAACTGCTTCAGAAAGTGCCGTTTCTTCTCGCTTCTGTAATAAAAATAAAAATAGTTTTTCTTTGACGGCCTGTGTTCTCATCTTTTCGATCAACTTTTTCTCAATGCCAGGCACACTACTCATGCTTCGTTTTAATCCTTCAATATTTTGCTCAACTTTCGCAATTGGTATTTGAATATCTTTCTTTAAATTTTGAATGGTTTGCAGAATCAAATTTCGAATATCATCCATTTGTTGTTCCATCGTAATCTTAACTGGATTTAAGTCGCTTGCAGTTTTAGAGATTTGCTTATACTGAAGCACTAAATTATTGTATTGATTTACCAAGCCAGATAAGACAGGGTTTTCTGCAATTAAATTCGCAGGAATTAAATTATAGCCAGCTTCTTTATTGACTAAAAATAATTCGAGTGATTCTAATAGTTCTTTTTGAATATCGTAATCGGAAATTTGTTGAATGGCTTTTCTAATTTCACCAAGTGTATAATTCATACTTGATGAAGCATTGTCACTTATGATTTCATTATTACTTTTAAATCTTTGAATGCCACCTTCCACAGAATCTAATTCATACACTAAATCGACTACTCTTTTGTCAATAAAATCAAGTGTATTGCGAAAGACTTTATTCTCATCATTAATTTCTTCTTTATTATAAACATCAATGACCGTGTTTAAAATATCCGCAGCTTTTTGTGCCACAGGGTCCAATATGCTTAGATCTAATACACTAGATGCATGTTGATTACCTATTCTCTGAATATTTAAATTTGCCTTGTACTGATAAGCAGCTGAAGAGACTGGATAAATTGTCATTTTATACTTTCCTTTGACAATCGCCACTTTAGGATTTAGATTAATTAAAAATCGGCCTGCTTCCGATTGAAAAAACACCCCAAATTCACACCTCACGCCTTCTTCATCTTCTTCGTTCGTTTTAAATAGAAAAGTTTTATAATCATTTAATTCTATAAAAAAAGTACCTCCAAGAGTTCCTTGGCTCAATTCAAAAGAATCTAATAAAAATGGCGTGTTTACATAAAGCTCACTTTCCTTAAGGTTACCTTGTCGATAATATGAAACATCCAGGCCAAGTCTTTCCACCACTTTTTCCATTAATGAAAGTGACTTCAATATTTGAATTTCATTATCCATTGATTTTCCTCCTGTAGATAATCCAGACTCTGCGAGCAATATACTTTGTTCTGAAATATTACCACTCCTCCCTGCATCTTTAATCAAAAGAACAGCTCTGGCAGAATATTCAAAAACCGTATATCTCAAGTAAAATTGTCCAGCGCCAATAGCGATTAATAGACTTAACAAAAACAACCACCAATAGGAAATGACTTGTGATAGTATCTTTTGAAAGTCCACCAATATCATATCTTTTGGTGTCTTGTTTCTCTGTTGTATGTTGTTATTCTTCACAAAAAATTATCTGGTAATGGAAATGATTATTGCTGTCAAAGAAGCAATCGCTGAAACCCAAGGTAAAAATCTAGTAGCAGGATCTCTTACTGAGTTTACTATTGTCTTATCTGGCTGAACATATACGACATCATTCTGTTGTAAATAAAAATAGGGTGAATCAAAAATCTCTGCATTATTAAAATTGACATATCCAAAACTACGCATTCCATCAGATTCACGAATAATCAAAATGCTATCCCGTCGAGAATAGCTGGTAAAATCTCCTGCTAATGTAAGTGCTTCAATTATTGTAACCCGGTCATTAATTACATTAAAACTTCCTGGACGACTAACTTCACCATTAACATTAATCCGAAAATTTAAAAGTCGGACTTGAACAATTGGTTCTGCAACAAAATATGGTTTTAGCGCTTTTAGAATCCGTGCTTTTACTTCCTCGATTCCTAGTCCTTTTACTGCTATTTTCCCTATTGTCGGTAAAATTATATTGCCTTCACTGTCAACTAAATAATCATTTAATGCTCCTGATTGTGCCCCACCTCCTTCTGAGTCAACCTTAAATGGCTGCAAAGCAATAGCATCAATACTACTTACTTGAATTTTCAATATATCATTTGCTTGAACTGTCAATGGTTTAAAATTAGAAATCACCTGAGGCCCTACAGGGATTCTTGGTGATTCATTATAATTCAACAGAGATTGGTACGAAGTACAGCTACTGATCATTAGAATAATGAAAAGAATATTTATATAGACTCTACTTCTCATATAGCTAGTTTTTTCTGAAGGTTATTGGTATACATATGGCGGATGATCTGCTCTAGTTTTTGATCGTTTTTATACTTTAAATAATCTTTATTGAATTCATTTACTTTTTTTCTGAAATTAGCATCGCTTAATATTTTTTCTATGTTATTCGCAATATCCGATGAATCATCTTTATCCTTATCAGCACAGATTCCAAGTCCATGATAAGCTATTCTAGCCGCACAACCGTTTTGGTCAGAACGTTTACCGGAATAGACCAACATTGGTGTTTTAAAATGTATACATTCATTAATCGTATGTATCCCTCCGTGATTAATCGAACAGTCCGCATATTTTAATACCTTTAATTGAGGAACAGTGGTAAAAGCGAAAACATTTGCTGGAAGATCACCAAAATCAGATTGCGCTATCAAGCCCCCCATACCAATAATTAGCAACCAATCTTTTCTTTCCTTGAAAGCTTCAATTAGTTTTTTTATAAATAATTGATCGCCTTGATGAAGGGTGCTTACTGAACAATAAATTAAGGCCAGTCCATTCTTATTTCTATAGGCTATTATCTCATCTAATCGCTTTTCTATTTGATGGCCATCTTTGATTTCCAATCTATTTTCAGCAACCATAGGCCCAACATAAAAAAGGTTTGGGCGAATGCTATGCGGAAATTCTAAAGATTCTGA
>CBDICS010000009.1:0-34792 GCA_965277415.1 Saprospiraceae bacterium
AAGCACTTTGGAAGGAAATTCTCGGCTAATGTAAGTCGGCTTTCCTCTGCCCATAACATTGATTTGGACATGAGATAAAAAGGAAAAATTACCTCGCTCCTGTTTATCTTTATTGAATATATTATATTCGAATTCTGATCTTCTCAAACTCCTCATGGCTTCTTTTAAGTCTTCATTGTTACCATCTTTGAAACCTGATAAACGTCTAATCAATCCAATGTCTGTTCAAAACTGTCTCTGGTTGGTACTCCTCTTTAGTTGGTCTCTAGTTACTCGAATAATTACATTCATAAGCCTTCTTTGAAGCAAAGTGTCAAAGTTACCCATCTGAACAAAACTGCTATGCTTCTTGATCTCTCGATAAGAATCGTTACCATCAAATAGCGTTATCTGCTTGCTTTTGTTCATGTAAGTAATGGAGGAATAAAACGATTAAGGATTATACCATATTGAACTGAACTACACTTTCAAGTGCAGTTCATATAAATAATGGATTTGTGCAGATAAGACAAAAAGACGGGCAGTAAGCGATTTTATGAAATAATGATTCTGTGCTAATTAATAATGATTTTGTGCAGTTTAATAATGAATCTGTGCAGTCTAATAATGATTTTGTGCAAAAAAGGTTTGGAAGTCCGCTGACAGAGCAGGTTTAAATCTCCTAAACTTTAAACTTATAAAATATAAATACGTTTGTAACGACGCTATTTTTTTACAAAACTAGAATTATAATATCCTGTTCAATAAATCAAACAAATGTCAATAACTTTATCTATTGAGCAGAGCTTGTCAATTATTTTGGTTTGACTTTGGGCAGGCTTTGATTATACTAATACTACAAATGTCCTTCGGGAAACCCTCCGACCTTGTCGGAGCGAAACAATAAGCTTAGAGCAAGAATGCTTTAAGCTTTTCTTTTACGATTTGAAAATCTTTCTGACTTAGTATTCCGATTTTTCTAGCGAATCTTTTCTTGTCTAATGATCTAGCTTGTGAAAGAATGATACGGGAATCTTTTTGAAAATAGTGATAGGGGAGTTTATGGTAAAATGAATTATCTTTTCATTGGGTAGTCATTGGAATGGAGAAAAAAGTATTTCCTGTTCTTTTAATTACTAATACAGGTCTTGTGAAATTTCACTTATCGCCATCTTCTTCAAATCATAAATTAACTCCTAAGCGAGTAATTCGTATTTCTCTGGGTTTGATGAAAAAATCTTCTTCGAGATTTAGATCAGTATAGTGTAGTTGTCTTTTTAGCTTGTTTCGCTTATCAAAGTTTTTCATAAATCGACCAGAATACCTTTAAAACAACTGTTGATAATACAAGAGTTAAGAGAAAGTTCAACAAATATATCAGAACTAGGGATGCTAGCCCTAGTTCTAAAAGAAATTAGTAAATAGCATCACCTAGTTGACTGAATTTGCATGGTTTGAAATGCAAGTCTCTTTCAATTTTAAATCAATGAACATTAATTGATTCTAGTTCATCTAAGCTAAAATATCACCATTCTGGAAAGTGGCCTACAACATATCAGAAGAAAAGCCTTGATTCTGCTTCATACTCTGAGGCATACCAAGTTCGGCTCGATAATACATGAAAGTATTTACATACAATCAAAGGGTCTTTGCTTTTAGATTGAATGCCTACTTTCTCAAATTGAGATAATAAAGCTTTAGTAAGTAGTTTCATTAGTAATTGATCAAAATATAAAAAGACGGGTATTAATACCACGCATATAAACAACGAAAAAAGTACTAATTCTATTATAGAATTACTCCTTGCTAATCTATCAATGGTTATTAGATATAGATGGAAATATCATTTCCAAAACCAAAATCTAACTACTATGAAAAAATGGAAACGTAAACTTCAAGAGCAACAAGGCACTTATTATTTCTCTGGTAAATTCTTAATGACAAATGGAGTGCAACATCTCCTTAGTCCCGAAGATATTCTAGCGATCTATCAGGATGTTCAACAACTAGTCAAAGAAAATGAAGGGATAGATTATTTGGTAACTTATATTCATGAGGACACCAAGCAAAAGCTGTTTTTCATCGACCAGTTGAACAAAGAAATGATAGATAGTGGAGATTATGCACCAGAGTATAATGTTTGTACTTTGATGTTGGCAGAGGAGTATTGATTTTTATAGGCAAGGGGATTACCTCTTGCCTACAGTGTTAAGGAACTAAGACTTATTCAAGGCGTGATACCCCTTCTGATGATAATTCTTTTCAATATCTGAAATACGTGAAACACCTACCTTATAGCCAGTTATTAATTCATAAGGGTGCATGTTTAGCACATCACAAAACGCAATAAGAACTTTGTGTGGAGTCTTTTCGGGTGTCTTATAAGCTTTAGTAACTGGATGGGGAGGCAAACCCATCTCTAAATGTAAGTACTTAGCTTCGAGGTAACCAAACTGATCGACAATGAGTTGATGAAAGTCTGATAGTATCTCTTTTTTCATTTTGTTATGTAACGTGTGCATTTCTTTGGAGTATTTCTTATATTTAAAATCCCTGCCGCACTAGGTTGTTTAGATTGGCAGGGCTGCTCCCTCTCTCTAATGATAAGCCAGAGCTTAATCATAGATTCCTGCATAACCCCTTATGCTTAGAGAAAAGGAAGCAAATGAATATTATTATTTTAAGACAATAAATTAAAGTACTCGCCCGCCATTAGTGATGTTGCAATAAAACACTTCTTAGCTGCACGCATCTAGGCGAGCGAGCTTCAACCGTTCACGGTAAAAGATTTTTATTCTTGACAAATGCGATCTGTCAAGCAGTCAAACTTTTGTATAATATTAATTGCTTTGTCAGGTTGGCGTATTCTATGCCTCTATACATTATGGCAAGTCAGGAGGTTGATATTCTGGATTAATAACAATAATGTTAAACATAGTGATTACTTGCTTTTTCATACTTTGGGTTATTTAAGATTCAGAACTGTTTTTAAATTAGTTTTAAAGTTTTTCAAAAAGTTGTTTTTCTATTGTTAGAACATTTTTTTATCTTACGAATGTTTTAAAAACCTACCCCTCCGAAAAGAGGTAGGGGTTATTTAAGTTGACTGACGAACTCCCTTATGTCACGAGTCGCTATCCTTACAAATAGTCCTTACTCGCCTCTCTTGATAGCTGTAACTATCAAAGTCAGTCTAACAGAAATAACGCTTGGATTTACGCTCTTCCTTTGAGTCTAGGCAAAGGAAAGTCGAGTTGAATTTTAACTCAACACGTAGTGTGAACGGAGATTATTTTGATCTAAGAAGTGTAGACGCAAGATAGGAAATTTACCCGAAAGCTGCAAAGCGTTTGCAAGAGCCTTCGGGTAGTAAGGAGTAAATTAGAGAGGCGAAAAACGGACTATGTTAAAGTAAAGTCCTCAATAATAATATTACCTCCTTTGACCTTTTTTTGCTGCTTTTTAGGCAATACAATGACCTTCTTGCAGCTTGCAATTTTAGATAGCATAAGATAAGAATTAAGGTTATAAGATATGTCTAAGATACTGCTAAATAGAGAAATGCTCTAAAGCAGGATCAGGAAAACCATGACACTTGTAAAAGTATTGTTGTGACTATTGCTAGTTAGAACTAAGTTAATTATCAAAACATTATAGAAAATGAACATCGAAATCCTCAAAGCTTACTTTTTAAACATTGATTCACGACTTTACAAACACGTTTCAGGGAAACCTAAAGAGTTTATAGAAGTATTTAGAGAAGGAAACTTCTTGTCAGAAGAAGCTTTTATGACTACTCTTTGCAAGGACGAATATAATGAAGAATACTACTTTCAATGGAAGTCCAGAACCCTGAAAATACTTCAAGCATTTGCTATTGTGAGTGATGAAAAGGGGGGGAGTATGACCAAGAAAAAATTTGATAATTGTCAAAAAAAGTTTTTGTTATCTCAAAAGTTTTTTACACAAGGTCAAAGAGTAGAGGGATTACGTCTTGCAAAGCAAGCCTATCAATTAGCAACCGAGTATAGTTTTCCTCATCTAGCATCTGAACTTGCTAGTATATTACATCACGATCATGTCTATTATCATAAAAATAGAAGACTAGCAAATTACTATGAGCAACAGACAAATAAATATCTTGATTATTATGTCTCAGAAAAAAAAGCGGAACAATATCTCTATAAAGTTTTCCAACTGGATAATTCTGAAGTTTCAGAAGAACTATTAAAAACAACTATCCAGAAAATAAGTAATTTAAAAGGGGAAAGTATCAAATATAAATTTTACGAAGCAACAGCCCATATTATCTACGCTACTTTTATAGGAAAATATAAGTATTTAATTAGTAGTTGCGATAAGGTTTTACAGTTTTTTGAAACGAGAAAAGGAGCGCATCCAGCTTATTATTTATATTTCTTTAGAGCAAGAGGTACGGCACAGATCGCCATGAAAAAACATAAAGAAGCTAAGATTAGCTTTGAGGAAGCAGAGAAGTATACAAAGCGTTCACCGCATAATAATTATATTATCCAGTTCTATAAAATGTTGAATGAATTACATGCTGGAAACTATCAAACAGCTTATGAACTGTATCAAAAAAATAAACGCTGCAAAATTGAACCGATAAGACAACAGTTTGCAATTATTGAAGCTTATTTATGCTTCCTTATTCATACTGGGTATTTACAAACTAATAAAACCTTCCGTATCGGTAAGTATCTAAATGACACATTTAAAGCACAGCAAGATAAGAAGGGTGATAATGTAAATATTATCATTGCTGAATTGTTAGTTTATCTAGCGAGAGATTGGGGGAAATTCATTGACCGTATCGAAGCGATTAAAAATTATAGTTACCGTCACTTAAAAGGGGAGGACACGAAAAGATCAAAGAGTTTTTTGAAAGTTCTCTGTTTAATCGCTCACCCACAAGTAAATTTTCACCCGATAGCTTTACAACGAAAAGCAACTAGACACATTGAAGTATTAAAGAGCCATCAAGTTAGAATGGGAGAGAATTTTGCCATAGAAATTATCCCATTTGATCATTTATTAGATATGATTTTGGAAAGGGTGATGCGGAGGGTGGCGTAAAGCTTTTTTTTTACTTTAAAACTCAAATAAGTTTGGTATAGAAACTCCTAATGCTAGAGCCAACTTTTCAACGGTATCTAGGGTAACACTTTTTTTACCCCTTTCAATAATCCCCATATAGCTCCTATGTATTTTACAAATACGAGCAAATTCTTCTTGCGTAAAACCTTGTTGCTTTCTCAAATAACGAACTCTTTTTCAAAATGCTATACTAATATCCATAAAGCAATAGTAAAAATATAAATGACTTGATTTATGGTAAATGACACTTATAAATCCACTATCTTTAGGTAGACCTTCTAAAGATTCCATTTATTCTTTTCTCTATTCGTATGACAAATAATAAAGATTTTGAAACCTTATCTTTAAAAGATGTTGTATTGACTTTACAAGGGATATTAGAGCAAGAGAGAAATGATCTTCCTGTTGTATTTTATTTTAATAAGCAAAAAGGAGGAGAAGGAATTTGGTCTGTTGAGTACTGTAAGACGCTAGGCGAAGTACAATTTTTTGGAGAAAGATATTTTGAAGATGCTGATTAGAGCAAGGGGTAATTACTATTGTAAAATTTCAACAACGCACAAGTAGGTTTGTGTGAAAATAAATTAACCTACAATTCATAGCTTACTCTTTTATGTCGAAAACTATAAGAAAAAACTACAGATAGAAAAATTAACACTACAAGTGATCCTGTTCACGTTTCCATTATACAGCAATATACCAGATATTCTTATCCATGTATCCTGTTAAAATACTCAATTAAACATCGAATTATTTTATTATTGATTTTTTGCATCAACGAATAATAAATTGATTAGTTATTCTATCATGATTTATTTGCCTCCCTTTCTCTTTTTATATGATGAAATTTAATAATCCTTAACCCTGAGAGTAATAATCCTTTTGAAGTAATGACTTGTTATTTCGTTTTAATAATAAATAAAAGTAAAAGTATTTATTAACCAGAATAGGTGCCAATAATTAAAATTATCTATTCTAAAACCGTACTAAGTCATGAATAAAATTAAAAAAATCTTATTATTGATTTCACTGATTTTGAGTGTAGTAACTTCTGGGTATGTTCAAACAACTAATGATGCAGAAGAATTTAAGAATACGCATTTTACATGCGATATATTATTAAGTAATGATATAAAATTCACTTTAGAATCGGTTAGAAAAACAGAATATTTAAAGTTGATAGAGACTAGCAGAGATAGTATGTGGGTAAAAGTCCTTGATCCATTTTCTAATAGAAAATATTGGTTAAGGTATAAAAATACAGAAGACCTACTAAAACTGCGAGATAAGGGGTTTAAGGTATTAAAAACAAGGAGAAAGCGAGTCTGGAGAAGTAAGTTAAAATCTTTTCTTAACGATATTGAGATTCTGTGGGAAAAGTTCATTAAATGGGGCGTAGAGAAATTGTTTACCGATAATAAAGCTACAGATTTTTCTAACGATCTATAAGGTCTGTACAGTAAAAAAGATTTCGCCTTTTGCTTATTGAATCAGAAATTAAGAATCCTTAATTTCTGATTCAATAAAACTAAAGTCAGCCTATCTTTAATTTTCGTTTTTTGAGTGAGTAATCAAATATTAAATAATAAAAATTAAAGAATTATGAGTAATCGGCGTATTCGATTAGCTTTTTTTACTGGACTTATATTGTTAATTATTTTAGGTTTGGGATTGTTTTATATCTATTCACAACACAAGAGTATAACTGAAGAATATAAAAAAGCTTATGATTTTAGAGAAGAACTTAGTAAGTTAGTAGATATTACTGATCGTTCTATTCTCCAAAGGGAAAGCGAAAATATTTTTGGTAGGAAAAATGGACAAAAATTTTTTATTGATAGTCTCAATGGTATGATTTGGGTTCATCATGACAAATCTATTATAGGCCAATTAAATAGTGCACCTTATGGAGAGGATGGAAGTATAGCATTTGAATCAGTAAAAAATGCTGTTCTAAAGAAAAAAAAGGAATTTATAAATTATGCTTATGTTTTACCTAAAGGAGTAAATCAAGGTATAATTTATTATGACCCTGACAGAAAACTTATATTTGGATTGGTTGCTGATAAATCTTATTTAGAAATAGTAATTGAAAGAAAAATAAATAATGCATTTCTAGCCACTACTATTGTATTATTTTTAGCGATTTTAGCTATAATAATGATTTTGTTTTACCTCAAAAATGCTTTTAGTTTTAAAGAAACTAAAATTGAAGAGTTAGAGCTTGCAGTACATAGTACACCTCTTGGAGTTGCCATAATGTCTAGTGACACTACTATTGTTTGGACTAATAAAGTATTTGATGGGATATATGGCGAAACATATTTGAATAAAAAACTTTTAGACCTAAGTGGTTATTCACGAATAAATGAAATAGTTGAAGAATGTATGATTGCGGGAAAAGCCGAATATAGAAATGGCGGAACATCATCAAATAATCAAAAGGTTATAAGTTCAGTCTCTCTCAATAAATATAAATTTGGAGAAGAGGATAGAATTTTACTTATATCTCAAGATATTACTGATGTTATTCATACTTATGAAATAATTGCACATGACATTAAAGCTCCTTTAACAGCACCTAGAATGGCGGCTAGTATACTTATTGAAGAATTAGAGAAAAGGGATTTAGATTCTAAAACATTAGTAGAACACTTAACTAGAATTCATGCAGGAATAGTAGCTTCAGAGGTTTATGCTAGATCATTAGAATTATGGGGAAAGTATCAATCTGGAAGTATTAATGAAATTAGTCAAAAGGTTAGTTTAAATACTTTTTTTGAATCTTTAAATGGAACATTTAAATCTACATTTTTTGAACATCAGATTAATGCTCAGTTTGATATAGAAAGTAATTTATACATAGAAACAGATAAAAGAAGTCTTGAAGCTGTTATGCGTAATTTATTAACTAATTCTATACGAGCTTTAGAGAATTCTACCATTAAAGAAATAACAATTACAGCGTACAAAATAAAAAACGACTTGATTATAAAATTTCACGATACTGGTAAAGGGATGAACAAATCTGATAGTAAACTACTATTTGAAGATACTTCTGAGTTTAAAGGATTAGGAACTTATATTGCTTCAAAATTTGTCACTAGACTTCGAGGTGAAATTTATGTTGAAAATTCTATACTTAATAGAGGGACAACTATTGTACTTAAGATACCTTACAAAAAATAAACACTTATGAGCAAATTATTGATTATAGATGATAATGCTACTTTCTATCGTGGGTTAGAGGCTGTAATATCATTGAAAGCGTCTAATTTCGAAATAGTGAAATATATCCAAGACCCTGCCGAACCCAATAAAGTTAACGAAGGAGAATTAGCTAATTATCTTAATAAAAACTTTTCTTGCAGTGAAAATTCTGGTCTAATAATTTTATTGGACATGCATTTTGGTAATAAAAAAGGCTATTCATATTTAGGAGTTGAAATTGCTAAATATTTACATACCGAGTCACCTGTAAGAAATTGTGCAACGGTTATTGCTATGACTAATTATGAAGATCAAATTCTTTGCGATAACTTATATACAATAGGTATTAGAAATTTTCTTTTTAAATCTGAAATAGAGCACCAGATAGTAGCTTCTTTAGCTGCTGCTAAAAGAGGGAATTCTTTTTTAACTGGTTTTATTCCTTCTCCGAAAGCTGAAGAAGAAGCCACAAAAATAGCAGATCAGGTATCTAAAATGATTGCTAAAGGATATTCTGTCAAATCTATTGAAAATAATGGTTATAGTTCCGCAGGAGCACAAAAATCAAATAGTAAATCTACGATAATCTCAGCTTTTGCTAATAAAACATTTGATGGTCACAAAATGCCAAATAAAAGAGAAGATTGGAATGATGCTCTATTTTTATTTTATTACCTTTCGAAAGGAGATAAAGAGATTATTGATTATGTACAAAAAATGTGTGATATAAAAATTCAAGTTAATATTCCAAAGACTTAGAATCTGTTTAATATCAATGGTATGATTTAAAGTAGCAGAATATCCTTTCAAAAAGGCATTGCCACAAGTTTATTATACTTGTTGTTAGCACAAGAGGGGAAAGAATTGAAGAATGAAGAAGCATTACTCTTTCAAAATTTTTCTAATTTCTGATTGCCCATTGTTTATAAATCTAATAAAATACACCCCATTTGGAAGGCTTGATAGATCAAGCTGATTATTACTAAGTAAAACACTATTTACCTTTTTTTTCAAAGAATTAATTACCTCAACAACCATGTTTTCATGAAGCCCAATAATCTCAATAATACCAGTTGTCGGATTAGGATAGAGTGTTATTTTATTAGATTCAGTATTAACTGATATTATACTAGAGTATTCAAAAGAGCCAGTATAATCCAATTGTTGTAAGCGATAATAATGAGTATTGCCTATGATTTGTGAATGCATAAATTCATAGTTTTTTCTCATAGCGCTAGTACCGTTCCCTAGAACCTCTCCAATTGGATAAAAAGTTCGACCATCATTGCTATACTCGATTATGAAACGATCATTATTAAATTCAGAAGCAGTAGCCCAAGTGAGTAGATTACCTGATTCAATAGCTTCTCCTCTAAAGTAAATCAACTCAACTGGAAGGGGAGCATCTAAATCGAATACTCTAACGTGTCCAGCATCTTCACCTCCATCATCATTGAAAGCACCACTAGCAGCTATACGTTCACCATTAGCCGATAAGGATACGGAATAACCAAACCAGTCACCTATATTTTCACCATCCATATCAGAATTAACTTGTGACCAATCCCCATTACTTATTTCAAAGACTCTTGTATGTCCTGCAACTGTATTATTAAGGACAGCTCCAATTGCCACACGACTGCCGTCAGAAGAAATAGATACAGACCATCCCGAAACGTCATTTGCGTTTTCGCCATCTATATCATTTCCCATTTGCATCCAAGCTCCATCACTAAATTGATATACTCGAACGTGTCCAGCATCCTGACCATTCCCGTCATTAAAAGGCGCACCGATAGCAATGTGATTACCAACAGAAGATAAATCTATTGACCATCCAAAAAAATCAATAGGATTCTCACCATCAATATTACCTCCAACCTGTATCCAGTTAGTTCCATCAAAATCATAAATGCGTACATGTCCTGTTCCTGAATGAATATCACTTCCTGCTGCTACACGAGTTCCATCGGCTGATAAGGAAATAGATATTCCAAATCTATCACCAGCCAGTTCACCTTCTATGTCACTACCGAGTTGTGTCCAAGTTCCATCAATTAATTCATAAATACGGATATGTCCAGCATCATTTCCGTTTCCATCATTTCTATCAGCACCAATAGCGACAATAGAACCATCATCGGATAATGAAATAGCACGTCCAAACCTATCTCCTATATTTTCACCATTGATATTATCTCCTAATTGAACCCAGTCCGTTCCATCCCATTCATAGATACTAGCGTATCCCGTATTACTCCCATTTTCATCATCCTGATCTGCTCCAATTGCAATAATAGAACCATCCGCAGATAATGAAACAGCATGACCAAATCTATCATCCGTTGCTTCACCATCAATATCATCTCCTAATTGCGCCCAAGCGCTACCATCCCATTCATAAATACGAACATGGCCTGAATTATCTCCACCTTCATCATTGTTAATAGCTCCTATGGCAACACGATTACCATCAGACGAAAGAGAAATCGACCATCCTGAATTATCATCTATATTTTCACCATCTATGTCATTTCCTACTTGTGTTTGTGCAGGAATTTGTATCAGGGCAATTAAGATAAAGAAAATAGATAATGAGGCGACTTTGAAGATTTTGTAAGCATTCATAAGTGGTAAATTTTGGACAATGTTGTTGGTTTAAATAACTAATGAGCATAGATATGCTAGGGCTACAAGTAGCATTTGCTAACCAATAAGCAGGTTAGGCATACCTAGTTTTTCTGCATTGAGGGGATTATTTAGTAAAAGTATAAAAAAAAGATCATTTATACAACGGATTCGTTGTGTTTAAAGTAAGCCATATACACCACATTTGGATATGAATTCAAAAAAGGAACTGAAAGCACTTGGCTTATTATTCAAAAAGAAGAGATTAAGTAAGAAACTATCTCAAAGTGAACTGGCTGCGAAAATAGACAAAGACCAACAATCTATACAACGATTTGAGGCTGGAAGAATCAATCCTAGCTATATCTATTTACTAGAGGTCTGTGAAGGTTTAGAATGCGATCTTAGCGATATTCTTGTTGCTGATTGACCTTATACCTACTTTTCCATAATAACATCGCTTATCTAAATTTTCAAGACGGTAAATACTGACTTTTCAAAGTATATTATCTTTTCTAATCGTCTAATTTTTTTCTAGTACTATTCCTTTTAATCCCTTCCAGATTCCATAAGACTACCCGATGGAACAGTTCTATCAAGTAATCGAGGAATGGCTGCTCCAAAACTTCTTCTATTGGTACATTCCATATACAAGTTGGGTACTGCCAGCTTGTTATCGAGTATTTTTCGGTGATGGTTTGTTCTTTTGGCAAGAAGTAGCGGAGGATTACAGTATCCTTGATTACGAAGGCTAAGTTTTTGTTCACCCTACTTTTGAGGAAAACGCCTTAATCTGAAACAGCAAGGGTCGTAGCTATGCGGTAAATAGTGGTATCTATGCCTGAATAGACGTTGCTATCGTGACTAGCAAAGGGTGTAGGATTTTTCTGCACTCTTTTTTTACCTAGCTAAAGCCTTTTCATAAATAAGCCTTACCACTTACCAGACCCTATATGCCGTAAAATAATTTAATGAAATATTATCACTATTTATCCTTAATTATATAACTAGGTTTATATTGTTAGATTGAACAAACATCATTCACTAAAATATACCATTCTACCTAGGTGTAACCCATTAAGTTATAAAATTTAATCAAAATAAGTATATTTTGATTAAAAATCACTATCTTGGCTTTAATCTTTAATAATACATATTGTTATTATTGAAAATTAAGCAGCAGGAATAATATCATAGGGATGACATCAATATCCAAAACCAAAAAGAGTCATTCGGCTCCAGGGCAAATGCTCGGTTATATATATCAACTGGAAAGAGCGCTATTTTGGCTTAGTTCTTCTTCTAATAGTGATAGTATTGTATGTATTGAGACTGATGATGACGTTGTAGCTCGACTTAATAATGGGGAAAGTATAATGACGATCTTTGAACAAGATAAAAGCTCTCTGTCTAAAGGAAATCCGTATTCGAATAAGAGTAAAAATTTATGGAAAACCCTAAATATATGGTTAGAGTTGATTAGTAATAAACCTATTGATTTGCCAAATTCTAAATTCATTATGGCTACTAATGCAAAAGTTAGTACATCATGCATTGCTAAACAATTAGATTCTTGCAACTCAGAAAAGGAATCTGAAATTGCACTTGAAAAGTTAAAAGAAATTGGAAAATCTCCAAGTAAAGATGTAAAGCCGTTTGTAGATCAAGTTTTAAGTTACCCAGATGATCTTATCAAGAAATTATTCCATTCTATTTCAGTTAGTGATAATGATTATAATAACAATAGAAATGATTTAAAGAATACGATTAGGAGTAACTTAGGTATCGCCTCCGATATGCCGTTCAATGAAATTTATAGGAATATTTTTGGATGGATAACTGATTTAACAATTGAAAAATGGATTAATGGTAAGATTGCTGAATTTAGTAAAGAAGAGCTTCTTGTACAATCTAATAACTTAATTGCTCAATATCGAGGTAAAAGGTTTATTGAAAAAACCGTTGACAGCTTACCAATTTCAGAAAATCAAATAAGACTTCATAAAGGATCGTACTTTGTAAAACAAGTAGAAAAAATATCTTTATCAGATGAAGAAATGATAGATTGCATTAATGATTTTTTAAGGTCTTCTATGGAAAGAACTAGATATGCTGAAGAAGGATATTTAACACATAGAGAATTTGAAGATTTTGATTATCGCTTAGGAGAAAGATGGAAGAATATTTTTAATCGAAAGTTAAGAATTTCTAATGCCAGTAATGAAGAAGAAAAAGGGTATGATATATATACAGAAACCATGAATTTTCGAGGGTTACTTGGTGGAATTCAAACAATCCAATATTATACGACACGAGGTGCTTATCACCGTTTATCAGACCAGAAAAAATTAGGATGGCATCCCAAATGGAAAAAATAAACTCAAGGAATAATCCAATTGTTTTTGACGAATACTCAATAGTACAAAATTCGTTACTTGGAACTCATGCTTTATATGAATTTACTACTTCATATCAAAACAAGGATGAAAGTGGTATGGGAATCAAGTTGCCTCTTTGCTTTATTCTTTTACCAATCGTATTTAATAAAGAATATACAAATGAAATTTATAGAAAGAATTACAGTCGAGGTAGTTTCATAAAAGTATTAAATTCAAAAGAGCTTTTATTCGAAGGAATTCAAAAAAGAATGGAAGACTTAGCACCAACTACGTTTCGTTCATTAAACATTGGATTTGATTCAAATTTATTATTATATGACACTCAAACGAGGAGGATAGCAATAAATAAAAAACAAAGAATATCCTATTCTAAAAAAAGTGATAGAGGCTATCAAAAAATTATTCTAGCATCCAAACGGCTGGGGGCTTGGTTTGCACAAATCGAGGAAGAGCAAATATTATCGTATTTACATATCCAATTTTAGATGAAATTTAAAATAAAAAAAATTATTCTCTGGCCAAAAGATTCTGAAAAATCTATAAGAGAAGTTGAATTTGACTCTGACAAAGTTAATGTTATAACAGGTGATAGTGGAAAAGGTAAGTCAACGATTTTAGATATCATAGATTACTGCTTGGGCAGTAGTAAATGTGCTATACCGACTGGTTTAATTAGAGATTTAACAGAATGGTTTGGCATTTTAATAGAATCTAAAAAGAAGAACATTTTATTGGCTAGGAGAGTACCTTCTTCAGGTAGCGGAGATATGTTTATTGATGAAGGAAAAAAGGTAATCATTCCTAACGAGGTTGAAAAAAACTGCAATGTAAGAGATGTAAAGTCTCTTCTTAATCAATATTTAGGGTTAACTAATATTGATTTTTCCTTCAGTGAAAATAGAGAAGGGTATAAGTCTCCTCCAAGTGTACGTGACCTAGTTAGCTTGACATTTCAACCTCAGCACATTATAGCAAATTCTTATATTTTATTTTATAAAGCAGATACCGCAGAGCATAGAGAAAGGTTAAAAACTATTTTTCCATATGTTCTTGGAGTTATTGATGATGAAACATTAGAATTAAAAGAAGAATTAAAAATACTTCGGAAGCAGAAACAAAGATTGGAAGTTGAATTAAAAAAACGAGTAGCATCGGTGGAAGTTTGGATCGCTGAAGTTAGAAGCTATTATTTTTTAGCTCAAAGTTATGGCTTAATACCTGATTCTCCTGAAAAGTTAGATAATCTGGATGATTATATCTTTTACTTAAAAGAAGCAGCAAGTTTTGCAGAAAATAATCAAATTCCCCAAATTGAAATTGGTGTAACTAAAAAAATTGCTAACAGGGTTTCAATTCTTACTAATAGAGAGAATGATACTGCTTTTCAAATTCAGCAAATTCAAGAAAAGTTAATTGGAGTTAGAAATATTTCTAAAACGAATACGGAATATGGAACAGCTTTATTGACTCAAGAAGATAGAACTAAAAGTGCAGGGTGGTTCTCAAAAGCTCTGAAAGATTCGAGTGTTTGTCAATTTTGTGGTTCTGGTAACGATAATTCTAAAACTTATGCAAGCCAAGTACATTCAATTCATAATGAAATAAAAGAAATGACCTATAAGGTAGGAGATTTTCAAAAAGTCTTCAATAGGGAAATAAAATTAATGGAAAGTACTTTAAAAGAATTAGAAGAGAAACTTAATGAAACTAGAACAGAGCTTAAAAATTTATACCTTTCAAATAAAGAATTTAATAAACATCGTCAAACACTAAATAACATTTACAAATTCGTTGGTAATCTCGAAGAAGCATTGAAGAACTTTGATATGGCTTCATCTAACAGTGATTTGAGTAAAAAGATAAAAAGTCTAGATGATAGAATACTCGAAATCAACGGAAAAATAAACCAAACTAAAATTAAAGAAAAACAGGCTAATGCTATAGCTAAAATTGGTAAATTAATCTCTTTTTACGCTAAGATATTTGATGCTGAAAGATATAATTCAGTAATTAAATTAGATATTACAAATTTAGCTTTGAAGTTTGTAAATAAGGAATTACAATCTGATTTCTTATGGGAAATTGGAAGTGGTCATAATCATATGGCTTATCATATTTCAACCATACTTGCATTACATGAATACTTATACAAATTGGGTGAGAAGAATAAGACACCTCAGTTTTTAGTTGTTGATCAACCTAGTCAGGTCTATTTTCCAGAACTAAATGACCAAATGGACTTAACTGATCATGATGATGTAGAAAGGGTGGAAAAGATATTTAAAGCATTTTCAGAGTTTAATAAAAGAACTAAATCAAATGTTCAAGTTATAGTTCTTGAACATGCAGGAGAAAATTCATGGAAGAAGTTCGATAATGTGAAAATGATAAAGCGATGGCGTCAAGGAGAAGAAGATAATGGATTAATTCCAGAAAATTGGATCTAATTTTATTCAGATTAGTAGCTTATGGATAAAGCGAATAATATTAATTATTAGAATTAAAGAATCTCATTTTTTTTCAATATATTAGTTTCCGATTAACAAATCACATTTAAAATATTATAGAAAATCACACATCGTTTCTATTCTATTTTCAGTTTTTATTAAGAGAGAAGTAAAAATAGTTAAGGATAACAGCAAGAGTTATCCCGTTGATTCTTATGACTTAACTTTAATAAAAACGTATGGAACCCCCTCAACCCAATACTGTTTTCAACTGGTTAGAGATAGTACCTATCTCTTTAATCTACTTTGAAGCAAAAAGAAAATTTACCATTCCTTACCCTCAAGGTGACAATACTAAATTATTTGATGAGCTTAAACTTAAAGAGCTGAGAAAGAAGAATAAATCTTATGAAAAGCTTTTTAGAAAAGCTATGAAAGTTAGAACCAAAGTGAAATTCATCAATTCTTTAAATCAATTCAACCAAGTTTTTACTGGATTTTTAGAAGTGTTTAACTGGCTCACTAACAATGTTTATATTATTGATAGACAGAGTGTTAAATCCAAAATTTCATTCTATTATATATTGCATAGATATAATAATCAAACTACGTATATCGAAATATAATGTAAATATTACTGGATCGTCCACGTATATAAAAATCAAATTAACTCTTTGTAAAATCTTCCTCCAAATGAAAAGAAATAACGCAATAAGCCTATTTAGATTTATAACACTAAGATTCCCTGAGTTAGTAGATGAACAAGAAAAAACTATTGGATTTATTGAACATTATGATTTAAGTGATAGTCATTTTGCACCTGCCCTTATCGGCAATTCCAACATTATTCAAGCACGAAGCCTTGTTCAACAATTCGCCATTGATTATTCTACCAATCATTCAAACTTAATATTAAAGTCTTTTTCAGAGGTTAAAAATATTGATTTTGCTGTTTGGGAGTTTTCAGAAAGATTATTAAAGAACAAAAATATTCTTATTAATGAGGATGAATACAATGCTCAAAATATTTCCGAGTTGGATAACTCTAAGAAAAAACGATTATGGGATAATTTATTTTATGACATTGCAAGAAGGAATAACCGCCATATAAGAGAAGCTTGTCTACAGATGTTAGTAGCTTCAAATTATTTAAAAATTGTTCAATCTAATATATTAGACGATGCTAATATAGAAAGGTTAATAACAAAGCCGAGAACTCCAGATGGCTTGAGTAAGTCAGAAAAGAAATCTATTCTTCTAAAGAGATTAGCAAACGCAGCTTTCATTATTCCTGCTGCATTTTCAAGAGAGAAAATTGACTCAAAAAACCTAAGAAAAAGAATTGCAACGTCTCCAGCATTTAGAAAGAAAAAATATAAAAAGCAAAAATTAAGGCATGAGGCAGAATTAGCAAAAATAAATTGTACCGCACTCGAAGAAGTAAGAAATGAATTCGTTAGACATAAACATCAATACGAAAAAGATTATCGGAAAACTTATATTCTTAAAGAAAATGAGCATAATGCCACTATAGATACAATAGAAAAAACATGGATTAATAAAAATCCAGAGACAGTTCAAAAACTACAACAAGAATTTTATAATGATCCTGAATTTGATATTGAAGATTATGTCCCAGATGAATTAACTCCACCTTTTGAATTTGAATTTCCTTTACCACTATCAACTGAATATATTCGAGGTAAACTCTCCCAAGTAGCACAAGACTACATTTTAAAATTTGGATGGCATGATACTTCAATTGATGATGCTATTCTTCAAATAGATAAGATGTGTAGAAATGAAAGAAAAACTGCAAATAGGATAATTGGAAGAAGTGCTACTAAAGCAATAGTTAATGGTGTTCCGATTGAAAGACCATCATTTGAACTGTATGATTTTACATTTAGTTGTTCAAAAATAGTTAGGAAACCTGAATCAAGAAATAAGGTAATAAATGATTTAGCTTTTTTTCTTCTTCTATCACTTGATTATACAGAAGCCTTTTTTAGAAATGCAAACTATCAATTAATAATCCATAACAAAAGTGGAAGTAATTTGATCTTGGAAGATGATAATATAGAAGTAATTAATAATAATAAAGAACAATTATTTGTAGAACTATTTAAAGGGAAAAGAATAAGCCTTTCCGTCAATAGCAAATTCACTATTCAAGGAACATTTGAGTTAAACAGTGGTGTGAAATTAAGAATACAGCAAGAAGGAATATTTAGTAGCAATATGACAAGTGGTACAGCAGAAGTGATTTCTGATAAAGAATTTGAAGAGCCTATTTATTACGAAATAAGTAATATAGGAGTAGCTGATTATAGAAGGGTTGAGCAACAACTTTGTTGTTATATTCCTGGAGAAGTTTCACATGTTGAAAATATTCTTGCAAAAGAATATAAAGAAAAAACAACAAGAAGTTTAATGAGAACTGAAAGTGTAACGGATGTTAACCAAGAAAAAGAGATAGAACAAAGTAGCGATACAAGCACAACAACACGAAATGAACTATCAACAGAAGTAGCTGAGGTAATTAATAGTGATAGAGCATCAGATTATGGGTTTGGTGCCCAAGCAGGTGGTGATTATTCAAAATTTCATTTTAGTGCAAGTGTTAGTGGTGATTTTTCATCATCTCGTTCTACGTCAGATTCAAACGTAGAAGCTAGAAATTATGCAGAGGATGTTACTATACGAGCCTTAGAAAAAGTAATTCAAAAAACCACAATTCGTCGAACCTCTTCAATTATAAGAGAATTCGAAGAAACAAATAGACACGGGTTTGATAACCGAGAAGGAACAAATCATGTAACGGGTGTATATCGTTGGATAGATAAAGTATTTAAAAATAGACTCATCAATTATGGGAAAAAACTGATATGCGAATTTATGATTCCAGAACCTGCTAGATTTTACAAATTAGCAATAATTATAGAAGCAGAGGAAAATGAATCCAATGCACCTAGCAATGGAGGTTCTACAGGGAATGCAGGAGTAAATGTTAAACCTAAACCATTAAGTGAATTTAGAATTAATAGCCATAAAGATATTAATGAAGATAATTATTCAACTATTGCGTCCCATTATGGAGTATCAGGGTTACAAATACCCCTTGACCCAAGCACAAGCTCATCAAAATCTTATTCTGGTGGAAAAAATTCTATGACTTTTTCTGACTTAGTTGTAAAAGATGGTTATGAAATATCAGCCTTAAGATTTAAAGGAAGTGTAATAAAGAAGAAAAAAGGTACAATTACCATAAGTTCATGTGGTAAAAGCCAGAAGATCTCAAGTAAAGGAAAAAATAAAGAAATTAATGCTTCATGGTCAGGAATGAGTGGAATCGAAGGAAATGTATCAGTCGCTGTTAGTACACATAAAGTAAAATCTTGGAGTGTATCAGTTACAATTGACTGTACAATAAAATCTGACAGACATGAGCAATGGCAACAAGATTGTTATACTGCAATTTTAGATGGTTACGAGCGAAAACTAAGAGAGTATAATGATGCTCTAGCTGCTGAGGAGGCAGCAAAAGCTGCGGAACAAGTTGCACTAGACACTGAAGTTAATGCTACACAAGACAAGGCAGAGAGTGATAGAAATCCGCGATTTAATGCTCAAATAGTAAATACAGAGTTAAAAAGACTTTGTATCGAGTTAATGACCTCAAGATTTAATCTTCCCCAAGGAAAAAACTTCTATCAAGAGGGGACTTGTAATATTCCATCATTACCGAGCGAATTAGACTTAACTAATTATAAACACCAAGTTTTATTTTTTGAACAAGCATTTGATTGGAATCTAATGACTAAACAGTTTTTTTCTTATTTCTGGGCAGATAAATGTCAATGGAAGGAGTTGTTTCAATCCACTGATAGTAAAGATCATATGTTCCAAGCTTTTCTTCAAAGTGGGATTGCGAAAGTTTTAATTCCAATTAAGGAAGGTTATGAAGCAAAAGTTGGTTTTTTTATGGAAACTGGCGAAATATGGAATGGCACCAGATTATTAATTGATACAGAAGGCGAAACATATCAATCATTAATTCATGAAATGAATATAATTGATGGATTTGTAGAAGAAGAATGGGAAACAATTGTGCCCACCTCATTAACAATAGTACAAGAAGATTCTGCTGGATTAAATCAAGGTGGACTTCCTTGTTGTGATGAAGAATTAAGTGCACCTTATTCGGAAAACTTTGAGATAAAAAAAGATATACTAAAGCTTCCTGAAAATAATACCGAATAATGAAATGATAATATATAGAAAATCCAACAAAAAAATTAAGCCAAAATATAAATCATCCATTGCTCCTTAAGCATTTATTATGAATGGGTTTCCAAACTTCTGCGATGTTATTCCAAGTAATCCTTTAGGTGAGTATGAAGGCTTCTTAGAAAGAAGTACACAAGAAATTAGTTCTCTCTTTTTTAAAAACGATCATCACATACTTTCTCAAGAAGAATTAGATGAATTGATTACTAGTGGAGAGATTACTAAGAAGGCATTCGTTAGTTTTTATGATTCAAATAAAAATAAAAAATTTGATCAGGGTGAAAAATTGAGATATAAGTCCATATTCTTTTTTTCAACTGATGGAGCAATACTAAAAAGGGCTTCGGATTCGGCTTGCCCTGATGATTTTGAAATTCTAATTTTTATTGAAGACAATGTCGGGGATGTTGTTTCGAGTCAAAAACATTACGTTAAAATTGGGAAGAAAGTCAAAGAAGAGCTAAGTAAAAATAATAACTATGTAAGCTTAAACCATCAATTGAAAAACGCCAAGATAATAGATGAAAATGATAAAGAAAAAATTGAGGATTTAATTAAGGATAGTGTTGCAGAATTATCTTCGGTTGACAAGGTTAAAAATTTATTATTTCAATTAGCCAATACAGGGAAAAACTTCGCTTTGCTTGCAATTAAACTTGCTATAAGTTCGGTAAATATCGCACTTCAGGGTTTAGAAAAAGTAAGAATAGAGCAAGATTATTGGAACCCTGATAAAGCGGAGGGCGATAAATTTAAACCTCTCTTTATTCCCTTGATAGAAATTGATGTAGATACTAACGCAATTAGCTTAAATACTCCATCAGGGAATATTAGTAGTGATGATTTGATCGATGAAGCGATCAATAAAGTATTCGACAAACTTGATGAATTTTCTAAACCTATTGATGCCTTACTAACAGCATTGCAGTTCTCCAATATTGCTATCTCTCCTATAGTTAGTAATGCTTTAAGTGTAAACCTTTCAGCATTTTCGTCAGAAAAGTTAAGAGCAGAAATATCTAATCAAATTAAATCTTTTACAGATTTTATTGTGGATGGTGCTATATTCGTAAATGCGGTTATCTGTGGAATACTTAATAGTCTTATTGATGCTGTAGCAGGGATTTTACAAATTATATCTTTAGTCTTTGAAGGAATAAAGTTTCAGCTTGAGACTTTAGATTCAATTGATATTTGGACAGAGTATTTAGATAATTTCACCCAAGCAGTCCTTAAAATTAATTGGTTTAAAGTTCTCAATGAATTCATCAAATTTCAATTAGAAGTCTCAATAAAGGTTATTCAATTTTTAATAGCTCCTAGTTTTAATCTATCAATATCAATTGCTGAAATTGGCTATTTCATCGGTTTTATTATAGGGTTTATAATTGAAATCATTATTGGTGTTTTTATTACTGGAGGGACAGCAACTGTTGCTTCTTTTATCCGAAAAGGGATTAGTATTGTTAAAAAAATCGTTACCAAAATATATGAAATCATAAAAAAAGCAGTAGGGGTTATTGCTAGAAGTATCAGAAATAAAATTAGTCAGTTTATACGTTTTTTAAAGAAAGGAACTGATAATTTTTTAAGAATAATAATAGATATTAAGACTGCTTTTTTGAGATGGTTAGATGAAGTTTTAAATACTGGGTTTGTTAGAAAAGCGGCACTTAGTAGATGGGCTAATAAATTTCATTATAGTTTTTTTAATCACTTAGAAGGAGAAATAGCAAAATTAAGTATAAAACAGCCTTTTGGTGAGTTTTTATATTTAATTAGAAAAGGGAATGGAGGACATTTATTGAATAGAAACCTAAAAGTTGTTGAAATTATCTCATCTTCTCCTACTGGAAATAGATATAGGTTTTTGGCTGAGCTACCTGATGATATACCATTTAAAGCGAAAATAGAGATTAAATATAAAAATAGTGAATGGTTACCAAAAGATACTAATTCATCAATTTTTCCAAAGAATTGGGATAAGAAAAGAATTCAAGAAGAAGTCGCTTATGTGTTTGACTTATCAAGGAATGATCCATCATTGATAAAAACAAAAGCAAAGTTTAACTCTAAAGGAGATTTAATTCTTGGAAAAATAGAAGGAGAATGTACCTCAGGTTTTAAAATAATATTAGAGGTTGATGATGCACAAAATATTTTTAATGCATATCCTAATATATAATTCATGGATTACAATTTTAAAAAGAACAATAACTGGGTAATTATAGATATAAATAATCCTCAATTAGAAGTTTTATACAATTTATCTGGTGGTGACTGGACGGCCTTAAAAATTCAAAAGATAAAAGAAGGCATAGAGCAAAGTATAGAAAATGAAAATCAAAACACTTTTGAATGGGCAAACGAGGATGTTTTAATACTTAGTAATAAGAAAGGAGTTTATTTTTGGAGTTTATTAGCAAGAAGGGCTAATAAAGATGTAATAAATGGAGAAGATTTATTTCTTTCTCATGAAGAAACCTTGGTTTTTTTACAAGACTTTATTGCTTTCCTAAATAAAGCATCCTAAGTATCTCTCAACTTTACAGTTATATTGAAATCTCACAAAATAAAGACAGTCATTCCACCCTTAAATCTCCATGTCATTTCAATGTTAGAATTCTCAGCTCTCCCAACATAAGAATTGATAGTAGTCAATCTAGCATGATTCATTAATTCTTTTACCACATTTATATCTGCTATCCTATTCAACGCAATTGTAGCTGCGGTATAACGAGCGGAGCAATAGGGAAAGTAATCAACAAAGATGTTGACCACAAATAGCCAGCACTTTTATCATCAAAGAGAATTAATTAACCTTTAAAACAAACTACTAATAACACTATCCGCCTCATCAACCACCTTATTCTCAAAGCTCTCCAAATAGTGTTTAGTTGTAGCTAGATCACTATGCCCCAAAGCCTGCGAAATAATCTCGTCAGGTTGTCCTGATCTTCTCATGGTCATAGCATAAGTATGACGAGCAGAGTAGGTAGTAAAACTATCTGATTCAATTCCCACAATCATAGCAATGGTTTTAAGCTCTTTATTGATCTTTTTCATACAACGCTTGATTCTATTCTTTTTCTGTAATTCTGTCTGGTGTCTTTCATTGAGCATGGGGAATACATAACGAGGACAATCAAAGAGTTGCATAATATTTTCCATAGGAGGGGATATTTTAATGCTGTATTTCTTCTTCGTCTTTTTCCTGTAATACTCAATCCTTCCATTCGTGATATTCTTCTTTTGGAGCAAACATACATCCGCCCAATTCATCCCACGACATAAGAACATAAACAAATAAAGCTGATACGATTCTAAAAGATGCGGATACTTATACGTATCAAAAGAAAGTAATTGCGACAACTCATGTGGATTCAAAGCACGATGGTTTGGTTCAACCTTAATACCAGACAAAGAAAAACCTTGTGGATTGAATTGATTCTTGAAAGGGTAGAGTTCTATACTTACTACACCATCTTGAATAGCCTTATTAAAGCTTGAACGAATAGTACGCAGATAGTTATGTATGGTAGAACTAGCAAGCTGATTATTTTTAAGATGGTTTTTATACTTCTTTAACTTCTTCGGTGTGATATCAGAAAATTGCACATTATGACCAGCAAACTTTGCAAAGGAATTTCTTACGTTTCTATATACCTGTGCGTTACCTACTTCATTCGCATCAAACATATCTTCTACTAGTTCGTCCACATACTCAACAAACCCCTGATCTTTCTTTTCTCCAAAGAGCAAAGCTTTCACTTTTTGGGTAGTAATAACCTCACCTTGTAAGATAAAATCGTTAACCACTCTTTGAGCTTTCAAATAGTATCGTTCTAATTCATTGTTCTTCCTTTCGTGGTCGAGTACTTTCTTGGAGTTCTTAAACCTGTTGTTCTTATAACTCCATTCGTCAATAAATGCGGAGTGCTTCAAATTGATAACACTTCTCTTTCCATGTCTGAATATTTGAATGGTTACGGGATGCCTCCCATCCTTCAAAGTCTTGTGTTTGTACAGTTGAAGTTTTACCGAGATCATGGTTGAATTTTTTAAATAAGTAAAGAAAAAATAAATATATAATTCCTTACTTCTCTTATACTTACTTACCATGAAATAGCAACACTTAGTGTTTGGGAGCAGGGGGTCGCAGGTTCGAATCCTGCCACCCCGACATCGTAAATCATTGATTTACAGAAGTTTATAAAGAGTCAATCATTATTTGGTTGACTCTTTTGCGTTATGGTGTCAACAAATGACGAATTATACATACTTTTCAAGATATAATTCTTTTCTCTCTGTTGATAATCCAATAGCAAATAGTCCGAGATCTAGCCGATTCCTTTTTAAGAATCTTCACTATGTCAAAGAACGAAGATAATGATCAAATTAAAATCAACTGCTATAAAATGGAAATGCAAGTATCTATAACAAGAGAGTACTTATTACAATACATGGTACACAATAACGATATTTTAAATTTATATTATAGTGATCAGTCCCCCTGCGATAGAGAGATGAATATTTTACAGACTGGCGTTATTAATAAGCATTAGGTCTACAGTTTCTTATTAATTGAAACTGTATTATGAATTTTGAAATATGTAGCTATTTAGACAGCAAAATATTGTATAGATTAATTATGTGTTGCAAGGTAAAATCAAGAATAAGGTAAAGAGAAATGCTTTTGTTAAAGATTCCCTAAAAGTGTTACATAAGACATATGCAATGTTAAATGTATATAAAAAAGATAATTCATGAACTATAATCTAATTCAACTCGTTCCTAAATAAAATATTTGTTTTTTTTGTAATATACTGTTACCTTTGCGGTGTATTTACACTTTTAAAACTGTCCTATCTTTTTTTAACATACGACTGAGTTAAACGATTATATTTAGAAATCGAGAACGAATAGACTAGTATGTTAAAGAATTCACAAGAAACACAGGTTATTGAAAAGGAACTTATCCTTCTTTCTAATGCAAGAAAGAAGGATAAAATCATTGCATTGCTTACAGAGAAGCCCGAAGGCTTCGAAGGTGAGGTGGCAAAGTTAAAGGACGAAGTGAAATTAGCATTAAGTAAGCTTGATTCAATTTACCAAAAAGAAGAAAATTTAGATATTAATATTCCTAATCCACGTTTTCCTAAAGAGGAGAATAAAAAAATAAAAAAAAAGGAAGCAAAGCTAGAATATCTCAAAAAAAAGATGCTTCTGGATGCTGAAAAAATAAAAATTGAGTTAGATCAGGAATCTATAAAAACTGACATTCGCAGAAAGAAGAATGATAATTATATTAATTCATTTATTACAATTTTACTTTCTGTTGCTTTAATCTCCTGTATTTATTTTATTTATATAGGGTACATGTGGGGGTTTCTTGCATTTTCATTTTTAATAACAATTCTTGCAGGTAGAGGAAATAGTAGAAGAAATTTTCTGATAAATTTTCCTAACGGAGGAAAAATTGAATCGAATGTAAATAATACGCTTAAAGATAATCACCAAAATAAAAAATAAGATGAACAATAGAATGATAAATAATATTCCTTATATATTCTTATTGTCAGGAGCTTGGATAACCGCTATTTTAGTCTTTACCATATTTATAGTAAAGCCTGAAACGATTTCAACTCAACCTGCTCTAATTTTAGGTTATTCCTTAGCTGGTGTATCACTTGGAATAATTGTTCTTGGATTGAATAACTTTCTTTCAAGTAATTGGCATTTGAAAGTAAGTTCAAACCGATTTCGGAATACAGAGACTAAAAGAAATATAGAAATAGAAGAAGTTGAGAATAAGGGTATTGAAAGCTTATCTAGGGTTACTAAAATAGGAGAGGTTTTGTATGATGAAAGTAGTTCAAGCTTAATGCAGGGTAATGAGAAAATAAGTAACTGGGTAATTGAAAATGACATAAAGGAAATACTTACTGAAATAATAAAAATTAAAGATCAACAGAATGGAGCTGTTTCCAAAGAAGAAAAAGAGCTTATTGATGAATTAAGGAGAACAGGTATAATGACCTAACCGCTATGTTAAATATCTTACATTAGTACATTTCTTAATATCTATGGCATGAATTTTGTCCCACAAAGTTTAAACAACTATGTGATGAAAACCGAGATGTACTACAGAAAACTTCGCTTTTGGAAAGAAAGGTATAATAATTTGCATTCATTTAATGCTGATGATTATGTAATAAATTCTAGCCTCAAAAAGCAAAAAGAAAGAGCTTTAGAAAAAGTCATCCTTTTTCAAGAAAAAATAATTGAATATTTATCTAGTATTCATATCTAAAGTAATTCATCCATTTTATCTAAGTCCTTATTTTCAAGTTTCTTCAAGTAAGCATTTGTTGTGGCTATTTCGTTATGTCCTAAGCTTTCACTTATTAAAGCGATATTAGCGTTTTTATGCTTTAATGTAGCAGTGAAGTGATTCTCTTACTTCCATGTCTAACAAAGCGTGAGCGAAGGTCTCTTTATCTTTCCCAGCTGCAACGCCTACTACTTTTTTAGCTTTACGAGCTGCTAATATCGTTAGATAATTATGGCCTTTCTTTGATGAAGTTTCATCTGCTGATAACTCTCTGTAATATCAGAAAATTGCACGTCTATGGCATAGCTCTGTTTTTAAAATCGTCTAAAACTAAAACGTCCATTCTAAAATAACAGATTACTTTTTCTACAGAACTTAAAACAAAATCACGCTCCTTCTTTTTATCCTTTATATCTCAATTCATCCTCGTAGATATTACTTTTCTTTAGATGTGGAAAGTCTTGTAAGGTTAGCAATAAAAACAAAGTAACTAAGAGAAAGCATCTTTACGCCCTTTAATACGCTTCCCACTCCCCCACCCTTACAAAAACTGAATCCTTATCAAATCAAAAACTTTTACCAACTAATCAATTGATCCTACCATCGAATCATTTCCTCATTCATTAATTTCTAATTGCTGTTAATATTACATTATCAAATTAATCGTTTACTCGATCTTTTGTGATTAAATCAGAAACCTTAAAACCATTATAAAAACGAATTCAATACTTTTTTAAACTTAATGACATGAAATCCCCCAAAATCAATTTTAACCATTTAACGATCTATTCTACTTTCTTTACCATACTATTTATTCTGATGATCCTTGTTGAAAAAATTACAACAGTATTCTCTCTGGATTATTCGGTAGAGATACCATTATGGTAAACCTGATACTATAAGGACAGATTGTATTTCCAAACGCTATAAACCATAGCTCTATTTATTTTTTTGGCTACTGAAGGGTCTCTGTGCTACAGAGGCTCCCTGGCCATTCTTTGTATTCAATACTTCTTTAAAAACTAAAAAAAATCAAATGAGAACAATTAAATTTACAAACCAGAAAATCAAACCAAGCAATAATAGCTATCGAAAAGTTATCAATTTGCTGATCTTTTTATGCCTTACTATTTATCTACAAGCTCAAACCTATACTTATCTCTATACTGGATCGGAGCAAACTTTCATTGTGCCAACTGGTGTAACTTCCGTTGATATTGAAGTATGGGGTGCGCAGGGTGGAAAAGGTTTTATGTCTACTGAAGGAGGACTGGGAGGTTATGCTTCTGGTACATTAGCCGTAAGCCCCGGACAAACTTTGTATGTTTATGTAGGCGGTAAAGGAGGTACTCATGCTAGCGGCACTATTACTGGTGGCGGCTTTAATGGAGGTGGCGATTCCAGAGGTGTAAACAACCTTGTCGGCGGCGGCGGCGGTGCTTCAGATGTAAGAGTGGGTGGCAATACTTTTAATGACAGGGTTATTGTCGGTGGTGGTGGTGGTGGCACTTGTGGTGTTAACTCCACTGGAGGAAATGGTGGCGGTACTCAAGGAGCGCAAGGTACAAGTCTTCCTAATGATAATCCCGGCGGCGGCGGCGGTACTCAGAATTCAGGTGGATCAAGCGCATCTTGTGAAATGGGCACCTTTGGCATCGGGGGGAGTAGTACCTTAAATGCCCAATGTGCTGGTGGCGGCGGTGGATGGTATGGAGGTGGAGCAGGTTGCGGTGCAGGTGGTGGATCTGGCTATATCGGAGGGGTGACAAATGGAAGTATAATTTCTGGAATCCGATCAGGAAATGGTATAGTATGGATTCACTTTAATACTACTCAGGACAATGATTTTTGCAATGATGCTACCCCTATTTCTTGCGGAGAAATAATCATAGGAAATACAGCGGGTGCTGGCATTGAGCATCCACCAGCCTGTGGTGTTGACGTCGGACAAAGTGGTGGTCGCTGGTATTCATTCCTAGGCACAGGGGAAAATGTTACTTTTTCTACTTGCAATCCTGGAACAGATTTTAATACTCAAATCTCTGTTTACATTGGTACTTGTGATGAACTGATTTGTGTAGATTCTAATGATGATGCACCAGGATGTAATGGCGGATCTCAATTAACTATACCAACTATAATGGGCGCGCTTTATCGAATCTTAATAAACGGCGCAGGAACGGCAGAAGGGAATTATGAACTTTCCGTAATCTGTCCTCCAGATAATGATATTCCGGAAGATGCTCAGAATATTTCTTGTGGAACCGTTGCTTCTGGATCAACAATCGGAGCAATTCCTCCCGATCCAAGTTTACCTTTCTGTGGTCTTTCAAATGGAACAGGTGGAGCGGTCTGGTATACCTTTGAAGGAGATGGTGGTTGTTTCGATTTAAGTACTTGTAGTCCTAATACAAATTTTGATATTCAAATTACGGTTTATACGGGTTCACCTGGTAATCTAGTTTGCTTTGCAGCTAATAATGATGGTTGCTCAGGTTCAATGTCTGCTAATATTAATATCCCCACTTCACCTAATACTGACTATTATGTCATGATCCACGGTTTTGGTGATAGTGCCGGAAGTTTCGAGCTAGAGTTGACTTGTGTTACGCCTCCATTGTTGATAAACTGTCCACCTGACATTACGCTAGCATGTGGCGAATCAGTTCCTCCAGCAGCAAGCAATAGAGTAGCGTTTATAGCACAGGGAGGATCTATTTTAGGTGGCAGTTGTGTAGCTGGCAACAATAGTTATAATATTACTTTTGAAGACCTTATCGAAGGCGACGATTGTGATGGCATTATCGTAGAAAGGGTTTATACTGTAACAAACATCATTACTGATCTGGAGGCAACTTGCTCACAAGAATTCACTATTCCGCCTAATCCTGATTTCACAATAGAATGTGCCCCAGAAGTGGATGTAGAATGTGCAGAAGACATTGTGGTATCTCCTATGGATCTTGTAGTGAACCTCAACTGTTTGCTAGGCTATAGTGTGGATATTGAAGGACCATTTACTGACGGAGCAAGCAATTGTCCTGGCACTACGCACATGTACATCTATACCGTTACACTTGATGGTTGTGGTGCTCAAATGTCTTGTAAAAGAGCTTTTACTATTGTTAATAGTATCATCCCTGAAATTATCTGTCCTCCAGATATCACGGTATCTTGCGAAGATGAAATCAACCTTGATCCAAATGATGCTATCATTAACACTGGCTGCGATTTAGGCTATAATGTGTACATTCGAAACCCTTCATGTAGGGGTATTCCAGGCTGTGATGGCACAATGTACAGATATGAATATGTGGTAGTAGATGGTTGTGGTAGAAGTGCCTCTTGTATACAAGTCGTTACCATTAGCAATACTCCAGCAAGCATCAATGTTCCTGATGGAGGTACAGTTGAGTGTTTTGAAGATATCGATCTCAACCTTAGTGATGCAACTGTAATAAATGACTGTGCTGATTATAGTCTATACCTCTCCGCCCCTACTATAAATGGAGAATTGGCTTGTCCTGGAACTACTTATACTTTTACCTTTAGACTGATTGATGTTTGTGGTAATATTGTAGAAGAAGACGTTGTTTATACAAATGCAGATAATGAAGCACCTAATATCGAGGCGCCAATTGATATTACCTGCGAATGTCTGGCTGGCATCAATCCGAATCCGGATCATGCTACCGTGACGACAGGATGTTCTGCCGGATCAACTGTTACGGTAAGCGGCCCACAGATCATCGGACCATTGGATTGCCCTGGCACTCAATACATTTATACATATACTGTTTCAGATAATTGCGGAAGAACAGATTCCGACGTACAAATCTTTACAGTTCAGAATGGCCCTCCGGTTTTTGAAAACTGTCCAGATGATAATTGGCTGCAACTCAACTGTGAAGACTATGGCGGTGAATCCGGAACGATTGCAGTAGTCGAAGCATGGATTGCATCTGTAAGCGCCAGAAGTTCTTGTGGAATTCCGTTGAATGTACTCAATGATTTTGATCCAAACAATTTTGGAACCTGTATAAACGATGGTTATACGACTGTTAATTTCTTTGCAACGGATGATTGTGGTCGGACAACAATTTGCCAAGGCATAGTCGTGGTGACGGATACAGAAGCCCCTACTATTTACGAACCAGCTCAAGATCATTGGGAAATTTGCAATTATAATTCTCCAGATAACTTTCAGGCTTGGTTGGCCGATCAAGGAGGTGCGGAAGCGGAAGATGCTTGTTCAATAGATAATATCTCTTGGTCCACAATACCCGCTAATCCGACTTTCAATTGTATGGGTGCTAGTGGAACAACTTCTGTAACAGTGACATTCCTTGTTGAAGATAACTGTGGAAATAGTACAAGTACCACTGCGACTTTCAATGCGCTTATGAGCGGTAATGATATGATTGCTAATGAGGATGATCGGCCTTTAAATGAAAAAGGAAATATTGGAATTGAATTGGCAGATAAGATCAAGCTACAGCAAAACCGTCCCAATCCATTTAAGGATAAAACGGTAATTGGTTTTCATTTACCAGAAGCGACAAAAGTTACTTTGACCATATTTGACCTCAATGGTAAAGTACTAAAACGAATCGAAGGTAATTACGATGTTGGTTATAATGAGGTTTTCCTTAAGAAAAGCGATTTAAATGCTGTCGGCTTACTGTATTATCAATTGATGACAAAACAGGAATCTATTACAAAGTCGATGCTTATTATCGAATGATTGAGGAAGCGTTTTTAAAGAAGGAAGGTCACTGCTTAGGTAGTGGCCTTTTTCTTTGTACCCTATAAACAAGACCCTTAGTACATCGTAAATTAAGAAGAAGGGTGCTAAAGTCGAGCTAAGTAATCAAATCAAGAAAAATCCAAACTAAGCCCTAAAGAAAATCAACCATCCGCTCAAGAAGTTCACCATCCACTAATATACCGAGGTAGGTACGATCAAAGTAGCCTATTATTGTATTAACAATTGACAAGTACAATTTTAAGTTTTTTAACCATTAAAAAATCAAATGATGAAACGAATTTCAGTTCTTATTTACGGAGTGGTAGTCTATGCAGCTTTCTTTGCCACTTTTTTATACTTAATTGGATTTACCGGAAACTTATTAGTTCCGAAAGGGATCAACGGTCCTTTACAAGTTCCGATTTTACAAGCGGTTCTGACGAATGCTCTTTTAATTTTATTTTTTGGGGTACAACACAGTTTAATGGCCAGAACTTGGTTTAAAAAATGGTGGTTAAAATTTATCCCAGAGTCAATGGAACGAAGTACCTATGTTTTATTTACGGTAGTTGCACTGGTTACACTTTTTACATTTTGGCAGCCAATGGGCATCACTATTTGGAACATCGAAGAAGGAATGTTATATGGTTCGATTATGGCCCTTTTCGCATTAGGTTGGACGATCGTTTTAATTAGTACATTCATGATTAATCACTTTGACCTGTTTGGCCTTAGACAAGTTTGGCTTTATTTCAAAGGTAAAGAATACGAACCACTCAAATTCCGAATTCATATTTTTTATAAATTCGTAAGGCATCCACTATATTTTGGTTTTTTACTCGCACTGTGGGCTGCTCCTGAGATGACCATTACCCGCTTGATTTTAGCTATTGGTTTGACTATTTATATATTGATGGCAATCCAATGGGAGGAAAAAGATCTGATCCAACATTTTGGAGAGAAGTATCGACAATACTGTGATTCCGTGCCAATGATCATTCCTTCTTTCATGAGAAAAAAACAAGTAAAAGCAAATTTAGAAACAATCGTAAAAGGTGGAAAAACCAGCCAATAAAAACGAGTCTGAACCAAACCACCCTAATTAAGAGCTTGTTTAAAATTCCATTAATCGGCTACAAGTGGTAAATTTTCTCTTGCATTTTGTTAAATTTTTCGTCGGATTGCCCGCATCCGATTGCAAAATTTGCCTCATTCAGAACAAAATTTGCTCCCTTTCAATCGATCATAAAAATTTAAATAAGCTCTAACATATTAACAATCAATATTTTATAATGAAAAAGATATTAAAAAAATACGGAAAAAGAGGCTTGATTATTTATATTTGTTGGTGTACCATCAAAGGATTAGCCTTCTTATTCATGGGAAAATATCTAATACAATAATCTCAATACTTTGACAAAATTTTTAAAATCAAAATTAATTTTTAGTTTACTAAACCACACTGGTTCATGGAAAAAAGCCTTGTTTTTTTCCATGACCTTTTGCTTGTTTATAATCCTACTTCCAGTAAACTGTATTGGTCAGACACTTTTGAAAGACCCAATGGTATTCAATAATTTAGATGGATTACCATCCAATAAGATCACTTCCTTGGCCAAAGATCCGGAAGGTTTTGTTTGGCTAGGAACAGATAAGGGATTGTCCAGATTTGATGGTTCTGTAGTAGAGATCTTCAATCATGATGAGGAAGATGACACCTCTATCAAAAGTGATAATATTGTTGACATACTGGTCGATACAATCAATCATAAAGTTTGGATTGCACATACGCTTGGTCTTTCAAGTTATGATCCTGTCAGAAAGGTTTTCAAAAATTACTACCATGATGATTCGAACCCTCATAGCGTCCCCGATCATCGGGCCTATAAAATTTTCATGGATAAAACAGGAACACTTTGGGTAGGATTCAGAGCCGGAGGCGTATTAAAATACAGAGCAGAAACGGATGATTTCGAACGTTTTTTGTGTTATGATGAAAGCACTCAATCTTATTTTCCAAACTGTGACAATGCAGTCCTTGCTATCAATGAAGACATTCAAAATGATAGTATATTTTGGCTAGGAACTCATTTTGGTTTAATCGAACTCAATCAATTCACCGGCGATTTTAAAGTCCATGTTTTCAAGTTTGAAGATTCTAAACTTGAAAATCACATCAACAGTATCCTTGATATCTTAGTCCACCCAAATGGAAATATTTATATTGGCACCTATTATGAGGGCATCACCGTTTTTGATACTCAAACCAAAACATACTCCAGACTCAATCCATGTTACTCAAATAATACGGCTTCTTTTATCCGAGATATTAAAAGTAAGTTTTACAAAATAAATGATCAGGAGTTTTGGATAAACTCGTCTAAGGGTTTACAGCTTTTCAATATTCCTTCAGGTTGTATTACACAATCATTTACGAACGATAAAAAGAACAGTTACCGCATTGATTACATTGATGATGAAGGAAGGATTTGGAATGCCTCCACATCCAATGGTTTATTCATTTTCAATCCCTTGTTTCAGCAATCTGAAGCCCTTTATTATGAATCGGCTACAAGCAAGTATGACGCTGTTACAAGAAAAATTTTGGAAGATACGGAGCGGAATCAATTAATCATTGCAGCAGATGCTTCTAGTGGACTTTATATTTATGATCAAAGTACTGGAAACTGGCAATGTATCCCTCCTCCAGAAGATTATGATCTCGATGCGAATGGAGGTTTTCGTGCCAAGGATATGATTTTTTTAGAAGACGGAGCCATTTTAATTATCGAAGATGCCAATTTGTATTGGTATAAACCCGGCTCTGATAGACTTCAAAAATACCCTGTAGATCTTCCTATTACTGCTCCAAGACTCAGAAAGGTCATAAAAGATAGGGATGGACACTATTGGATTTCAAGCTATATCTTAGGTCTAATGAGGCTTAATGCAGAAAGTCAAAAAGTAGAATTCTTTGAAGAAAAATTAGATGAGATCGGCTATCGGCTAGGTGGCGATTACCTGGCTGAAGATAATATCGGAAATATCTGGATGAGAGAACACAATGGCTTGATCATCTATGAAAAAGCAAAAGACCACTTTTTTTATTATCCACACAATCCATCTGGAATGAACTCTTTTCGTGGAATGGGTCCAATCAACTCAGATGGTAGTGGAAATCTGTGGATCGCTGCTAGAAATGAATTCTTGGGCTATGCTCGATCTGATAGTTTACAAAAAGGGATCCTTCGATTTTATAGCCGAAAAGATGGCCTGAAAGGTGACCATGTAAATTTAGCAAAACCTTATAAAGGTAAAGTCCTTGTATTCACCGATAAGGGGCTACAGATTTTCAATCCGCAAACCCAGCAATTTGAAAAATATTTTGATGCTTCTTTTGGCATCGGAAGTTCGAATACAGAAGCAACATTTTTATCTAATGGCATGTTGGCCATAGCCAAACCAAAATCAATTCTACTATTTCACCCGGATAAATTAAGCACTAATAATGAAAATCCACGCCCTTATGTTTCGGAATTTAAAATTTTTGACAAGACTTGGAAATTAAAAGGATTGCCTTCTGAATCGGATACAGTCAAACTTAGTTATAAACAAAATTTCTTTTCCTTTGATTTGTCTT
>CBDICS010000010.1:0-57076 GCA_965277415.1 Saprospiraceae bacterium
ATCCTTCCGATCCAGAGTCCGAAAGAATTCCCGTAAATGTTAACGGTCTTGCAGCTGTTCATAAGGGTATTGAAATTGACTTTTCATTTAAACCTATTGATCAACTTTCTATAGAAGGCTTAGCTTCAATTGCGGATTGGGTTTGGGATTCTGCGGCTGAAACGACGCTTGAAGATGGATCACAATATGAATTTGATGCCAAAGGCGTACATGTTGGAGATGCGGCGCAATTACAATTCGGAGGACTTATTCGATATGAACCCATTAAAGGTCTATATCTAAAATTAAAAACAACTTACTTCGCGAAGAACTATTCGAATTTTGATCCGGAAAGTCTCAAAGGGAGTGATGGAAGAAGAGAGTCCTGGAAATTACCAAACTATAATATCGTTGACTTTCACGCGGGCTATAATTTTAAAATAAAAAGAAATCGTTTTGGAGTACGTTTTAATATAATTAACCTTTTGGATACACATTATATTTCAGACGCTCAAAACAATGACCGGTTTATCCAGTCCTTTAATAATTATGATGCAAAATCGGCTTCTGTCTTTTTTGGACAGGGGCGACGATGGACGATGTCTTTGCAAGCTAGTTTCTAGATTCAATTATCAATTATCAATTATCAATTATCAATTTGCAATTAACAATTAACAGATGAGTAGATTAATTCTTTTTCTTTCTTTTATTGCTTTTAGTTTTTCAGTTCATGCACAGATAGATATTGCTGATGCTCGTACTATGGGACTTGGAAGTACCGTGACGATAGAAGGTATTGTTACTAATGGACCAGAGTTAAGTATTATCAGGTATGTACAAGATGCAACCGGTGCGATAGCTGCTTATCCTGGAACGGGCTCTGTTGCAGGGTTTCCAGATAATGTAAGCCGTGGAGATCTAGTGCAGATCACTGGCGAATTAAAAGAATTTAATGGTTTATTAGAAATAGATCCTATAACTGATTATGAGATCATGTCTTCAGGTAATCCATTACCGACTCCTCTATTGACAAGCCCTGATGGAATCAATGAAACCAATGAAGCTAAATTATTGCAAATCAATGGGGCAACATTTCAAGATGGAGGAAGTACTTTTGCTGTAGGCAATTATTCATTTTCTGCAAATGGAGAAACATCTGAAATTTATGTTCGTTCAGATTCTCCAATATTAGGTGGACAAATTCCTCTAGCAACAGTGAATCTCACAGGAATCTCTTCTGAATTTAATACCAATTATCAATTGCTCTTAAGAGATAATAATGATATTGAAATTGCGGATAATTTTTATTTTACTAGTGTACCTGTCCAATCGAATATCACCACTGATGGATTTGCATTGGAGTGGACAACTAATGTTGCAGGGACTACTAAGATAGAGTATGGAACGACACCAGATTTAGGAAATGAATTGACTGTGGCTGGAATGGGGACGAATCATAGTGTCAATCTAACCGGCCTTGATCCGGCAGTTTGTTATTATGTCAAACCATTTTCTAATAATGGCAATACAACGATTCAGGCCAATGAAAAGGTATACTCTACGGCTTCCAATTCTTCAGGAGCAATTCGTGTGTACTTTAATCATGCGGTTGATGGAGATTTTTCGAATGGATCCTATCCGACCAATATAACAGGTGCAGCGGCTGAAGCTGCTATCATTAATAAAATAAATAGCGCCCAATCGACTATCGACTTTTGTATTTATAATATTAATAGAGATCCGATTGTAGCAGCATTGACGAATGCTCATAATAATGGTATTACCGTACGATATATTGCTGATGATCAGACGGCAAATTTAGCTTTGGAAGATCCCAGCCCACCTTTTTCGGTTTTAAAAGGAAATCCTGGAGATCCTTTGATGCATAATAAGTTTATCGTGATTGATGCAGCGTCAGAAACTGATGCTTGGGTGGCTACTGGTTCGATGAATCTAACAGCAAATAATGTCGCAGAGGATTATAATAATTTAGTTATGATTCAGGATCAAGCATTGGCCAAAGCATACACTATGGAGTTTGAAGAAATGTGGGGCGGTTCTGATCCTACACCAGGTATCTTTACCATTCTCTTTGGTGAAAATAAAGCGGATAATACACCGCATCTTTTTAATATCAATGGTGTGACAGTAGAGGCTTATTTCTCTCCTTCAGATAATACAACAAGTAAAATCATAGATGCATTGAACACTGCGGATTCAGATGTTGAAATCGCTATGTTGACTTTTACTAAAAATGAACTGGGTACTGCGGTTAGAGATGCCAGAGACGCAGGAGCTGATACACGTGTAATTATTGATAACATTAATGATCAAGGTTCTGAATACGATTGGTTATTGAGTCAAGGCATTGATGTGATCGATGACAATCAAACGATTCAAACACACCACAAATACGCGATTATTGATGGAAGCAATCCTACCTCTGATCCAATAGTTGTTACCGGTTCTCACAATTGGTCCGCAAGTGCAGAAGATCGAAATGATGAAAATACATTGATTATTCATGATGCAGATGTCGCTAATATCTTTTTACAAGAGTTTGAAGCGATGTGGTGTATTGCTACTTCTGGAGCCAACTGTTTTACAGCAACTAATGATTTGGAAATCGAAGGCTTTGATGTAGCGCTTTCTCCTAATCCTGCAAGTGATAGAACATTTGCCAGTATGGAGATTGCTGAACCAAGTGATCTTAGTATTGCATTAATGGATGTAAATGGTCGAGTATTGCAATCTACTTTTTTGAAGAATGTACAAGGTACAGTCAATGAAGAATTCCTAGTAAACGGCATGCCAACAGGCATCTATATGCTTGTATTTAAAGTTGGAAATCAAATTACTGTTAAGCAATTACAGGTCGTCAATTAGATTATAAACCACTTTGAAAATTGCCTCTCTATCCTATACACTCCCTCTGCGGTTTTTGACTAGAAACCGCAGAGGTAAGGAGAGAGGTATAGATAAGATTCATTTCACAGCTATATATTTATCATTATAAATAAAAGAAAATTTTTATTCCATAAGATGATATTCCTTTAAAGACCGCCGGATATCAATTGGTGAACTTGCTGAAAAAAAAGAAGTATTTTGATAAACCAATCCAATACCTTCAGTATAATAATTATGGTATGCCTTATTATAATCAGTAATTCCATCTCTGAAAAGATGTCCTTTGAAATCTAGACATTCAAATAAGCCTGCCGGTGTCAATTCATAGACAATCGAATCCTTGATTTGATATTCCAGAGAGAAATCAAGCTGAATTGGAAAAATATCTTTATGTTGAAATACTTGATCAAAATCAATTGCTGTAAATTGAACATTTCCTTTTTGATCAACAATATAACCTATCGAATCCCGCCAGTATACGGTATCTTTTGGAACGAGTGGAGATAGCCAGACATTTATGGCAATTTCATAATATTCCATTCCATTGAAGAAGACTTTATCAATAACCTCTATGGTATCTGAGTAAGGCATAATAGTGCCCGAATAGGTGCTTAGATTGTAATTAGTTACCTCGTAAATCCAATAATTCCCCACTGCGAGTGGCAAATAATCAGCCGTTGCAGAACAAGCTATTGATGGGGTACAAATTTTATCCTTTTTGCAAGACAAAAAAGTACACACTACTAAGCAAAGTGTGGATAAGAGGTATATATTTTTCATAACGATACGTGAACAATTTCTCTTATATTACTAACAAAGAGAAAACTGTTAAGAAAAGCTTAATATTGGATAAAACTGTTAAAAAAATAAGATTTGCTAAGTAGTTTACATAAACGATTTATACTCCAAAGGAAGCACATGTAGATATTATGTAGTGGAATGGCTATAATTGTTAAAACCACTCCGTCATATTCAATCTGGCTTCTTGGGCAGGCATATAATTAGCATCTGCATTTTGCCAGACCTCAAGTGCTTGTTGAAGCGCGGATTTAGCTTCCTCTTTTTTTCCCTGTTCGTAGTGAGTAGTGGCTAATTCGTAGAGCAGTGTTGCATTAAATGGATCAATTTTAAGGCTTGCGTTCAATTGTTTTTCGGCTTTCTCATATTCTTTATTCAGTCTATATATTTCACTGAAGAAGCCTAGATGAGCAGGATCTATGCCTGATTGCTTTTTAAGGATATCCAGATAATCGATTGCTTTTGAATAATTTCCGTTTACCTTTTCAATAAGTGCGTAGATGTAATTTAATTGAGCCTCTGAATGAAATTTTTTGAGATCTTCTAAACAAGTATCCATTGTCTTATTGGTGTTTTCGGCATCATTCACAAAAAGATAATAATTGCATTTTGCTGCACACGAGAAATCAAGAACTGAATTATCCATCTTATTTGCAATCAATAGTAATCTATCAAGTAATCCTTCTTCTCTGCCTTGATCCAAAGCAGCTTGAATATTATGAGGATACATCAATTCGATAGATTGTTGAGACAATGGAAGATATCTGCTACTCACTTGCCATCGTTCTTTCATTACCTCAAAGTATTTATCAATTTGGCCCATATTTAGGTAGACAAATTCAATACTTTGCATAATGGCCACTGAATCTTGAAATTGTTTTTCCAATTCAAGCGCAAGTTCCAATTTTTCCAATTGTTTTTTGAAATTGCCTTTTTTCCCTTGAACCTTTGCTAATTCTTTAATAATCTTAGATTTATCAGGATTAAGCAAATGTAATTTTTCAAAATGTGCTTCTGCTTTATCGAATTCACCATTGGATAAATAAATATTTCCTTTACCCAGGATATCATTTACTTTATGTGGAAATTCTTTTTCAAATTGATCATAGTATTGTTCAGCCATTGCAGTATTGCCTTGTATATTCTCAAGACGGGCAAGCTTAAGGAGTATCGTGCCAGATTGGCCATTATTCAAAGCTCTTTCTGCAGTGAGTTTTGCTTTTTGCATCTCTCCTTTTAGTTGATACCGACTGATAAGAAGACTATAAGGCTTGCTATCTTTTGGATGAAGTTGAGACCACATTTCCAATAAATCTAATGCCTTGATCGGTTCATCAAAATTCAGATATCTATACTTTACATCAAATTGCATTCTTTCGGAAAGTACATCTTTTAATTGAATGGCCTTATTGATCGCAGCTTTTGATTCTACCAATTGATTGATTACCAAATGATAAATACTTAATTGAGCATAAGCAAATGCGAAGCTTGGATCAATTGTTATTGCTTTTTGAATATTCTCTATTGCAGCCTGATTATTTTTATAATAATGAGATTGTTTAATACTTTCACTATAATATTTTAATGCCTCTAAAGAAGAAGTATACAAATTGGAGACAGGCAAATCCACAAAATTTTGATCCAATTCATTTTCAATATAGATTTTATTCCTAAAGTCCTCAGAAATTAAATCTACCAATTCGAGAGGGTTCGTATTTTCATATGATTTATTATAAATTTCCTTGCCATCTTTCGTATTGAATAAGGTAGTTGAGATTTGATAAATATCTCCATTTTTTTCAATACTGCCTTGCATAAAAAAATCGCTGTAATTATCACTAGCTATCTTCTTTTGGATAGAGAAGGGGAGTGCTTGATCTAAATGAGCACTATATTCATCATATTCATTAGCTAAAGCCAAGGGACTAACAGCAATTAATCGACTATCCTGTTCAAGGTCAGAACCCAAAATTTCTGGCAATGCAAATGTCATCCACTGTATCTGCTCATCGTCCCCTTTTAGTGCCCAGGGAAGTACCACTAATCTTTTAATTGATGATGTATGAGGAATAAATCTTTCAACTTCTTGACCTTCCTCATTAAGGACAGTAACTTTTGGGGTATTTGCATTTAAATCACTTTTTCCAATACTTAATATAGCTATTGCGATAGCTAGAATAAAATTAACTGGAAAAAATATCTTTTCTGTTTTAGTTAACTCATCAGATTTAGCAGCACGTTGATGATAGCTGAAAAGTATTACAGAAGGAAGCAATACAAGTGCAAATATTAGAATGAAATCAGGCCAACCAATAGCCCAAGCATATCTACTCTCTAAAAAGGCAGCTACCTGTATAATACCCCATGCTCCAACCGAATAGGAAAATATATACTTTACAAATCTATTATCCCAAATATTTTGAATAAAGGACTTTTCCTGATCTTCCATTGCTTTGTTTCATTTTGTTGTCTGAACAACTTCTCTTTTAAAATATTATACAAGTTACGTTATATGTTCTTTTTTTCAAAGGCCAGAAGTAATCATCACAATTAATCCTTTGGCAAAATCAAGATTGGGATATTGTCATTATTATAGGCTTGATTGAAACCACCTATTTCTCTTTCTATTATTTGTTCCATTTCAGACTTTCGACTTTCCCAGATATTAAGCAATTCATCTAATCGAGTCTGTGTTCCTTTAGTTTGCTTAGGTATATGCGAGTCAATCATACTCCTCAATTGAAGTAATTCTGCATTCAACTGATTCCTAAAATTGATTACATCCTGAAATGTCTTTTGTTTTGGTTGGATTAATTGTTCTTCCCAATTTGTCATATTCTTTAAGGCAGATTGACCTAGACTGACGAGTTCTTCCTTTCCATCCATTTCTTTAAGAAGCTCTAATCTATTATTTAATTGCTTTTTTACAGAACGGAATCGATTTACAGAACGATGAATATCATTTACCGTTGATTCGATTTGTAGTAACATTCTTTGTTGAGCTCTATAATCTTGCTCTTTTGCCTGAAGTCGGGGGTCTGCTAAGAGTTCTACGGCTGTTTCAACTGTATCCGTTTTTGAAAAAAGGCGTAAAGTATATTTGCCAGGTGGCGAAAGATGGCCACGATAATCTCCCATCACAAAAATATCATTAACAGCGGGAAGACTATTTCTGCGTAAGTCCCAAGCAAAACGATTATGACCTGATTTAGAAGGGAGGGTTTGAGGTGCTTGTGGACCACCTTCCCAGGATTTAAAGTTTTTAGCTTTCTGATTGCTAATTGTTCTAATCACGGAACCTTTACCGTCCAAAACCTCTAAGGTTAAAACTAAAGAATCCTGCCATGATTTAGGAAGAGCATAATCAAAGGTAATTCCATTCTTTGGGTTTTGTCCTGCACCTCGTGCTTTTGAGGCTGCACCAGTGGTAAACCGATAATTGACCTTAGGTTGGAAAATTGTAATTTTATCAGGATTAAGATTATTGCCACTTTGTTGTAGTATACCAAGGTCATCTAAAATCCAAAAACCACGGCCTGATGTTGCAATAATTAAATCATTATCGGCAAAAGTCAAATCTGTAATCGGACAAATCGGAAGATTGACTTGAAAAGGTGTCCAGTTTTGCCCCTGATTAAAACTTATAAAAAGCCCGCCTTCTGTTCCAGCATATAAGAGACCTTTACGAATAGGATCTTCTCTTACTACCCGAACAAAATTATCTGCGGGTAAATCAGTTGTTATTTTTTTCCAATTTTTCCCAAAATCAGTAGTGGCGTAAATGATTGGGCTTCGGTCATTAAATTTATATCTAGTCACCGCAATATATGCCGTAGCTGGATCATGTAGAGAAATATCTATGGCATTGATAAGCGATTCATCTAGTCCTTTTGGTGTTACGTTTAGCCAGTTTTTACCTTCGTCTTTAGTGAGGTGTACGAATCCATCATCAGTACCAATCCAGATAACACCTGCTTCATGCGGAGATGGAGCAATATAAGTGATTGTGTTATAAACCTCTCCTCCAGCGGCTTCATTTGTATAAGGAATACCACCAATAACATGTTTTGAGGTATCATTTCGAGTAAGATCAGGACTGATTTCTGTCCAATTATAGCCTTCATCATCACTGCGCAAAAGTTTATTACCCCCATGATATAATATCGAAGGATCTTGAACTTGAGCAGCAAGCGGACCATTCCAATTGAAGCGATATTTCATATCAATTGGATTAGTTCCGAGATTAAGTTGAGGATAAGCCATAATGTCTTTAATCTCTTTGGTCTCGGCATCATAAGAATCAATAAAGCCCTGAATACTTGTTCCATAAATCATTTTCGGATCTTTAGGATCGAAAGCGATAAAAGCAGACTCTCCACCGGATACCGGATACCAATCGTCATCTGTGATCGCACCACCTCTGGTTTTACTGGCTATACATACGGTAGAATTGTCTTGTTGTCCACCATAAATATGATACGGAAATTGTTGGTCGGCAATGACTCGATAGAATTGTGCAGTAGCTTGATTATTTTGTGAAGACCAAGATTTTCCACCATTAAAAGTGATACAAGCGCCACCATCATTGCCCAATATCATATTATTAGGATTATCTGGATTAATCCATAAATCGTGTTGATCTGTATGAGGGTTTGCGATTCGTGCAAAGGTTTTTCCGCCGTCGATAGATTTTAAAACGGGCGCATTAAGCACATAGACAAGATCCGCATTCTTGGGATCAGCAAAGACTTCAATATAATACCAGGCTCTGGCAACTGTTACCCTTTGATTATTGGTCTGTTTCCAAGTTTTACCCCCGTTATCAGAGCGAAAGACACCTCCTTTTTCTGCTTCAATATTTGCGTATAGACGGTTAGGGTCTACTGGAGAGACGTCTACAGCGACTTTGCCCATTCCTTTTGGTAGGCCAGTTTCCAAGGCCGTCCAATTTTTACCTGCATCTACAGTTTTCCATATTCCTGAACCTGCTCCGCCGCTCCGTACCTTCCATGGAAACCGCTGATGATCCCACATTCCAGCATATAAAATCCGCGGATTAGTAACATCCATACTTAGATCAGAAACACCAGTTGTATTATTGACAAAATGAATCTTTTCCCAGTTTTGGCCACCATCAATTGTTTTGTAGACCCCGCGATCATCAGTTGGTCCCCAGGCCGCACCTTGGACACCTACATAAACGATCTCAGGATTATTAGGATGAATCTCTATGGAAGAAATATGCATAGATTTTTCTAAACCAATAGAGGTCCATGTTTTACCCGCATCCATAGATTTGTAGATACCATCACCATGTGAAGTCATCACACCTCTGATCGCATGTTCCCCCATTCCAACATAAATGATATTTTGATCACTTGGGGCAATTGCAATTGCTCCCACTGATCCCGACTTTAAAAAGCCATCAGAAATATTCTTCCAAGTAATTCCTGCATCCTCCGTTTTCCAAATTCCTCCACCTACACCACCAAAATAATAGGTCATGGGATCACCAATAACACCAGTGACTGCATTAGTTCTACCTCCTCTAAATGGGCCGATATTGCGAAAAGAGAGGGCTGCAAAATTATTTTGATTTGTCTCTTCCTCTATTTTAGGGGAATCCTTTTTCTTCTTTTTTTGCGAAAAAGCTGGAGTTATTATAAAGAAAAGAGAGATGATTAGTAGTAGTAGGTAAGTTTTCTTCATCTTGTGATGTTGTTTTCAAATGATCAAAAGTATTCAAAGTATAGCAGACAGATTTTTAATTACTTCCATTTGTTAGGAGGAAGAAAATCTCTTCATCACTAGCAAAAATCAAGAAACTGTCAAGCCCTAAATTACAAAAATATTTTCCAAGATAGTTATTTGCATTTGATGTTGACATTGGTCTATAGTTTGAGGTAGTTGGGTTATTTAGAAAAGCAGATTCAGATTCAGTAGAATTGACATAGATTCTAGGCATCAAAAAGAATGTCCAGACATCCTGTATATCTTCTAGCTGGTCAGTAGTGAAGCTTGTTTAATTGTTGAATAGGGCAGTTACTAGCTGTTTTAAAATAGGTGTGCTTTCCTGAAAGTACTTTTTTACAATTAAAACAGCATTGCCGAAGCCCTTTATCTATTCTAAAGATAAAAGAATATTGCTTACTGGTCTATTTACGTTTGCAAGTATTTCAATATTTACAAAAGGTATAGCTTGGTTTAACAATTAATAGCCCGAAAAGTCTATGCTATAAAAACGGTACAATACTTGAGAACGTACTTCTTATTTAAAACATTTAAAATTGAAACTTTATGCTAAAACTAGCGAAACTATTTTTCACTTTATCCTTATTGATATTTATTAATGCTTGTGCGAACGATGATGATGTCTCTACGGATCCTGAAAGCTTAATCGGAACCTGGTCTGCCATTTCTTTTAATGCAGATATAGAATCTTCAACGATGGTAGAAGAAGAAGACTTTTTAATTTCTACTATTGCCTTAGGGTCTAATTTTGATTATAATGTTACGTTTACAGAATCTGCTTTTACGACTTCAGGAGGATATGATATGACAACATCTGGATCATTTAATGGCGATATTATTTCAGAATCTACAGATTCTTATTCCAATGTTTCAGGATCTGGAACTTATACCGCAGATAATAGTTCTTTAACGATTGGAGGTTCTTTTTTTGCTTTTGAATTTAATGGAATGAATTTAGATTCACAAGGCTCAACACAGACGGTCAGTTATGAAATTAATTCAAATAATGAATTGGTCATTACTCAAAATGAGACAATGGAGACGACAACGTCAGGTGTGACTTCAACTACAACCATCGTTTCTAGTTCGACTTGGGAAAAACAATAGAATTTATAAATAATTTCAATTTATACAAATGACAATAGCCTTTCAGAAATGAGAGGCTATTGTTGTTTTTGGATGCTTATTATTGTGAAATATCAAATAAATATTTAAGCAAAGTCAATAATTAATGTATGCCGATTCAAAGCTTATTTGGATTGGCTTTTTTAATTTAATATATACAAGGCCTTTTCTAAACAATACTTTACATTCACTTGTTTCTTTTGAACTTAGAGCTCTAAGGCAGCGTAATTAGTGAAAATGACGTAGTAGTATAAAATGAAAAGAATTTACCCCATACTCTTTATCCTGATTTTTATAAGTTTTGAAGCTTATAGTCAATCAAAACACTCCCTTTTTATAAACACGGGCTATACTTATAATGATTTAATTAAATTAAATGATGTAGTCGTTGAAAAGTCGAAAGGGTATATTTTAACTGTTGGTTTGACTTATCGAGCCTTTTCATTAAAATATTTGTTTGGAGAGATCGGGCTATCTGGGAAAGGTATCTTTTCTTCTGGGAAAGTGGATGGAGTCTCTTTTAGCGCAAATACTTTACGTTTGGCTGTACCTACGAAAATTGTAATCCCCACTTCAAATAAAAAGTGGATGTTTGTAAGCGGATTTGTATTTCAGAATAATGTCGATGTTTCTAAAATAGATTTTAGATTAAGAGATAAATATTCCTGGCGGGTTGATTTTTTGTTGGAAACTAGATACAGAATAAAAAATCAATGGTATCTAAGTACTGGAATTACTTCAAATATCAGAAATATTCCAGATCCATTTTTTATTAATGACCCTAAAATCTCGATTTTGTTTGGGATAAATAAATCTATCCATTTGATAAAAGGAAAGCGAAAAAGAGAAGAAACTTAAAATTGCTATAGTTATGAAAAATACCTTATATATACTGCCTCTTCTTTTGATTTGGACTTGTTCTAGTTTTAATGAACCCGATCAAATAAATACGGTTGAAACACCATTTCTAGAGGTAGAAACAAAATTACCTGTTATTAATATTATAGTAGATGAAGCAGATTTTGCAGAGATATTGGAAAAACCAGATGAAGAATTGGAAATTGATGCTTCATTCAATCTGTACCGAGATCAGGAATTAGTAATAGAAAATGAGGCAATCGAAATGGAAATAAAAGGAGGCTACTCTATTAGATACCCATTAAAGACCTTAGGAATAAAGTTTGAAGATAAATACGATAATTCAGATCGTTCATTAATCAATCCGGAATTGATCCTGCCTCATCATAATTTAGATAAAATAAAAGCCATCCGACTTAGAAATTCCGGTAGTGATTTTGAAAACACGATGCTAAAAGATATGAGTATTACTCAATTGGCTATTCAGGCGGGTTTGGATTTGGATTTGACTTATGGAGAGGCTAGCTTGGTATACGTTAATGATCGTTTTTATGGCCTCTTGAATATAAGAACAGAGGGTAATACTAATGGTATGGCAGGCTTGAATGATGTCAAAAAAGGAGACATCACATTAGCTAAGATTACTACACATGAACTGATCAAGAAAGATGGAGATTTTGATCGTATTGATGATTTGGTGGAGGCCATTGAAGAAAAGGATATAGACTATTTAAAAACTGAAATTGATTTAAATAGCTTTATTGACTATATGATATTTGAGTCTTACCTTGGCAATACAGATTGGCCACATAATAATTCACGATTTTATGCTATAAAGGATGGGAAATTTAGATTTGTACTTTTTGACCTGGATAAGGTAGCTTGGTTGAAAATGGATAAATCACCCTTCACGATTATTGAAGATAAGAATAAGAAGAATGTGCTTTCTGATTTGTTTTTAGCTTTATATAATGATGAAACATTCAAACAGGACTTCGATGAGCGATATCGTACTTTACTACAAAGTGGAGATATTTCAATAGATCAATTAAGACCTATTGTGAATGAAAATTCTAATCGGATTAGTTCAGAAATACAAGTCCAAATTGATAAATATAAGAGTCCTGGTTCATTAATAGAATGGAACATCGAATTGGATAAATTACTAATTTTATTTGAAGAGCGAGAGCATGTTGTCCAGGGTTTTATAGAGTAACTATTTTTCCTTCTTTTCTTTTTCTTTTCGAGCAATTTTTTGGTCATTATTGCTTTCGTAAATGGTATAATTCTCATATTTAGCTAGATCAGATTCTACCCAAATATCTTTCCCAATATTGCAAAGCACTACTAACTCTTCGTAGAGCGCATTGCCTTGTTCAATGCGACGCTCAACAGAAATATCGCGATCCGCAACTTTATCTTGTTGAATATTGAGTGCATTTTCAAAGTTTCGGCAGGCATCTGTTACTCTTTGGATACTATTTTCATTGACACCGACATCATCTAAGAAATCAATTTGTTGCCTTGCCACACGTGCCACACGACGACCACAAAATAGCAATTGTGCATCTGTCATATCTCCCATTTTAGCAGTACCAAATTTTCGATATCGGCCTGTTCTATTATTAAACTTCATCGCTACCCGTGTCATCAGGCTACGAATAGCCGTTTTAAGTTTTTCAGCTGCTGCATATTTTTTATCTGTGACGACCATCTGATCACCTATTAATTCGTCATCATCAGGAAGCCCACGAAACTTATCGCACATTGCAATAAACTTCTTCATTCGATCCGCTTTATAACCATACAGCTCAAATTGCTTTTTATCTCGGGCCGCATATTTGAGGCGTTCCATAGATTGGAGATAGAGGTCAGCATCTGGGAAATTATACTTGCGATGAGCAGCTTGTTTTTTCATGTTTCTAGTGTTATTGATTTTCAAGGTATTACAAATATATACTATATACTTTGTATAAGCAAATCTTTAATGTAGAGTAATTTAAGTTGATATTTATATACTATATATTTACTCATTTGTAATTTTCTTGTCAATTTATTTGTGCACTATATTTACTATACTTAAATCTTATTGAGATTTTATAATTACCGCAAATGTTGATTGATGGAGGTCTAAATATACGCTATGGAAAGATCCATTCACTAAGTAAAAGGTAGTACTGACAGGCTCTAATGAATGCTTTTAGGCATTAGTGCTTTGAATTGCCTATTAATTTTGTGATTTTTAAAATAGCTCTTAGTACATCGAAAAAGAGACCACTAAAAGCGATAGTTAATTATTTTACGATGTACTAGCGATTTTAGATAAAAGCATATGAAAAAGAAACAATTTTCCATTATTGCGATAATCCTTTTTTTTACTGCAAGTGCTGTATATCAAATTAAACTTGATCCATTGGTTCAGTCAATTATGGATCAATTGAAGGAAAAATCTAGTCAAGGCCTAGATGAGCTGGTATATCTTCATATAGATCGCACTTTTTATCAGCCAGGAGAAACCGTTTGGTTGACAGGATATATCCGAGATGCGAATGATCGACAAGCTAAAGACATCAGTGAAATATTGCACATTGAGGTTTATAAACCAAATGGTACTTTACATACAAGTCATAAAGTTCTCTGTGCTGTTGGAAATTGTCATAATAGCTTTAAAATTCCGAAAGATAAAGGTGGCATCTATACTATTAGAGCATTTACTAATTGGCAAAAAAATAGGGAAAGCTTTTTCGAAAAGAAAATTCAGGTACAGCATGTTTTGCTTCCAAACCTCAATATGACTTTGGATTTTGAAAGGAAAGCTTATGGCGCAGGTGATAAAGTGATTGCTGATTTGGAATTAGAAAGCCTTGATAATCAAGTATTATCTAATACTCCATTTACTTACAAAGTAACCTTATCCAGTCAGGAGGTTTTAGAATTTGAAGGAATCACTGATAAGTTTGGTAAAGCAAAATTAGAATTTAATCTACCTGATTCACTTTTGTCAAATGAAGGTATTTTAAACGTAAGGATTCCTTATCGAGGCTTAAGGGAATCTATTGCTCGTCCTATTCCGATTGTTTTAAATAATATAGATTTGACTTTTTTTCCGGAAGGTGGTGATCTGATTGCAGGGCAAACAAGCTTTATAGCTTTTGAGGCAATTAATGAATTTGGAAAAGCTGCTGATGTAAGTGGCCATATTGAAGATGTTAATGGGCGAGTGCTGAGGCATTTTTCAAGCCTGCATAATGGCTTGGGAAAATTTGCTTTTGAAGGGAAGACTAATGAATCCTATTTTGCAAAGCTCACTAAGCCAATAGGTATCAATAAACTTTATAAATTACCGGAAGTTGAAACGCTAGGTACTACAATAAGCATACTTAATCAAGATAAAGCACAAATCAAAGTTGCGATTCAAAGCACAGTACCTGAACGGCTTCACTTGCTTGTACAACATGGTGATTCTATATATTTTGCACGAACTTTTCAGGCTCAAGAAATTCAACATGTTAATATCCCTACGAAGCATTTTCCAATAGGTATTGCAAGGTTGACTATTTTTAATGATTTGCAAATTGCGCAATGTGAGCGCTTGATCTTTTTAAATAAACATAAAAAACTAAATATAGAAATCGAAACCAATAAGTCAAGCTATCAACCTAGAGAAAAAATAGAAGTTAAAGTAAAAGTGACAGATGAAAATGGGGAAGGAGTCAAAGGAGATTTTTCTATCTCAGTATCCGATGATAAATTGATGACTTATGCAGATGATAAACAAGGACATATTTTATCTAAAGTTTTATTGGAATCTGAATTAAAGGGGAAGATTGAGGAGCCTAATTTTTATTTTGATGAAAAGGAAGAGCAAGCGGATGCTGCATTAGACTTATTAATGATGACTCATGGCTGGCGAAGGTTTGAATGGAAAACAGTGTTAGAAAATGCGCCTAAAGAATATACTTTTAATAAAGAAAAAATGATTATCAGTGGTGAGGTAAAAGATATTGAAGGAAAACTAAAAGCAGGTGTGAAGATTAGAAATACATCGGATACCATATCAAGTATTACAGATGAGAAAGGACGATTTTATCTGAAAGGAATAAATCTATTAAATCAAAGCATTAATATAATTGTAGAAGAAGCAGGTCTTGAGATTGGGCGAAAACTTGTAAATGAATATGGACATTATCATATTGAAATATCTCCGCTCAAAGGGCATTTGTCGGGAATTGTTTACGATCAAAAGACAGCAATCTGTCGCTCATGTACCTTTACCGTCAAGAATGAGCAAGCAACTTTTAATTATAGTACTGATCAATATGGAATGTTCGGTATTTATAATTTATCAGCAGGTAAGTATACTGTTTCTTTATTGGACACTGAGGGTAAAGTAGTGGGTTCTAAAAGTGTCAAAGTAAATCCATCTAGTAATAATTTCGTCCATCTAAATTTTGCAAACTCCGATAGTATCGAAGCACTATCTACTGTAGAAGTATCACGAATGGATACGATAAATAAAACTTCGATTGTCAGCACACAAGGTACTATAAAACCAAATATACAAGTTCCTTTGACAAGGCAAGCAATTGTACCTAAAATGTCTAAGTTGAATCAAATAGATGAGGGGACTGCATTTGTAGGAGATACTTATTTATATGAAAATAGCGATATATCACTTTCTTCTATAACCGTCACATCCTATAAAATACCCATGATAGATCAGGATGATACTACTCAGGGAGGTACTTTGACCAGTGATCAAATATCTAATTTGCCTATAAAGGATGTTGGCGCTTTAGCAGTAATTACAGCAGGTGTTTCCCAAATAGATGAGGGAGATGGGGTATCGATACGTGGATCAAGAGCAGGTGCAGTGGATTATTATATTGATGGTATTCGTGTAAGTACTTCTGGTGGAATATCAATTCCTGCATCAGAGATTGATCAGATTCAAGTAATCACTGGTGGGCTTGAAGCTAGATATGGTGGTGGGATAGTTGATATTCCAAGGTATACAGCTTCTCAAAATTCTAAGCTTCCAAATGCTTTTGACTGGGATGATTATGATCAAGCTCCAAGTAATCAAAATTATATTAGTATAATAGGTTCAGGAGGAAACCCAGGAGGTATTTATTATCCATATGATAGATATAAACGGCCACGCGTTATTTATGCTTTACCACCTAATAAATTTAATAGTAAAAACAAAAAGAAAAAGTATTCGGAATTTGATCCAGGATTAATTGTTCAAAGTCTTAAAAAAAACTTAGACAAGAATCCCTACTACAATAATGTTTGCCTAGCAGATTCAATTATAAATGTCCAATTTGTCGTAGATAAAAAAGGTAGGATTGGTGATATAAAAATTACGGATAGAAATAATAAAGAACTAAAATCCTCGGATTGGTGGATTAGATCAGCATTATATTCTCTACAAAGAAAAAAAACAGCTAAATCCATTGGGCTTAGTAGAGGGCTATGTTATAATATACAATTGGAATTAGAAGAATTACTTAGCTATTCAAAGTCAAAATATAAGCAGCAAAGAAGGTTTTATCAACCTAGGTACTACAAACGATATAAAACTAAAACACGTAATGATTTTAGATCTACAGTTTATTGGAATCCATCTATAAGGACAGATGCAGAGGGAAAGGCCAATATTAGTTTTTGGAATGCGGACGATATTACTAAATACAATATTACGGTGGAAGGCTTTGCAAAAAATGGCTTGATTGGAAGAGGTGAAGCATCCTATGCAGTGAATACCCCATTTGCTATTATCGCTAAGGTACCGCGGTCTGTCATACATTTGGATACAGTAAGCTTGCCTGTAACTTTAATAAATAGTACAGCCGAAACATTAAGGGGTAAACTTAAAGTGAATTTTCCTTCTTTTTGCATTCCATTATTTAGTAGTTCAAGTGATTCTACGCTAAGTATTAAACCCGAAGAAGCTAAATCATTATTCCTTGATTTTGTAGTGTCAAAAACTAAAGAATCTAATATTTATGGGCAGCTATCAATTAGCTTTGAGAGTGAAAATTATTATGATGCTTTTGTAAAACGAATCAAACTTTTACCACGGGGTTATCCACATCATTACACTTTTACAGATGTCGAATTGCGCAATGAGTTTAATCTGGAAATCAAAGATGCATATAAAGGATCTATCCGAGCTAATTTTAAGGCACATCCAAGTCCCCTGTCTGAAGTAGCTAGTAATATTGATAAAATCATTAGGCAACCATACGGTTGTTTTGAGCAAACAACTAGTGCGAATTATCCTAATCTTTTGGCGCTAAAGATGATGAAGGAATCAGGAATTACTAATCAACCTCTGCTAAATAAATCAAATGGTTTTTTGAAAAAAGGCTACGAACGTTTGCTTGGTTTTGAAATGCCAAACGGCGGGTTTTCCTTATACGGCAGATCTAGCGCAAAGATAGGATTGTCGGCAATGGGTTTGTTACAGTTTAAAGATATGTCTGAAGTCTATCCTGTAGATGAGGGAATAATTAAGCGAACAGCTAATTGGCTTTTGATGCGAAGAGATGGAAAAGGTGCTTGGAAAAAAGGATCATCTAAATACAATTCGCCAGACCCTCAGCTAGATGTATATACTTTATTTGCGATGTGCGAGGCTGGCTATGCAAGAGATTTAACTCAAGAGATAGAAGCACAATATCTTATAGTAGATAAAAGCGAAGATGCCTATATGATGGCACTAATGGCAAATGTGTTGTTTCGATCAAATGATAAAAGAGCGGATAAATTTTTAAAGAAGTTAGTTCGTTTGCAAAGTGACAACGGTGGATGGGCAGGTGCTAAAAAGTCGGTAACCTATTCGACCGGTAGGATATTGGAAATCGAATCAACTGCACTTGCCCTCTTAGCCATTACAAAGAGTACAAAACAATTTCCTGTAGTCAAGCGCAAAGCCCTTAACTATATTTTAAAATCTAAGAATAAGTATGGATTTGGTTCTACTCAATCTACCACACTATGCCTTAAAGCATTGATTGCTACCATGCAGAATGTCAAAGAAACAGATTTAGGTGGCGAAATAGAATTGCTAGTAAATGGTATAAAAGTCAAGCATTTAAAATACTTAAAAGGACAAGCAAAATTTATGGACCTTAAGGAAATTCCAGCCCTTCAAAAAGCGGGAGAATATAAGGTTGAGGTTAACTTCATAAATACTAAACAAGCGATTCCATTTGAAATAGAGGTAGCTTATACCGCTAAAAAAGGTCAAAAAAATGAAGATACTAGCCCAATTGAATTAAAAACAAAATGGAATAAACAGACTGCGAAGATGGGCGATTTAGTCCTTCTGACAGCGAGTATTGAAAATAAGACGCCAGAAATAGTGTCCAGTCCTTTAGCAATTATTGCAATTCCTGGTGGACTGACAGTACAAGCCTGGCAGCTCAAGAAAATCGAAGAAAAGGGTATCGTCGCTTATTATGAACTAGAGGCAGATAGATTAGTATTGTACATGGATCATATGACTGCTTATGAAACCAAGACTATTAAATTAGATCTCAAAGCGGAAATACCAGGTGTCTATCAGGCTTCAGTGTCAGAGGCTTATCCTTACTATAATAATGAAAACCCTAGTTTTGCTATTTCTACATCCATTGATATTAGGCAATAAATTTAGATTATTTATTCCTTGTCACTAAACAAAAAAGAAAGAATGAATAGACTTTCCTTTAAACTGAAATAGTTTTTATTCAAAATTGGTTAAGTGAAATACACTCATTGGCTTAGGTTGGTGGGTGTATTCTTTATGAACCAAGCTATATGTGAGTCAAATGGAATTTGTTAATCAGCATGGTATAAAAACACCTAGTAGCCACGGATAAATAGCTGTTTTCAAGGACTTTAAGAGAGGGTAGGAGAGAGAAATGATCTTCTAATTACTCAAGATTCAAGATATCCAATATTGCTTTCTAGGATCTAAATTTTCATTTTATCCATGAAATATTTTTATAATACGTTATAATCTGGTATTTTGTTTTTTTTTAATATCATTTTTAACATTTCACACTATGCTAAAAGCTATCATACTTGAGGATGAACTCAATGGGCGCATTAATTTAAAAAATTTGCTTACCTTAAATTCTCCAAATATTAAGGTGGTAGCTGAAGCGGAAACGATTAGTGAAGGCTTAAAATTATTAAAAAATCCAGATAAGCAACCAGATATTGTCTTCCTTGATATTAACCTTCCTGATGGTTTAGTTTTTAAGCTTCTGGACCAAATCCAAGAGATTAGATTTGAGATTATATTTGTTACGGCATACGAAAAATATGCAATGAAAGCCTGTAATTATAGTTGCATCGGTTATGTAACCAAACCCATTGACCCAGATGTACTCAAGGCTGCAGTAGATCGAGTTCGTAAGGAAAACCTTCAAACAATCGACGAGCGATATCAGATTTTTAAAGATCAATATTTCAATCCTAATCCTTTTAGCAAGATTTGTATTCCTTCACATGATAAGATCTTTTTAATCAATATTAAAGACATCATGTTTATGAAAGGAGAGGATAATCTTACCCAATTTGTACTAAACGATGGCCGGAAGATTTGGTGTTCAAAGACTCTGGGGAATTATGATTACTTTGAAGAGTTTAACTTTTTTAGAATCCACAAAAACTGTATGGTCAATCTCAACTACATTGAAGAATATGTAAGGGGAGATGGTTATGTAGTCATGGCAGACAAAGCACAATTAGAAGTAGCCCGGCGAAAGAAACCTATTTTGATGAGACGGCTTAAGTAGAAGGAACGTTGGTGGGTATAGGAGATTCGTCATTTTCTTGGTAATGGTTTTTTCAATGTTTTGCTTTGGGGGAAGACTTTGGATTTTATTTATTAGTGGTCGTATTTGATTTTACAGTTTCTGAATTAATTTATGGTTGGATTCCTATAAGAACTAATGGAACAGCAGGTACACCTCTTCCTTGACGTGCTAAATCATATAAAGCTCCCTCGTAATAACCAGGACCTGATGACATTTCTGATTGCATGGACTTCATAGGGAGAACTTCAACACCTACTTCAATTGTATTTCCAACATAAAATGCAAGATGCTTTACAAAAAGATCGTATGCGATAAAACTATATTTCCCAAATTGAACTTCTACAGCAATTCTATTTTTTACAAAATCAGTTTGGTTATATGACCTTATTGGAGTCTTTCCTTTTGATTCTATAAATTTCTTTTGCTCTTCGGCATCTAAATGCATTGTTTTACTTATCAGGCCATAATCATCAGTAACCCAATAGTTCGTTCGACTTTCAAACCAACCCAAATCTTCGAAGTCTTCCTTCATCTTTTTATTTAAATCGGTAGGACTGAATAGCTTTTTACCTTCCATAGTTTTTTCCTTACTAATTTTAGTTCGGAATTGATTAGCATCAATATTAGTTATTACTTGTTCTATTTCATTCCACATATCTTTTTGATGATACTGAATCCATTCAAATCCATTGAGATGGGAATACATCGCTCCTATTTTCATTTTCTAAATAATTTTTGATTTAAACTTGATAGAAAATAAAAGCCAATTAAAATACTTTTACTATTTGCTTCAATTTTTTTATTCTTTTCTTCTAAGATTGACTTTACAAGCTTCGTTTCGATATCAGATAAATCCGCTTTGCTAATAATTTCTTCAACACAATTTCCAATATCATCCAAAAAATTGAAAACATCATTATTCAATTGCGATGAAGTCCATCTTGTTTGAAGTAGATCAGAATCAACAGATTTATAGTTTTTTTCTATTTTTTTTAAAAAATCTGTAAATATCTCATTTTTAGTAGTATTTACAACAGGGGCTAATGTATCTTTAATTTCTTTGTCAAGTTTAATTTCCTTAATGTTTTTAGAATTGCCATAAAAGAATTTAAAGGACCATGGTATTTCTTCTGATTTTGGATCATTAGATAATTCAAATCTTACTCCGCTTCCATATCTTAAGTTAGGAACAGCAAATTGAAACTTTCTTTTTGAGGGGAATTTTCTTTTGGGTAGTCCTAAGTTTGATTCATAGCCAGCATATTCAGGGCGAGCATGATAGTAATTCGAAAATTTAGGAGAGAGAACTTTTTCAGCTGAAACCTCCTTCATACTTTGGAAAATATAGTACGTTAAAATTGGTGGAACTGCATTCCCTATCATCTTGAATTTAGAGTTCAATGTTCTGCCATAAAATTGATATGTTATAGGAAAGCCTTGAATTACACCTCTTTCTCTAACATTTAATCTTCTAAAACCTGATTTTGATTGAACAATAATACTTTCTCTTGATACACGAGTGCAAGTAGCCGTTACCGTTCTACTTGGTCTATCAAGCTTGTCTGGAAACGACATATTGTTATAGATTGGATGAAATGTTTTTGAATCTCTATTGATTCTTTCCTCTTGAGGTGTGAGATCAACTTCATTTTGCATTTCAGTAACTTCTGCTCTGGGTATTTCATAACCATAGTTAGGATCTACTATTTTTTTTCTCTTCAAGGAATTCAAAACATCACCAAAAGTTACGGTATCAATATTCTTCTTGTAGGATTCAAAAAGATTCCATGGGAAATTTCCTGCTATCATTCTTTTCCGATTCTGAGGAACTCCGTAATCAGCTGTATCAACAACTTCAATAATTTTAACAAGATTTTTAAATCGTTTCAAAGAACCTTCTTCCAGTTCTTTTACTAGGATTTTTGCCACCCTCGGGACATTTTCCATTGCCCAATATTTAGGCTTCAAATGTTCAACTACTTCTAAAAATTTATAAATGTCAATTAGCCCGTCTGCGATATCACCATTTCCTCCTTTATTAGCATAAGAAAACTGAGTGCATGGAGGGCTACCAACTATGAAGTCAATTTCATGGTCAAATTTCAATTTTTTAACATCTATCTCTCTGATATTGATTTCTTTATGGCTAGTTCCGAAATTTAGATTATGAGTTTGATTTGCCTCATTCCACCACTCGTATGAGGCTAAATTTGTGATATTAGATAACTTCATACCCATTGTCCAACCTCCAATACCACTATAAAAATCGATTGCGTATTTCATGAAAGCAAATATACTAATTGACGTTCAATTTATTTAAAAACAAACAAACAAAATGTTTCCACTAGTGTAACATTTTATTTAAAACTTTTAATATTATGTTCAATGTAACGATTTTATGACCACTAATATCCATACAAACGCTATCTCTAAAACATTCGTTTATTTCTGCTAGCTGATCATGTCTAATTTTTTTCTAAAGCCAATCAGCTAATAAGTAATACTAATCATGCCCTATAACTCCTAGTACATTTCATTAATTCCCATTAGAGCAAATAGCAATCCTAAGCTAAATATGAAGTACAGGATATAAATGGTTTATTCTAGCAACTTTTGAATTTTGACCACAATGACTGCAAAACTTATCGTCAATGCTATTTTCACAATTTTAACAAAACATTTTTTATTATTAAGTACAATGCCAGTCTATGAAATACTCATTTCCTTATCGCAAGGAAATCTGTAAAAAAAGCATAACCACTCCTCATCATAAATTTATCTTATAGTCTGAGGCCTCTCCGACAGGTCATTTATTTATGCCTCGTCCCTCCGATTCAATTTTCTTTAACAGTTACATTGTTTATTTTAGTAGGCTTATTTTTTAAAGATTTATTAGATCTCATCACTATTTCTTCAATACTTTTAAGTTTTTTTGGATTGAATTTGACCCTTTTAAGTTTTTCATTATTTACAAGTACAATAGATCTAAGACTATTACCTGCTAGTTCTCTTAAACCTTCAATATTTGGACATCCCCAAAGGGTAAGGCTTGTCAAAGCTTTTAGCTCTTTGAAATCAATATCAATATTCGATCCTCGGAATTCAGAGATATACAAGTTTTCTAATTTGGGCAATGAAAGTTGTCCTGAAAATTTCTTTTGATAAGAAAGACATAAACTTTCCAGGCTTTTAATATTTGATAATTTGCTTAAGTCTAAGGTGTCAAACAAACTACTTAATGCCATTCTCTTTAAAGTTTTATTGCCATAAAAATATGCTGGCAAAGGCGTACTCATCCTATCAATAATTAGTGTTTCAAGTGCCTCAAAATTGTAATCTCCATTTTGAGGCAATACAAGGTTTGAATCCCAAATGTAAAGCTCTTTCAAGTTTGTAAGTTTTTCTATTCCATTTAGTTGATTATTATCAGATAAGAAAAATCTAAACAATTTTAAAGATTCTAATTTTTTACAATCAAATATAGAGTATGGAAAAACGTTAAGATTATCCGCGAAATGTATAGTTAAATGTTTGAGATTTTTGAATTTTGAGAAATTAAATTCTATTTCCTTTCTTTGACTTACTTGCAAAACGATTTCCTCTAGGTTTGTAAGGTTTTCAACTTCCTTTGGATATGCAGTTATTCTATTTGAATGAATTTCTAGAAATTTCAACTTTTTGAATTTTCCAATTTTGTCGGTTAGTATGAAATTGGTTAAAGTGTCATGATTCCAATGTGTAATCCTGATAGCTTCACAATTTGGATTTGATTTCAAGAGGAATTCAATTTCCTGGTTTGATTGTACTTCATAACCTTCCCATTTATTATATATTATTTTAGAATCTGTAGGTTTTTGATATTTTTTTCGATATAGTTCTCCATGTAAATCACCTCCTCCTAATATTTTTTTATGGAGGGTGTAGTTATTTTGATCTTGGCTGTTACAAGATTGTAATAGAGCTATTAGAACTATTGCTTTAAGTATATATTTCATCTTTAAATTATTAATGATCGATTGATTTTGCCAATACTTTATTCGCTGTCTTGCTTTGAGGGCAGAATTGGATCATACCTATTCGACAATGTTTTCTTAAAACGTTATTCCTGAAAAGAGACCTATTCCATAAGCTTTCGTTTTTGACAACTTATTTCCCTCACGTATGAAAATCATATTTCCTCTTATCCCTATATGTATATCGATATCATATAATTCAAACACTCTTCCAATAGAAAGATTCACAGGAAAGAAATTTAATCTGAATTGATTAGAGTCGTCTCTATTTCTTGATGTTGCTTTTCTACCAGAGTCATAGGTTCTTGTGGTTTTTGTAACTGAATTTAGAAAAAAACCTATTCCTACTTCGGGTGCTACGTAGTAAAGCCCTTTTCTAAATTTGGTGCCAACACTTATATCAATAGAATTATAATTTACTGTGTTTGTTGAATTGAAATATGTTAAATCAAAACCAGTCCCAGAAGTTGAATCAATTTCGGTATTGGATGCTTCGTCATATTTATAACCGAAATTGCTAATTCCAATTCTGAAATTAGGACTGTATTTTTTATTGTTTACGGAATAACTTACTGAAAAATTATGTCCTATTTTAGGTGCAAATTCAGGTGCTTTTTGATCAGAAAATTTTGAGAAAAAAGAAAAATATTCAAATGAAATTTGACCAATTGAACTGCTCGTGTTAAAAAACATTAAGCTTAGACACAAGCCGACTGCGAAAAAATAATTTTTAGGCATATTAACTTTTAGCTTTTGTTTATAAATCATTGGCAAAGGTTATCAATTTCCAATTTCAATACGTTTAATTTTTCAATTTCTATTAACAATTCTTGAATAGTGGGATCAGATTCTCTATTTAAAGTGATAGAATCAATTCGAAGAATTGTCTGCTTCAAAACAGAATAATAAACTGAATCTTGAAGGTGTTTTTCAAAAATCGAACTGTTCGAATTGCTTTTTTTTATAGCAAGTTCCTTTCTCCTTTTATCCAAACACACTTCACAAACAAGGTATGCTTTTCTTGCTTCGTATGCAGATAGGGACAAAGATCTTATTACATTCCTAGATAAAGAATCGAAATTTTCATTATTTAGATTCACTCCAGAGCTAGATTGTCTAAGCACTTTAATAGTGTTTTCTGCTACCTTCAGCTTTTGTTCTATCTTCAATTTGGCCTCCTTTTCTATGATCACGCCTTTATCCGTGCAAGAGATAAATAAGAATAGTATTCCAAGTATACACTTGTATTGAATTTTTAGTGTATTTAAATTCATTGATTTGATGCTTAATTTTAAAAGAAATTAAAGATTATTTGATTCATTCATTTCTCATCACCAACTAGTTGGCCTATAGTCTTTTAGAAATTTACCACACCAATGTTTTCCAGTGTTAATTCCATCGAACAAAGGGTCCATCACCCTGGCAGCTCCGTCAACAATATCTAAAGGAGGTTGGAAATCATGAATTTCTTCTTTCTTTTTGGCCAAATCAATAGGATCCTCATCGGTTACCCATCCCGTATCTACTGCATTGGTATATATTCCATATTTCGCAAAATCTGAAGATGAAGTGAGGGTCATCATATTTAATGCAGCCTTAGCCATATTTGTATGCGGATGGCGAGATTCTTTGTGGTATTTATGGAATTTGCCTTCCATAGCGGAAACATTAATGATGTGTTTCATACCTGTGTTGTCTTTTTTCATCAGATGAACCAAACGATTGCATAGTACAAAAGGAGCAATAGAATTAACGAGCTGCACTTCTAGCATTTCATTAGTATGAATCTCGCCTAATTTTAATCTCCAGCTATTCGTCTTTCTCAAATCAACTTGTTGCAAGTCCGCATCCATTTTACCAGTCGGAAAAACTTCCTCAGGTGTTAATGCATGATCAATCGTATAGGCGATTTGAGATAATTTTGCAGAAGCACTTAGGCCAATGCCAACTTGTTTTCCATGCCAGGTAACTGGTAGATTCTTGTCCAGCTCTTCTACCATAGAACTGCTTGCTCCTAATTCTCGCAAACAAGCTTCATGATCTGATAAAACATTCCTTATCAAGGAAGGCAATTCAGAAATTACAGACTCTTCCTTTTCCAATAGATGCTGATAGAAACCTGCCGGACGTCTAACAGTCTGTGCTGCATTATTAATCAGTACATCCAATCTGTCGTATTGTTGTTCTATATAGTTACAAAATATTTCTACGCTGGGAATATGCCTTAAGTCTAATCCATGTATTTTAAGGCGATGCCCCCATGTTTCAAAATCAGCTTCTTTGGCATAACGCAATGCGGAATCTACCGGGAATCTTGTCGTTGCAATTACAGTGGCTCCAGCCCGTAACATCATTAGGGTAATATGATAGCCAATTTTAAGGCGCGAGCCAGTGACCAGAGCAACTTGTCCAGTAAGGTCTGACGTTTGAAAACGCTTGGCATAGTTAAAGTCGCCACAGGTAGAACACATTGTGTCATAAAAGTGATGGAGGCTTGTAAATACCTCCTTGCAGACATAACATTCACGTGGCGCTACAGATGTGCCAATAGATCTTACTTGCTCATCTTTCGGTGCAATCATTTTGGGTGCAATAAAAACGGATGCTTCTCTAGCACTTCTTATTCCTGTTTTATTACGGGCATGTTTATCGTTTTCAGCAGCTTTTCTTTTGGCTTTCTTCTTCGCATTCTTTTTACGTCTCTTAAACTCTTCTTTTTGTGGTCTTGACAGTCGTCCAGCTTGTGTAATCAATTCAATTCTTCGATCTAATGGAATATCAAATATTTGGTCGGTGTCTCTATTTAATGTTTCTAGAATGGATATACATAGATCAATTTGATCTTTGCTTAATTGACCTTTTTCTTTGTTGATTTCCATTTCTTTGATTGATTTCGTGAATTATAGCAACTAAGGACGGTATACCCGAAGTACGACCGCAGGAATAATTGTTAGGTATATTTAGTGTGTGTTTTGAATGAATCCCAAATTCCTTTCAAATGTAAGGAATAATTTTAGGATGAGAAGTCCTAAAATCTGGGAAGGTGAAAGTTCTCCTACTGCTCAAAGTAAGGGAGGGGGAGTAGCAAGCCGCAAGGGCGGATCGATTTGTTTATTCCAAAATGGGCGGCTGGGCATAGGATGAAGTTCTATAATGGGTATAAGGGTAAAAGAATTCTGATTGCGACTCAATTATGCGCTCATTTTCTCTAATCTATTATTTCCAAGGGCCATTTTTTGTAACATTAAAAAAGGATTTACCATCGTATCGATAAAGTCCTCCGCCGCCGCCAACCCAAAGTCGTCCATCTTTATCTTCAAAGATAGCCTGTGGAGCTTTAACTTTAAGCCCCTGTTTATTGGAGTAATTAGCAAATGATTGGCCGTCATATTTATATACACCAAAACCTTCCGAACTAAACCAGATATTTCCAAGCTTATCTTCATAAACAGTGCCGACCTCATTGTTTCCAATACTGTCTTTCTCTGTATAATTTGTAAAGGTCTTTCCATCGAATTTACTGAGTCCTCCATTCCATGTTCCCAGCCAAATATTTTGGCTTCTGTCTTCTAAAATTTTAAAAACGCTGTTATCGCTTAGCTCATCTTTTTCAGTGTATTGGGTAAATGTTTTTCCGTCATATTTAAAGGCTCCATTACCATTTGTACCAAACCAGATATTCCCCTTTTTGTCTTCCGATATAGACCAAATAGTTCTATTGGTGAAAAACGCATAAAAATTATATTCTTCTGAATAGGGAAGTTCAAAGATTTTCCATTTTGTACCATCAAAACGAAATACGCCTTGATTGGACCCCGCCCAAATAATACCTTTGCTGTCAGAAAATATACTCCAGATACGTTCGCCATTGAAAACCGTGTCAGCCAAATAATTGGTAAATAGTTTTTTACCTGTTTCTGTACTTGACCAATCATATTTTACAACACCTTGATTTGTCGCAAACCATATGTTCTTTTCAAGATCTTCTGTGATACCAGTAATTTGCCCACCTTCAAATCCCTGTTCAACTGAAAAATACGATAAGCTTTCTCCATTAAAATGGGCTACACCATAATTATTTGTTCCGAACCAGAAGTTTCCATTTTTATCCTGAAAGATATTGCGTATATACTTGGCTATTTGTGAGCCAGTTTCTGGACTTACTGTTGATCCAGTGTCGCTGTTTTCTGAAAAGGTAGATGAGTTCAGACCACTACAGCCAGTAATGAAAATAAATAAGACTAGGAAAAGATGAAATTGTGTATTTAGGGTAGACTTACTCATTTATTTAATTTTTCTAATTTAAACAGGCTCTTATACTGTTGTTTCAATTATGAGACAAAACCTAATACTAAACTAATTATTAATTTTGATGCTTTACCATTTTGAAATTCTTTAACAGCTCAATAACAAGTTTTCTATTAATCAGATTTATAATTGAATCTAAGGAGGTCAAAGTTCTCTTAGTGCTCAAAGGTAAGTGAGGGGAACTCTGAGAGATTATGCTAGGTAGCACTTGATTAGATATCTGCTTAAAACTTCAGAAAGGATTCCATGGGGATAATTTCATTTTTGTATTAGAAGATTCCAATTCTAAATTACCATTAGAGAAAAATTGAAACTCATATTCTCCTTCATAAACTTCTTTATTGTTGAATACATTAATGAGAATGATTCTATCATTTTTCTTGTCTAATTTCCATTGCCCTTGACTTTTGTTTGTTTGAAATCCAGGTAGAAATATACCCTTGTTTTTTTTAAAGTCAATTTTTTCACTACAGCCTAATCCACGAATTTTTATATAATCATTTGTGTTAGGTGAAAGCGTATCTCCTTTGTGAATTATTTCATCTAAACACCACATGTTCACTATGAGTTTTTGCGAAATACTCTTTATAGAACTTAAACCTAACAATACTAAAGGTATAGAAATTAATAGAAAGAAGGAGATTACAAGCCTTGTACTTGCATGGAATTTATTAAGAAAAGGGATTCGATTTGTCTTCTTTTCAAAATAGGATACGAAATTCAATACATCATTTTCTGGATCAGACGAAATTTCAATATTTAAGTTTTTAAGGATTAACTTTGTTTGTTCGGCATCGTCTTCTTGGACTTGAATAATTGCTCCATTATTTCCTAAAACATATACATTCCCAATTTCTAATGCATTTTCATTTAGTATTCTAAATATTATACCTTCTTTCTTTAGTTCAATTTTTATAATATTTAACTCAAAAGAATCATTTGATTCAAAGATTGATACGAACTTCATATAGTTTTACGATTTATTCTTTTCATATGAATTGCTTAAAGTAAGTGAGGGAACTCTGAGCGGTCATTTAATTGAGTTGTTGGTTGCCACTTGATTACCTACTAGATTTTGTTTTTTGATAATTTAGAGAAACTAAGGTATCCATATTATACGTTTCAATTTTAACCATTGAATCTTCTAGTAAATATTCTTTCCAGATTCCAGTCCTTTATTGATTTATCAATCGTAAGATATTTTAATTAAACTTGAAGTAGAAGAAACCTGTATTGGATATTCAAATTCACTGTATTCAATATTATACGGACAGGGAGAACCACATATTGAATAACTGGGCAATCCGAAAAGAATATTTGATGTTTCGATATAATTGTTTTTACTCCAACTAATTGGATATTCATAACTATTAGGTAAAATTTTTCTGTAATTAGGTTTATCGTCAAATTTATAAAATGCCTTTTTAAATATTTCACCATTACGATTATAGGAATTTACCTGTTTTAGGTTTTCATTTTCCCAGCAGTATTTATAGTATAAATTACTATTTGTACTTCCATCTAGATTGAATGAGGTTTGAATAGAATAAACAGGCGCACCATCTAGATAAGTGTATTCAATAATTTGCTTTTTATAGTAGTCTAAAGAATCCTTCAAACACATGCGAATAACTTGAATGAGTTGCCCCAATTCATTGTATTTTAAGGAATCAATGAAAATTGAATTTTGATTAGTAGTTTGAGTAGAATCATAAATTTCAACTTTATTTAATTTCGAATCTTCATTATAAAAAAACTGATATTGCGAATAAAAAGAGTTTTCTCTCAGCAATATATTAGGCATAGGATTACTTGAATTATAAAAGAAAGAATCGATTGTCTTGATTGAAAAAGGTGAGCCATAGTATTCATAAACGATTCCACTAATTTTTATACCTTGATCTTCGGAATTGAGGCCGAATGAAACAAAAGAGTTAGATGCACTACACACATAAATTGAATCATTAAAAAAAATCTCTGGTTCAATATTTAATTCTTCTGAAATAACATTGAGATCCTCTTCTAATTTAGCACATGTTGAAAATGCTATAAATGATAGGAGTAAAAAGATTTTATACGGCATAGATTTATTTTTTATTGGCATAACGTTAGCCTAGGGAGTACGTAAAAAAAGACGTATAGCCAATCCTCTGCATTGGTTCTTTAGTTTTTTACACGCTGAGATTAGTGTATGCATAATGTAACCATTTAGAGATTGTTTTTGCGTATCTAAATCAAAGAAAAAAACAGCATAAGCCCATTCTTTCAAAACTTGAGATTTCCTTGTCCATATGGCAATTAAACCCAGAATCTTAGCAATTGCCTTGAGAAGGCTATAGACTTTTTTAGGGTAACCATCGATTATCCTTCAACCAACATTGTTTCCATCACCTTATTTCCTTGTATCTTCGCATGTTTAATTGCAGTCATACCCCGATCATCTTCTATTGTTGTATCCGCTCCGTTTGCGAGCAATAATTTAACGATTGCTGTTTGACCAAAGGTGGCGGCAAATATTAAAGCTGTAGCACCACTGTAATTTCGTAAATTGACAGATGCACCTTGTTCAATTAACATTTTTGCAATCTCCGTATAGCCTTTAAAACAGACCCCCATCAATGCAGAATTCCCGGAAGCATCTTGTGCGTCGATATTGGCTCCACAGTTTAGTAAGTATTTTGCTATAGCAATGTGTTCACTATAAGTAGCCAATATCAATGGTGTAAACCCTCTATTGTCTTTTTGATTGACAAGGTCAGGTTGCTCTTGCAATAGGGTAGTGAGCTTGGCTAATTCATCTGTTCGGATAAGTGTAAATATGTCTTCCATGATGAGGTGTTAAGAGTCTTAAATTGAGTTTTTCGCCTTCGATACTAAAGCTTGGAGAGGTTTTGAGAATGCGCTTCTCCATATCATTCAGTCTATAAAATATAAGCTGAGAGATACAAAGAAGCGCAGAGATAAAGTAGTATATATTTAAATTTCAGTAAGTGCTGTAATGCCTAATGCTTTACGAACACCTGCACCATATGCTGGATCTGCTTTATCGAAATGAACTAATTGACGCTCAACAATTTCCATAGAAACACCGTCCATAGCAGCAGCAATATTGCTGAATAATCTTTCTTTTTGTTCATCATTAAATAAACGGAATAAATCTCCTGGTTGTTTGTATTCACCAAAAGTATCATGCTCTTCATATCTGGTAATATCTCCGTCTATTCTTAATGGTGGTTCTTCTACACTAGGATCTTCAGCTGCTCCGCCTTTGGTATTTGGCTCGTAGTAAGCATCTGGATTGCCAAAATCATTTGTGAAAAAACGCATTGAACCATCTTTATGATAGTGATTCATTGGACTTTTCGGCGCATTAGCAGGAAGCGCTTCATAATGCGTTCCTAGTCGGTATCTATGTGCATCTGCATAAGAGAAAATCCGTGCTTGTAAAACCTTGTCCGGAGAGAAACCAATACCCGGTACAACATTAGAAGGGGAATAGGCTGCATTTTCAATATACATCCAGTAATTATCTGGATTTTGGTTCAATTCCAATTCTCCAACTTCAATAAGTGGATAATCTGCATGAGGCCAAACTTTAGTTAAATCAAATGGGTTAAAAGGTGTCTTTTCAGCATCTGCTTCTGGCATGATTTGAACCTTCATCGTCCATTTAGGAAAGTCTCCTTTTTCGATCGCTCCATATAACTCCTCTTGATATTTCTCACGTGTCTGTCCAATCACTTCAGCCGTCTCCTCATTTGTATAATGCTTATGTCCTTGTTGTGTTTTGAAATGAAATTTCACCCAAAATCGTTCTCCATCTTTATTCCAAAAACTAAAAGTATGTGATCCATATCCATTCATAAACATTGGAGCAGTTGGAATACCTCGATCACTCATAAGTATAGTTACTTGATGTAAACTTTCAGGAGACAATGACCAATAATCCCACATTGCTTCAGGAGAACGTAGATTCGTTTTTGGATGTCTTTTTTGAGTATGTATGAAATCCGGAAATTTATAGCCATCTCTCAAAAAGAAAACAGGCGTATTATTACCTACTACATCCCAATTTCCTTCTTCTGTATAGAACTTAAGAGAAAAACCACGAACATCTCTTTCTGTATCAGCAGCACCCATCTCACCAGCTACTGTTGAAAATCGGGAAAGAATTGGTGTTTGCTTTCCTACTTCAGAAAAAATCTTAGCACAAGTATATTTTGAAATATCATGAGTTACCGTAAACGTTCCCATCGCGCCCCAGCCTTTTGCGTGAACGACACGTTCTGGAATTCGTTCTCTATTTTGGTGAGCTAATTTTTCTATTAGCTTATAATCCTGCATCATTACAGGTCCTCTTTTCCCCGCTGTCAATGAACGCTGGTTATTCGACACAGGCGCTCCTGCTGAGGTCGTTAATCGGTTGTTTTTCTTTTCTGCCATAAGTATATTTTTTTTAGGTTTGATTCCCCAAATGTAAGTCTTATATTTGATTGATAAAAACGATATTTTGAATATAAATATTGATACTGTCAATGAATGTACAACAGCTAAAATACGTTATTTCCGTTGGAGAAACTTTAAGTTTCGGAAAAGCGGCTAAGAAATGTTTTATTACGCAATCTACTCTAAGTACTATGATTGCACGTTTTGAAGACGAAATAGGGATCATTGTATTTGATCGAAAAACAAAACCGATTACAATTACCAAAGAAGGGGAGAAAATTATCAATCAATTGAAGATTGTGATGAAAGAATTAGATAACCTGGAGGAGATAACGAATGATCTAAAAGGAGAAATTAGTGGAAGCCTAAAAATTGGAGTTATTCCAACTATTGCCCCTTTTTTATTGCCATTATTTCTAAATGATTTTATTGAAAAAAGCCCGAAAGTACATTTTGAGGTTAAAGAAATAACTACAGATACTATTATTAGTGAACTGGAAAACAGGACATTAGATATCGGGATTTTATCTACGCCATTAAATCATTCTGGCCTGGTAGAGACTCCATTGTATACAGAACCTTTTTTACTGTATGACAGAGCTGATAATCAAGGTGAAAAGATACAGGATATTAAAAAAATAGATAGCAAACGCTTATGGCTTTTGGATGAAGGACATTGTATGCGTACCCAGGTTGAGACGATTTGTGCTTTGAAAGAAGAGCGTACTGCAAGTTCTAATTTAGCATATAGATCAGGGACAATAGATACGCTAATGCGCTTTGTTCGAAAAAATAATGCGGTTACGCTTTTACCTTATTTATCAACCATAGACTTTTTGGAAGAGGATCAATCTTTCCTCAAAAGAATTGCTAAGCCAACTCCAGTTCGGGAGATTAGCTTAGTTGTACATAAGCATTTTGTTAAAAAGAAAATTTTAGGTTTGTTGAAAAAAGAAATTCTTAAGACCGTTACACCATTACTTCACAAAAGCAAAACGAAAGAATGGTTGGTCTCACCTATATAGATGCTCAATACCTATCCCAAAATCATTTATCAATAAGTCCCAAGGCCTTTTCAACTTCTTGTACTGGAAATTTACAAACCTTATTCTGACATACATAAATCATGGTTTCTCCTTCTTGAAGTTTCCCCTCTAAGAGTTCTAATGAACCTTCGTCCTTACCACCAAGCATTAATACATTGGGCAAATAATTTTCCATTAGAGCATTTCTCAATCCTTCATATTGATCTCCTACAATTGCAACTTCATAAGGTGGGTCGACCATGTATTGATATAAAGCACACCAATTAGAATAAAAATTTGGTTGCGCTGTTCCAGTAATGGTTTGTTCCATATTTTGCATCATCTGCTTTGCCTTTTCAATAAATGCAGGCTTATAAAGATAAGTCCCTAAAAGGAAAAGTGATTTTGCCATAGATGAATTAGAACCAGGGATTACATTATCCGCTAATTCTTTTTTTCGAGCGATTAATGGTGGATCGAGATTAGAGGTATAATTAAACATTGCATCGGTTTCATCAAAGAAATTTGTTAAACTATATTCCGCTAATTCATTGGCCTTGTTCAGCCAATTTTCGTCAAAGGTAACTTCATACATTGCAACAAAAGCTTGAATAGTCAGTGCATAATCATCTAAAAATGCATTAATAGAAGATTTACCATCTTTGAAATTTCTATTGAGTCGACCTCCTTTTTGTATTTGATTTTTAACAAGGAAATCAGCATTGCGTTTTGCAATATCCAGGTATTCTTTGTTTCCAAAAGCTTTATACGCATCAATATAGCCCATCAACATGAGTGCATTCCAACTAGTTAAGATTTTATCATCGAGCCCAGGTCTAACTCTTTGATCTCGAATATTCATCAGAGTTGCTTTGGCTTGATCTATAATTGTGGTGACTTCTGCTTCGGTAACATTATTTTCTGATGCGACTTTATCTATCGCCATTATTCTAAATAAAATATTTTTTTTGTGCTCCCAATTGCCGCGAGGGGTAATAGAATAATAGTCTTTAAAAATCTTATTCGTTTTTTTATCTGTAAAAATAGAATCAATTTCTTTAGTCGTCCATACATAAAACTTGCCTTCTTCTCCTTCGCTATCTGCATCAAGCGAAGAATAAAATCCGCCTGATTTATTGGTTAGTTCTCTTTTTATAAAATCAAGCGTTTCTTCCACTACTTTTTTATACAATGGATTCTTTACGGCCCGATAAGCTTGTGCATATAAACTTACTATTTGACCATTATCATAAAGCATTTTTTCAAAATGAGGAACCTTCCACAAATCATCCGTAGAGTAACGTGCAAAACCACCTCCCAGATGATCATAGATACCCCCATTTGCCATTTTATCTAAAGTCGTGGAGACCAATTCAAATGTTTCAGCATCACCAGTATGATAGTATTGACTCAATAGGAATTGGTAATTATTAGGCATTGGAAATTTAGGACTGCCTTTGCGCCCACCTTTTATAGGGTCAATATTAGTCAAGAAAGTTTGAGTGATTTGCTTTAAGGTATCCTTATTGAAATTTTGCTCTGATAGATTGATTGTAATTTTTTCAGTAGACTGAATTTCACCAGTTAGATTTTTTGCATATTCTTCTAACTTTTCTGGTTCGTCAACCCTTAATTTTATAAAATAATCCAGTACTTCCTCCCATTGCTTCTTTGGAAAATAAGTTCCTGCCCAGATCGGACGACCATCAGGCATTGCTATAGCATTTAATGGCCATCCACAACCTTTACCCGTTGCAAGGTGGCAAGCGCTCATATAGACATCATCAATGTCTGGTCGTTCTTCTCGATCAACTTTGATATTGACAAAATGATCATTCATGATTTTTGCAACTGTAGAATCTTCAAACGACTCATGTTCCATTACATGGCACCAATGACAGGCAGAATATCCAATAGAAACCAGAATCATTTTGTTTTCGGATTTTGCTTTTTCTAAGGCTTCATCGCCCCAGGGGTGCCAGTCGACAGGATTATTTGCGTGTTGCAAAAGGTAAGGACTACTTTCATTGGCTAGATGATTAGAATAGGTCCCGCTTTGCATATTACCGTTTTGAGAACTACAAGCTATGGCAAAAAGAGGGAATAAAAGTATTAAGAATCGATATTGAGTCATGATGATATTTTGTCAAGATTAAGAGCCTCTAAGATAGATTTTGAAGTGCAAGTTACTATAAAAATAAAAGTGATGCATGAAAAAATGCTTCATTGGATATTCATGACAATTACAAGATTATCCTTTAAGTAAGAATAGCATAAGAATAAGTGATCAAAATTTTTAACTGTACTGAAAAGTAGCCCCTCACAGGCGAAGCGATCACCATATCACAAAGTCCGAAGGACTGATCACTAAACTACAAGTTCCACAAGAACGATCACCAAATTCTAAATTCTACAAGTAAATTAAGTTGCAAACAATTAAATTTTTCAATAATGGAACTTAATTAAGACTAATAAATGTTGGATTAACGTTATTTCGATATGAAATTTTTAATACTATTCAATTTCCGAGAATTAATTGCTTAATTTAGAGAAAAATCAAAACATTATTGTTATGGACTGGAGACGGTTAAACGGAGACAAAATCATTTTACCTATCAAGGATGCTGTTGAAAAAACAATCATTGAGGAAACGAAAAAAGGGCATAAACTAAAAGTTTGTATTGGTACAGACTCTCAGGTAAGAGGAAGTGTGACGGAATTTGCTTCTGTAATTGTCTTTTTAAGAGAAAAGAAAGGAGGGTTCATGTTTATTAATAATTTTAAGACAACTAATAATTTAGGCCTGAAAGAAAGAATGATTATGGAGGTGGCCAAATCTGTTGAAGTCGCTTATTCACTATGTGATTTACTGGATACCTATGATATTGCTTTGGAAGTACATGCAGATATTAATACTGATCCAAATTTTCAATCTAATACAGCGCTGAAAGAAGCAATGGGCTATATCCTTGGGATGGGTTTTGTTTTCAAAGCTAAACCAAATGCATTTGCTAGTTCAAGCTGTGCGGATAAAGTAATTTGAAAAAATACACTATAAATAAACACTAAATAAAAGCTATCGCGACATTCGCGGTGGCTTTTTTTATTGAACAACTTCATTGCCATTATACTGCTCTGATGATTTTAGACACAAAGGTTCACGAAGTAATACACGAAGTCTCACAAAGCACAGGGGCGCTCACGAGCTAAGCTTTCGCTACAAATCCAAATCTCCAAATATTAAATACAGCAGAAATTAAAAGGATTCAAAATTAAGTTTATATTTGCGTTCATTATTTAGATTTAATACAAATAAGGATTTGACATTTCTTACTGACATACAAAAAAATGAGGAAGCTATTATCGAAGATACTTTAGGAGACTATAAACCTCTAATGGCTTATGGTATTTTTCGAGGAACAAAATTAAAAGTAATCAGAAATGATCGCTGGCAGGAAATTATTTTAGTAGAATTCGATGGAAAGCAGATTGCGATCAGAAAAGAAGATGCAAGCCCTATCAAAGTACAAAAAGTAAATGATCAATAGGATTCTTTTGGTTGGGAACCCAAATGTAGGGAAGAGTAGTCTGTTCAATCTTTTGACTGGAATTCGCCAAAAAACGGGCAATTATGATGGTGTAACAGTAGAAAAGAAAGAAGGACGCTTTGAAGATAAGGCCATTATTGACCTTCCCGGGCTTAGTTCGATGTGGTCAGATGGAATGGATGAACGAATTAGCGTCCATCAAATCCTAAAACTTAATCCAAAAAAAGATTGTGTCATTTTTGTAGGAGATGGCTTGAGATTACAGCACAATATGTTGCTCTTTAGCCAATTGGCAGATCTTCAAGTGCCGATGATTTTGGCGATTAATTTTAAAGATGAATTAGCGAATAAAGGCATTCATATTGATATCCGACGATTGCAAGATAAAATTGCTTGCCCTGTACTTTTGCTCAACTCTAGGACAGGAGATGGCATAGAGCAGTTAAAGTCAATTATTCAAAACGAGGCCTTTTGTGCGCCTAATGCTTTCATCCGAACGCAATATGAAGTGTTAGAAGGAGATGTTTTTGAAAACAATTATGCTGCTAGCTTAGCAGAATATTATGAAGGAGAAGGTGTCGATGAAAAAGAAGTGGTCAAAGGAGATTTAGAAAATCGAAATCAAAAACTAGGAAATTTCCTCAAAGATGTAGTCACGCAAGCTTCTAATATTAAAAAAGACTTACTTACCGATAAATTGGATAAGGTACTACTTCATCCTTTTCTAGGGAGCTTAATTTTTATATTCATTTTATTTTTAGTTTTTCAGGCCTTATTCTCTTTATCTGATTATCCAATGGATTGGATTGATCAAATGATGGGCGATTTATCTACTTGGACCTCGAAAACGATTCAGCCAGCTTGGTTAGCGGATTTATTAGGTAGTGGATTAATTCCGGGAATAGGGGGGATTATTATTTTTATCCCTCAAATTGCCATTTTATTTATATTGATGGGCATTTTGGAAAGTACTGGTTATTTATCAAGGATTGCTTATTTATCTGATAAATGGCTAAAACAATTTGGACTTAGTGGAAGTAGTGTAATCCCATTGATGTCGGGCGTGGCCTGTGCGATTCCAGCAATCATGTCTGCCAAGCGGATCAGTAATGAACGAGAGCGATTGGCTGCCATTCTTGTTACGCCTTTTATGACCTGCGCGGCTCGCCTACCTGTATACACGATCTTAATAGCCTTGGTCTTTCCCGAAGATTCCTTTCTCTGGATTTTTAATGTTAAAGGCTTAGCGCTTCTCTTTATGTATTTATTGGGAACGTTTACGGCCTTATTGGCGGCTTGGCTGATTGCTAAGCTTTCAAAGGAAAATAATAAAGGGATTTGGATCATGGAACTCCCGAGATATCGCTTGCCTCATTGGCGAAATGTATTTATAGAAACCTTAAATAAGACCAAAGCTTTTGTATTTGGAGCAGGGAAAGTTATTCTTTTATTTTCATTAATCCTCTGGGTATTATCTACTAATAGCCCTAAATCCGAGACTTTTTTGGCCAACCAAATCCAACTAGCTACTGAAGCAAATGCTACTTTGGATGAAGCCAGTATTCGATTGGAACATTCCTATATTGGGTATCTAGGAAAGTTCATAGAACCTACAATAAAGCCATTAGGATATGATTGGAAAATCGGTATCGCTTTGATTGCTTCTTTTGCTGCCAGAGAAGTTTTTGTTGGTACAATTTCTACGATTTATAGTATTGGGGCAGAGGAAGAAGGAACGATAATCGAACGATTAAAAGCTGAAAAGAATTTAGAAACAAACGAAAGTAGATATAATATCGCTACCTGTGTTTCCTTATTATTGTTTTATGCTTTTGCAATGCAATGTATGAGTACTTTGGCTATTGTACGAAGGGAAACCGGAGGTTGGAAATGGCCAATTATTCAATTTGTAGGCATGATGATCTTAGCTTATTTGGCTGCTTTTATTGCTTATAGAGCCTTTCTTTAGGGAGGAAACTACTGTATCCAGGATTTTCTATGCATTTGTGGATAGCCTGCATGGCAATCGCAAGATTCACTTCGAACTTGAGCATAGTGTAGATGAAATATCAAATTTTAATAAGAATGCTAGAAGCAAGACCACTCACAAGCGAAGCGATCACTAAACCGCATAGTCCGTAGGACTGATCACTACCTCATAATCGAAGCAATTATCATATAATGGCCGCTAAATTTTCGAATTGGATATTAAAAAACCTTTCTGTAGTCCTTATATAAAAAACCTTTGAAAACTTGCGTGTAACTAAAAAAGACCTTAGGTTTGTAATATTATATCGAATAAAATGAACCAAATAGCAAACAACAATTTTTACTTTTTTAGCTTTTATTTTTATGGAAATCATAAAAAGTGAGGCTACCTTGATTGTTGTTTTTAAAAATATAAAAAAGGAGTTTCACTTGTGAAGCTCCTTTTTAGTTTGCCTTAACCAATACTAACGTATGTTAGGAAATAATGTAAAATATTATTTTTATTACTTTTTTGGGTATCCAAAAAGGAGTAGATACTATTATTGATAAAAATCAAATTTTTAATATAGTTGAAGCTCCATATCGGGGCTTTTTTTATAGGAGAATTAAACAAGCTTTTAGCTTAGAATAGTCTTTACTCAAGTACTTATAAGTAATCATAGAAAATGAAAAAAATAGCTATACAAGGAGTTCGGGGAGCTTTTCATGAAATTGCGGCAAGAAAGTATCATAATGAACCCATTGATATTATTCCATCCATTACATTCAATGATTTAATTGTTGAATCGAGAAAAAATGATGGCGGCATGATGGCTATTGAAAATTCTATTGCTGGAACGCTGATTCGAAATTTTCCACTCATTCAAAATTCTACCTTGGATATTACAGGTGAAATTTACTTGCGTATCAAACACAACCTCATGGCCATGCCAGGGCAAAAAATTGAAGACATCAAAACGGTATATTCTCATCCAATGGCGATTGCGCAGTGCCGGAGCTTTTTTGATAATTACCCACATATTCGTTTAATTGACGCTGAGGATACGGCTTTAAGTGCTAAGAATATTTATAGTAATAAAGAAAAAGGGGTAGGGGCTATCGCTAGTTCAATGGCAGCAAGGATATATGAACTTGAGATTATTTCTGAAAGCATTGAAACGAATAAACAAAATTACACGCGTTTTTTATCTCTTGAAAACAAAAACCAAAAATTAGACGAATCGACTTTTGAAAAAGCTTCTATCTGTTTTGCACTTACCCATGAGATTGGCAGCCTTCATAAGATCCTTAAACTGCTTGCTGATCAAGAAGCCAATCTCACAAAAATTCAATCTATTCCAATTATTGGCGACCGCTGGAATTATCGATTCTTTGTAGATTTTGTATTAAAAGATGCGAGCACTTTTGATAAAGCAATAGAAGAAATGCGCAAAGCTACGACTGAATTACAAGTCCTCGGAAGGTATAAAACTGGTATACATTATGAAGGTTGAAACAGCAGATAGAATTAAACAAGTAAAGGAATATTATTTTTCCAAGAAATTAAAAGAAATTGCTGCAATGCGAGCGCAAGGTATTGATGTAATTAATCTTGGAATTGGCAGCCCTGATTTATCTCCAGCACAAGAGGTCATTAATCGACTGACACTAGAAAGTCAAAAAGATGGGCACCATAAATATCAGTCTTATATAGGTGTTGCATCACTTCGACAGGCATTTGGAGATTGGTATCAAAAGCATTTTTCTGTAAAGCTGGATCCAATTGATGAAATTTTACCGCTTATTGGATCGAAGGAAGGTATCATGCATATTTCGATGACTTTTTTGCAGGAAGGTGATGAAGTACTCATTCCAAATCCGGGATATCCAGCTTATAGAGCCACCGCATTATTATCTGGAGGTGAGCCCAAAGATTATTTATTGAGCGAAGAGAATGGGTGGTTACCAGATTTAGAAGCCATAGAAAAACAAGATTTGTCAAAAGTGAAATTGATGTGGGTAAATTATCCGCACATGCCTACTGGAGCAAATGCAAATCCAAGCTTTTATAAAGCATTAATTGATTTTGCAAAAAGGAATAATATTCTTTTAGTCAATGACAATCCATATAGCTTTGTACTGAATAAACCATTGAGTATATTTTCTGTAAATGGAGCGAAGGAAGTGGCACTGGAATTGAATTCTTTGAGTAAATCACATAATATGGCTGGCTGGCGAATTGGTATGCTAGGCGGTCGTTCGGATTTACTTAAAGAAATATTGAAATTCAAAAGTAATATGGATTCGGGCATGTTTTTGCCTGCTCAATTTGCAGCAGAACAAGCGCTGGGTTTAGATGAAAACTGGTATGCAGATTTAAATAAGGAATACAAACACAGAAAAAAAATAGTGCTGGAAATTATGGACCTGTTGAATTGCACCTATCAAAAAGAAGCGGGTGGGATGTTTGTTTGGGGAAGGATCCCAGAGCAATACAAAGATGCATATGAACTGTCAGATTTGATTTTAAACCATGCACAGGTATTTTTGACGCCCGGAGGGATTTTTGGTTCTCAAGGAAATCAATACATCCGAATTTCACTATGCGCCAAAGAAGAAGTTTTCGAAACAGCTTTAAATAAAATTAAAAAAAAATTAAACACGATTAGCTCAAATGAAAATCATTAAGTCCCAAATACACGGCATCAACCACAAGTCCGAAGGACGATCACAAAACACAAAGTGTTGATCACAAGTCCGAAGGACGATCACATAGACAAAGTCTAATCAAAAAATATAAAGCATTGATCACAAATAAAGAAAAATGAAAATAACGATCATAGGCATTGGATTAATCGGCGGTTCACTAGCAATAAGTCTAAAAGAAAATGGCTTCGCATCACACATCATTGGTGTTGATAAAAGTCAGGATAATTTAGATAAAGCAATTCGACGACGACTGATAGATGAGGATATGAACCTTGAAGATGGCATTGCAAATGCGGATATCATTATACTTTCGACTCCAGTAAATGTATTAAAAACCCTGTTGCCAAAAGTATTGGATTTAGTAGATCAACAAATTGTAATAGATGTAGGATCAACAAAAGTAGAATTATTAGATATAGTAAGAAATCATCCTAAGCGACCAAATTATATAGCTACACATCCAATGGCTGGGACAGAATATAGTGGCCCTGAAGCGGCCATCCCTCATCTATTTGATAATAGAGTAACGGTGCTTTGTGATGTGGAAGATAGTGCGGCAGCGGCAGTCGAGAAAGTAAAAGCAATGTATAAATCTATGAATATGAGCCTCCTCTTTCTGGATGCAAAATCTCACGATATACACACAGCCTATGTATCTCATATTTCTCACATTAGTTCTTTTGCCTTGGCCTTGACGGTTTTAGAAAAAGAAAAAGATGAAAACCGAATTTTTGAATTAGCAAGTGGTGGATTTAGCTCAACCGTTCGACTCGCAAAAAGTTCTCCAGATATGTGGATCCCAATATTCGAACAAAACAGAGATAATGTAATGGATGTTTTGGATGAACACATCAATACACTTGCCAAATTCAGAAGTTTATTAATAAAAAAAGATTTTAAAAGTTTTGCCAAAATGATTGAAAAGGCAAATACAATTAGTAAGATAATTGATTAAATAAATTCAAACAAAAAATATCAAGAGTATGGAATTTCAAGCAATATTTGAGAAAAAAACAAGACCTGTTGTAATCGCAGGACCATGCAGCGCAGAATCAGAAGAACAAGTCATGCAAACTGCCAGAGCCTTGGCAGAACAAAAGATAGATCTGTTTAGAGCAGGTATTTGGAAACCTAGAACGCGACCAAATTCGTTTGAGGGCGTCGGCGTCGTTGGACTAAAATGGCTTCGAAAAGTAAAAGAAGAAACTGGGCTAAAAGTTACAACAGAAGTAGCCAATGCTAGTCATGTATATGAGACAATGAAATACGGAATTGATGTCTTGTGGATTGGTGCCCGAACAACAGTAAGCCCATTCGCAGTGCAGGAGATTGCAGATGCTTTAGAAGGAACAGACATTCCAGTATTAATAAAAAACCCCATTAATCCTGATTTAAAACTTTGGATAGGTGCTATTGAGCGAATCTATAAAGCTGGGATTTCTAAGATTGGTGTCATCCATCGTGGATTTTCTTCTTTTGATGATAAGACTTACCGGAATACACCAAGGTGGCAATTACCTATAGATTTGATGCGTCAATTTCCTGGACTCACTTTTATCTGTGATAATAGCCATATTTGTGGACGTCGGGATATTTTACAACCTGTTGCACAAAAAGCAATGGATTTAAACTTTCATGGCGTGATGACAGAGACTCATCCAGATCCTGATAATGCATGGAGTGATGCCAAACAACAAATTACTCCTTTTGTCTTTAAGGAATTAATGGATAGTTTAGTACTACGAGAAGCAACATCACAAGATGAGGCATTTTTAGAAAATATTGAAGACTTGAGGGGGCAGATTGATCTGATTGATACGGAATTATTGGATCTTTTAGGCAAGCGGATGAAAATAGCTGATGATATTGGACTATATAAAAAGAGAAATAATATCGCAATTCTTCAACCTGCCAGATGGATTGAGATATTAGAGTCAGCCGCAGCTAAAGGTAAAAAAAGAGGTTTGAGTGAGGATTTTATTGGTAAATTTTTAAAAGCAATTCATCAAGAGTCGATTAATCATCAGGAATCTATTATGAATAGTAAGGTAGATTAATTCCTTATTTGAAAGGTGCTATTAGACTGTATGAAAATTTTGGTTTTCAATTCGTAAACACACCTCCTTACTATCTTTATGGGACGCCATTGTTCAATATGGAAAAAAGATTAGTTGAATAAGAAGAGGCTCTAAAATCACTACGTCTAATCTGGACACTTATCCCTAAGGAAGGAATGGATCTAGTCGATCCATTCCTTGTTCCTAAACAGATTTCAATCAAACTATTTAATTCAAAATTTTAATTTCAAGTATTACCTATCTGAAATTGAATTAGTTTACGATCAGCTTTCCGCTTGCCTGCCATTTTCCTTGTTTTAGAATTGTAAAAAAGTACATTCCTGATGGCAGATCTGAACGATTCAACCAAATATTATTACCATTGCCATTTACCTGTCTTACTCTTTTTCCATTGACATCAAATAATTGAAGCGATATTGATTCTGGTGATGATAGTCCTTTTAACTGAATCCAAGCGCCATTTTGCATTGGATTAGGCATCACTTTTACCTGTATTTGAGGGCTCGCTACACTTACACTACCGTTCACAATATCAATCAGGTCATTAACCGTATGAAAAGTGGTATTGGTAAGGATAGGTGGATTGAAATCAAAATATATGTTAGCATCATTTTCAATCAATGTACCTGAAGGCAGTGATGGACGTTGTGCAATTTTAAAAGAAATAAATCCTTGAGATTCAAGAAGGTTGGTCGTACTGTCAGGTAATTCAATATTATAAAAAGTAAAAGACAATAGACCTTGATTTTCCAGTTTGAATTCATAAGGATGACTGGATGGATCTGGCTTGATGGTAGCTGGATCAAGAAGTGAACTGAGTTGATCCGTAATGACAACCCTAAATGCAGTATCTGTTCCCGTATTTTGAAAGCGGATGGTATAGTCGATGTCTGTATTTGGTAAAATGGAATGTTCTTCACCAAATCCGGAAGGAATCGCCTGTTTGTCATTCGGATCATACGAACCTACTACCTCATTGCAATAAATAAGATTGAATGGACCACCAACAAACTGTGGAAACTCTATAAGAGGAGATGATGTACCATCTGTACAACCCATAGTACCAAGACTGATCCAGTCCGGCCCAGGAGCACCCGGCTCTTGTTGAGCAATGAGATGATAAGTAGATCCATTTAATGGGAGTGGTAGGGACTCCTCAACTCCAGTAGGGGAAGGTTGTTAATATCTCCTTCTATTAACAAAACGGCATCTTCGATTATTATATATTCTAATTGCTGATCAGTATCTTCTGTTCCAATATTTTCAATTCTATATTGAATGCTGTCATTATTACAGGTATAAGTAAATTGTAATAAACCGCTTAGCCAATCCTGTCCGATAACTGGGCAAATTGTGTCGGGGAAAAGTTGGGCATTAATACATAATACATGGTTGGGTTTGGATTGCATTTAAAAGAATATGAAGCTGTTGAAAATTTTATAACAACATATCAATCCAAATTAGAATTAGCTTATCGAGACAGTACAGTGTTTTTTAATCTCGGACGCCTCGAATACAATCGTCAGAATTTCGATCAATCTTTGCAATATCTTCAAAACGTTGAAACTAAGGATTTAGTCGTTCAACTGATTTCTAAAACGCTAGTGCTTAAAATTTACTACGAATCGGAAGAATTTAATTTGCTTGAATCTCATTTAGATAGCTTCCGCTTATTCATTCAAAGACGGGAAGTCAGTGATTATCATCGTACTAATTTTAAAAACATTATCTCCTATACACGGAAACTGATTGCATTACAACCTTATAATTAGATAGAGAAAGAGAAACTTGGAAAGGCTATTCGAATTGAAAAAGTATTGACAGAGAAAAATTGGTTATTGGAAAAATTACAATAAAGTTGTATGAAGAATCCAAATTCCAAATATACTTCTGAGTAAAAAAATACCCCCGAGAAGTTTAAGCTTTGATATGAAAAACACTTGTATCTTTCATCAATCACGTATAATTTACACAAATGCGATTCTCCATTCATCGAAAAAAAATAACAACTCGGCGTGTTTTTTAGTTTTATTGTAGTATTTTGACAATATTAAGCTGATAGCTAAAATTTTATATTAATACAAAAACAACTATACATTAAACAACATGGGACTATTAGACTTTTTTTTAGAAGAATTCATTGAAGTCATTGATTGGGTTGAAAATGACAAAGATACCGTACTTTGGAAATTTCCTGATAAAGACTCAAATATAAAATATGGTGCAAGTCTGACTGTCCGGGAATCACAAGTAGCTTTGTTCCTGGATGAAGGCCAATTTGCAGATACTTATGATCCAGGTAGATATGAGTTGAATACTCAAAATATGCCGGTTTTGACTTCCTTGAAAAACTGGGATAAAGGATTTAAGTCGCCTTTCAAATGTGATGTTTACTATTTGAGTACGAAGACCTTTACTGATTTAAAATGGGGTACGCCAAATCCGATTATCTTGCGAGATCCGGAATTTAAGCAGGTTCGGGTAAAAGCATTTGGTACCTATTTTATTAAAATCAAAGATGCTGAAAAATTCTTTACAGAGTTTGCTGGTACAAAGTCTATCTTGAAAATTCAAGAGATAGAAACAGCACTTCGGGATATTGTTTCACCAAAATTTGCAGAAGCTGTAGCCGAATCTGGCGTTTCTGTTTTGGATATGGTGGCGAACTATACAGAACTAGGGGATAAGGTAGCGCCGTTTTTACAAAAGGATTTAGATGCATTTGGTATTGAATTAGTCAAGTTTCAAATTACCTCTACCTCCTTGCCTAAAGAAGTCGAAGCATTTTATGATAAAATGACGAATATGAATATGGTAGACGATATGGATAAGTTTACCAAATTTACAACGGCAAGTGCAATGGAAAAAGCAGCAGAAAACCCTGGAGGTGGAGCAAGTGAAGGAATAGGAATGGGGATGGGATTTGGAATGGCGAATCAGATGATGAACCAACAGCAACAACAACAGAATCAAAATACGACCAATCAAAACTCCTCAAAAGCTCAAACTAAAGAGGAAATAATGGATACGCTCAAACAATTAGGAGAATTAAAAGAATCTGGTGTCTTAACTCAGGAGGAATTTGATTCGAAGAAAAAGGAATTGCTTTCCCGATTATAAGAGCATATTGGAAACTTGAAGAGGAGTAATGAAAAATTAAGACTATCCGTCTGGATTACTCCTCTTTACTAAGCCCTTTTACATTACGCCTTACCTATGCAAGAATTTGAACAGTCCAGTTATCTGGAGAATACTATTTCTCCAACTTGTCCTTCCTGTGGGAGTAATTTAGCTTATAATGCAGATTTGAAAAAAATCGCATGCAATTATTGCGGTTATACGGAAGACATTGATCACAGTAATAATAAAATAATAGAGAAATCGCTGAGTGAAGCAGTAGAATCTGCCCGCGATTATATACCGGAAAATGTCGGTAAAAAAGTATTTGATTGTGGCAATTGTGGGGCTAAATTTATGGTCGAAAGCGATCAGATAAAAGTAAGTTGTGGGTTTTGTGCATCTAAGAATATCAACCTTGAAGCTTATGAACATCAATATATTCAGCCTGTCGGAATTGTCCCATTTTATATTAGTCGTTTTGAAGCTGAAAAAGTATTTAAAAAATGGATTCATCAAGGTTGGTTTCATCCAAATAAACTGAAAAAATTGGCGGCAGTTGAAAACCTCCATGGTTTATATATCCCTTTTTGGACTTATGATGCACAGACAGAATCTTCCTGGAGTGGTGAAGCGGGAACTTATTATTATGAAAGCCGAATGGTTCGAGTCAATGGAAAAATGCAGACGCAGCAAGTTCGAAAAGTAAGGTGGCAATATCGAAGTGGTCGCTTATCACATTTCTTTGATGACATTTTGGTCGTGGCTTCTGGAGGATTGGAACAAAAGCATGTAGAAAAGATTTTACCTTTTCATTTGCAAGAAGCAGTAAACTTTGACCCTCGCTTAATGGTTGGATGGGAATCAGAAATTTATAATGTGGAAGTTGATGAAGGACATCAGATTGCTGATCGAATAATGGATAGCAAAATCCGGAATATGTGTTCTGCACAATTAGGGGGAGATACTCAAAGAAATCTCTTTGTTGAAAGTAGTAAATCTGATCAAACATTCAAGCATGTAGTGTTGCCTGTATGGCTTTGCTCTTATTTGTATAACAATAAAGTCTACCGCTTTACGATCAATGGTCAAACTGGAAAAGTAAATGGCAAAAAACCATTGTCTTGGTTTAAAATAGGGTTTTTGATATTATTATTTGTCTTGATTTTAGTTGGGATATGGTATCTGCGAGAGAGTGGCGTGCTTAGGGATATATAAGAACCTGTTTAAATTTTATTCATCGAGTTACAAAACCACACTTAAAGAACCTGATTTCGCCTTTTTGTATTCCCATAGCTGAGGCTATGAAAAGACAAAAAAGCTTCTTCAGAACCTTAAATTGCGCTTTTTCGCCTTCGACAATAATTTTTAAACAGATTCAAAACTAAATAGCTATGAAAAAAGCATATTTCGCAATCAGTTATTCTAATCGAAATAAATTTGATAAAGAGATAGCTTGCCTACAGCACTTATGTTCAGAAAATAATATTGACCTGCTCATCTTTGTAGATAAATATAATTTCCAACCTAATCAAGAAAGAGAAATGATGCAGACCGCTTTTGAAGAAATAGATAGCGCTGATATCTTTATCGCCGAATTAACAACAAAAGCAATAGGTGTTGGCATTGAAATAGGTTATGCTCGAGCTAAAGAAAAGTCTATATTCTATTTGAAGAGGAAAGGTGCTGAACATTCTACGACGGCTGCGGGAAGTGCTGATTATATTATTGAATATGAAGATGTTTTGGACTTGGAGAATCAGATAAGTATAACAGACAAATTTATTGGTCTTGGTGAGTGAAATTTAAGCAGCTTCTTAAGCTATTTATGTGTTTTTATTAAAACTTCAAAGCTATATAAAGCTGAAACGGAACTAGTCTATTCTAAGAAGCTTTTTTACAGGTGGTTATTCAGCAATGTTTAATTCGATAGCGAACTACTTGATTAAGCAAAATCATATGTTACAAGAAGTTGAAGCTACACATAAAATAGGTCAATTAGATTTTTTAGGAATTGACTTGCATCAATTTTTTGAAAGTTCTTTTTTTAAAGATCATGATTTCAATCAGATTAGGAATTTAGGAACAGGAGAAGTAATTTTAGTTGATCCAAGTATAAGTGATTATTTGTGGATAAATAGAGTTGTATCGAAGTGATGGATTGGGGAAAAATATCGTGGAACAATATATGATGATGATCAGTGCCTCTACACATATTTACGTCAATCCGTAAAAAGAACTAAAAAACTTATACAGATATTCCTGACGTGAAGTATATTCATTTTCCCAAACCAATTCAACATCAGTATAGTAGAAATGGCAGGAAGACTTTCTTATAAAAGCCTTCCTGCCAAAATTAAGAAATTAACTTTCTATAATATCTAACAACAAAAGGGAATATAATGAGTAAGCAAATAAAAATAGAATTTAAAAGGTTGAATCATATCCAAATTTGCATTCCAAAAAATAAGGAAGAAGCCGCAAAAAAATTCTATTGCGAACTATTAGGATTGGAAGAAATTGAAAAGCCAAGTGATCTAAAAAAGAATGGAGGGTTTTGGTTGAAAATTGCAGATATTGAATTACATATCGGTACAGAAGATTTAGTTAACAAATCAAAAAGGCATCCGGCATTTGAAGTTACAAAACTCAATAGTATAAAAACAAAGTTAATAAGTAATGGAATAAGAATAAAAGAAGATAAACCTCTACCATTGTTTAACAGGTTTTCGTTTTACGATCCATTTGATAATAGGATTGAATTATTGGAAAGTAAAACTAAGGAAGAGCCAGAAGATTTAAAGGAATAAATTACTTAGTATACTAGGAAAAACTATACTGATGTTGAAATGGTTTGAGAAAATAAATGTACTTCGCGTCAGGTGTAATTCAATAGTAGATTCTCATATATAACAGACTTTTACTAAATTTAGAGTTGAACTTATATCAACATGTTATCTAAATTAAAAGCTCTATCAAAATTTAAGAAAGACAGCAAAATTCTTATAGATATCACCTCTATCAGAAAGGATTTATGCGATGGACTTTTTGATGTAATGACTGAATCTTTTGAACAAAGAAAATCAGACTCCACTAATTCAAAGTATACGCCTAAAGATATAAACAAGATAATTGAAGGCTATTCCAGAAGGAATATGATAATAGCTGCGGCTGCTTCAATAGTTCCTGGACCATTTGGGGTGCTTAGTGCAATTCCTGAATTACTATTAAGTTTTAAGAATCAGATGGATATGATTTACGACTTAGGTTGTGCGAATGGGAAAGAAAATTTTATTAATAAGGATGTTTTGCTTGATATTCCAATTTCTGTTTTTGGAGGAAATACAAATTTGTCCAAAATTCAAAATAACAAATCTGAATTAATTGATTCTGTTGAAGCGGTATTACTAGAGAAATCTCTTGCCTTAGGCGAAAGTATAATTGAACGTACTTTAAAGAAGTCAGTTGTCCAGTTCATTCCTATTGCAGGACCCGTTTTAATGGGGACTTGGGCCAAATTGACTACTTCAAAAATTTCAAAAGGATCACTAAATTTTTTAAGTCAGCAAAAAACTTTTACAGAACATTTTAAGCCGGTCGAAAATGAAGAAATTAAACGTTTGCTACAAATTGAAAAAATAAAAGGGCTGGCTAATTTAATTGAATCAAATAATGAGATAAACGAAAAACAGATTGAACTAATAGGAACTATTATTGAAAACTCTAATTTGAATGAACAAGAAAAGGAGTATTTCTTACAAGAATCATTAAAACCCGGATCTAAATTTAAATTGGATAAAGATTTACTAAAGAAGTATGAAGAAGATGAAGATCTTTTAATGCAGTTGATTGTCATGGCTAATAGAACTGGTATTGTTGATGAATTAGAAAAAGAATGCATCTATGATATTGGATTGGAACTTGAAGTAGACACTCAACTTATTGATGAATTGTTTTAAAGAAAGAAATAACCTGCCTGAAATAAATAAGGACCAATTGGCTATATAGATCCTATTTTGATTAGATAGTAGAAATAAGCTATTGTTTTGTTTATGCTTGCATTTGTGTGTTACCAGCAATCAAAATGGAAAAATGGAAAAATTAGTTGATGAAATTATGAAATTCGCCTTAAATGAAAAAGTGGAATCTTCTATAAAAATACAAGACTTAGGTTCAGTAAATGATGTTTATGATGTTAAATCTATAAAGATGAATTACATTGTAAGGATTAATAAAGAAAAGAGCAAAGAGCTTGAATTTTTAAAAGAAAAATGGTGCCTTGAAAAAGTAGCTGAACTAAATGTGCCGTCTCCTATAGTGCTGAAAATTGGAGTAAAGAATAATTTTCCTTACATGATTCAAAATAAAATAGAAGGATTAAATGGTAGTCAGTGTACAGCTAATCAAAAAGTGGCGATATGGAAAAAATTGGGCCAGTTTGCATATAAATTTCACCAGATTAAAAAAATAGAAGTCCCTCAAGTTGAACTAAATGAATTTCACGCAAATTGGAAAAGTAGACTCAAATACAATATTGAACAACTTGATAAAAATGACTCTTTACTGGATAGGGAGGTATTCACTAAATTTGAGCATGAAAAGGTTAAAACAATATTGGATCAATTAATAGGTAAGAAGTTTGAAGAAGGGCTTGTCCATGGAGATTTATGTCCAAGAAATACTGTTTACAACAATAAAATTACTGCTTTGCTTGATTGGGGAACTGCAGGAATTAACATTGTTCCACATACTGAAATTGGGATCATTTTAATGGAGAACAACTTAAAAGAAGAAGCGTTCAATGCATTTCTAGAAGGATTAAAAATCCAAAATAAAGATTATAAGAAAATAGAAGGAGAAATTAAAATTCTAAATTTGCTTCATAGACTAGACAAATATAGGTGGGCATGTGAATACGACCTTGAAAACATCGAAAGATATACTACTAAAATTAGAATTGCTTATGAAGAAATTGCTATCTGGTCTTTTTAGTTTCTGCCATATGACAAGTGGATTATCATAGTTAAAACCACAAAAGCTCCCCATTTGTACTAAAATATTGCCAACCTTGAATAAAAATGCAAAAACTTGAAACTATTTGCATTAGGCAGTTGTTTACTATAATTGCGGTGAGGATATTAATCTTATATCCTGCCTCTTTATATTATAATATTAATTTAAAAATGAGTAACGGTACAGTAAAGTTTTTTAATGACGGTAAGGGATTTGGATTTATTACGCCTGATGGAGGTGGTAAGGATGTTTTTGTTCATGTAAATGGATTAAATGGCATTTCAATTACTGAAGGAGACAAAGTCTCTTACGATGTGGAAGAAGGAAAAAAAGGATTGAATGCAGTGAATGTCGCTGTGATATAACACTAGCGGTTCAATTTAAAAATTATAAAGGCCTATTAACTTGTTAATGGGCCTTTATAATTTTGCCATTTATAATGGGCCACAATAATTACTAGGAACTCATATCAAGCTTCTCCAAATTCTTAATTAATGCATATTCAGGAAATTCTTTTTTTGCTTCATTCAATATCTCGAAAAATAAATTATCCTGTTTTAATTGATAATGGCATAAGGCTTGGTTATAGTATATATCAGCTTTTAAGCCAAATACATCTACCGAATACTGAAAATAATTTAGCGCTTTCGTATAAAAGCCAAGGTCGTATAGCATGCCGCCGATTTCATAGGCAAGATCAAAGGATTCCTGTATATTAAAATACATTTCCCAAACACAATCCATAGTTTGAGCAAGTCTTTTTCGTTCATTAAAAGTGATCGTTTGAGAAACTTGTTTTAATCTTGGTAATAGTTTGATGAAAAATGTTGAGTCATATGAACTTAAGCGAAATAGAGCAATTAACTCTAGTAATTTTAACCTTGATACATTACTATACGCTAATTGTTTAATGCTATTAAAATCATCAGGCCCAAAATCATTGACAGATTTTTGATAAGCTGTATCTGTCTGAAAATACGTTTCACTATCTTCCAAAAACAGAAGACAACCGATTTCTAAATGAAAGTTTGAAAAGCTTGGAAAAAAAACTTTACCTCCTTGTTTTGTACAATAGGCACTTAAAGCATGATAATTGACCCAAAGTGACATACTCCCATGTGTAATAATCTCTGGTTCTTTTTTATTTTTCAGATTATGTAATTCATGAAACCCTTTATCCATGGTTAACAAAACTAATCCCGCATTTGAAAAAGCTTTGAGGTTATGTAAGCATTTTAGCGCTTTCTTTGGAAAAAATAAATATGTATCTGAAACTAAATGCCTATAGTCTTCCAAGATTTCATCTAACAATGGTTCTTTATATATAGGCAAATTTGGGACTGATTTATGATAGGAAAATTCCATATTCTCAAGCAATCTTTCTGAATTCATTCCTTGAGGATCTTCTCTTGAATTGATGGAAACTGAACATGTAGAAATCACTTTGTTTTGAATAAAAAATAATTCGTTAGGTAAAGAATCAAAAAAGTAATTTGCAACAGCAAGTATTGGTTGGTTTAAGTCCTTTGGATAAATTGTTTTTTTAGTATGTCGAAGATACAATTCCTTGGTCTCTAAAGCATCGAAATAAGCTAAATCTAAAATCCCTTCCTGGAAATAACTTTGAAATTGAGAATGCTTATGAAAAAATGATAAATTATCTTCTACAATATCACTTAGAACATAACAAAATGGTGGGATTTGTTCACTTGTTGAATTTACTAATTTTTGTAAATGCTTTAGAACATGAAAAGCCAATCGTCCATGACCCGCACCAAGTTCAAGGATATATACCACTTCTTTATTACTTCCTTTTAGTGCTAAATCCTTCAGAAAAGCGAAGATCAATTCAGCATAAGTCTTACCAACTTTAGAATTGCTAGTCATATGATGCGGAACAATGTCATCGCTCCATGCGCTTATCCCTCTTTCTTGATAAAAATCTCGATTGAGTTGCCAAATTAAACTTTCCGAAAAGGGGGTTTTTGATTCTATTTCGAAGTAATCTGTCTCCATAATACTAGATTTCTAAGTTAATGAATAATCATTTTCCAACTTGAAAGCTTATACTATAAAGTCCTTAGCAGAAACCAACGAAATTCAAATGTTGATCGAAGGTACTTTAATTCATTGATAATTAAACGATCTTCTCTAAAATCTTCAAAACAAGAGACAGATTCAAAAAGCAAAACCTTCCTATTTCCTTAAAATTCAGCAGAATTAACTATTTTAGTAACTGCTTAATTTGTCAAAGAACCAGAAATATTACATGTTTTCGAGTTAAACTTATCATAATAAGATACAAGCACAGTATAATTACATTAGCTTTGTGCGAACATGATTAAGTTCTTAGGCTAATAGTCTTTTCTTTTAACTTCTACTATCCTTCCTTAGTTTTTTATTTACAATTCCACTTTTAGTGGGAATAACTTTTTTTTATGAATATTTTTGTTGCAAAATTAAATTTCGACACTCAGGAGTCATCATTGAAAAATGCTTTTGAAGCATATGGTAATGTAGATTCTGTGAAAATCATCATGGACAAATTTACCTCAAAATCCAAAGGTTTTGGATTTGTTGAGATGGCAAATGATGATGAAGGTAAAGCAGCTATAGACGGACTAAACGACCAAGATCTTGATGGCCGTACTATTGTTGTCAAAGAAGCAGAGCCTCGTGAAAACAGAGGCGGTGGCGGATTTAACAAAAGATATTAATGATTTCAAGCATCATTGATGCTTACTGAATTATAAATATTTTAATGGAAAGCCTCAAGTAATTGGGGCTTTTCTATTTATATAAAGAAGTTGTTCAAAACAGTAAGAAAGTATAAGCATTCCTAAATATCGAAATTAAATAGATCGATAACAGGTATATAACAGATGAATTAAGAAAGGCTTTCACTTAAACTAAAAATGGTATATTTGAACATATCAAGTTCTTTTGCTTCTCAAGCATAAAAGAATCGGCACCGAATAACTAAGATCCAAAGCTGCTCTCAGGGTAAGTCTTTGGCCAAAAAAATGAACGAAGTCAGTCAATAAGGATTTATTTTCTAAGGGTATTTTTACAGACTGGCGTTCATGTCAACTAATAAATATGAAAAAAGAAGAACTCCATTTATTTGAATATAGAATAGAACCTAAAAATGAAGGTTTAATATCTATTTATGAACATTTCATAGCTGTTGGTACAGCTAAAAATATAGCGGGTATTGAGGAAGAAGATTATTTTAGTTATAATCCTAATCATTTGAAAAAGCTACCACCTTTAAAGTGGTACTCCAAAATGGAGGAATTGATAAATGATTATGGATATGAGAATTATCGAGATCATTTGATTAAGACATTTGAGCCTCTTTTAAAACTAATAAGGCTACATAGTCGCATTAATGCTTTAATGAAAAAGGAGTACAAAAAAAACAGAGCATATGTTTCTCTTCGCGATTATATACCTTTCGATCAAAGTACCTTGGCCAATTCCCCCTTGCATTACTATTTTAGTTGTTCGGCTAGAGGAGTCTATTTGAAAGGAATGATACTCAGTGTTAGCTATATTCCTGATCCCCTTGTATTGAAACTTCTTTTAGACCTAATAATCAGCCTTCCTTTTCTGCAGAGTGAATCGCACGGTATTCCAACTGGACTCTATACCTATGACGCTCTGGAAGTATTTTCTAAACTCGAGATGCAAAAATCCATTCCGTTTCTATTAAATATAAAATATAGGAAAAAGGAAAAAAGGGCTCAGGCGAAAATTGACAACTACCTTCACTTGATTGCCCAAAATAATTCCCTTACGAAAGAAGAAATCATTGAAATAGGAATACCCGATTTTGATCTAAACGAAAGAAAAACTTTGATTAAAGAAATTGATGATTTCAGAGTGACAGTCGATTTCGATAATTTATTTAAAAAGAAGATACTCTGGGAAAATCGAATAAACGGACAGACTCAAAAGTCCATGCCTAAATTATTAAGGGAGGAACATCCAGAATCAATTAAGTATATTAAAGATCAAATTAAGGAAATTGAAACCCAAATTAAGATACAATCAAAAAGAATTGAGCAGTATTATTTTACGAATAGAAAATGGGAAGTAGACGATTGGAAAACAAAATATTTTGAGCATAATTTCATGAAGTTACTGACTTCTAATTTAATATGGATTGGGCACTCCAAATCAGAAAAGGTGGTGTTTTATATGATTGATTCAATGTTTAAAAGTATTAATAATGAGCCACTTCAATTCGATCAATTCACTGCTATTTCTCTTTGGCATCCAGTAGGATACTCTAATATCATCATTGATTCAGTAAGGGATATTGTTATAAAGAATAAATTGAATCAACCTTTTAAACAAGTTGAAAGAGCTTATTACGATTCCAGCTCATTGGATTCTATGTTAGGGGCAAAAATGAATAAATCGATACTATCCCAACTTTTAAAGGCAAGAAACTGGAGTACGGCTTCCCCTTTTAACTTGAAACTTGACACTATTCACTTAGAAGTTAGAATGCTTATTGAAGATGCCAATGATGGTACAAGAGGACTTTATGAAGGTTCCGAAAATGTTTGTCTTACAGAATTACAATTTTATAAAAATGAACAGCTGATT
>CBDICS010000011.1:0-3521 GCA_965277415.1 Saprospiraceae bacterium
TCACGCCCCCTTCCAATGAACCTATCATCATAGAGGCAAAACCACAGCTATCTTTTTTTATATCTACATCACCATGTTTTTTTCCATTCTCGAGAATAGTTACGATAGTTTGATGGAGACTTATCATTATATCTTTTGCTACTTGTTTTAATTTTGGATCTGTGTCATCAGATTCTATGGCAGCATTCATCAAAGGACAACCACCTACAAAAGGAGGTGTAATCGAGTACTCTTTAAAATACTGCATGATGCTTTGCAGTTTGGAATGTGTGTTTGGTTGATTTCGTATTCTCTCTCGAAGATCTAAGCGTAATAGGTCGCACATATAAGTTAGAGTTTCTTTCTCTAATTCTGCTTTGTCAACAAAATGGCGGTATATGGCTCCTTTGGTCAATTTGGTTGCATTTGTTATATCACTTAGAGAAGTGGCTTTATAACCTTGTGTATTAAATAGTACACTGGCAGCTTCTATGATTTTCTGTTTTGTTTTTACTGGGTCTCTCATACTACAGTGTGAATATATATAGCAAATATACCATAAGATACCGATTGGTATCTTATGGATGTAAAATATTTAATTTTTAAACTGTTAGAATATTTCAAACGATGCAATTAGACAGAGTTACATCAATCTATTCGACAGATTCAGGTAGAATTGGAATTAATTGCTATTGGGAATCATATCAAATCCTAAAATTGGTCATATGTCCTGTCCTAATATAGTGTCACAGGTTTTAAAATTAAATATAGTTAAATTACGAGTAGAGGATCTTTTTCTTCTACTCGTTTTCTTTTATAAGTTTTGATTTTAATTAATGATTGAGTGTGCATAAATTTTGGTGTATTCATATGACAAGATAGATGAGGTCTTTCTTCATTGTAGATGAGTACACTTTGTTCGATTATTTTTCTCATTAATTTTATATCGGCAACCTTTATGCCTAGTATAAATTCTTGCTTCAAAATTCCATTGATCCTTTCAGCAGTCGCATTTTGGTAAGGATCGTACTGTTCGGTCATACTACATTTTAATCCTGCTGTTTTTAATAATTCTTGATAAACGTCGCTGCAGTATTGTAAACCTCTATCAGAGTGATGTATTAATTCCTTTGTAGGGTACTTTCTACCTTTTAGTGCCATCTTTAAAGCTCTGCATGATCCTGTAACACTTAAACTATTCGACACGTCATATCCCATTATTTTCTTAGAGTACGAATCAGTGACCAGAGCTAAGTATTGTGGATTCTCTCTGTCTCCTATATAAGTTATGTCGCTAACCCAAATTTGTTCAGGTCGTTCTACTTCTGTATGTTCTATTAGATTCTTATGTTTTCTAAAACGGTGATGAGAGTTTGTGGTAACATGATACTGCCGTTTAGGACTGATTAACAAGTGATTAGCTCGTAATATATCAATTAACTTATCCCTACCAACTCCTAAAACATTAAGTTCTGACTTAAGTATATTGTACAGTTTCTTGGCGCCTAATCTAGGCATTCTTGCCCTTACAGATGTCACTAAAGACACTACTTTCTCTGCCCTTTCTTGATGTTGTTCAACTCTATTTATACTTCTATAATATACCTGTCTATCATACCCAAACAAGCCACAGGCGAATGTGATACTCATTGCTTCTTCTTTTTTGAAGCGTTCAATTGTTTGGGTGAAAACTTTTTTCTGATAGGTATATTAAGCTCTTCTTCAGCGATATCTATCATCATATCAAAGATGATAGCCTTTTTATCAGCGCGTTCTGCAAGCTTTTCTAAATGCTTCTTTTGCTTCTGCAGAAGTTTCACCTCTTGTTCTAATTCCATTATTTTTTGCTCTGGACTTTTTGGCATATTTGATGGTGTTTGGTTCTCCCAATCAAATGTACCATATTTCCTTAGCCAATTAACAACCGTACTTCTAGCTTGTATTCCATATTTCCTCTTAGCTCCAGTTGTAGATAATTCGCCCCTCTCTATCTCCGAAACTACCTGTAGCTTCAGAGACATCGTATAATCGCGTTGCGTTCTTTTTACATATTCTTTCCTTTCTTGATCCATAACATCTTTTTTTGTGTGACACTATGGTAGGACAGGACAATAAGCGGAATAAAAAAAGCTTCATCAAATTAATGATGAAGCTTTGTCATATCAAGTGAGTTATTAATGGTTTAATAACCTGGATTTTGTTTCAAATTAAAATTGGCCAATAGATCTGATGCAGGGATAGGGAAGATGTGTCTGTAGTTTTCCGTTCCACGACCTTCTTTCACGTTTCCTTTCCAAGGCCATAGGTAGTTATCGCTGGTATATTGTCCAAATCTAACCAAGTCGATTCTACGAGTTCCTTCGAAGTATAATTCTCTTGCTCTTTCATCAAGGATAAAAGGTAGATCAAGATCATTTTGCGAAATATTTCCATTGGCGTTTCCATAGGCTCGTACACGAAGTTCATTAACATATCCAATGGCCGTACCTAGATCTCCACCTTGTCCATTTCGTAAGACTGCTTCTGCATACATTAGATACGCATCCCCTAATCTAAACATACCATAATCAGTATCACAATGTGTGTTATCTGAACCTGCCTCTCCGTCTAGATTGGTATTTGTCCATTTTGGAACCGCTATTCCTTCGGTAAATTCTCCTACATCATTGATCTCAACTGTCTGACCATCGGTATAGAAGATTGCTCTTCCATCAATATCGCCAGTTAGATCCGGAAATTTATCAAGTAAAGATGAAGTGGTTCTAAGTCCTCCCCAGCCATTTACAACTCCATAGTCCATATCCACCATGGTTCCCCCTATTGCAGCATGTACTAAAAAAGTAGTGTTTCCCCAGTTTTGAGTATTTTTTCCGTCTGCATTAAGCGCAAATATTATTTCTGGAGATTCATGATTATCTTTCATAAATAAGGCTTGGTAATTTGGATCAAGACTATATCCAGCACTCATTACTTTGTTGAGTTCGGAAATACAATCTGTATACCTGTCCATAGCTACCATAGATTCGGCATTGAGGTATAGTTTGGCTTTTAGCATCCAGACAGCACCTTTATCTACGCGTCCGTATTCGTTTGCTCTGGGTGCTGGGAGTATACCTTCAACATCATTCAGTTCTGATTCTATAAATGCAAATAGCTCTTCTGGGGTAGCCTGAGTTGGAGCCCCTGCACTCACAGTTGTAGCAAGGACTACATTTCTGAAAAGGTCAAGAGCATGCCAGTAGGCTAGTGCCCTAAGATACCTTGCTTCTGCGCGATATACCGCGATGTCTGCTCTATCTGCATTACCAATACCATTAGCATCTAACCTTTCATCAGACGATTGTGCCAGAAAGTCATTTGCAATAGATACGATCAGGGCTATTCGATAGTAGAGTACTCTTACAAATTGGTTTTCCGAAGACCAAGAGTGCTCGTGAAGATCACGGATACCTGCATCAGTCCAGGCGATTACCGCTTCGTCAGTAGTGAGTTCTTGAGCTTTCCAGTATGCTCGGATATAAGAGGTGAAACCCTCATCATTG
>CBDICS010000012.1:0-26893 GCA_965277415.1 Saprospiraceae bacterium
ATCTGGATTATCATAGAAAGGTGCGTAACCTTGAGCCGACCGAAGCGGTAACTCAAAATCATGTATTTGAAAGAAAAATTGATTGCCAAATCCAGGCCATCCAAGAATATCATCTGGAATATCATCTGGATCCAACTCAGGATTAGCAACTCCAGCATCAATCAAGGCTTGGAATGCACGAATGTGTAAGTCGATATTTCCTCCACTCACTGTAAAAAACTTATCCCAATCAGCACAAGTATCCTGACCAATTGTACCAATTTCTGTCAAAGGGCCTGGCCAAAAATCCGAAGAAGCACTACCACCATAAGTCTGAGCAGCTAATTTAAGGCTTCCTGAATCAAATCCTCCTATCCAAACAGCTCCTGCAAAAAGAGAAGATACTGGTGGAATATTCGAGCCTGGAGGTGGTTTTGGAATGATATAGAGTCCATCACTACTGCCATCCCACCAAATGTCTCCACCTACTAAGAGACGTGCTCGTACATTATTTATTTCCAGATCTATCTGAGCTGTAGCTCCAGTACAATCTGTCCGATACGAAGCGGCATTTTGATTGGTATCTGAGGCTGGTGCTCCTTTATCATCTGAATTAATATGTGCATTGACAACCTGAGTAAAACCCAGACTAAGCACACAAACCATAAAATATTTTAAGTAACGCATGATCAATTATCTTTTATGCTATTAAAAAAATTGCTATTTAATTTAGAATGTAAATTCTGCTCCTAAAAAGATTCTTCTTGGAAGACTATAAAAATCAGAGTTCAATAATCTCCATTGATAAGAAGCTAAAAATGATTGAATTTGATTGCTCGTAATAGCAGCTGTAGCTTCTTCTCCATTTGGAGAAGCTAAAAATGCATCATCATTAGCTGCTCCTGAAGCAGAGTATACTCTTAATACATTCCGCTGATCCAATAAATTTTGTACCCTTAAGTATATATTAAGTCCTAAATTTCTTTTCGAATCTGGTTTAGACAATTGAAATGATTTGTCTACTCTTAAGTTCAAAGTAAAATTCCAAGGAAGACGTGATCCATTGATCTGACCTTCAGTACCTGAACCTCCAAATCGTGTTGCTAATGAAGTCGCTGTATACGGTCGTCCTGAAACAGTAGTAGCTTGAAGGTTTAAACCAGCATTTGCAAAAATGTCTTTTCCAAATAATTGTGGCCCATTATACACTTTTCCAGAGCCATATCGATAATCAATAGATGTTGTTATTCTATGTCTTTCATCAAAATTCAAAGGAAATAATGTTCTAATATTACCTCTATTAGAAGAACCTCTAGAAGAGTTGGCATCTGAACCTGTACCGTCTGCAAACTGAAGTGTATAATTTACTGTAGCCGTAATGTTATTCGTTCTTCTCAAATCATATTGGAAGGTAAAACCCTTTACCGTACCAAAATCCTGATTGTCAGAAGTTTCATACTGGTTTACCGTAGGAACATATAGATAAGTTCTTGCTTGAATCATATCTCTCAGTTCTCTATAATATGCTGCGATTTTGATAGCAGAAGAATTTGATAATTTTTGTTGGAATCCAACTTCATAATCAACGGTTCGCTCAGGTCTTAAATTTGGATTATTAATATTAGGGCGATCATTAAAGTAATAAAAGTCCAGCGCAGTAGCCAATGAATTAGATGAAGGCCGTTGTACTAAAATATCATAATGTGCAAAGAAGTTAGCATCATCAGAAATTGGAAATGAAAAAGCTAAACGAGGCATCCAGTTAATTTGTGGTGTGTAATCTTCAAAAGAAGAATTCACATCAAAATCTTCTGATCTGATATCTGGCGATTCTGTTTTAAAAGCTGGAAAAGTTGGACTAGTTCCAAATATAACGTTCCCATCATTAGCAGGTGTTCCATCTCCAAAATACCATTGATCACCACGACGATATGCTTTAACAGCATCTGAATCTACGCTTTCTTTATAAACAAGATAATCACTCTCTACACCAGTTGGAACTGCTCCATTAAAGAATTCATCTGCTGTTTGAATTTCATATAAAGATCGTGCATCTTTTAGCACTTTTGTATTAGCATCATATTGATCTACCCGTAAGCCAACTCTAAAGATGATATCTTTGAATGTAAATTTATCTTGAATAAATGCGGCTGCATAGATTGGTTGTTGAGCAGCTACAGGGAATGTTCGAATTCCATTGGCATCTCTCGTGGTAAAGAAATCATCGAAAGTCACATCATTCCCTAATTTATTACCCGTGTAATCATAACCATAATAATTTAGATCAATCAAGGAGTTTGCATCATTTAATTCTTGAGCAGAAAACATATCCAAAGAAAGTTGACTTGGATCTATTGCATCTACATTAACAAATTCATGATTTGTTTGACCTGTAATCTCTCTCGCTCTTTGCCAAAAATAGTTGCCAGATACAGATCCTAAATCAAGGAATGTATTAAATAAAGGAATTTCCTCTTGTCCTGTAAGCGCCAAAACAGCAGCTGCAAATGGAGCTTCAGGAATATAACTTCCTATGATGTCCGTTGTGTCTATACCTAATATTTGTCGATTGACTTGTTGTCTTGCTACTCGCCATAATGCAAATGGAGATAGCTCATGTAGACGATTAAATCGCTGTTCGTAAATGATACCAAAACGAATAGAATGCCGTCCTTTTTCTGATCCTCCAGGAAGGAAATCAAAAGAACTACTAGCATTAAACGTATATAAGTCATTATCGATTTTTCTAGCAAAATTAAAGACTTGATTAACATTTGTCCACATATCCCAAGCATTTCCTACATCATTTTGGAATTGCCCATTAAGTACAACAAAGTCAAGTTCATTTGTAAAATCACTTACTACACTATTGTATGCATTAAGTCCGGGGTTAGTCGTTCCAGGCGTAAATCCTGTTAAGATATCATTATAACCTCCTTGAGCAATACCTTCCGTTGCACCAGGAAAAGGAAATACAGCTCCAGTCCACATACTCCTACCGGTGGTTACAGGTACCACCTCTCGATCAAAAGTCCCTATGTGACCATAATTAAAATAATCCCTACCATGTGTAGGGTCAGTTCTGTCTTGTATTGTTTTTTCATAACCCACTTGAATAGTGTACTGTGCATTTCTTATCACTGAACTTTTTTTCGCATCGCCTTCTGCATCATCAGTTACCGCAGTAGCTCCACCTCCAAATCTATGACGGAAGCGGAAGTTCCCTCTATACCTTGTATCCTTATCTGTTGGATTATTATGAGAATTCATCAATCTCCAGCTATTGTTACCTACACCTGTACCCGGTGTAAGCTGGTCATCAGTATGGTTATAAGATCCCGTAAAGGTAATATCAATAGCTTTGCTCAATCGCGCATCAATTTTACCTGTAATATTGTATTGTGTATTCCTTTCATTAGGTTTATAATCCATAACCTCTACATCGTCATTTGTCAAGAACTCAGCAGATACTAGTTTTGAAGTACCAATAAGGGTTACAGGATTAGCAGCTAATTCAGCCATTTTATCCTCTTTCACAACATAAATGTCTGTTGCAGGTGGATCATCATCCTTTCTATCCCAGTATTGACCTGCTAAACGAAAACCTATGATAGATTCTCCTGCTTTGTTTTTAAGGATGGGTCCACTGAGGCTCAAAGCTGCAAGTCGGTGGCCATATGGATCTAAACCTTCTGAGGTTTCAATTTCCGCCGCTCCTCCAAATTTTGCAGAAGGTCCTTTAGTTGTTATGGAGATAATACCTCCTGTCACATCACCATATTGAGCTTCTATACCACCAGTAATAACCTGTAATTGATCAATTTCAGACTGGGGTATTAAGTTATTCCCACTTACTCGAATTCCATCAATATAATAATCTGTTGCATTATCACGCGAACCACGAATGGTTACCGCATCTCCTTCATCAACAGATGAAACACCAGCAGTTATTGCGGCAAGTGCAGCAATGTTTTTGGTTGGTAAATTTCTTATTTGTTCGCTAGTCAGGGTTCCTCCCTGAGTGGTATTGTCTTGTTCTATCAGAGGAACTTTATAACCTCTTACGACAATATCAAGATCATCTAAAGTAACCCCTTCAGAAATTTTAATGTCTAATTTAGTTCCTTGACCTGCTTTAACAAGCACTCCTGTAATAACTACATCAGAATATCCGGTATAAGAAACCTTTACATCATAAGTTCCTGGGTCAGTAGGAATACTGTAATTTCCATCAAAATCTGTTGATGCTCCTGTTGCATAAACTCCATTTTTTTCAAGAACGATATTGGCGTAGATAAGTTCTTCGCCCGTCGTCTCATCGGTAACTTTACCATAAATAGAAGTCTGTGAGACAGCTAGAACACTAAACAGCAAAAAGCTTAGTGAGAGTAGTAAAATACGTGTCATATAATCTTGTTTTTGAATATTAAATATCATTTAAAAAACGAGTCATTTTTATAATTGGATACATTTTTTAAACAACTCAAAAATTGACTAGGTCAATAGAATTAAGAATAACGCACAATGTTAAGAAAATTAACCTTCTTTTCAAAGAAAATAAAGGTCTGCATGTCTATAAATTGACATTCAAAATCATTGGCAATAAGCATAGAGTTAGTTCGTCTGTGATATTCAACGGTGGTTTAAGAAATGACTTATTGATATTTTCCCTAATTTTTCAGCCATAAAATAATTTGAAAAAACAATCAACTTGCTTATCATCACTTCGAAGCACAAGTTAAGCATAAATGTTTGTGATAAAATCCCTTTTAAATAGAATAAGTCAGGTTTCAAAAACCAAAATACTACTACTCGAATTCAGAAAATTATTACAGTAACGATTATTGGATTAGCTTTGTGATCGGTTAAAAGAGGAAATAAGAACAATTGTTCTTATTCGTCCTTGCAAGGACAAATATACATAAATTCAATACTGATTCAACAAAAAGGTCGAAATCTTATCTAAGAGAATAGCAGCTAAACGACGTTTGGATTCAATTGTCCAACCCGCTACATGCGGTGATAGTACAACTTGATCAAAAGTATATAATCGCTGATATAAGGTTGACTCTTCTTTTGAAAAAGTAAGTGGTTTTTCATTTTCAAAAACATCTAGACAAGCTCCTCCTATATTTCCAGATTCCAGACCTTCAATCAATGATTCTGTTTTTATTACTTTTCCTCTTGAAGTATTGATTAAAATAACTCCGTCTTTACATTTTCGGATAAAATCACCTTCAACCAAATGAATAACCTCTTTTGTTAATGGCAAATGGAAGCTAATTATATCTGCTTCACGAAAAATTCGATCCATATCAGATTCGATAACATATGAATAAGCATCGGTATAGTTCTCCTTATACTTATCATAAGCTAAAATGGTCATCCCCATACCAGAAAGTTTTTGAGCGAAAGCACTTCCCGTATGCCCAAAACCAATGATCCCAATGGTTTTACCCATTATTTCAACACCTCGGTTTTGTTCTCTATTCCATTCCATATTCCTTAATTGCCTATCACTACGAAGCATATTGTTTGCAAGCGCTAAGAGCATTCCAAGTGCATGTTCTGCAACAGCGTTACAATTGCCTTCAGGCGCACTAAATACAGCGACCCCCTTTTGCGCAGCATAATTTTGATCAATAATCTCCATCCCCGATCCTAGTCTTCCAATAAATTTCAAATGTTTTGCTTTGTCCAAAAAATGCTTGTCGACTTTTATTTTACTATTGATAATCAAACCTTCGTATGGCTCAATCATACTTGTTGTCTGTGCTAAACTAATCTTGGGGTGATAATCACAATCGAATCCCAGCCCTTCCAAGCCTTTAATCAATAAGGGGTCTACTCCATCCGTAATTAGAGCTTTTTTCATATGATATTATTTGTAGTAAAGGTATATCTATTAAATTCATTAATTAAGACTCAAATTTAAGCCACACTATCTTTATATTTGGAATCTATAAGTAAAAAGATTCATTGAAAACATTTACGTAAAAATCATATGAAATTAGTTAGCTATACGATTGCATCAATTATTATTTTTTCAATTTTCAATTGTCAAGCAGATTCAAAAGCTGAATCGTCTGCAAGTACTAAACATATTTTTGCAAAGTATTATGTCAGGTATCTACAGACAGAAAAAGAATTAAAAGCAGAAGCTTATTTTAAAGAAGGGGATACATTATCTAAAGCAAGATCAATCGTCCTGGCAAATGTAATTTTCGAAAACACGCCAATGGAAGCTCAAAACTTAGGAAAAAACTATGGTTTACGATATGCTTACAGAAAAAATGGCCCTTATCGTAAGCAATATGAGTTCAAATATAAGGATGAAGAATTAGGTCAGTTTAGTCATTTCTTGGACATGAGCCCGATCACTGACTTTTTAATCAAAGAAGGATCTATTAGTAAAAAAGCTGGTACTACTTTAGTTTGGAAAGGAGATCCACTGACAGATAATCAAGAACTAATACTACTCTTTACTGATCAGGATAAAAAAGCTTTCCCTATTCAAATAAGCGGACCAACTGATAGGACAGAGGTCTTTATTCCAAATGAGAAAATCACTGACCTTTCTCTTGGAGAAGGAAAACTAATGATTGTCAAAAAACAAGTCATTGAGTCCCAAGAAACTAATTTCGCTAAAATTTCTGAAATGGAGTTTTATTCTAATAAAATATCTGTTGACATAGTAGAATAGAATTTATAGCCCTACATGGCAATTGCAAGATTGGTTTCAAACCTTGAATTATTGGCTGGTGATCGCTACACTTGTGATATGGTGATCGGCTACGCCTTGTGAAATCGCCCTGAAGCGACCTCACAAGGCGTAGCCGATCACATGGACCTAGCCCGATCACATGTGAAACGATCCTGATTAGAATCTTGCGATTGCCATGTATAGTCCTACTTCGCAGTAATTTCAAAGCTTCATCTTGAATTAAAATATCTGTTTCTCGATGCTAGTAGCCATTTTTGAACAAGTCCAGAACCTGTCCAAAGTTTATTCTGTAAAAAACCTAGTCTTATTAACTAATTTATCCGTATCATCAATTATCTTTGCAGCCAAAATTAACGAATTTTAAAACTGCTCAAAAAATACTTAATCTTAATATCCTGTCCAAAGTAGATTGACCAGGTTCTAAATTTTAAAGGCTAAGTTTTTTTGATTTTATTTAAAGCTGCATTTACATGCCAAAAGATCATTCGATAAAGTCCATACTTATTATAGGTAGTGGGCCTATTATCATCGGACAAGCTTGTGAATTTGATTATTCAGGTACACAGGCTTCGCGTTCCCTTAGAGAAGAAGGAATCGAAGTATCCCTTATTAATTCTAATCCGGCTACGATCATGACTGATCCCGTAACAGCCGATAACATTTATCTCCTCCCCCTTACTGTAGAAAGTATCATTCAGATATTGGAAGAACGCCAGATTGATGCTGTACTCTCAACAATGGGAGGACAAACTGCATTGAATCTTGCTATTGAAGCAGGCAAGCAAGGCGTCTGGGATAAGTATAATGTTCGTTTGATTGGAGTTGATTTGGAGGCCATCGAGTTGACCGAAAATCGTGAAGCTTTTCGAAAACATATGGTTGAACTGGGCTTAAGTGTGGCGCCGTCCTATATAGCCAATTCTTTTTTAGAAGGAAAGGACGCTGCTCAAAAAATCGGTTTCCCATTAGTAATAAGACCTTCTTATACCCTTGCAGGTACAGGAGGAGGCTTTGTCCATAAAGAAGAAGAATTTGACGCAGCCTTACGAAGAGGTTTGGATATGTCTCCTACTCATGAAGTTTTAGTAGAAAGGGCCGTATTGGGTTGGAAAGAATTTGAACTTGAATTACTTCGAGACTCCAATGATAATGTAGTCATCATTTGTACTGTTGAGAATCTTGACCCGATGGGTATTCATACTGGAGATAGTATTACCGTTGCTCCAGCGATGACATTGTCAGACACCGCCTACCAACAAATGCGTAATGAAGCTGTTCAAGCGATGCGCTCTCTTGGAAACTTTGCAGGAGGTTGTAATATCCAATTTGCTCAAGATCCTGAGACTGAAAAACTAATCGTAATAGAAATCAACCCGAGGGTTTCTCGTTCTTCTGCTTTAGCGAGTAAAGCAACAGGGTATCCAATCGCAAAAATTGCTGCTAAACTAGCTATCGGATATACTTTAGATGAATTAAAAAATCAGATTACTAAAACAACTTCCGCATATTTTGAACCTACTTTAGACTATGTAATTGTAAAGATGCCTAGATGGAATTTTGCAAAATTTCATGGCGCGGATCATCGCCTTGGACTTCAAATGAAATCCGTTGGGGAAGTAATGGCTATTGGTAGAACTTTTCTCGAAGCATTACAAAAAGCATGTCAATCGCAAGAGAATAATAGGACTGGGTTGGGCGCAGACAAAAAAGAATGGATTCGAACTTCAGATATTTTAGATCGGCTAGAGCAAGTCAGTGATGATCGTATTTATCGTTTGAAGGATGCACTTCGATTAGGCGTTCCTGAAAAAACGGTTTATAAGCTGACCCTGATCGATCCATGGTTTATCAAGCAAATCAAACGCTTGGTAAAAATGGAAGAGAAACTTTTGAGGTTTAATGTAGCAGAAGATATTCCGGAAGAATTCTTTAGAGAATTAAAAGAAGTTGGTTACTCTGATGCTCAAATTGCGTGGTTATTGCGAATTAATGAGAAAGAAGTAACACGTCAACGAAACAAATTAAATATTCGAAGAACTTATAAAGTAGTGGATACTTGTGCTGCTGAATTTGAAGCACAAACCCCTTATTATTATTCTACTTTTGACTCAGAAAACGAAAGTATTCCATCCGATAAAAAGAAAATTGTTGTTCTTGGCTCTGGTCCAAATAGAATTGGGCAAGGGATTGAATTTGATTATTGTTGTGTCCATGGACTATTAGCCATTAAAGATGCGGGTTATGAATCTATCATGATCAATTGTAATCCAGAGACTGTATCTACGGATTTTGATATTGCGGACAAGTTATATTTTGAGCCCGTTTACTGGGAACACATCAAAGAAATTTTAGATCTTGAGAAACCAGAAGGCGTAATTGTTCAATTGGGCGGTCAAACCGCATTGAAGTTAGCAGAGCAATTTCATAAAAATGGCATCAAGATTATTGGATCTAGTTTTAATGCATTGGATTTAGCTGAAGATCGTGGTCGGTTTTCAGACTTATTAAAAGAACTAAATATTCCTTATCCTGAGTATGGTGTTGCAGATGATACTGATGAAGCATTAGCTATAGCAAAGAGAGTTAGTTATCCGGTATTAGTTCGACCTTCTTATGTACTTGGAGGTCAACGAATGCGTATTGTAATTAATGATGAAGAATTAGAACGACATGTGTTGAGTATCTTCAAACATATGCCAGATAATAAAGTACTCATTGATCAGTTTCTTGAGCGTGCGCAGGAAGCAGAGATTGATGCGATCTGTGACGGAGAGGACGTACATATCATGGGAATAATGGAGCACATCGAACCAGCTGGAATTCACTCTGGTGATAGCTCTGCGGTATTACCGCCTTATAGCTTGTCTCAAGAAGTCATGGACACCATGATTGAGTACACGAGAAAACTAGCCTTTGCATTAGAAATCAAGGGTTTAATAAATATTCAATTCGCTATTAAAGAAGATAAGGTCTATGTCATCGAAGCTAATCCAAGAGCTTCGAGGACGACTCCTTTTATTGCGAAGGCCTACCAAGTTCCATATTTAAAAATTGCAACACAAGTAATGATAGGTACGCATAAACTAAAAGATTTTAATATTGTAAAGAAGTTAGAAGGTTATGCGATAAAAGTACCAGTTTTCTCATTTGATAAATTTCCGAATGTGGATAAAAATTTAGGTCCTGAAATGAAATCAACTGGTGAATCGATTCGTTTTATTAAGGATACAACAGATCCTTTCTTTAGAGAGTTGGAACGAAACAGGTCAATGTATTTAACGAGATAATTCATAGGTGAGTTAAGTGAAGTCCAAGGTTTCACTAGAGTGGTAAATGCACAAAGCCCTCTTTCGCTTACCTTTTATGTGCTATTTAACTCATACCTTATGAAAACGAAAAAAGAAATAGTCACGAACTGGTTACCCAGATATACTGGAACAGCATTGGAGGATTTCGGTGATTATATCATCTTGGTGAATTTCAGCAAATACGTCTATAAATTTGCAGAGTGGCATGGAGTCGAGGTTACAGGAGAAGGTCGCTCAATGCTTGCAGCCACCGCTGAAAATATTACAATTATCAACTTTGGTATGGGGAGTCCAAATGCAGGAACTATAGTCGATTTATTGACAGCAGTTATGCCTAAAGCCTGCCTGTTTTTAGGAAAATGTGGTGGTATAAAAAGTAAAAAAAATAAAGTTGGGGATTTAATCTTACCTATTGCTGCTATCAGAGGAGAAGGAACTTCCAATGATTATTTACCACCCGAAGTACCTGCACTACCTGCTTTTGCTCTTCAGAAAGCAATTTCAACTACAATTCGTGAATATAATCGAGACTATTGGACGGGAACAATTTATACAACTAACAAACGTGTCTGGGAGCATAGAAAGGATTTTAAGAAGTACTTAAAATCACTTCGTCCAATTGCTGTAGATATGGAAACCGCTACTATTTTTGTCGCAGCTTTTAAAAATTATATCCCCGCAGGAGCACTACTCTTAGTGTCTGATCTGCCAATGGTTCCAGAAGGTGTAAAAACGGAAGCTAGCGATAAAGCAGTCACTGAACAGTTTGCAGATTTGCATCTAAAAATTGGAATTGCTTCATTGAAGCAGCTGATCAACGGTACTCAAACTATTAAGCACTTGAAATTTTAAGCGGAGGGGTATTATATTAGCTTTTTCGGGCTTGTTGGTTTTGTGATCGCCCTTTGGTTTTCTAAAGACGAGGGTTCTCTAGAATATAAGGTCTGTAGAAGAGCGACTATAGCATTTTATAGATTGAAGAAAATCATGAAAAAAAGCACCATCCTATTCCTATTTATTCATTTCTGGATTTATTGCCTTAGTCAAAATCCGCTTGATCCTTATATAGGAGGATGGGCAGGAAAAATGAATGAACCTAATGCATTTAATTTTACGATTGAACTAAGAGAAGACAAGCAAGAACAATTCAAGATTGATTTCATTGGCCCTGATACTATTAGCACTATTTTACTATCCAGGGATAATAATAATTACCTCAAAGGAAGATCAAATAATCAATTAGATGTAAGTATTGAGATCACAGATGAGCGGCCTATAGTATTTATTCAAACAGGGAATCATCTTTCTTATATCCATTTAGACAAAGTACAGCCTGATATATGGAGTGGTTCATGGAATTTATTAATTTCGGAAAATATCATTCCTACGTTTTACTTATCCCTCGATAGCTTTAATAATGGAAATTATGGTGCTTCTACATTTTTTAAGGAGCCTACCTTTCATTCCATGTTCGGGCAGGAATTTTCTAATAAAAAAACCGAATTTGAATTCATAGATATTCGTTCCAATATTAAGTTTAAAGGAATTTTAAAAGAAGGAAGAATTGATTTGATCTTTAATTTTTTAAATGAATCAACGGTGATTGAACTTAGCCCGCTTCCTTATGATCAATGGGAAATTGGCGTACCTAGTTTAGAAAATAAAAACCCAAATTCTCTCCGCTTATCAAATAATAAATTTTCCAGATTGTTACAAGATGTTGTGAATGACACTTTAGAAGGAACACATTCCGTATTGATTTCACAAAAGGGAGAAATGATTTTCGAACATTATTTTGATGGTTTTTCAGCAAACCTACCTCACGATACCCGCTCCTTATCCAAAAGTTTTGCTTCTGCTCTGATAGGCATTGCTATTTCAAAAAATATCCTCAAAGATGAAAAGACTCCAATAATAGACTTTTTTGAAACTATCTATCCTGATATAAACTGGTCGAATGGGAAAGATTCTATCACCTTACATCACCTGCTTACAATGAGTTCTGGATTAGATGCCATAGATTTCGGTCTCAATAGAATGTCATACGCAAATGAAGGCGCCTACCAAAACCAAGCTGACTGGACAAAGCATATTCTTTCCTCCCCAATGATTAATCAAGTTGGAAAAATTGCTAATTATGGCTCCGGAAGTCCTCACTTATTATCACCAATATTATCTAATCAACTGGAAGAAGACTTAGCATTTTTTATTCATAAATCATTATTTCAACCTTTGGGGATTTTAAATTATAGAATTCAAACTAATAATAAATCAGAACCATACTTGGGAGGCGGATGGTATTTTACACCTAGAGACTTAATGAAATTTGGCCAACTGTATTTAAATAAAGGAAATTGGGAAGGAGAGCAGATCATTCCAGAAGAATGGATAAATCAATCAATGGATAAACATGTTGTTTTGGAAAATACGATAAATAAGAATCAGTACGGCTATTTATTTTGGCATAAGACTTATAACCTTAATAATAAAAATATTCATTCGATTGAGGCAAGAGGTTCAGGGGGCCAATATTTATTTATTATTCCAGAGTATGATCTAGTAGCAGTTATTACGTCCGGAAATTATAGAAATAATAAAGGGTTTCAGCCTGAAAGAATTATGCACGAATATATTTTAAAGGAATTAATTAAATAAAAAAACCTTGAAAAAGATATTCACCTACTTAAAAAGATGTTTAGCACTTATCATTGGTTCTGTTCTTATCTATTTATTGTTTGCTTTTATTTTATCTATATGGAGTACCAATCCAAAAAAAATAACCTGTACTCAGAAACAATCAATCTATTTAATTACCAATGGTGTTCATTTAGATATTGTATTAGAAAAAAGCCAAATCAATACCGATTTTTTTAGTCAATTAAAAGATTTCAATACTTCAAACTATATCGCTTTTGGTTGGGGAGATAAAGGTTTTTATCTAAATACTCCTGAATGGGCTGATCTTAAATTCGGAACGGTTCTTAATGCCATGTTCTTAAAGAGTGAGACGGTTATGCATATAACAAGACTAGATAAAAAAAGAAATGATTTCGTCAAAATTGACATCTGCGAAACACAACTCAAGAAACTAGTTGCCTTTATTGAGCATTCTTTTCAAGTTGATGAATACCTCAAACCTATTGAAATAAAAGGAAAAGGCTATTCAAAACAAGATGATTTCTATGAAGCAACCGGAAGCTACAACTGTATTAAGACTTGCAATGAATGGGTTAATGAGGCTTTAAAAGTCTCAGAAATCAAAACCTCCCTTTGGTCACCATTTGATTTAGGTATATTGTATCAAGTGAATAGGGATAACAAGAATTAATCTTATATACAAATACAAAGATTCCTTACTATACATTCACGACCACTTTCCCAATGGTTTTCCCAGTCTGAAAAAGTTTCATTGCATCTATTAAGTTTTCAAAGGGGAATTCATGTCCAATATGTGGCTTCCCTAAATCAAGTTCGCTCACTTCATCTAAAATTTGATGCATCAAATCTACCTTTTCATATAGCCAGATAAGATTAAACCCAAGGATTGCTTTATTTTCCTCTATCATTTTTTGAGGATCAATTTTAGGTCGACTTAAAAACTGGTACAACATTTTTGGGTAATTAGGTCGATTTCCAGAAGAAGCATATCGAGCAGAACCATAAACGATCATCCGTCCCATCTCAGCCATTTGATCATAACCAGCCTTAAAGATTTTCCCTCCAATACATTCCATGACTAGATTCAAATCCCTATCACCGAGACTTTGTTTTAATCTATTAGCAAAATCATCTCCCCTGACTATTACCTGATCATAACCTTCTTTTTTTAAAAAATCAACTTTTGCCTTACGTCCAACGGATCCAATAGTGTAAGCATCAAATTGTTTTGAAATCCGGTTAGCCCATATCCCTACACCTCCAGCCGCAGAGTGAATAAGGACTGTACTATTCTTTTGAATAGCACCAAGATAGACTAAACCATAATAAGCTGTCAGCATCTGAACAAGATAGGCTGCTCCTTCCTGAAAGCTCCAATCATCTCGCAATGGAATCGCATATCGAGCATCAATATTGAGGTGAGTAGTATAAGCGCCAAAACGAGTTACCCCCATAATCCGGTCTCCAATCTTGACATGCTGTACCTGCTTTCCAATACTTGAAACGACCCCGGAATATTCTAATCCAGGCGTAAAAACACCTTCGGGTGTTGCGCTATACAATCCCCAAATCGCAAAGAGGTCAGCAAAGTTAAGCCCAATTGATTTTACTTCAATTGTCACTTCATTCGCTTCAGGTTTCCGAAGCATGTCTTCAACAATCTTTAAGTTTTTAATACTTCCAGCTTTGAGTTGATAGGTCTTTCGTTTAGTCATTTTACATTTTAATCACAAAGAAAACATAATGGATAAAAAAATCCTATTTCTGCACGTAGCAAAAATAGGATTGCGAAGTTTTGGTTTTTATACCGCTATTGAAAAGTATTTGAAGTTTTATACCTGCTTCATTGCGGTTTGTTTTGATCGAAGCCTTTTGGAAAGATCCAAATCACTCCGTATCCATTTTAGGAAATATGGCAACCAATATTTCTTATTTCTCGTCAAAACTAGTAGAAACAACTTTGTTATTTTTAATCACTTCTATTTCTACACGACGATTATATTTTCGTAATCTTTCCGATGAATTATCATTTAATGGTTTTGATCCACCGTAACCAATAATCTTAATTCGAGCAGGATCAACCTTCTTTTTCTTCACCAAAAAGCCTTTAATTGCTCTTGCTCTTTCTAAGGATAATTTCATTAATAAATCTTTATCTCCAACATTATCCGTATGGCCAGCAATTCTGATAATCAGGTTAGGATTATTTTTTAAAACAACAGATAGTTTATGTAAATCAGGGTATGACTTAGCAAGTATCTCAGCCTTAGCTTGAGTGAAATATATATTCGAAAATTCAATTTTTGAGCCTACTGTAAATGAACTTTCTTTTTCTTTTTTTACAAGTATTTTTTGTTCTTCAGAAGCTACCTGTTTTTTAGGTTCTTTAATTTGAATCCTGAAAATATCAAATGTTCCATCTCTATCTGAAGTGAAAAACAAATATCCTGTAGCTTCATTGAAATAAGGATGGCTATCATCTCCATCAGAATTGATTGGTGAACGAAATTTTCTAGGGCTACTCCATTTACCCCACTCATCGCTTTGTCTTTCTTGCATATATATATCACAGCCTCGTCCTGGATAGCTTCGATCAGACGAGAAGTACAAGGTTTTCATGTCATTAGATAGATGAGGTGCAGATTCTCTAAATGGAGAATTTACTCCGCGACCTAAATTTTGAGGATAAGTCCAAGTTCCATCAGGTTTCAAATGACTGATATATAAATCTGCTTTACCATAACTATCTTCTCGTTCCATGGACATAATCATAACCTTACCATCACTACTAACAGATAAATTAACATCTGCGCCAGAATTATGATAACGATCTACTCCTACAGGCGTTGGAAAATTCCAAACACCATCTTTTGATTTTTTGACTTTAGAAAATCCTTTTTGCATTCCCCCATTTGGAGCAAATTGATTAAGTATGATTGGGTCATCTTCAGGAGTCAATGCACATACACTATTTGGCAATGCATTATTTAACGGATAAGTTGGATGCTCTAAAAGATCAAATTCATTGTCAACAGAATGAGCAATCCAGATATCCTGATTAAACTCGGAATTGATCGGATCAACGATGGGTCTTCCTGCAAGGATAGAATATATATTTGATAAATGATCAAAATACATTTCTGTAGATAAGGTATCACTCAAATTGATTCCAGACTCAACTAATGTTTTTTCAAATTTTGGAAATGCTAGACGAGTAAAGTATAAAGTCTTCCCATCCCTACTTACGCAAGGGGCAATTTCATGATATTTTTTCGAACTAATAAATCCATTTAGTTTCTGCAAGACATATTCCTGAGCCTGAAGTTTATGAAAAGAAAATATAAAAACCCCTGCACAGAAAATGTATTTCCATGTTTTCATTGTGTTGTTTTTCGAGGGGGAGCAAGTGAATTAAAATCTTTTTTCTAAGCGTATAATGGATTGATGAAATTTTAGGAGGGAAAAAAATTCTGGCACAATTGTGCCAGAATTCAAAAATTATCCATTAATTATACATAACAAAATTCTTTATAAGTATTTTAAAGTGTATCGAGAATTATCATTTCGTACCATTAAACACGACGACATCATTGCTTATTACTTCTATTTCCACTCGGCGATTTCGGCTTCTCAGTGCTTCAGTAGAATTATCATTTAATGGTTCTGTGCCACCATAACCATACACTTCAATTCTAGAAGCATGGATTCCTTTTTTATTGACCAAATAATTTTTGATTGCCTCTGCTCTTTCTTCTGACAATTGAAACAATAATTCTTTATCCCCAATATTATCAGTATGTCCACTGATTTTGATTTTCAGACTAGGGCTTCTCTTCATCACCATATAGAGTTTGTGAAGCTGACGTTTAGATTTTTCTAATACTATAGAAGTAGATTGTTGAAAAAATATTTTATTAATCTCTATTGAACCTCCAACAGAAAGATCAACAAAGTTAGGAGTACTAGCCAATATCTTTTTCACTTTTGGTGCAGCAACTTGAATTCTAAAAATATCACTAGTACCATTTCGATCAGATGTGAAATATAAATACCCAGTAGCTTCATTAAAATAAGGATGACTGTCTTCTCCCTCAGAATTAATAGGAGCAGGAAAACGTTTGGCCTTCCACCATTGTTTCCACTCCTCGTCCAATCGGGTCTGAACATAAATATCATTACCGTCTCCTGGACTATGTCTATCAGAAGCATAATACAATGAGAGCATATCTTCTGATAAATGAGGAGCGGATTCTCTTTGCGCTGTATTTACTGTAGGGCCTAAATTTTGAGGATAAGTCCAGTTTCCATCCTCTTTAAGGTAGCTGATATAAAGGTCTGTACTGCCATAGCTATCTTCTCTTTCCATTGCCATTACCATCACTTTACCGTCACTACTTACTGTGAGGTTTACATCAGCACCCGAATTGTGGTATTTATCAATTCCAACTGCTTGTGGAAACTGCCATTCGCCTTTACTAGATTTTGAAACTTTAGAAAATCCTTTTTGCATTCCACCATTCGGCGCAAATTGATTCAGAATAATTAGTTCATCATTTGCTGTCAAAGCACTCACACTATTAGGTAGTGCATTATTTAAAGGATAAGAAGGATGTTCTAAAAGATCAAACTCATTGCTTACAGAATGAGCTACCCAGATGTCTTGATTGAAACTAGAAGAGACGGGATTATGAACAGGTTTACCATCTAAGATCGTATATATTTCAGAAAGACGATTCATATATGCTTTATCATCCATCGTCTTTTCTATATCGTTTCCTTTTTCTAATAAAGTTTTTTCAAACTTAGGATATGCAATTCGGGTAAAATACAAAGTCTTTCCATCTCGACTCACACAAGGTGCAATCTCATCATATCGAGGAGAACTAATTGCTTTTCCTAATTTTTGAAGAACATAATTTTGAGAAAATCCTGATTGTAGTAGGCACATAAGAATAGCGCCGCATAAAATACGTTTCCAAATAAGCATGTGATGTAAGTTTTGGTGAGGGGTGTGTGTTAAATTTCGCTTAAAAATTCGCTTATGGGAGGCTTAAAATGGAAATAAGAGGAGAGTATTTTATTTTGTTAAATTGTAAGATTGGTACAAATTTATACTATTTATTAGATGCAAGCTATACCCCGAAAGGTGTATTTTATTATTTAAATTACACAAAATCAGGTAATCAATTCCTAGCCTGTCCTGTATTTTCAATTTTAAAAGAAATACTTTTCACTTCTGGCAAAGGATCAATTCTCATATATTGTTCGATCGTAAAGGTATGTTTGCCAAGTGCATTAAAAAAAGCGCCTTCTTGGATAACTACTCTAAGTTTGCACCATTCACTATCGCAGTCTCCATACCAAACACCTGCTTTATTGGCCATTTCTAAAGAGACTTTTTCACTGATTTTTTTTCCAGAAGGAAAGGCTGTATGAATCATCACGTACATGTTCTGATTGGGATACTCCGTAGAGTGCTCTATATCTAAATACAGATTATAAATTTTGAGAGAATCCTTAATATCAACTTCAAAATTGAGGGGATTATCATAAGTCCATCCTGTTTCTTTAATATCATAGGTCTGATCCATTATATAATCTGGATTACAGCCAAAAACAAAAACAGCAGCCAATATCAGTAAATATTTAAGCGGGTCTTTCATCTAAGGTGATTTAGTCCACAAATTTTCTTTCAAGATTTATATTAACTATTATCGGTCATTAGGCGATTTCGTCCTAATGACCGATAATAGTTGACAATTCTTCAACGCTTTAAAAAGAATCTTATTCTAAAATTTCTATGAATTTTGGACGATTCTAAATGAAATTCGTTTGGTGGAAATTTCCTGATTAATTAAAGAAATCTTTCATTTTATCGAAAAAACCTTTGTCTTCCTTGCCTGGTCGAGGCGTAAAATTGGGCATATCCCGAAGTTTTTCCAAAAGCGCTTTTTCATCATCGTTTAATTTCTTTGGCGTCCAGATATTGACATGAATGAGTTGGTCACCTTTACCATAACTTTGGATTGCAGGTAAACCTTTGCCTTTCAATCGGAACATCTTTCCACTTTGTGTACCTGGAGGAACCTTAACTTTAACCTTTCCATTTATCACTGGAACCTCTACAGAAGTCCCCAGAGCAGCATCAGCAAAATTTAGGAATAATTCGTAGATCACATTCATTCCTTCTCTCTGAAGGTAATCATGTTTTTTCTCTTCCACGTTTATCAGTAAATCTCCAGATGGTCCTCCTTTCGCACCTGAGTTTCCGCGACCTCTCATCGAGAGCTGCATGCCTTCTTCCACACCGGCAGGGATTTCGATTTCAATCGTTTCAGCTCCTTGTACGTTCCCATCTCCTCGGCAAGTACCACACTTTGCAGTTATTGTTTCACCTGCTCCTTGACAGGTAGGACAAGCAGTGGTCGTCTGCATTTGACCAAGGAATGTACTTCTCACCTGACGGACATAACCAGAGCCACGACAAGTACCACAAGTAGAAACTGAATTGCTATCCTTAGCACCACTTCCCTTACAAGTAGAACAATTGATACGTTTCTTTACTTTTATCTTTTTTGTGACGCCAGATTCTATTTCTTCTAAAGTCAAAGCAACTTTAATCCGAAGATTTGATCCTTTTTGCCCACGAGATTTTGTACGAGAACCACCGCCTCTTCCGCCTCCAAAAAAGGATTCAAAAGGACTCCCTCCATCACCAAATATATCACCAAACTGAGAAAAGATATCATCCATAGTCATTCCACCTTGGAATCCGCCACCACCACCATTACTTACGCCTGCATGACCAAAGCGATCGTACCTAGCGCGTTTATCCGCATCATTCAAAACTTCATAAGCTTCAGCTGCTTCCTTAAATTTCTCTTCAGCGGCTTTATCTCCCTCATTTCGATCAGGATGATATTTCATAGCGACCTTTCGATACGCTTTCTTGATTGTATTTTCATCTGCCCCTTTATCAACGCCGAGTATTTCGTAAAAATCTCTTTTTGCCATAATTTTGTTAATTGACCAAAACTTTAATTTCTATTTTCCAACAACAACTTTTGCGTGTCGAATAATTTTATCTTTTAATAAATAACCTTTTTCTACAGTATCAATAATCTTCCCTTTCATATCCTCTGAAGGAGCTGGGATTTCAGTAATTGCCTCATGCAATTCGGGATCAAATACTTCTTCATTAGACACCATTGGTTCTAATCCCTTTTGCTTTAATGAGTTATATAATTTATTATAAACCAAGGAAACACCTTCACTAAATGGTTCCGTACTATTTTCATCTTCAGCATTCTTTTTAGCCCTGTCAAAATCGTCCAATACAGGCAGCAATGCTGACATTGTGTCCTGTGCGGCAGACTTCATGAGTTCTAATTTCTCTTTTACTGTACGTTTTTTATGGTTTTCAAACTCAGCTAACAATCGAAGGTATTTATCTTTAAGTTCAGCTATCTGAGTATCTTTTTCTTCTAGTTCCTTTTTAAAAGATTCTTCCTTAGATTGCTTTTTTGTACGTTTTTTCTCTTTTTTAGGCTCTTTTTCTGCTATCTGCTCTTGGTTTTCCGAGTTTTGCTGCTCAGCAACAGAAGCATTATTCTGATCAGTTTGTTCATGCTGGTCAGTGTTCTTATCCTTCTTGCTCATTATGTCTTTAATTTTTTTAAACATTAAATTTTTCCTTTATAGAAGTTGATTCATTTTTTTGCATCAATTACTCTGCCATGCCAATATTAAAGTCATTTTGTCAGTTTGCTGTCAAGACGTTTTTCAATTTCTTCAAAAGGTAAATTTACGCCTATGATCACTCCTTCAGGGCTTATAAGGTATTTTGTAGGGACTTCTTTTACACCATATTGTGTAGCAATAGGCCCATTAAAAAACCTTAGACTAGTAGAAAGGTCCAGTACCTGATATTTCCAATTCAATTGGTATTTTTTAAGCGCTCGTTCCCATCGCCCAGCATTATCCTCTACGGCTACACCTACGACCTCAAAATTGTCTGCATCTTGAAATCGTTTCCCATTATATTTTTTATACAGTGCCCGTACATCGTCAAATTCTGCAATACATGGTCCACACCAACTCCCCCAAAAGTCAATCAATACATATTTTCCTTGCAGGTCTGAAATATTTTCCTTTTCATTTAATGCGAATTCTGGAATCGTTTCCCCATTAACAAATTTAGGTTGCTTATAAATATATTTTCCTATTAAGAAACCAACTACGAGTATTGGAATAAGCCAAGGAATAATCTTCTTCATGATAATTATATTTTAAAATTTTAACTCCTGAAGTTGTTTTAGAACTTGAAAAATTAGAACAGCTCTTAATCAAATAAGCCCACAAATATCGCTTATTAATCACTAGTGACTTAATTTTTAAGGCTTAATTTTAAACAAGCCCTTATCTCCTTGAAGTTCAAGTCGATAAAGTTTGTAAATTGTGTCACTATTTAAATCAAACTCTACTATTAAACTTTTGCTCAATGCTATCATTTGATCCTAAAGAAATTCCAACCAAAGATCTTCATCAATATTTGTTGGGAAGTGTAGCTCCAAGGCCTATTGCTTTTGCAAGTACTATAGACAAAGAAGGCCATCCTAATATTGCACCTTATAGCTTTTTTAATGCTTTTAGCTCTAATCCCCCTATATTAGTTTTTTCTTCCAATCGTAGAGTTGTAGATAATACTACAAAAGATACTTTACATAACATCGAAGAGACCAAAGAAGTTGTCATCAATGTCGTCAGTCATAATATTGTTCGTCAAATGGCGGTAACCAGTATTTCATTCCCTACTGAGATTAGCGAATTTGAAAAATCTGGCTTAACTCCAATTCCATCAGATGTAGTAAAACCATTTCGAATTAAAGAGTCTCCTGTCCAAATGGAGTGTAAAGTTAGAGATATTATAACGCTTGGAGGAGCAGGTGGTGCTGGACATTTAATCATTTGCGATGTTGTAAAAATGCATATTTCAAAAGATGTAATCGACGACAATAACCGAATTGATCCACACAAAATAGATTTAATGGGAAGAATGGGACGCGCATATTATGTGCGGGCAAGTGGAGATGCGGTTCAGACAATAGTACAACCCGTTATGCAAGTCACTATTGGATACGATCAATTACCAGAGCATATTCGAAGTAGCTCTATTCTCTCTGCTAATAATATTGGACAATTAGCAGGTATTCCTGAGCTGCCAGATCAAGAAGCAGTCTCCAATTTCAAAACTAAAAACCCTCAAATCATTAATATTTTAGACCAAGAACATCCAATTGCTGCCTTACATCAATTTGCAAAAGAAGCTTTAGATAATAAAGATGATCGGGATTCAGCTATCAAAGCATTATTAATCGCTGATGGAATCTAATTTTCCAAACTGTTTTTTAATAATCGCTTTTTCTTCCGTTCATTTAGAATATTTCGGAGCCAATTTGGAATAATGATCGCTCCAATAAGTAAATAGGAATAATACGTAAACAAACGCCAAAGAATAGCAACAGTCAAAACCAGGTTAGTATTAGTAATATAATCTGTCACGAAACCTCCAAAGGTAGCTTCGGCTATTCCAACACCACCTGGAGTGGGGCTAAATGCCATAATCACAAACATGGTTTCGAGTCGTGAATACAATTCAAATTGCGAAATAAAATCAGTTGGGGTAGATGCTACAAAAGCAATAATCAAACAATTCAATAATAAAAACCGACAAGACCAAGCAGTCGCAGTAGATAGGAAAGCACTTATATGAAAGTTCCACTTTTTTACTTTCATCTCTTTAGACGCCACTATTATATCATTTCCTAATTCAATAGCCTGGTGTCGATATTTACGCAGTCCTCTTATTCTTGTCGCACCGACTATTATCTTTTTAATAGGTCTTGGATTAATAAAAATTCCATAAAAAAATGCAGCCCCATAGCACAACATTAATATATAAGCTCCCAAAAAGGTATACCCCCAACCATCAATGTCATTCAATCCAGTCATACCCGGTCGAATAATCCCAGGACCAAGTAATAAAATAAAAATAGGAAGTGTCCCAACAAAAAAGATAGTGTCTAATATAGCAGAGTATAAGACTATTGTTGCCGTTTTTGCTGCCGATAGCTTTTCTTGAGATAAAACAAATAAAGCTACCGCAGACCCCCCAACACTTGTGGGAGATACCGCAGAACTAAATTCCCAAATAAAAACCAATTCAATGCATTTACGCCAGGAGAATAATTTTTCGGAAAGGATTCTCAACCGCTTAGCATAGGCAAAATGCCGGATTATGAGTAAAAGAACAGACATAGCTACCCAAAAGGAAGTATGGTTATTCCAGTCTATCTCTGCAAATTTTTCTGGATCATATTGTTTCCAAAATAAATAAGCTACGACCACTAAACCTATAAGAATAGGAATAATAATGCGAGATACTCGAATCGACTTAAGCACTTCCTGCTGTTCCTCATTAAAATCATCCTTAACATTCTTTCGAGCCACGTTGTGTAGGTTCTTTTTTAGTTATACATCCCTTTTCAAAGATGTGGTTTGAAATTAGAAACTGTAAGATAAGACTTGGAAAAGATATCCATCTATCTTTACTAATAATTAATTTAATCAAATGTTTTAAAGTATGTCATTTATAATGAACTTGCGTAAGAAATTCATGCATCTATTGCTGATAAAAAACACTTAAGTTCTGTAGAAAAGATACTATTTTTACAAAAATCAATTCTATTAATGGAAGAAAGGATAAGAAAATGGCGCTTAATTCTTGGACAAAAATCTGACCCAGAAAAAGATATACAGTTAGATGGTTCTGAAGGAGCATTAGATCAGGTTCTTGAGGCACTTTATGATGGTGATCGAAAAGGTGGATTAGGTAGTTCTTCCCCGAATGTCAATCGTTGGTTAGGTGATATTAGAAAATACTTCCCGAAATCCATTGTTCAGGTTATGCAAAAAGATGCAATGGAACGCTTAGGCATGAAAAGAATGCTCATGGAACCCGAGTTACTAGAAGCAGCCGAGCCTGATGTCAACCTAGTAGCCACCTTGCTTTCTCTTAATAAAGTAATGCCTTCCAAAACTAGAGATTCAGCCAGAGCAGTCGTTCGTAAAGTAGTACAAGATTTAGAAAAAAGACTAAGAAACCCAATGCGGGAAGCCATTCAAGGCGCAATCAGTCGCTCTGTCAGGAATCGTAGACCAAAACCAAATGAAATTGATTGGAATCGAACAATCCGTAAAAACTTAAAAAATTATCAGATTGAGCATAAAGCCATCATTCCTGAAAACCTGGTAGGATATGGACGGAAAGGTCAATCCTTACGACACGTCATACTATTGGTTGATCAAAGTGGGTCTATGGCAGCTTCAATGGTCTATGCTGGTGTTTTCGGTGCAGTCTTGGCTTCCTTAAAATCCGTAAAAACGAATATGGTTGTCTTCGATACCTCGGTAGTAGACTTAACGAACGAATTGGACGACCCAGTTGACCTTTTGTTTGCTACACAATTAGGTGGTGGTACGGATATCAATAAAGCACTCACATATAGCGAAGGCTTAATACAAAACCCATCTGAAACCATTTTAGTCCTTATTTCTGATCTTTTCGAAGGTGGAAACGAATCTGAGATGCTTCGTAGAGTCGCCTCACTCAAAGCATCAGGCATTCAATTTATTACATTATTAGCTCTAAACGATGATGGAGCGCCTGCTTTTGATAAATCAATAGCCAGTCAATTCGCTTCTATGTCTATATCTTCTTTTGCCTGTTCACCAGATCAATTCCCCGATTTAATGGCTGCTGCTATCAAAAAAGAGGACATTCAGAATTGGATGGCGCGAAATAACCTTGTTAGCAAAGGATAATCCTTGATTTGAAATAAGTGTTTATTCCTAGTTTATTTTTTGAAAAGTTAAGACTTTATTTCGTTAAGGCATTTTTTTCTAAATTTTATTCAGTTTTACTACCTTAGTGTAAAATCGTCAATAACTATTCTATGAAATCTTCTAATTTTCTCTTTAAAGGAATCACCCTTTTATTACTGGTATTTGGGTTTGCAAATTGCGAACAACAAGGTGATGCTACCCTTTTAATTTTTTCAAAAACGGCAGGCTATCGTCACGAATCTATAGAACCCGGAATTAAAGCCATTCAGAAACTAGGAAAGGAAAATGGATTTAAAGTAGCAGTAACTGAAGATGCTACAGATTTCAATGAGGAAAACCTAAAACGTTTTGCTGCCATCATTTTTCTAAATACTACTGGTGATGTATTAGATCATGTACAACAAGCAGATTTTGAGCGCTATATCCAAGCTGGAGGTGGATTTGTTGGCATTCATGCCGCCGCTGATACCGAATACGATTGGATCTGGTATGGAAAACTTGTAGGTGGATATTTCAACGGTCATCCCAATGACCCTAATGTTCGTGCAGCCAAAATAGATGTAATTGACAAAAATCATATTTGCTCAAAAATGCTACCAGATGAATGGAAAAGAGAAGATGAATGGTATAATTATAAAAACCTAAATCCAGCTATAAATGTGATTGCCAATCTAGACGAAACTTCTTATGAAGGAGGAACCAATGGCGATAAGCATCCCATAGCATGGTATCATGACTTTGATGGAGGTCGTGCTTTCTATACAGGTAGCGGACATACCGCATCTACTTTTGAGGAACCGCTCTACTTACAACATTTATTAGGCGGTATTCAATATGCGATTGGTAATAATAAACGAGATTATGCTAAAGCAACTTTTCATCGAGTACCTCCCGAGAATCGTTTTGTAAAAACTGTCCTTGCTCAGAACCTCAATGAACCGATGGAACTTGACATACTTGATAATGGTAAAATAATTTTTGTTGAAAGGAAAGGTAAAATAAAACTTTATGATCCTAAAACTGAAGTACTAAAATTAGTTACAGAATTTCCGGTACACACTGAATTTGAAGATGGGCTTTTAGGTATTACCATTGATCCACACTACAAAGATAATAAGTGGATATACCTCTTTTATTCACCAGTAGGCGAAAAACCAGTACAACATATATCAAGGTTTGTTTTTGATCATGATAGTTTGCATTACAATACTGAAAAAGTGGTCATCGAAATACCAGTCCAGAGAGATGAATGTTGCCATTCTGGAGGCTCGCTTGAATTCGGCCCTGATGGTAATTTATATATTGGTGTAGGAGATGACACCAATCCTTTTGCCTCGGACGGCTTTGCTCCTATTGATGAACAAGAAGGTAGATCAGCTTGGGATGCCCAACGATCATCAGGAAACACCAATGACTTACGTGGAGCTATTCTTAGGATCACTCCCCAAGCAGATGGTACATACACGATTCCTAAAGGAAATTTATTCCCTGAGGGGACAGAAAAGACAAAACCAGAATTATACGTAAAGGGTTGTCGAAATCCATTTCGATTTAGCATTGATTCAAAGACAAAATATCTATACTGGGGAGATGTTGGCCCTGATTCAGGAAAAGACGGGATGGTTCGTGGTCCCAAAGGCATTGACGAAATCAATCAAGCTAAAGGCCCTGGTTACTGGGGCTGGCCATACTTTCGAGGTAACAATCAACAATATTTTGATTATGATTTTGCAACAAAAAAAACAGGTGAAAAATTTAATCCGGAAAAACCAATTAATGACTCTCCAAATAATACAGGGCTAAGAACTTTACCGCCTACTAATAAATCTATAGTCTGGTATTCCTATGATAAATCTAAAGAATTTCCTTGGGTTGGCGTAGGTGGAAAAAATCCAATGGCAGGACCAATATACTATGCTGAAGATTTTGAAGGAGATGAAAAATTTCCAGCCTATTTTGATGGCAAACTCATCGCTTATGAATGGATGCGTCATTGGATGTATCTTTTGAAATTTGATAGTACTGGTGCAATCATCAAGATTGATCCATTCATGGAAAACACTGAATTCTCCAGACCTATGGACATGTTGTTTGGACAAGATGGAAAACTTTATATGATTGAGTACGGGAAAAAATGGTTTGCAGAAAATCTAGATGCTCGCCTCGTTCGGATTGATTACATCAAAGGAAATCGCAAACCTGTTGCCAAAATAAAGGTTGACAAAACAGTTGGTGGAGCACCATTTACATTAATTTTTTCTTCTGCAGATGCTTATGATTTTGATAATGATAGATTGAAATATGAATGGGATTTCGGAGA
>CBDICS010000013.1:0-26289 GCA_965277415.1 Saprospiraceae bacterium
ACTTGCATTGATTAGTTCATCAAATATTTTGATCGGTCGAATATTGGTATACAAGCCTAATGCCTTACGGATTCGCAACAAGCCTTGTTCTGGCCTAACAGTCTTAGATGGATCATTATCATACATCGGATGTCCAACTGCTCCCAATAAAACCGCTTTAGCATTTTTACATTTCAGTAAAGTTTCTTCTGGTAAAGGATCGCCAGTTGCTTCAATAGCACTATGACCAATCAAACCATAATCAAATACAAAATCACTCTCAAATCTTTCACCAATGTATTCCAATACTTTTACGCCCCAGGCGGTCACTTCAGGACCTATTCCATCACCTTGCAGGACTGCTATTTTATTCATTTAAATATTATTTTTTCTAAAAATAAGAACCTGATTAAAAACAAATCATCAATTCGAATAAATATGTGCTACCTCAAATTCACCTACCGCTTCTTTATTCGCGATCAGATAGTCGATATCATCATAGTTATTCAATAAGCATTCTTTTTTATAAAGATTGATTTCAAAATTAGTACTCATTCCTAAATCAGGTATTGAGAATGTTTGATACTCTAAATCAATCGCTACTTCAATCGCTGGATTTTTTTCAACCGCTTTAAAAATATAATCCAAAAAAGCATCGCTCACCTGAATCGGCAAAATGAAATTGTTTAAGGCATTACTTTTAAAGATATCTGCAAAAAAACTAGAGATCACGACTCTAAACCCATAGTCTCCAATTGCCCATGCCGCATGTTCTCTACTAGAACCGCAACCAAAGTTTTTTCCTGCGATTAAAACTTCACCACTATAAGTTGAATCATTTAATACAAAATGCTCGATAGGATTATTTTCTTTGTCATATCTCCAATCTCGAAATAGATTTTCACCAAATCCATCCCGACTAGTTGCTTTTAAAAAGCGAGCAGGAATAATCTGATCAGTATCAACATTATCAATTTTTAAAGGAACCGTTGTGGATTTTATATTCATTAAAGTTTACTTTTTTTATTCTAAAGGATACAGACTAAATAAAATCTGTTTAAACTTTTACAATAACTGTCTGACATCAGTAATCTCTCCAGTCACTGCTGCTGCTGCTGCCATCAATGGACTTACCAAAAAAGTTCTTGATCCGGGACCTTGTCTTCCTTCGAAATTTCTATTAGAAGTAGACACACAATATTTACCTGCTGGAACTTTATCTTCATTCATCGCCAGGCATGCAGAACATCCAGGCTGCCGTAAGTCAAATCCAGCATCTTTAAAAATTCTATCTAGTCCTTCCTGTATGGCTTGCGATTCTACTTTTTTACTACCTGGTACAATCCAAACATTCACATCTTCTGCTTTCTTTTTACCTTTTACAAAATCAGCTACCATTCTAAGGTCTTCTATTCGAGAGTTTGTACAACTACCTATAAATACATAATCGATTTTCTTTCCTACCAAGGCTTGCTTTTGAGATAGTCCCATATAGTTAAGCGCCTTGGTCATATCTTTGGCAGAACTATTCACTGCAACTTCTGGAATATTTTGGCTAATACCAATCCCCATACCGGGATTTGTACCATAAGTAATCCAAGGTTCTATTTCTGAAGCATCAAAAGAAATGACTTTATCATAATTGGCACCTTCATCAGTTTTTAAACTATTCCAATACTCTAATGCTTCTTCCCATTTTTCGCCTTTAGGAGCAAACTCTCTTCCTTTGATGTATTCAAATGTTGTTTGATCAGGAGCAATCATTCCTCCCCTTGCTCCCATCTCAATGCTCATATTACAAATCGTCATCCTTGCTTCCATTGAAAGGGACTCAATAGCAGAACCACAATATTCAACAAAGTATCCAGTACCACCCGATGCTGATATCTTGGAAATAACAAATAGGATAATATCTTTTGAAACCACACCTTTCCCCAATGTTCCATTGATCTCAATCTTCATGGTTTTAGGTCGGTATTGTAATATACTTTGAGTGGCTAAGACCTGCTCTACCTGACTGGTTCCAATACCAAAGGCTATACTTCCAAAAGCACCATGAGTAGACGTATGGCTATCTCCGCAAACAATCGTCATCCCTGGAAGTGTAATGCCTAGTTCTGGTCCAATGACATGAACAATCCCTTGCTTCTCATGGCCAATGCCATAAAGCTCTACACCAAAATCCTTACAGTTTTCAATCAAGGTTTCCACTTGATGTCGGGAAAGTAATTCTTGAATAGGAAGGTGTTGATTTTTTGTGGGAATATTATGATCAGCAGTAGCAATCGTCTGGCTTGGTCTCGCAACAGGTAGGCCTCTTTTTCGAAGACCATCAAAAGCCTGAGGAGAAGTAACTTCATGAATAAAGTGTCGGTCTATATAAACAATGTCTGGAAACCCTTCTTTGGACTTGACGACATGTTTCTCCCATATTTTTTCAAAAAGTGTCTTTGGTACCTCCGTAATCATTTTCTATTTAAATTATATTGTGAGCATGTTCTGTTCATTCAAATCTGATCAAAAAACAGTTGATAAGATATAATTCTAACTTTCTTATACCTTTTTCGCAAGTTCAACTATATTTGACACAGAAATAGAAGTTGTTCAAATCTAATCCGCAATCCAATTATATTTGAATCAATTATTCATTGCTTTACAATGTCAAGCAAGTTCAACAGAAGGATAAAGTACTGATTATCAATAATTTAAAAGGTTTCATTTTACAATGCCTATTCAAACAGATCATTTATTTAAATTGATCAAAACACTTACTAAATCAGAGAAACGCAATTTCAAATTGTATGTTAATCGTATAGGAGGAAAAGAAAATGCAAAGTTCATTCAGCTCTTTGATTTATTGGACAAACAGTTGGTATATGGAGAAGATCAAATTTGCAAGAAAATTCCAACGATCAAAAAGTCTCAGATCTCTAATCTAAAACGACATTTATACCGACAACTATTGATCAGTTTACGATTGATTCATATCCAACGAAATATGGATATTGAAATTCGGGAACAGTTGGACTTTGCTAAGATTTTGTACAATAAAGGATTGTACCTACAAAGCCTAAAACTCTTAGATCGTATAAAAGGAATTGCGATAGAACATCACCAAGATAATTTACATCTGGAAATCATAGAATTTGAAAAACATATTGAATCGGCATATATCACCCGAAGCTTAGAAACTAAAGCAGATCAATTAAGTGAAGAATCCGGCAAAAGAATCAAGATCCTTGACCGAGTCAGCCAACTCTCTAATCTAGGGCTTCGACTGTATTGCTTATACATCAAAACGGGGCATATTCGCAATCAAAAAGATGCCTATATCGTTTGGGAGTTTTTTAAATCTAATCTACCAGAACTCGACCTCAATAAGCTTACATTTTATGAAAGGTTACATTTGTACCAATGCCATGTTTGGTATAATTATATTCTTCAGGACTTTAAAAAGTGTTTCTCTAATGGACTGCGGTGGGTAGAGTTATTTCATGAATATCCAAAAATGATTCATGTTGATCCTTCTTTATACTTAAGAGGCTATAACAATCTTTTGGCTGCTTTATTTTATACCAATGATTATAATAAATTTAAAAAATACCTGACAGAGTTTGAAAAAGCGAGCACTGAACTTTATGATGATTTAAATACAAATGGTAAAATGCTCTGTTTTCAATATCTTCAAACACATCAAATCAATAGCCACTTTATATCCGGTACATTTGATGAAGGCGTAAAACTGATTCCTCAGATTGAAGCAGGTTTAGAAAAGTATAAATATCATATGGATCAACATCGTGTAATGATATTTTATTACAAAATGGCTTGTATGTATTTTGGATCTAATAAAAACGAAGAAACCTTAGATTACCTCAATAAGATTATCAATTTTAAAGCTGGTAATCTTCGTGAAGACATTCAATGTTTTGCTCGTTTACTACAGCTCATTTGTCATTATGAATTAGGTAATATAGATTTACTGGAATATATCATCAAATCTGTTTATCGCTTTCTGACCAAAATGGAAGATTTGAATATGGTACAGACTGAGGTTTTAAAGTTCTTGCGAAAAGCCTTATACTTAAATGATACCGAATTAAAAAAACCATTTTCAAAACTTAAAAATAAATTAGTGCTTTTATCAGATCACCCTTACGAAAAACGATCCTTCCTTTACCTGGATATTATTTCTTGGTTAGAGAGCAAACTAAGTGGAAAGCATATTGGTGAAATTATTAGAGCAAAGTTTTTGAAAAAATACGGAACTGAATAATGGATCGATTCAATATCAACTGATTTAATACATCGTAAAATAAATATCGACTATTTCTGTCTATGCCTTTCTAGCCTACTCTTCGTCGCATCCTCAGCAGGCTGACCGCAAATAGTTTTTTTCGACAGGATTAACAGGATTATACAGGATTTTCTTTGCATTCGCGGTCAGCCTGTAAGGCTATCAGGTTCAGGGGGCTCCTCGATTAGACTAAAAATTCATTAGCCATAAACCGGCCACTACTTAATTTACGATGTATTTAATTTCCAAACTTTATTTCTTGTCTAAATTTTATTCAAAATTAAAATTTATATTTTTTTAATTTCCAAAATGATTTACCCAAATCGTTCAAAACCCATTCATTTTATTTCAAAAAAAATCTGATTCTTGTTGCATCCTAATTAAATGCAGCCTACATTTGTAATTACAATGACAGATATACAGACATATCATTTTTTAATTCCTGCGCTAGCAAGCATCCCCGTTTGCCGCCCTGTATGTCATGCTTTCCGTCGTCCCCTTTTGGGGAATAAATAACATATAAACACATCGTGGTGGAATATTATTTCCACTATATTTCATCAGAATAATGCTGAGAACCTAATCTAGTTTTTTAGTAATACTCAACTATTTAATTATTGCATTATAATGAATCTCAATGTAAGTATTGCATCTGAGGCACACGCTTCTTATGCCCCAATCATATGTAAATCTATCGCTGATTCCGCTCAAGAAAGAGGTATCGGTAGAGGGAAAAGAAAAATCGAAATGATTGCTAATAAAATCACGAGTGGTCAGGCCATTATTGCTTTTTATAATAATGAGTTTGCAGGATTTTCATACATCGAATCCTGGGATGATGACAAGTATGTTGCTAATACGGGTTTAATCATTGTTCCTAAATTTAGATCTATGGGTTTAGCAAAAAAAATTAAGCTACTCGCAAAAATATTGGCCTCACAAAAATATCCAAATGCTCAGTTAATTAGTTTAACGACTAGTCTTCCCGTGATGAAACTAAATTCGGATTTAGGCTATAAACCCGTTACCTATTCTGAATTACCGAAGGATCAAAATTTTTGGAATGCTTGTCAAAGTTGTCCAAATTTTAAAGCCTTAAAAGATAAAAATTTTAAGATGTGTTTTTGCACGGCTATGATACTATCAAATATTCAATCAACTATTTCAAAGAATAATTATGCTCAATAAAAACAATAAAGTCGTACTCGCCTATAGTGGAGGACTAGATACTTCTTTCTGTATTAAATACCTTTCTAAAGAAAAGAACCTTGAAGTCCATGCATTCACTGTCAACACTGGAGGTTTTTCAAATGAAGAGATTTTAAAAATAGAAAAAAACGCCTATCGCTTAGGTGCAAAATCTTTCAAGGTCGTCAATATTGAAGAAGCATATTATCAAAAGTGTATCAAATATTTGGTTTTTGGAAACATACTCAGAAATGGAACCTATCCCCTTTCTGTCAGTTCCGAAAGGGTTTTCCAAGCTTTGGAAGTATTAGAGTATGCCAAATTAATTGGAGCATCATCAATAGCGCATGGAAGCACTGGTGCAGGAAATGATCAAGTTAGATTTGATTTGATATTTAATATTCTTGGTGACACATTTGAACTACTCAGTCCTATTAGAGACCTTAAATTAAGTCGACAAGAAGAAATCAATTATCTTCAAAAAAATGGAATTAAGGCCAATTGGGAAAAGGCAAAATATTCTATCAATCAAGGGCTTTGGGGAACAAGTGTAGGCGGTGCAGAAACACTGACCTCCGATACACCACTTCCAGAAGAAGCATTTCCAAGTCAACTAGAAAAGGAAACACCTCAAACTATAAGTCTTCAATTTGAAAAAGGAGCATTAACAGGGCTTAACAACAAAAAATATAAAACAAATCTTGAAGCTATAAAGAAACTTCAAGCACTAGCTGCTCCCTATGCTATCGGCAGAGATACACATGTAGGTGATACCATCATTGGTATTAAAGGCCGGGTTGGATTTGAAGCGGCTGCGCCAATGATTATCATAAAAGCACATCAATTATTAGAAAAGCATACCCTTGGAAAATGGCAAATATATTGGAAGGAACAATTGGCCAATTGGTATGGTATGTTACTACACGAAGGCCAGTATTTAGATCCAGTCATGAGAAACATTGAAGACTTTTTGGAAAGTACACAAATCAATGTAATTGGAACGGTCAAAGTCCTACTCAAGCCCTATCAGTTTCAATTACTAGGCATTCAGTCTCCTTTCGATTTGATGAATTCTAAGTTTGGAGAATATGGAGAAATGAATAAATCATGGACTGGAAAAGACGTTAGAGGTTTTACTAAAATCCTAGCCAATTCTCAAAAGATCTATCATCAAGTCAATCATTCAAATATCGCAAAACTATGATCAAAGCAGGCATTGTCGGAGGCACCGGGTATACCGCTGGAGAATTAATTAGGCTTCTACTTTGGCATTCAAAAGTAGAGATCACATTTATTCAAAGCAACAGCTATGCGGGACAAGCAATAAGTAATGTTCACACAGATCTAATTGGAGAGACAGAGCTCTGTTTTTCAGCACAGTCGAATCAGAAAGTAGACGTTTTATTTTTATGTTTGCCACATGGCGCATCTGCTCCTTTTTTAGTAAGAAATAAAATTGATGCATCTACAAAGATCATTGATCTAAGTCGAGACTTTAGATTGAAGCAACTGGGAAATCAATTTGTTTATGGTTTACCTGAATTAAATAAAGCTTCGATTCAAGCAAATCATAAGATAGCTAATTGCGGTTGTTTTGCAACGGCAATTCAATTAGCACTTCTCCCCCTTGCTAGTCAGCATTTACTAAAATCAGATTTACATATACATGCCATCACAGGATCGACAGGCGCAGGAAAGGCCGCTAAACCTACAATACATTTTAGCTGGAGAAATAATAATATATCAATTTATAAAGCTTTCCAACATCAGCACCTTGATGAGATCACACAAAGTATAAAACAATTACAGCCTAACTTTAATCAGGATTTAAATTTCATTCCAGTGAGAGGCGATTTCCCTAGAGGTATTTTCGCCAGCATTTATACAAAAACCAATCAGCCTATAGATGAAATAGAACGCATCTATACCAACTATTATGCTGATGCTCCATTTACTTTTATCACTAATAAAAATCCAGACCTCAAACAGGTTATCAATACAAACAAATGCCTAATTTATCTAGAAAAGCACCAGGACAAGCTGCTAATTATAAGCGTTTTGGATAATCTTCTGAAAGGTGCTTCAGGGCAGGCCGTTCAAAACATGAATTTACTCTTTGGTTTAGAAGAGACCGAAGGATTAAAACTAAAAGCTTTAGCATTTTAAATAAAAAAAATCATGAAACTTTTTAAAGTATATCCATTATTTGATATTGAACCCGTCAAAGGTGATGGTCATTATATTTTTGATAAAGAAGGAAATAAATACCTCGATTTTTACACTGGCCATGCTGTAGTTTCTATTGGTCATAATCACCCTCATTATATAAAAAGACTCAGTGAACAATTACAACAAATAGGTTTTTATTCCAACTCTGTTCAAAATAGTTTACAAACACAAGTGGTCGAAAAATTGACTTACCTTTCTGATCTAAAAGACTATCAGCTTTTCCTTTGCAATTCAGGTGCAGAAGCGGTAGAAAATGCATTGAAAGTTGCTTCTCACATCACTGGAAAAACAAAAGTGATCGCCTTCGAAAAAGCCTTTCATGGGAGAACAGCAGCAGCTATCAATGTGACGGATATGAAAAAAAATAAGCCGCCTATTAATAAAGCTTATCCCATAGAATTTCATGCACTCAATCATATTAAAAGTGTAGAGGAAAGCCTAGAAAAAGGAGACATCTGCGCAATTATAATCGAAGGCATACAAGGCATTGGTGGAATTCATGTTCCAAATAATGTTTTTTTGAAAGAATTATCTCTGCTTAGTAAAAAACATGGTGTACCACTTATACTTGATGAGATACAATCTGGTTTTGGAAGAAGCGGAAAATTCTTCTCTTTCCAATATGCTAATATTAAACCCGATATCATCACGATGGCAAAAGGTATGGGTAATGGATTTCCAGTAGGAGGTGTTTTATTTAATTCAACTATCGAAGCTTCAATTGGCTTAACAGGTACCACCTTTGGAGGCAACCATCTTGCATGTGCAGCGACTTTAGCGGTACTTGAAGTTTTAAAAGATGAAAATTTAATCGAAAATGCTTTTCTAATGGGACAGTATTTTAAAAGTCAATTATTAAAAGTAGAACAAATATCTGCAATTAGAGGCAGGGGATTAATGATTGGATTAGAATTCGATTTCCCTATTGCAGAATTAAGGACAAACCTTCTTTATAAGCAAAAGCTTTTTACGGGATCATCCACTAATCCAAACACATTGAGGTTACTACCGCCTTTAAACATTTCTAAAGCAGCAATTGATTTATTTATTAATAAGTTAAACGATGAACTATGTCAGCTCCCACAAGTACAGATAAGCAAATCCAATTAAATAACTTTAGTCAAGCTCCCCAAAAAGAGGTCATCCATCAATTGGTCAATAAAGCGCTAGCCTTTAAAAAGCAGCCTTTAAAAAATCAATCTTATGGCAAAAACAAAACCCTGGTCTTGCTTTTTTTTAACCCAAGTTTACGTACAAGATTAAGTACTCAAAAAGCAGCATTAAACCTTGGTCTCTCTGTCATTGACATCAATGCTAAGGATGGTTGGAATATAGAATTTGAAGATCATATTACAATGAATACTGATAAGGCAGAACACATCCGTGAAGCAGCCCAGGTAATTAGCCAATACGCAGATATCATCGGTATCCGAAGCTTTCCATCTCTGGTAGATAAGGAGAAAGATTATTCCGATTTTATTATCAATCGGTTTAAGCAGTTTGCAAATGTTCCGATCTTGAGTTTAGAATCTGCTATTCGACATCCTTTACAATCTTTGGCAGACATAATCACAATAGAAGAACATAAGAAAACTCCTCATCCCAAAGTAGTCTTATCCTGGGCACCGCATCCCAAAGCGCTGCCCCAGGCCGTACCGAATTCTTTTGCAGAATGGATGAATAAAAGTAATACAGAATTCGTCATTACACATCCGAAAGGCTATGAGCTTTCATCGGAGTTTTCAGGAAACACAAAAGTCACCTATAATCAGGCAGAAGCATTTGAAGGTGCCGATTTTATATATGCCAAAAACTGGTCTTCCTTTCAAGATTATGGACAAATAAAAACACAAAATACCGACTGGATGATTACTCAAAAAAAGATGGCCATCACCAATGATGCTTATTTCATGCATTGCCTACCAGTAAGAAGAAATGTAGTGGTTGAAGACTATATTTTAGATAGCAAACAGTCCTTGGTAATCAAGCAATCAGAGAATAGAATTTATGCTACTCAAGCAGTGCTCCATTCTTTATTAAATTCAAAAGGCAAATGAAAAAATTAAACATTTTAAAAATCGGAGGAAAAGTGATTGATGATCCAAAGGAATTATCAATAGTCCTTAAACAATTTGCTGATCTAAAAGGACCTAAAATCCTTGTGCATGGTGGCGGAAAAAAGGCCAGTCAACTATCTAATCAATTAGGCATGCAGGTAGAAATGATCGAAGGAAGAAGGGTTACAAACAAAGAGACTTTAGAGATTGTAACAATGGTTTATGCGGGATTAATCAACAAGCAGATAATCAGCCAATTGCAACATCTACGTACTAATTCACTTGGACTAAGTGGAGCTGATCTAAACGTAATTAAAGCACAAAAACGCAAAAACAAAAACCTTAATTTCGGTTTTGCTGGAGATATCAACCAGGTGAATACAAAGGCTATCAAGGCTTTATTGAAGTTGAGTATCACCCCCGTATTTTGTGCAATCACTCATGATAAAAAAGGGCAATTATTAAACACCAATGCAGATTCAATCGCTTCTAATATAGCTATTGCGATGAGTCCTCATTATAAGGTAAAATTGATCTTCCATTTTGATAAAAAAGGTGTATTAAAAAATCCTAATGATGAGCAATCTGTAATCAAAAAAATAAAAACAAAGACCTACTCTAAGTACAAAAAATCTGGCATCATCAATCATGGAATGATTCCTAAATTGGATAATGCATTTTATGCTTTAGAGCATCAGGTTGACAAAGTAATTATCTGTGGTACTCAATCCAAAGGCACACAAATATGCTTGTAAATAACAATCGACATTTTGCAGTTTTAGGTTTATTGAAAAGCTTAATTGAAACACCTTCTTTCTCAAAAGAAGAAAGCAACACTGCTGACTTGATCGAAATATTTTTGAAGGAAAACAATATCAAAACCACCCGTCAAGGGAACAATATCTGGGCTCGATCAAAGTACTGGAAAGTTCAGCAGAAAACAATTCTTCTAAATTCGCATCATGACACAGTAAGACCAGTAAATAGCTGGACACTGAATCCCTTTAAAGCCATTGAAAAAAATGGGAAACTCTATGGATTAGGAAGTAATGATGCAGGTGGTTGTTTGGTTGCTTTACTCGCAACCTTTCTACAGTTGTACGATCATGTAAACCTGCCTTTCAATCTTATTTTTGCAGCAACTGCTGAAGAAGAAATTTCTGGAAATAATGGTATCGCGTCTATTCTTCCTAAGCTTGAAAAAATTGACCTTGGGATTGTTGGAGAACCGACTCAAATGCAAATCGCAATTGCAGAAAAAGGATTGATGGTCATTGATGCAATCGCTCATGGAAAAGCAGGGCATGCTGCTCGGGATGAAGGAGAAAATGCCATAATTAAAGCGATTCAGGATGTACAATGGATTACGAATTTCGAATTCGAAAAGATTTCAAAATGGTTAGGAAAAACTAAATGTTCGGTTACTCAAATCAATGCAGGTACTCAGCATAATGTCATTCCTGATGAATGCACGTTTGTGATTGATGTCAGAACAAATGACCAATATACCAATGAAGCAGTTTTCAATATTCTTCAACAAAAGACTCAATCAATATTAAAAGCTAGATCTTTTAGGTTACAATCTTCTGGTATTGAGGAAAGACATCCCATTATTAAAACTGGAAAAAACCTAGGCCTTAAATGTTTTGGTTCGCCTACGCTTTCTGACCAAGCCCTCCTACCCTTTCCAAGTATTAAAATTGGCCCGGGAGATTCAGCACGATCCCATTCTGCAAATGAATTTATCAAGGTTTCAGAAATTCTGGAAGGCATAAATGTATACACACAATTATTAAAAAATCTACAAAGCATTTAAGTTAATAAACCTCAAAAATAACATCACATGAAAAAACTGTGGGAAAAAGAAATTAAATTAGACAAAGCCATTGAAGCATTTAGTATTGGTCAAGATCAGGTACTTGACCTTCAAATCGCATCCTTTGATATTCTAGGTTCTATCGCTCATGCAAGAATGTTGGCTGAGGTTGGGCTTATAAATAAAGATGAGCAAAAAAAACTAGACCGAGCCTTAAAAGAAATATTAAGCTTAGCAAATCAAAACAAATTGCTTATTGAAAATGGTATTGAAGATATTCATTCGCAAATAGAATTCATGCTTATAGATAAGCTAGGTGATATCGGTAAAAAGATTCATACCGCAAGATCAAGAAACGATCAGGTTTTATTGGATTTAAAGCTTTTTTTCAGATCAGAAATACAAGCAATTACAACATTAATAAAATATCTTTTCTTAAGACTACAAGAACTTAGTGAACAATTCAAGACCGTATTGCTTCCCGGCTATACCCATCTACAAATGGCAATGGTTTCTTCCTTTGGATTATGGTTTGGTGCTTTTGCAGAATCTTTAGTTGACGACTTAACCATGACTTTATCTGCTTTTAAGATCATCAACCAAAATCCTTTAGGTTCAGCCGCTGGATACGGTACTTCACTTCCGATCAATCGAACCTTAACCACTGCATATTTAGGTTTTGAAGATTTGAATTATAATGTGGTGCATGCTCAATTGACCCGAGGTAAATCCGAATTACAACTTTCATTTGCAATGGCTGGAATTGCGCAGACTATTGGCAAACTCGCTAGTGATATTTGTCTATATATGAATCCTGGCTTTGGATACCTCTCTTTAGCGGATAATTTTACTACAGGATCCAGTATAATGCCTCATAAAAAGAATCCCGATATTTTTGAATTAATCAGAGGGAGATGCAATCAAATTCAAGCTCTGCCAGGAAGTATTATAGCTATGACAAGCAATCTTCCAAGTGGTTATCACAGGGATTTCCAATTACTAAAAGAAACCATCTTTCCTGCTATTCAAAATTTAAAAACTGTTATACAATTAAGCACTTATGGATTGCAGCATATCAATATCAATGAACAATCTTTAGATAGAGAAAAGCACCAATTTCTTTTTACTGTAGAAGCTGTCAATGATCTTGTCAAAACTGGAATCCCTTTCCGAACAGCATATGGAATGATATCAACACAAGTAGAGTCCGGTTCTTTCAAATACGATGGTGCTATCCAGCATACACATGAAGGGAGTTTAGGTAATTTATGTACAAAAGCTATTCAAGCTAAATTCGACAAGGTATTCCAACAGTTTAATTTTGAACAAATACAAAAGGCTATGGATGGACTTAGCGCTTAAAAAAGAGCATAAACCAATATTTATAATATAGAAGTTGTTTAAAAATTAATACAATTGCCTATGAGTTCGCATCTAATTCTAATATCCATAATCTAAATTTAAAAAACATTGCCCTCTCCAAATTTTTATGTCGCAATTCTTTCTATAGCCAAACATCCTTCTATATTTCAATTATTTAAAATTTCAAGCATCCAATAAATTAAGCACTTTCATTGCACATAACACTAAATATTCGTCTTATCATTTCAATTTTGGAAACAAAATCCAAATATTATTAATATTTTTACATACTTACCAAATTTTGAAAACCAATACAATCTTCAGGATTCTCACACATAATACGAACAGGCATTCGTCTGATTCTAAAATATTGGTAGATGGAAAAGACACAATCAAAGATAGAAAAGCAGCAGAATCAAGATCAATTAAAACAAGAAGGTCTATATGTACCACAGTTAGAAAAAGATTCTTGTGGTACTGGCTTAATCGCCAACCTTGATGGGATCAAAACACATAAAATTGTTGAAGATGCACTAAGTATGCTTACTTGTATGGAGCATCGTGGCGCTTGTGGTGCAGAACCCAATACTGGTGATGGAGCAGGTATTCTTGTACAAACGCCTCATGATTTTTTTGTTCAAAAGGGGAAAGAACTGGGGATTCGAATCCCAAATTTTGGAGAGTACGGAGTTGGAGTTGTTTTTTTTCCTCATGATCGAAACCTTCGTGCTCAGTGTCGAATACTCTTCAATGATTATATAGACGAACTTGGATTGGAATTATTAGGCTATCGAAAAATTCCAACGGATAATGAAATAGTTGGAAACAGTGCCGTTTCAGTCGAGCCAAGGATGGAACAGGTTTTTGTAAAGCCCGTCGAGACAATGAATCCAAAAGTATTGGAACGACGGCTCTATGTTTTAAGAAAATATGCAACACATAATATTCAAAACACTTTTCCTCAATCTCGGGATCTGTTTTATATCACTTCTTTTTCTTATAAGACGGTTGTCTATAAAGGTCAATTGACCACCTATCAGGTTCGTCCTTATTTTCCAGATTTACAAGACGAAAGATTCACCTCTGCCATTGCTCTGGTGCATTCTAGATTTTCTACCAATACGGTCCCGAAATGGAAATTGGCACAACCATTTAGATACATCGCTCACAATGGGGAGATCAATACAATTACAGGTAATTTAAACTGGTGGCAATCGAAAGAAGGGCAATTAAAATCTGATGTGTTTACGAATGAAGAATTAGAAAAGCTCCAACCAATATGTGGTGAAGGATTAAGTGATTCTGGAAACTTTGATAATGTCTTAGAGTTTTTGATTCTAAATGGCCGTAGTCTTCCTCATGCATTGATGATGATGATTCCTGAGGCTTGGCAACATGATGATCAAATGGAGGATTACAAAAAATCTTTCTATGAGTACCATGAAAATATCATGGAGCCATGGGATGGACCTGCCTCTATTTGTTTTACTGATGGGATTCTGGTCGGTGCTATGCTAGATAGAAATGGACTTCGGCCATCCAGATATTTATTGACTAAAGACAATACTTTAATTGTTGCTTCTGAAGCAGGTGCTTTGCCAGTCGATCAATCTACAGTCACCTATAAAGGTCGACTCCAGCCTGGCAAAATGTTAATCGCTGATCTTGATGAGAATAGAGTCATTGGAGATCAGGAATTAAAAGATGTTGTATGTAAGCGACAGCCTTATATAGATTGGATTTCTAATAACCGAATTCATATTGACCTTTTAGACAGTAGCCATCCACCCGAGGTTACGTTTGATCAAAACACACTCCGGACCAGGCAACAATTATTCGGTTATTCGCGTGAAGATTTAAAAATGATCATTGGACCAATGGTGCAGTTAGGTAAAGATCCTATTGGTTCGATGGGTGTGGATATTCCTTTAGCCGTGTTATCTCATCATTCACAACATTTATCTAATTATTTCAAACAGCTATTTGCCCAAGTCACTAATCCTCCCATTGACCCCATTAGAGAACGCGCTGTCATGTCTCTATTTACCAGATTAGGAAGTGTAAGTAATATTTTAAAAACAGATGAGGAGCATAGTCGCTTTATCCATATGGATCAACCGGTATTGACGAATCATCAATTATTGAAAATCAAACAAGTACATCAAAAGGGATTTAAATCTGGTACTATTGATATTCTTTTCAAAGGTGATGGTCAAAAGGGAAGACTCCGCGCCGCTATTGATCATATATGTGCGATAGCAGAAGACCTTACTCGTAATGGAACAAATATCATCATCCTTTCTGATCGAAATGCCGGATCAAGTATGGCGCCTATTCCTTCTTTATTAGCGGTAGGTGCAATCCATCACCATCTTATAAAAAAAGGACTTCGAAATGAAACTTCGATTGTAATAGAAGCTGGAGATATTAGAGAGACTCATCATTTTGCAACATTAATTGGTTATGGTGCGGATGCGATTAATCCTTATTTAGCATTTGCTACAATTGCAGCCTTAAAACAAAATAATTTTTTCGAATCCAATCAATCAATAGATCAACTATTTGATACGTTTATAAAAGCGATTGGCAATGGCTTACTGAAGATCATGTCAAAAATTGGAATCTCCACTTTATCTTCTTATAAGGGCGCTCAAATTTTCGAGATTCTAGGACTTTCTGATGAAGTGGTAGATACTTGCTTCAAAGGAAGTGTTTCGAGAATAAAAGGACTGAGCTTTGATAGTGTTGGGCAAGAAGTTCTAGCCAGACAAAAAGTAGCTTTTAATGATACCAATTATAATTCTTCGCTAGAAATTGGTGGTGTATTCCAATGGAATCGAAAAGGAGAATATCATTTATTTAATCCTCAAACAATTCATCTATTACAATATTCTAGCCGCCAGGGAGATTATAAATCCTATAAAAAATATGCGGAACTTATAAATAATCAACTGGAAAAAGCCTGTACGCTTCGAGGACTTTTGACTTTTAGAAAGGGGCAATCTATTAATATTGAGGAAGTAGAACCTATAGAAAACATACTTCGAAGATTTGTGACCGGAGCAATGTCTTTCGGATCAATTTCTCATGAAGCACATGCTACTTTAGCTATAGCAATGAACAGGATTGGGGCAAAGAGTAATAGTGGTGAAGGCGGTGAAGACGTATCTCGATTCGAACCAAAAAAGAATGGAGACTGGGAACGATCAGCGACCAAACAAGTGGCTTCTGGTCGATTTGGGGTAACCAGCTATTATCTAAGTAATGCTGAGGAATTACAAATAAAAATGGCTCAAGGTGCAAAGCCTGGAGAAGGTGGCCAACTCCCTGGTCATAAAGTAAATGACTGGATAGGTCGGGTCAGGCATTCTACACCGGGTGTTGGGTTAATTTCTCCTCCACCCCATCATGATATTTATTCTATTGAAGACCTTGCACAATTAATTTTTGATTTAAAGAATGCCAATCGAGCCGCGCGAATAAATGTAAAACTAGTTTCAAAAGCAGGCGTAGGAATCATTGCTTCTGGCGTAACCAAAGCACATGCTGATGCTATTTTAATCTCCGGCCATGATGGAGGAACAGGCGCTTCTCCACTTTCTTCTATTCGACATGCTGGACTCCCCTGGGAACTAGGTCTAGCCGAAAGCCATCAAACTTTAGTAAAAAATAAACTTCGGAATCGGGTTCGATTACAAGTAGATGGTCAAATTAGAACTGGAAGAGATTTAGCAATTGCAACTTTATTAGGGGCCGAAGAATGGGGAATTGCCACCGCTGCACTGGTTGTCGAAGGCTGTATACTCATGCGTAAATGCCACCTTAATACTTGTCCTGTTGGTATCGCTACTCAAGATGAACAATTAAGAAAAAAGTTTGCTGCCAAACCAGAACATTTGGTCAATTTCTTTACCCACTTGGCTATGGACTTAAGAGAAATTATGGCAGACTTAGGATTTAGAACGATTGATGATATGGTTGGAAAGGTCGAATTATTAAAATTAAAAAAACAGATCAACCACTGGAAATACAAACAACTCGACCTCAGTCCTATTTTATATAAAGAACCCGCAGACGAACAAATAAAACAATATAAATCAGTAGAACAAGATCATGGTATTCTAAACATTCTAGACCGAAAGTTAATCACCTATTCTAAGCTTGCTCTGGAAACTGGTAGTCCTGTAACTTCAATCTTTCCCATTGAAAATACAGATCGTTCAGTAGGCACTATGCTATCCAATGAGATATCAAAAATATATAAAGGCGATGGCTTACCAGAAGATACAATCGAATTTAGGTTTCGTGGATCGGCTGGACAAAGTTTTGCCGCTTTTGGAGCAAAAGGATTAAAATTCACCTTGGAAGGTGAAGCCAATGATTATTTCGGGAAAGGCCTTTCGGGTTCCAAGCTGATTGTTAGTCCTGATAGGGACGCCACTTTCGATCCAAGTAAAAATATTATCATTGGCAATGTAGCTTTTTATGGCGCCACTAGTGGAGAAGCTTATATAAAAGGAATGGCAGGAGAAAGATTCTGTGTCAGAAATAGCGGCGTCAAAGCAGTAATCGAAGGTATAGGAGATCATGGTTGTGAATATATGACAGGAGGTATTGTTGTTATTTTAGGTGAAACCGGAAAAAACTTTGCAGCGGGGATGAGCGGAGGTATGGCATTCGTTTATAATCCAAATCACAACTTTCACTCAAATTGTAATCTCGAAATGGTAGATCTAGATCCGCTCAATGAAGCAGATATAAATATCCTTCGAGAAATGGTCCGAAATCATTTTCGCCATACCAGTAGTAACCTTGCACTTAGTCTACTAAATGATTGGGAAAATACACTACAGAATTTTGTTAAGGTCATGCCAAGGGATTATAAGGCTGTGTTGGAGGGTAGTCAGAGGGTCAGGGTAGTCAGAGGGTCAGGAAAGTCAGAGGGTCAGGGTAGTCAGAAGGTCAGATAGTCAGATAGTCAGATAGTCAGGGTAGTCAGAGAGTCAGGAGGTCAGAGGGTCAGGAAAGTCAGGAGGTCAGAGGGTCAGGAAAGTCAGAAGGTCAGAGGGTCAGAGGGTCAGAGGGTCAGGAAAGTCAGAAGGTCAGAGGGTTAGGAAAGTCAGAAGGTCAGAGGGTTAGGAAAGTCAGGTAGCCAGAGCGGACTCCCGTCTTCCGTCTTCCGTCTTCAATCTCCCGTCTTCCGTCTTCCGTCTCCCGTCTCCCGTCTTCCGTCTTCAGTCTTCCATCTTCAAACAAAAAAAATCAAAACATCATGTCAGATCCAAAAGGTTTTTTAAAATACAAAAGAGCAACACCAAAAACGCGGAAAGTAGAAGAGCGAGTCAAAGACTACAATGAATTATACAAAGATTTTGCAGAAGAAAAAACTCAAAATCAAGCAAGTCGGTGTATGGATTGCGGTGTTCCATTTTGTCATAGTGGATGTCCGCTTGGAAATATCATTCCCGAGTTTAATGAAGCCGTAGTTGATGGCAATTGGCAAGAAGCATTTGAAATACTTTCAGAAACTAATAATTTTCCAGAATTTACGGGAAGGATATGTCCAGCACCTTGTGAATCAGCCTGTGTATTGGGAATCAATCAATCTCCAGTCGCTATTGAACACATTGAGAAAACAATTGCGGAGATCGCTTTTGAAAAAGGTTATATTCGTCCACAAGCGCCTACACTTCGAACTGGGAAAAAAGTAGCCATTATTGGTTCAGGGCCTGCAGGCCTCGCTGCTGCTGCTCAATTGAATAAAGCAGGACACACGGTCACTGTCTATGAAAAAAAATACTAGGATAGGTGGCCTATTACGTTATGGAATACCTGATTTTAAACTAGCAAAAAATATCATCGACCGTAGGCTTCAGATTATGGAGGCCGAAGGTATCCGCTTTAAAACTAATTGTGATATTGGACGTAATGTCAATGCACAAGAGCTATTGGAAAAACAGGATGCATTGGTTCTTTGCGGAGGTTCTACTATTCCCAGAGATTTAAATATTCCTGGAAGAGACCTCGAAGGGGTTCATTTTGCAATGGATTTTCTTGAGCAAAATAATAAGCGAGTAGCTGGAGATTCTATTTCTAAAACAGCAGAAATTCTTGCTACCAATAAAAACGTGTTTGTCATAGGTGGTGGTGATACCGGAGCTGATTGCGTCGGAACCTCTAATCGCCATCAAGCAAATTCCATCACACAAATTGAGTTGCTGGCAAAACCAGGAAAAAACAGAAGTGATCAAGACCCCTGGCCTAATTATCCTATGATCCTACGAACTTCTACCTCTCACGAAGAGGGTGTCGAACGCCAATGGGCTATTTTAACTAAATCCTTTATTGGAGATAAAAATGGTAAGCTTAAAGCGATCCAAGTGGTAGATGTCAAATGGGATATCCCTAAAGATTCGGGTCGACCTCAATTAATGGAAATCGAAGGAACTACCAGAGAAATTCCTTGTGAATTAGCATTGCTTGCTATTGGTTTTTTACATCCACAATTTGAAGGCTTATTGGAACAATTAGAAATCAAGGTCGATGATAGAGGAAATGTCGCTGACCAAAATTACCAAACTAATAATGAAAAAGTATTTGTTGCCGGAGATATGCGCCGAGGTCAATCCTTAGTCGTTTGGGCTATTTCAGAAGGTCGGGAAGCAGCAAGGTCTGTAGATAGATTTTTAATGGGAACTACTTCATTGGAAGGTAAATCTGTATCTGATTTAATCTTGTAAAAGAAAGAATATACGAACGAACATTTTCAGGAAACAGAGGTCGTAGAAAAACAGTGTCCTCAGCGTACAACTAATCAATTGACTAGAACGCTGAGGACACGGTATATAGCGGAAGCATTGCCCAATAAGCAAAGTCCGCGGGGACGAATATCTCTATTTCTTCCAATTATTATCACCTCGTTTGACATCAGCCATACGAATGGAAGGATCAATCTCTACTTTCTTTATTTTTTTAAATTTCATTGGTATCACTAACTCATAAGTTGGATTTGTCCAGGGCCAATCTTCTGCTACCTTAATTTCATCACCCAAATCACTCGTTTTTTCACCACGCATCATTCTCAAAGGAATAGTATAGACTGTTTTCCTATTTTTAGAATCTGTAATAACGACATCAACAGGCATCGGCATGGCACCAGTTTTTGTCAATGTAATTTTAACTTTCTTTTTTCCCTCTTTTTCTACCTTCCTTACACCGTAGTCAATAGTATTGGTCGTATTTACCCAGTATTCTTTATACCAGTCTAATTCTAAACCGCTTTCTTTTTCCATGATTCGAATAAAATCATTTACATTAGGATGTTTAAATTTCCAGGTATTATAGTAAGCAAGTAGAGCCCGATCAAAAGCCGGTTTCCCCATGATATACTCTAACTGAGTTAGCATAACATCACCTTTCACATAGGAACCTACTCCATAAGCACTATTGGTCTTAAAGTGATCCGCATGCGTAGAAAGTGCTTCTTCATATCCGCTTGATGAAAAACCACCATAACTTGCAATTGATCCAGCATGTGGATTATCAACAGGTGTGAGGTTTCCTAACAATCTTTCCTGTTTAAGATAGTTCATGATTTCAGCTGAGGTATGGGAAGTAAATCCTTCATCCATCCAGGCATATAATGCTTCATTTGTACCCAAAATCATTTGATACCAAGAGTGCATCAATTCATGAACGGATACACCAACTAAACTTCCAAGGTTTCGCTCTCCAGTAATCAAGGTAGCCATAGGGTATTCCATTCCTCCATCTCCTCCTTGTATAAATGAGTATACATCATAAGGATATTTTCCGTAGTTTTTATTAGCAAAAGTAAACACCTTGTCCATAATATCTGGAAGCATCGCCCATTCATCACGATTATTATCGGTCTCAATATACATGAAGTGCATTTCAGTACCATCAGCAGCTTTCTTGATAACATGCTTATAGTCTGGATCAGCAGCCCAAACAAAATCATGAACATTAGGTGCTAAAAACCTCCAGGACAATTTATCTCCCTTTGGCGCTTTGGTTCTTTCCGCATAACCATGTCCGATTTTTTCCTTGTCCTGTAAATATCCAGTAGCACCGACTATCCAATCTTTATGAATGTTAATCGTCACATCAAAATCTCCCCAAATTCCATAAAATTCTCTTCCCACATATGGATTAGCATGCCAGCCTTGATAATCGTACTCACACATTTTAGGATACCATTGAGACATAGAGTAATCTACACCTTCACTGTTATGACGACCACTTCTTCTAATTTGAACAGGTACTTGACCATCGAACTCCATGTCAAATGTTACACTACTATTGGGAGGGATAGGTTTTTCTAGCTTAACTTCCAGGATCGTTCCTACATGTTCAAACTGAGTATCTTTCCCATTCTGTTTAAGTGATTTAATCTTAAGGTATCCTATTTCAGATTCAGTCAATTTCTCTATCCTTCCAGCTATTTTGGAATCTGCATCAGGAAGTACCCTATTCCTCATATCCATCATACTTCCCGGTTGGAAAGCATTAAAATAGAGGTGATAAAAAACCTTGTCCAACTCATCCGGTGAATTGTTGTAATATACTAGTTTTTGTGTTCCTGTAAATTGATGTTTCTGTACATCGAAATCAATGTCCATTTTACATTCTATTCGCTGTTGCCAACGATCAGGCTGGGCAAACAAGATTGTTCCAGCAAAAAGGAATACCATTAGAATTTTTAATCTAAGCATTTCAATTGTCATTTATTTTCTAAATTAATTATGAATCTAAAATAATTGGAGGTTTTGAACCTTCCACTTCAATTACCTCAGGTCTTTGTATAGGTTCTAGAAGTTTACGCCAACCTTCCCATTTATACTTTTTCCAACATATTATAAAATATATGCTTGCAACGACAAAGAAAACAGGCAACATTAACCCAACATTAACGACTTCTGTCCGAAAAATGGCATAGGTCTGTAATGCCCCACCCTCATAGGTCATAAATAATGCGCTGAACATATTAGTTGCTGCATGTACCCCAATCGCCAATTCTAAAGTGCCATCCATCACTGTAATCAATCCAAGAAAAAAGCCTACAGAAGCATAATATGCAAACATGATTTCCCAACCAAACTCTTTTACTTCAGGGTTCATCATATGCAAAAGACTGAAAAGAACAGAAGTAATAATAATTGCGGTCAGCTTATTTTTGGTCAAAAGTCCAAAACCCTGTAGTAAATAACCTCGAAATAACAACTCCTCCGTTGTCGTTTGAATAGGCATTAAGAGGATAACGATAAGTACTAGAATAGCAAAGTTTTTAAAGTCAAAATTCAGGGTATACGTTTCAGGAGCTACAAAATACGAGACACTTTCAATGACAATTGTAAACCCAAGCCATAAGAGGAAACTAAAAAATATTTTACTCCAGTTTATACGCTCAAAGGGCGTAATAAGTGTTTTCCAATGTCTTTTATGAAAAATACTATGAAAAAAAAGTAAAGCGATGGCCATAAAGACAAACATCAGTAATGCAAGAAAAAGTCCAAGATTAAGATCTATTCCTAATACTTCAAAATCTACGGCTGACCAAATTTCCATTAACTCAGCTTCAGAATATTTCGAACTTAAGTCATTCTTAGCGGTATAATAAATCATCGCAGCACCCAGCGGAAATTGTCCTAATATATACCCTACTATGGCTAATAAAGGTATCAATATCCATTTCCAGGTTTCATTCTCCCCTGAGTAAGCTTTTTGAAAAAACATAGGACTAGTTTTTAGCCGTCAAAATTGGCATTTATAATCAATTATTCTCTCTCTGCTTAGCTTATCCGATTTAGAAAGCTTAATTTTCGCCAATATAAGTTATTAACTTATTAGACGGAATTAATAATAAGCTATTTTTATTGAGATATTTTATTAGGACAATATTATGAGACTTATAATTACGCTTTTTATACTGTTTTGTTTAAAGTTTTCTTCTTTTGCACAGTTTGGGAAAGGTATGAATATCGAAACCAATTTTCATATTGGAACAGTGATCAAACATACACCTGAATTACTTTTTGATACACCAGGGCTGAGTACAGGTTTTGATATTAATGTGACTTGGCAAACTCATGGACTCAAGAAATGGCATCAGTTTCAAAATTATCCAAAGATTGGAGGTGGCTTGATGGTTTTCAAATTGGGAGAAAGAGATACAATGGGTAATGCATATGGTATACATTATAATATCACGATACCGCTTATTAAAAAAAAGAACTTCGGTCTCGATTTCCAGTTTGCTTCAGGTTTTGCATTGCTTGATCGCCCATTCAATCGGATTAGTAATCCAAATAATAATGCAATAGGTTCAAAGCTCAATGTCATTGCACATATGAAGTTTATAAGTGATTATCAAATTCGACCAAATCTCAAACTAAACTTTGGTGGCAGTTTTACACACTTCAGCAATGGCGCAGCTCAACTTCCAAATTTCGGTATAAATATAGGTAGTGCTATGCTTGGATTAACCTATACTCCTAATCCAGTAGAGCCTGGTGATTATATCCTACACGATCTCTCAAAGAAGTCGCCTAAAAAATTCGGTCTCAGATTGGAATATAGTATTGGATTTAGAGAAAGTCAAACTACAGGTGGTCCACGCTACCCTATTAAAGCTTATACAATTGCCGGTGTTTATTATTTAAATAGAGTAAACAGGGTGTTTTTTGGGTCTGATTATGAGTTCAATAGAGCCCAGTATGTTTTTGGGAAACAAGTATTTGCTTTTAATTCTGAAAAGGAAGCTTTCTGGGGCGCTTCTAGAATTACGGTTTTTATAGCCGATGAATTCATGTTTGGCAATGCTGGTTTGACCCTTCAAGCTGGAACCTATCTTGGAGACTTTTCTTATATGGTTCCTAGTTTTATGTATTTCAAATTAATTGGTCGGTATTATATCCCTGTTTTAAAAAAACCAAGTACTCGTTTTTTTGCAGGAATCATGCTGAAATCTCATTTCTCCATTGCAGAATTTTTTGCATTGAATGTGGGATTAGATTTTTGATAATGATGAATAAGCTTAAACCATCCCTCAAGTTTTCGCTATTTATAGCAAGTTTGTTCTTTTTTCATTGTAATAAAGAAGTTGTAAATTCTTTGATAACAACTCCTCCGCTTTCCTTTACGATTGAAAATCTTCAAGCGATCAATCTAAGTGAAGACATGAATGAAGTCTCTACAAAAAATGATGAGATTGTACTGCTCGTTTTCCATGTAAAGAATCAAGACGCTTCTCAAATCATACTTGAGCACTGGATTTTTGAGCATACTTTTATAAAAAGGAATGAGAAATATAGTATAAATAAAAGCGTTTCTTTAAATGAAAAGTCCATTCAAGGTAGCAAATTATTATTTTTATTGGTTGAACTGGATAATGAGGATTCGAAGAACCATGTTTTTAAAACACTAAAAGAAGCAATAGAAAAGCAGTCCAGTTTTAAAAATATTGAGGATTCATATCTCGATCAATTAATAGGCCATGACGATTTTTTAGCTTGGAATTCGATAGACTTAAATCAAAAAAAACTACCGAAGAATATCGCCTTAAAGTTTAATGGTTTGCAAATGTTTGATCGTTATGAGTATACTTTAAGGGTTTTCCTCAATGATTAGGATTTTTTTGGACACGAAGGTTCACAAAGTAATACACGAAGGCTCACAAAGGGACAAAGCATTAGGCTTGTTATTTGGACATTAGTTATAGAATTTAACAAATCCCTAATACTTGATTTTTCATCATTAAAATCAAAAAAAGTATCTTTGGAAAAGAAACCGAGAAAAATATGCTTTTTAAAGACAAAAAGGAGGGTGCATTAGGAGGAAATTACAAGCTTAAGGATTTAAAGATTTTTGGATCCAAAGAGAATCTGTATCAGAATGTAAAAAAATACCGGAAAGTATTCGACCTGATCGAATGCCGTTACCTTTATTGTGAATTGTCTTTTTATAATAAACTTTTTGATGAATTTGATTGGGAAACTCAAATCAAATTCGTTTGTACAAGTAAAAATTCCGGAACTCAGATCTGTGAGTTGGATAAAAAAATCATCGTCGCTAAAGAACAGAATATCATCTACCTTAGAGAAGGTTGGGGGACGCCAGATCCGGGATGGTGGCAAAAAGGGGAATATGAATGGACTGTTTTTATAGATGGTGACTTGGTTGGTAAGACTAATTTTTTCATCGTAGAAACGGGCTTAGTCACTGAAGAAAATAATCCCTATTTTGAAATTGAAGAAATTAGACTTTTCGAGAGTCCTCGAATCGGACAAGACATAAAAGAGCGCGTTTATCTCCACACCTTTTCTGCTCCTAATACTCGATATTTAAATATTGAAATGCGTTTGAATGTATTGCTTCCCAAGGAAGAACTCTTTCCTTTGGAACTTCAATTTAATTTCTATAATGATTCTGGACAACAGAAAGGTTATATGAGTGTCTTCAAAACGTATCAGGATCACGATGGAAAGATTGTTCTAGATTCTGGCTATGGTGCTGATAAACCGGGATATTGGTTTCCTGACAAATATACGATTGAAGTTATCTTTATGGATCAAATGATTGCAGTCATTCCATTTGAAGTAGCAGAAAATGAGGAATTGAATGACGATCCGATTTCATTTTTGACAAGCAATGAAAAAGAGATTAGTACGATTTCCACTGAAATAATAAAATTAAGCTTTGACGAAGCCAAGGCTGAATTAATGGGTCTGATCGGCTTAGATACTGTAAAAGCTCAGATCAACGAACTCGCAACTTATTTGCAGTTTTTAAAAATTCGAAAAGACAAAGGCCTTGAAGACGAACAACCCTTGAACCTTCATAGTGTATTTACTGGAAATCCGGGTACAGGAAAGACTACAGTTGCCAAGATGTTGGGACAGATTTATTATAGCCTTGACCTCCTTTCGCATGGCAAGGTTATGGAAGTTGGTCGCGCGGACTTAGTTGGAGAATTTATTGGTCAAACTGCTCCAAAAGTAAAAAAGATTATTGAAAAAGCTCGAGGTGGTATTCTCTTTGTCGACGAAGCCTATGCTTTGACTAATCGTGGAAATGATGGAAAAGATTTTGGTAGAGAAGTCATAGAAGTCTTACTGAAAGAATTGGCTCAAAATAATAATGACCTGTCCATCATCTTTGCAGGTTATCCTAAAGAGATGCAAGACTTTGTAAATTCCAATGCAGGATTGACTAGCCGTTTGAGAAATGTCATTCACTTTCCGGACTATGCACCAATGGAATTGATGGAAATTGCGGAATATAAGGCTCAGCGACGAGGTGTCTTAATCAATCAAAAAGCCAAAGAATTAATTCACAAAAAG
>CBDICS010000014.1:0-137538 GCA_965277415.1 Saprospiraceae bacterium
CAAATAGATCTGCTTTTAGCCGAAGCTTTTCTTCGAGTGTGGTATAAGCTAATCCGATATTGAATTCAAACGAAGGCAAATGCCATGCTTTTTCTTGATTGTTAAGAGAATATACATTCGATCCAATGGTTCCAATCAATTCTAAGCCTTTAATTGGTGTGGCGTTCAATGTTCCTTTTATGTAAAAAACATCTACTGTATCATAGAGTACTCTAAACCGTAGAGTATCAACTGGGTCAGAAAGGAAGAGCGCAAGGTCATTTACCTTTTTTAAACCAACCTGTCCTTGATAATCTAATACTTTAAGGTTTCCTCGAATACCTCCGTAAAAGTCATTATAGCTAGAGTTTTTGACTTCAAGTCTGGTTCTGGAAACAATAAAAGGATTATAATCGCTTAGCTTTTTAAAACTGTTTTTATATAGATTACCTTCTGCTCCTGCATATACAGAAAATTTATTCCCAATAACATTTACTGTAGCTTCCGCATTAGGGAAGACTTTGAATTTTTCATCATTAGATGTCAAATTAGCTCCAATTTTTACTTTGAATGCATCACCATGAAAAGTGAAATTTGGCATTAGATAAAAATTGTTAATATTGTTTTTCGTGGCTTGATCATCATAAGTTGTGAAGTCGGTAGTTATGCCAACTGTCAACTCATGCTGTTCATTAAACCATTTGGTAACACCTAATTTGATATCGATATTATTTTCATCAGAGGCAAAGTTATCTTTTAGGGTATAAAAATCGAATCCTGCAAAATAATTGATATCACCTTCAGTTTGTGCACCATTAAAGATCTTAGCACTTAGATTAAATGTATTAAAAGTTTGTCTGATCTGATCCCGAACTAAAGTTTGTTCATCATGATCATATCCATAGAAATGTACTTCATCATGATCAAAGCCAAGATTACCCGTTACTGCAAATCCTTGATCAAAATAATAAGTACCATCTAGGCTACCATTAGTCATTCCAAAACGCTGATTTTCCAGCGTCTTATAATTGGCAGAATGATGCATTAAATTAAGACCTACCTCATATTGTTTAGGGTCTGAAGTATGGTACGATAGTTCTCCATAAGGAGAAGAGGGGATACCATAACCTAATTTAATATGGCCTTTATAAATAGGAGGGATGCGATCTCGTTTCATTGCAATAGGACGAATCTTAGGCGGAAGGTATTCTACATTTAGTGTCTTACTAGGAATGGTATAGACAAGTGTCCTAGAGGTAGCGTCCAAAGGAGGTAACTCCGGATTTATTATTAATTTATTGGATTCTTCTAATGCTGCTTCGAAATCTTTAATGATCTCTACTTCTTCTGATGGAAGCTCTCCATCTCCTGGAGGTTGAGCGAATACATTGACAGATAAAAAAACCAAAAGAAAACTGCTGATTATATATTTGATGCTTTTCATTTTATTCTTTTTTAATTAAAATAAGAACTCCATTTCGTCCACTCTATTTGAGCAAAGAGAGGATCAATAGATCATTACAGATAATTTACTTATTTCCCGCCTTCATCATCTTCAATAAACTCCATATCGTCTCCTTCAGGTGTAGCAATTAAACTATTATTAGAAGATTGAGTTTTTAATTTTTGAAGCTTTGCTTTAGCAATATTGACTAATTCTTGATCTTCATCGTAGTTTTCGATGAGTCCTTCCAATGCCGCTTGTGCATTGAATAAATCACCTTTTTCTGCTAGAATATCAGCTAATAAAATAACACTCTTAGCTATCCAATAATTATAACCTGCACTTTCTTTATTTGCATTCAAACAAAGTTGTTGTGCAACATCAAGATCTCTCTGTACATAGTAAATGTAAGCAACCAGATATCTAGATTCAGCCGTTTGTTCATCATTACTAAGACGGATTACTTCATTGAAAGCAGCCAAAGCTTTATCATATTTTTTATTATCTGTATTGAGCTTTCCGATATAGAAATAAGCAGTTGCTTTTTGAGCATCATTAGCAGCGGGGTTTTTACTTACTTTTTCAGCCATATTAGCAACAGCTTGGCTATTATTGATTCGGTAAGCACTACGTAGAGCCCCTAGTTGAGCTTCAAATCTTGTATCAGCATTGTCTGCGACTGCTTCTAATTGAGAATAAAATTTATAGGCTTTTTCAAAGTCTTGCTCATGGTTATAAGCAATTAAAGCGGCCTTTCTTAAAGCTTTTGAAAAATATCTTCCAGGACCTTTGTTTGAAACATACTCATAATCTTTTAAAGCTTCACTATACCTTTTCAAGACGCTATAGGATTCGGCTCGACGATAATAAGCTAATATTGAATTGCTTCCAGTTGAATACTTTTTCAGGTAATTGGTATAAGCAGTAATTGCCTTTTCATAATTCCCATTTTCAAATTGAGATTCCGCAGATTTAAAACTAATAGCTTCTTTTTCACTGGAATCTACTTTATACCCTGGTATCGTTTCAAGGAAAGCAAAATACTCATCTGGTTTACTCAAGTCATCTACGTAGATCTCTTCGAGTGCAGTCAAAGCCGCCTCTGCTTCTTTAGCGGTTGGATTGTGTGAGAATACTTGTTTATAATAATCAATCGAAGTGGAAACTGATCCTTGATTATAACTGATCAATCCTAGTTTAATTAATGCTTCATTAAAAAGTTCAGAATTCTTATGCTCTCGGATTAGTTTTTTTAGAGCACTCCCTGATTGATCAAATTGACCAATTTCTTGATAGGTATTACCTAATTGAAGTAATGAATTATCTGCATATTCAGAGTTCGGATAATCATCAGCAATACTTTCTAATGCTAAAATTTTATCGGTTGTATTACCTCGTAATCCTTCAATGATTGCTTTTTGATATAAAGCGTATATATACCCCGCATATTTATTTTTCACAGCGTCGTCATAATAGCGAATGGCCTGATTATACCGATTCCTTTTAAATAAACAATCACCTGCTCTCAGTGTCGCATCGCCTAAAATATTTTTAGTAATGTAATCATTATTGATAAACATACTATTTTGGCGAATTCCAGCAATGGCTTCTTGAAAGAAACCTAAAGCGCCACTATAATTTTTTTGCTTGAGATAATTATAACCCATTGTATAATTAGCGGTATAAAGCGAAGATTCATCCGGTAGATTATTCAAGCTTTTAGCTAGTGTTGTAAACTTATTTAAGTTGCTAGCACTTTCATTGTACTTTTCATCTTGATTAGCAATATCTCCTAACCAATAATAAGCCAAAGCTTTAGTTCTATTATCAATAGGTGTTTCAAGAGATTTTTTAAAATATCCTTTTGCCGTTGCGTTATTTCCATCTTTCAATAATTGAAGGCCACGGAAATAAGTAACCTTTTGATAAGTCTCCCTCATTTTGGGCGTCTTATTAGGGATTTCTTCAATCAGAGAAATAGCAGATTCATAATCTCGGGTATTTAAAAAGATATTACTCAACATCGTTTGTGATTCTGAATAATACTTAGAATCCGCTTGAATGTTTTGTAGTGCAGGAACAGCTTCTCTGTCATAATTGAGTTCGTATGACAGTTTTCCATAATTGAAAGTTGATTCTTCTTTAATAGAACGATCAAAGTTCATCCGGCTAGCCACTTTAAAAGCGTTTCTAGCCTTTTGTTTATCACCGTTTTTGATTTGGCAGTCCGCCAAACTATACATAGCAGATTGACCTAAAGGGCTATTTACATTTCTTAGCTTTTCAAAGTTTTTAACAGCCTTTTTACAATCACCAGATTCCTTTTGTGTAAAACCTAATTGAAAGTATTCCTCTGCGCGTATTTTATTAGATTTGGATACATAGTATTCTAAATGAGGCAATGCTCTTTCATAGTCACCTTTTTCAAAGTAAGCTTGACCGACCAACTGATTAATTTCTGCCTTGTTTTTTAGCCCAGAAGCTTGAGCTTTTTTAGCCCCATAATCTATTACCTCATCATATAATCCTTGGGCAAAGTATATTTGAGTGATATAATAAGGAACATAGACTTTATATTTGTTTGACCTTTGAACACGCTCAAAACTCTTTACAGCTTCTGGATATTTATTATCATAGAATTGAGTAATGCCATAATAGTAGTTAGTCGGAAAATAGAACTGATTATCTACATCTTTAATTTCCTTAAAAGCAGCAGCGGCCGCTTTAAAGTTTCTTTTATAGAAGTAACAGTATCCTTGTTTGAATTTGACTTCAGATCGCTGATCCCTGGTTAAGTCATAGGTATCAATGCCACCGAAAAGTTGAATGGCTTTTTCATATTTTCGATCATTATAATAATAATTAGCCATTTCTATAATTGCCTCATTAGCAAGCGGATCAGGATCATACTTTCTTGCAAAATCGAGTACTAGGTTTTCGCCTTCTGAAAGGTTGAGGCGAACAGCACTTTTTGCATAAAATAATTCGGCCTTCATCTTCAGCAATTCAGAATCAGGCTCATTGGTAGGTTGAAGCAAATTAATGGTCTTCATAAACTCATGTTGAGCTTTGCCTACTAATCCTTTGTCAAAGAATTCTTTCCCGCGTTTGAAAGATTCATTTGCTTCGGTAAAAACGGTGGTTTGCTGACCTATTGCAGAGAAGGAAAGCAAGCCAATAATGAGGATACAAACTAATTTTTGGATTTTCATCTTCATTGAATTGGTGTTTCTAATAGTTGGGTAATCGTTCCCTGAATTTATATTCAGTTTTTAGAAATTGAAACAATCAAATATAAAAAACTGATAATCAATACTTTAAAAATAAATTGCAGTGATATTTATATGCTAAAAAATAATAACATTCTATGTTTATTCTATAATAAAGCAGAAACTGGTTCTGAGCTTAATTTATTGCGACGAAATTATAAAAAATTTGAGACAAACCTAGTTCATTTACCATTAAGAGCTTGTTTCAAAGGTATACAACAATTACTGGGAAGACATAGATTAGAGGTCATTTCCCTTAAGCTAATAAGATATTTAACCTATTCTTAACTTCTATAGGCAAGGTATCTTCTTCTATCCATGTGTGTGCGTGCCCCAAATATTGCATGTCCAAATAGGCCGCTGTTCGTTGAAAAGGTTTCCAAAATTCAGGATATTCTTCTTCATTAGAACTGCAGCAAATGACTTTCATATTTTTGCCTTTCAATTGCCTTCCTAAGTCTTTCCTTATTTTTAAAAGGTCAGTAAATCTATCTAAAAAGGTTTTCAGTTGAGCACTCATTGAATACCAATATACTGGAGTTGCGAAGATTATGGTATCATACTCTAGGGCTTTTTCTATAAGCGATAAGAAATCATCGGCTTTATTATTGTGATCGTAGGAATAGTAAGCAATATTGAAATCGTTTAAATCATAGATATAAGCATCTGCAATTTCGTGAATATAATTGCAGACTTTCTTTGTATTTCCATCTTTTCGAGCACTTCCAACTATAATTACAGATGACATAAAGGTATTAGATTTTTTATCAAGCATAAAAATAGGCTTAATTATTGTATTACGATAAAATATAATAAAAAGAACTTTCCGTTTCACACATTTAAGCATTCAGTTAATAGTTATTTCTTGTAATAAGTATATCTATGGCCTCCCCTTAGCCTATTTAATTGATACTAAATCGAATGAAATTGAATAATTTATCGACTTCAGTTATAGGATATCCTCTAATGGAGACCTTGCTTAACTCCACTTCTATTGCTATTGCTTATTTTGATATGAGATTAAAAATCAGTGGGTTTAATACTGGTTTTTCTCAAATATTGAAATTAAATCAAAGCCCTGCTACACTATATGATCTAGACTTGTTTAGCGAAGAAGAACTAGATCACTATTTGGTTCATTGGAAAGACCAACAAAATAAAGAATATAACTTTGCCAATAAAATCATCCATGATGATGGGACGATACTAATTGCTAATATTAGATTGATCGGCGAATTTAAAGCGGACAAGTTGACTGGAGGTCTAATTATTTTGGATGATATAACTTTGAAAGAATCTACTCAAATTGCATTATCAACTATAGTAGATAATTATATCCATAATGGATTCCGTTCTTTTGCTAATAATCTATCTGAATCTATTTCTTCCTTATTCAATATTCCAATTATTTCCGTTTCGACCTTTGACAAACGTAAATCTAAATTTATAGTTCGACATTTATGGTTCTCACCGACGATCAATAAGGCATCATCTAGGACTATAAAATTGAAGTCTGAGTTTAAGTTTAGTTTTGACGATTTGACGATAATTGAGAAAGACCATACTAATAATATTTTTTATACTTGTTCAGCTGACTTAAGAAATCGCCTTAATGAACTTTCTGGCCTCTCTCTTCATCAATCAGAAGGGGTTTTTCTGCTTAATAGAGAGCGAGAGATTATAGGTTGTCTAACTTTAGGAGATGTGAGACCATTTCAGAACCTACAATTGATTCATGAAATCCTTCCAATTTTTGGAGAAAAGATATCATTTGAAATATTGCAGGCGCGGGGAGATCGAAAGCTTAAAGAAAGTGAAGAACTCTTTCGAAATACCTATGAAAACAGTCCATTAGGGATGATGATGATTAGTGAAAAAGATGGGACTATATTGAAAGCAAATCCAAGATTATGTAAAATGCTAGGCTATTCCGAATCGGAATTACAAAAGATGACGGCTTACCAAATTACGCATCCTGAGGATCAAAATAAACATAAGAAAAAATTTGAGGAATTGCTTTCAGGAATAGATGATACACTTGATTTTGAAAAAAGATATATAAAAAAGGATAGAAGTATTCTTTGGGTAAATATAGCAGTTAGTATTGTTAAAGATATTGATGATTTGCCACTTTATGATTTGGCGACTGTACAAGATATTACAGATAAATATCAAGCGAAGAAACTCATTCGAGAGCAGGTTGAAACATTGAATCTTCAAAATCAAAAATTAGAAAAATATATAGATTCTAACCTTCAACTGGAAAATTTTGCATATATCGCTTCTCATGATCTAAAAGCACCCTTGCGTACCATTGGTAATTTTGCACAATTACTAAAAAGAAAGCGGCAAGAACATCTATCATTTGAAGAGGAGGAGTATATGAATTTTATTATAGATGGCGTAAAAGATATGAATCATTTGATCAATGACTTATTAATTTACTCAAAAATAAACTCTACAGAAAATACCGTAAGCATATTAAATTTACCCCATATCTTAAATAATGTGATAAGAAATCTGGATGCCATTATTTCAGAAACCAAAGCGAAAATTATAATAAATGAAATTCCAGAATCAATTATTGCTAATAAAACTAAGATCACACAGCTTTTCCAAAACCTTATTGCAAATGGTATAAAATTTCAAAAGAAAGACAATCATCCTGAAATTAAAATTAGCTGCGAAAAGGTTGCAGAGAATTGGATTTTTAAAGTGAGTGATAATGGAATAGGAATCGAATCTCAATACCATGATCAAATCTTTTCTTTGTTTAAAAGATTACATGGTAAGGCTGAGTATGAAGGCTCAGGAATAGGCTTGGCTTATTGTAAAAGAGTCGTTGAAAAACATGGTGGTGATATTTGGTTGAACTCAGAGAAAGATAAGGGTACCACATTTATCTTTACGATTAAAGAACCGGCTGAGGAAGGTATACAATGTGCCGAACAGACAAATTCTGAAATAATATAATCTCAGGCAATCCCGAGGGATTTGCCAATAGCCATTGAGTGAAAAGACCTAATGACTATTGACAAATAAATGCTTACTTATTAAAATTCAAAATCGTTTTTTCGATAATATCACAACAGTCGTTGATTTGTTCTTCTGTCATGACTAAAGGTGGTGCAAATCGTATAATATTTCCATGAGTAGGCTTGGCTAGTAAACCATTCTCCTTAAGTGCTACACAAATATTCCAACCTGTCTCACTTTCTTCAGTATCATTGATAACAATAGCATTCAGTAATCCTTTTCCTCTAACCAGCGTGACAAGATCAGTCTGATCTACTAATTTTTGCATTCTTGCTCTAAATACTTTGCCTAAGTATTCAGCATTCTCGGCGAGTTTCTCCTCTTTGACAACTTCCAAAGCAGCCATAGCAACAGCGCAGGCTAATGGATTCCCTCCAAAAGTAGAACCATGTTCTCCAGGTTTAATAGCCATCATCACTTCATCATCAGCAAAAACTGCAGACACTGGAAATACACCTCCTGATAAAGCTTTTCCTAAAATCAGAATATCTGGTCGTACCTCAGGTTTATTTTCACAACCAGATTGGCAGTCGCAATTGCCACAAGTAGCTAATAGTTTACCCGTTCTGGCGATTCCAGTTTGTACTTCATCAGCTATAAATAAAATGTTTTTTGCTTTACAGAGTTCAGATGCTTCTCTTAAGTAATTCTCATCAGGTACGACAACACCCGCTTCTCCCTGAATAGGCTCTACTATAAAACCAGCAACATTTGAATCTTCCAATTCGCGTTTTAGAGCATCTAGGTCATTATAAGGAATAATCACAAAACCAGGCATATAAGGCCCAAAACCTTTGGTGCTTGATGGATCAACAGATGCAGAAATTACACCCATTGTTCGGCCATGAAAGTTTCCAGAAGCAAAAACGATTTTAGCTTCATTTGAAGGAATCCCTTTGACTTCATAAGACCATTTTCGACAAAGTTTCAAAGCTGTTTCAACTGCTTCTACACCCGTATTCATCGGTAAGACTTTATCGTAACCAAAATATTCTGTTACATATTTTTCATAAGGACCTAGCATATCATTATAAAATGCACGACTGGTCAAGGTTAGTGTTTCCGCTTGTTCCTTTAAAGCGTTTATGATTTTTGGATGACAATGACCTTGGTTAACTGCAGAATAAGCAGAAAGAAAATCATAATAGCGATTGCCTTCGGCATCCCAAACATAAACTCCTTCTCCACGAGAAAGCACGACGGGTAATGGATGATAATTATGTGCGCCATAGCGATCTTCCAATTGCATCAATTTCTTAGAGTCTAAAATACTTTGTTCTATCATGACTGGTTTTATTTGATTGTTTATAATATTTTTATTTGTGATCCACCTGCGGTGTTGTGATCAGCCTGCGGCTTTGTGATTGCTTCGCTTGTGATTGTCCTTCGGGCTTGTGATCTTTGTTTTTTATTTCAATTTACGTGCCCGATATTACGATTTCACTTGTCCGAAGGACCATCACTTGATCACCAGATGTTTACAAAAACGTATCGACATCCTCAAGTTCCAAATTAAAAGCATCTGCTACGCCTTTGTAGACTACTTTTCCATTGATAATATTTAAACCGAGTTTTAATGGCGTATTTTCTTTACAAGCTTTCTTCCAACCTTTATTTGCCAATTGAATAGCATAAGGTAAAGTCGCATTGGTTAAAGCAAGTGTAGAAGTATAAGGTACCGCACCGGGCATATTGGCTACACAATAGTGTACAACATCATCAATGATAAATGTTGGCTTTGCATGAGTAGTCGGCTTACATGTTTCAATACAGCCACCTTGATCAACTGCTACATCAACCAGCACTGTTCCAGGACTCATATCTTTTAACATTTCGCGTGTGATCAGGTTTGGAGCTTTTGCGCCAGGAATTAACACTGCACCAACTATAAGATCATGGTCTTTGATTAAACTACGAATATTATATTCATTACTAAATCGTGTATGGACATTTGCAGGCATGATATCTGCCAAGTAACGGAGCCGTGCTAAACTGATATCAAGGATAGAAACCTGTGCGCCTAGCCCTGCAGCCATTTTAGCTGCTTGAGTACCAACAACGCCGCCGCCAAGAATTAAAACTTTGCCAGGAGGTACTCCGGGAACGCCACCCAATAATACACCTCGTCCTTTTACAGGCTTTTCTAAGAATTTAGCACCTTGCTGAATAGCCATTCTTCCAGCTACTTCTGACATGGGTACCAATAAAGGAAGTGAGTGATCAGGTAGTTCTACCGTTTCATATGCCAAGCAGATGGCTTTGCTTTTTATCATAGCTCTTGTCAAGGGCTTATAAGAAGCAAAGTGAAAATAAGTAAAGATTAACTGACCCTCTCTAATCAGGCTATATTCTTTTCTGATTGGCTCTTTTACTTTTATGATCATCTCCGCTATTTTGTAAATATCTTCGATGGTCTTAAGGATTTTAGCGCCTGCATCCACATATTCTGAATCAGAAAAACCGCTTCCTTCTCCAGCAGTTGCTTGAATAAAAACTTTATGCCCTCTTTTAGTTAATTCTAAAACTCCGGCAGGAGTCAAAGCTACTCTATTCTCATTATTCTTAATTTCTTTTGGAACACCAATAATCATTTTTTGTAGTTTTAGATGGTTTGGTATAATTCGTTTTCTAATAGTTTATTCTCTTAAAAGTTGTTTAAAAATAGCTATGCATCGAGGAATAGATATTTTACTTCAAGACAAGGCTTTAAAATCGATACATAGCAAGGCTATATGAGATTTTTATAAGGAAGTATTGGGGCAAAATATCATCTCGATATCTAGTGTACTTTTTTAAAAAACTTCTTCGAATAAATCGGCTGCAAATATAAGGCTTTTAGCTTAGAAGTTGTTTTAAAATAGATAGATAATTTTCTTGCATTCATACTGATGTTTACAATCAGGATACTTCAGCTAATTATTTTCATCTTAGCTCAAGCTACGAAAAAAATAATGGAGTTTCATATTGAAAATCAAGCACTTACAATTAATCTTAACCTTCATTTTAAAACAACTTCTTAATGAAAATCTAAAAAATAAAGGATTTATATAAAATGTAGGGAATCCTACTTTTCGACATTTTTGTACAAAAAATGTAGACTAATATTCGATAAATAAAGAATGATCAATTTCTTTTAATATGCCTTTTTCAATAGCCGTTTCAAATAGTTGATTCACAGCATTTTTTCCTTTTTTTCCTAAATCTTCTGTATATTCATTTACATATAATCTGATATGGGAAAGCATCACATTTTGATCCATTTCTTGAGCATATTGAGCAACATAATTCATTGTTTGTTCTGGATTTTGCCGAGCGAATTTTACAGATCTCTTAAGGACGCGATCCACTTTTTGTTGAATTTCTAATGGGAGGCTACGCTTAACAACGATTCCACCAAGAGGTATAGGAAGCTTGAACGTGTTTTCCCAGTATTCTCCTAAGTCAATTAGTTTGATCAAACCCTTGTCTTGATAAGTAAAACGATTTTCATGGATGATTAATCCAGCATCAACGGTATCATTTAATACTGCATTTTCAATATCTGAAAATAGAAACTCAGATTTTTGCACCGCTTTGGGAAAGGCAAGACTTAAAAGAAAGTTGGCTGTAGTGTATTTCCCTGGAATAGCAATTTTTCCTTGGTTAATGCTCGCAGGGGATAAAGGTTGTTTAGCTATTAAAAGTGGACCACAATTATTGCCTAAGGCACTTCCACTATTAAGTAATATATAATCGTCTAAGGCATAAGCAAATGCATGATAGCTTAATTTGGTAATGTCTAAATGCCCTTTAAACGCACCTTGATTTAGCTCTTCTACATCGCCAAGTTTAACCTCAAATTCGAGGCCCTCCGTATCGATTTTCCCATGGATCATGCCATCGAAAATAAAAGTATCATTGGGACAGGGTGAAAACCCTAGAGATAATTTCATGATTCCATAATTTTGTAGTTTATTTATTAGCTTTGTTCAAAATTTGAATAAAATGCTTGATATCAGAGGCCTCCAAGTAATATACGAAGATAATCATTTGATTGCGGTCAACAAACCTGCTCGAATGTTGGTACAAGGTGATGAGACTGGAGATGTTCCACTTTCGGAATATGTCAAGCAGTACATCAAACTGCGTTATAAAAAGCCTGGAGAGGTTTTTTTAGGTACGATTCATCGTTTGGATCGACCTGTGAGTGGGGTCGTTGTCTTTGCCCGTACCTCAAAAGCACTCACTCGTATGAATAAACTATTTCAAGAGCGAAAAGTTGAAAAAATTTATTGGGCTGTAGTAGCGGAACGTCCTGAACCCATCAGTGCAACATTAGTGGACTATATCTTAAAAGACAATAAAAAGAATATAGCCAAAGCTTATGACAAATTAGGCAATAGAACTAAAAATGCTAAAAAGAGCGAATTGACGTATCAGATTTTAAAGGTCATAGGAAGTATTCATTTATTGGAAGTAAGACCTACCACAGGTCGCCCTCATCAAATTAGGGTACAACTATCTAAAATAGGCTGCCCAATTTGGGGAGATGTAAAATATGGTTTTAGAAAAGCAAATCAAGATGGCTCAATACATTTGCATTGTAAAAAATTAGCGTTTTCTCATCCTGTAAAAAAAGAACCCATAGTCATTGAGGCAAATCCTCCTGCTACACAGTTATGGAATGAATTAGATATGGATTAGGGGGGCAGTACTATGGAATGTGTGGTTTAGTGATCGCTTTGCTTGTGATTGACCTTCGGCCTTGTGATCGTTCCTTCGGAATTTGTGAGACCTTGCTTCTAGCTTACTTAATAAATTTGACAGTTTGTCACCGCTTTACTCAGACTAGACTCTAATTTTACGATTGTCTTGGTAGTGATTTAAGTTTTAAATTAATAAATATGAAATATTTTAGTCTTATAATTCCACTTTTCGTAATACTCAATTGGACTTCTGTACCACATCTTTCTGGATCTGAATTACTTGATAAGGCAATTGAATATCATGACCCTAGTGATGAGTGGCCTACTCTGGCTTATCGTTTTCATGTGGAAGGATCAAGACCAGATGGATCAGTTGATACCACTGAGTTTTTTATTGATAATAGAAAAAGTGAATTTAAATTGGTACAGACAAGGAAAGGAATTGAAAAATCGTATCAGGTGAATGGGGAAACTTGTCTTTTAAAATTAAATGGTTCAGCAGATATTTCGAAAGAAACAGCTAAAGCTAATAATCTAACTTGCGATAGAGCTAAGCGAATCCGTAATTATTATACCTACCTCTGGGGTTTACCAATGAAGCTTAAAGATCCTGGAACTTTGATAGATTCTGAAGTCGTCGAAGAGCAATTTCAAGGAGTGGATTGTTATAAAATGAAAGTAACTTATGAGAAAAGTGTAGGTAAGGACATATGGTATTTCTATTTTAAAAAAGAGAATTATGCCTTGCATGGATACAAATTTTATCATGATGAAAGTAAAAATGATGGCGAGTATATTACTTTAGAAGGGGAGGAACAAATTAGTAAAATGAAACTTCCTAAGCTTAGAAAATGGTATTATAATAAGGATCAAAAATACTTAGGTACTGACAATTTGTTATTAGGCGCTAGTCATTAATGAACTAGGGCTAATGATGATTCCATCTCTGTATTTTACTTCTGATAAATATAAACCTTGTGGATAAGCCTGCTTCATATAGCGATTGGCTTGTTGGAGCGATAAACTTTTTTCTAATGCTTCAAGCGATATTTTTTGTTGACCAATATCTAATAAACGACCAACAATAATTCGAATCATCCCTCTCAAAAAACGATCGGAGGTAAACTGAAACTGAATTCGATCTTCTTGATCACTAATAAACATACGGGCATTGGACATTTTACAAATGGTGTGATTGTGCAACTCTGGTTGCAAACAAAAATATCTAAAGTCCTCATATTTTGAAAACAATTTAATGGCCGCTTGCATGAGTGCTAGATTCAGATTCAATAAGTCATAACAAGCACTTTTGTCCATTAAAAAAGGATTTTTCCTGAGGTGAATATGATAATCATAAGTTCTGCTTATAACATCCAATTGGGCATTAGCTTTTTTAAGAACAGGGATTAAATTGTGAATTGCGATATCGTCTGGCAACATTCTATTTAATTTGTATACCAAATCAAAATCTATTGCTTGATCAACTACAAAATGAGCATAATATTGGCTGGCATGTACACCTGCATCTGTTCGACCACAGCCATGAATAGTTAAATCTTGATGGAATAATTTCCTTAGATTATCTTCGATCATTGCTTGTACACTTGGAACATTAGTTTGCCTTTGCCAACCGTGATAATGTGTACCTAGGTAAGATAGATGGAGGAAGTATTTCACAGGTTACCGTTTCTTCTTTTTAGTTTTTCGCTTTTTTTCTTCAAACGACTCAATTTCTTGCATCAGTTTTTTGATATCCCGATTGTCATCTAAAGATAAATCTTTGGTAAGGAGTATATCTAATTTATCAATCGCTTGTACTTCAATGTGGTGTCCCAAAAAAGCTTCGATTTCTTCTAAGATTGGTCGCTCGCCTTCACTACAAAATGAAATGGCATAGCCTCGGTTTCTTCCACGACCAGTTCTTCCAATTCGATGGACATAATTTTCTGCTTTATCAGGGAGATCATAATTGACAACATAATCTACATTAGGAATGTCAATACCTCTAGCGGTAATATCTGTAGCTATCAGAACTTTTATAGCGCCGGAACGGAACTGAGACATAGCATGGTTTCGCTCCTTTTGTTCCTTATCACTATGGATAGTAAGTGTTTGGAGGTTTACCCTTCCCATAGCTTTATAGACACGTTCTGCTCGAACTTTCGTTCTGACGAATACTAAGATTTTAGTATCTGGTTTTTCATTAATTAGTCGTTCTAAAAAAAAGCGTTTATCATCCATTTCAACATAAGAGACTGAATGATTGATGTTTTTTGCAACTGGGTTTTTGGGTGAGATTTGAATTCGAATAGCATCTTTATGAACCAAAGAATAAGCTATTTTTTTGATTCTGGCATTTATCGTGGCAGAGAAGAATAAAGTTTGCCTCTTTTTGGGCAAATGATACATTAAATCCTGAATATCTTTTAAGAAACCTAGATCAAGCATATGGTCTGCTTCATCCAGAATGAGAATTTCTACCCAATCTAAGAGTAAATGTCCTTGACTTCTGAGATCAAAAAGCCTTCCGGGGGTTGCGATTAAAATATCTACACCACTGTCAAGTTTCGCAATTTGTGGTGCTTGTGCTACACCTCCATAGAGCCCTAATGTCTTTAATCCAATGTTTTTTCCAATTTCATTAAATACACCAGTTACTTGTTGCGCCAATTCATGCGTTGGCACCATTACCAAGCATTTAATCCCATGGGATCGTGTTTTGATTTTACGTTCCTCAATGATATTGATGACTGGGATTACAAAAGCAGCAGTCTTACCCGTACCGGTTTGGGCTATAGCAAGAACATCTTCTCCTTTAAGGATCGAAGGAATCGACTTGTATTGAATATCTGTAGGCCGTTTAAAGCCAAGTAAATCTAGATTCTTTTTGATAGTATCCCCAATAGGATATTGACTGAATTTCATTCCCTACTTTTTTGCAAAGATAGTAATAATTGGAGGAAGGCTAGGAAAGAAATAAAATAGAAATTTTGTACGGACTAAAGGAGGATATATTTGAATCTATTCAAAAGAAATAGAATACTATCGGTAGTTTAAAAATTACAACTCATCAAGTATTAATAACAAGTCACAAAAGTGTATAATGGAAATTGAGTTTAATTTGTGATTTTTATGTGGTCATTGAAAATAAAGTTTAGACAGACTCTTTAGACGTCTTTTGAATTTGAAGTGTTAGATTTGCTCTTGAACATAATTCTTTACGGCTATTTAACTGATCTTTTATGAATAAAAAACTGGTATTCTTTTTTTTTAATCTTCTTTTTTTAATTCCTATTCTAGGAGGTACACAAAATAGTATTCTTGATAATTACATAAAAAAAGCACTTGAGAATAATTTATCTATAAAAGGTGCGGCATTAAATAAGAATAAACAATTAGTAAAAATAGAACAAGCTCGAAAGAATTGGATGCCTTCGGTTGATGGAAATGCTACTTATCTTTTGTCAGAAGGAGGCCGAACCTTAGTCTTTCCTATAGGTGACCTTTTCAACCCTGTTTATGGAGCTTTGAATAATCTAACTCAAAGTAATAATTTTCCAGTGGGCTTGGAAAATGAAAAAATAGCACTCACACCAAACCACTTTTTAGATGTACAAATCAAGGTGACACAGCCATTGGTTAACAGTGCCTTCAAGTATAATATTTTAATCCAGAAAGAATTGATTAAATTAAATGATTTAGAGATTCAAATTCAGGAAAGAGAGATTACTTTTCAAACTAAAGTAGCTTATTATAATTATTTAAAAACAATAGAAGGGATTAAGATTTTGGAAGAAACAGAAAAATTACTCTTAGACCTGCTGTCTTTTAACCAAAAACTAGTTAAACATAATAAGGCAACCGGAGAGATTATTTCAGATGTTGAGTTTCAATTGGCAAAACTCGAAAGTGAAAAAGCACTATTGAATGAACAACAAGGTATCGCTAAAACCTATTTTAATATTGTTTTAAATAGAGCAATTGATCAAGAAATTGATATACAGGAAGGAATCCTTCAAGATTTTTTGATAGAAGAAGTAGATCTTCAAACCTCAATAGACAAAGCCTTTCAAGCTCGTCAGGAGTTTAAGAAAATACAAATTGCCAATAGCATAAATGACTTAAACGAAAACCGAATTGATAAAGAGAAAATGCCTACGCTTGGTCTTACTGGGGCTGTAGGAATACAAACAGAAGGATTTAGTACGGATACAGGAGGACCCATTTATACACTTGGAGTAGGGATGGCAGTCAATATTTATGATGGAGGCAGGCGAAAGAAAAGAATAGAAGAAATTAATGTTGACCAGAATATACTGATGAATAATCGTGCGATGCTCCAACAGCAAATTAAGATAGAAGTAAGTCAGATTTATTTTGCTATTCAATCCCTCAAAAGTAAATTGCAGTCAGATCAAGCAGCTTCTCAAAGTGCAAGCAAAACCTACGCTATCATTAAATCGAAATATGAAAATGACAAAGCTATTTGGTTGCAGGTCAATGATGCACAAAACAAACTCATCACGAGCAATCTAAGAGCCACTCTGACAAAGTATGACTATCTTATAAAACTGGCAGAGCTTGAAAAAGTAACTCAATAGGTCTTGCTGAAAATATAATTTTTAAATAGATAAACCCAGCGAAATAAATTATGCAAAGAATAAGATTATTACTGTTATATATGCTTTTGTGCACTTTCGCTTGTAAAGTAGACTATTCAAATCCTGAATCAAATCAAATCAATAGAACAGCAAAGAACTACGTACAAATTGCTGAGGTTTTGGAACGGAATGATCCGATTCCGATACATGCTATTGGTCGATTAGGCGCTGATCAAGAAGTAAAACTGTCTTTTAAAATAGGAGGGATAATTGCACAAATCAATGCAAAAGAAGGTGATTATGTAAAAGAGGGAAAATTATTAGCAACTATAAGAACGAATGAAATAGATGCACAAGTTTTGAAAGCAGAGCATGTAGTTCAAAAGGCGGAAAGAGATTTAGACCGTATTCAAAAGATGTATAATGATTCTGCTGCTACATTAGAAAATGTTCAAGATTTGACCACCTTAGTTCAAGTATCCAAAGCAGATTTGGAAGTTGCCCAATTTAACCAAAAATTTGCACAAATCAATAGTCCCGTCAGCGGGAGAATCATTCGACGTCTTGCTGAACCCAATGAGTTGATCGCTCCAGGTCAACCCATATTTCTCTTAGCTGCATCAAGTGGAACGACGCATATTATGAAGGTTGCCTTGTCTGATAGAGATATTAGCCGTATTGATTTGAAAAGTAAAGCCAATGTATACTTTGATGCTTTTCCAAAAGAAAAATTTGAGGCGGAAGTCATAGCAATCGCAGAAAATTCAGATCCATTCACAGGTACTTTCGAGATAGAATTAGCTGTGCATGCAAATGGCAAACGCTTGAGGAATGGCTTAATAGGAAGCGTAGAAGTTAGCCCACTTAATGCTGATCCATATTTGGAATTACCAATAGACGCGGTTGTGGAAGGGGACCAGAAAAAACTATCTATTTTCATTCCTGTTGAAAGGGATACAGTTGCTAGGGCGATGGAGGTTGAACCCTTTTATATCACATCTACTTCTGTCTATATTATAAAACCAAAAGGTGAAAATCTGACTAGAGTGATTACTGCAGGTGCACCTTATTTGGCAGATGGAGATAAAATTTTTGTAAAAGATTTGTTCAAAAAATGAATGAAGTGACGGGACAAAATTAATGATCAGTTATTTTGACATTCTGAAATTTCATAAATGTGACTAAAAGGAGATTATGTTGAATATTTTGGGATGTCTTAAAAAAAATAACTTATTATTAATTCCGTCTAATAACTGAATAGACAATATGAACCTAACACGTCTAGCACTTAGAAATGCACAGTTTGTTTTGATAATGATCTTAATCGCCATCTTACTAGGCGTCCGATCTTTTATTTCCATGCCTCGGTCTGAAGACCCACAGGTGACTTTTCCAATTTATCTGGCTACGATTGTATATCCGGGGACTAGTCCTGAGGATATGGAAAAACTCATTATTGATCCCATAGAGGAAGCTATCAAGGAGATTGATGATATTACAGAAATAAAAGCAACCATTAGAGAAGGTCTGGCATTAATGGCTATTGAGGCGAGTTTTGATATTGATGCAAAAGACAAATATGATGAGTTATTACGTGAAATCAATACTGTTCGCCCAACGCTTCCTGATGGCATTGTGTTTTTTGAAACCGAACAAATCAAACCAGAAGATCGAGTTAATTTTTTACTTTTTGCTATGACCTCTGAAGAGGTTTCTTATAAGGAGTTAGATCGATTTTCTGAGGACTTTAAAGATGTGATCGAAAAAGTAGAAGGTGTAAACTCCATTGACATTGAAGCAAGTCCGGCGCAGGAGGTTCGGATATCCTTGGATTATCAGCGAATGGCGGCTCAACACATTTCATTGGCTCAAATAATTGGTGTTTTACGTTCTAATAATGCAAATGTCCCTGGAGGCAGTATAAGTGCTGGATCTAAAAGTTTTACTATAAAAAGTACAGGAGACTTTGATAACCTTGATGAAATAAAAAATTCCATAATAGCTTCTAATAATAATAGAATTGTATACCTAAAAGATGTAGCAACGGTCCAGATAGAGCATGAGGATATTCGATGGAAGGCAAGATATAATCAAGAAAAGACGGTTTTCATAGCTTTAAAACTTCAAACCGGTACTAATATCCTGACCGTTAATGAGGAAGTAATGAAGCATAGAAATGAGTTTGTAAAGGATCTGCCTCCTAATATAGATTTGAATATTGCATTCGAGCAGACCAGTGCTGTCGAAAATAGGATAAACGATTTTTTTATCAACCTTCTTCAAGGTATTGGACTGGTAGGTTTGGTGATCTTATTGATATTGGGTTGGCGATCTGCTGTCATCATTATTACCTTGATTCCACTTTGTATCATCATAGCCTTAGCCTTATTAAATGGTGCTGGTTATGGATTGCAACAAATATCAATAGCTTCTTTGGTACTGGCCCTCGGATTACTAGTCGATAATGGGATTGTAGTGATTGAAAATATAAATCGATTTTTGAAAGAAGGTTTTTCGAAACAAGAAGCGTCATTGAAGGGTGCTAGTGAGGTGGGCTTGGCGATTGCAAGTTCGACAGTAACTACATTATTATCTTTTTTCCCTTTAAGCCAATTGGGAGAAGGCCCAGGATTGTTTTTAGCATCCTTGCCTTTGACAGTAATATTTGCATTGATTGTATCCTTGATTTTGGCACTTACTTTTTCACCATTATTATCAAATTGGGTGCTTTCAGCTAAAAAAACGAAACCGCTTTATGCAGACCGATTTTTTGATTGGTTTGTGAATAAAGTTTATCAGCCAATCTTGGAGTTTTCTTTAAGTAAAGGCATATACATTATCATTGCTGCTGTAGGAATAACGATATTTAGTATAAGTCTTTTTCCAAAAATTGGCGTTAGTTTTTTCCCGACGGCAGATAAACCGCTTTTATTAATTGAAGTCAATTCTCCTCAGGGATCAAGTATTAAAGCAACCGAAAAAGCGGTGAATTATGTAGAGTCAGTCTTAGATACAATTCCATTTATAAAGGATTATACCTCTAATATTGGACATGGTAATCCCCAAATTTATTATAATCGAATTCCAAAATCCTATGAAAAAAATCATGGTCAATTATTAATAAATTTTAAAGCGTGGGATCCTGCAAAATTTTATCAAACTATAGCTGGATTGAGAAACACTTTTTCTACGTATACTGGAGCAAGAATAACAATGGAGGAATTGAAGAATGGCGCACCTGTTGGCGCACCTATTGAATTTCGTATCCTGGGTGAAGATTTGAATATTATTAAAAAATTAGCGCTGAAAGTGGAGACTGTTTTGGCTGCTCATGAACAAGTGATTAATATTGTAAATCCTTCACGTAGAAATCAAACCCAACTAAAGGTGAATCTCGACAAAGAAAAAGCTGGATTGCTTGGCGTTTCAGAGCTCGACTTTGATCAAACTATTCGCGCAAGTTTAAATGGCTTGGTGATTGATCAGGTAAATTTTGAAGATGGCGAAGATTACAATGTAGTTTTAAGGATGCCTTTTGATGAAGATCCGGATATTGAAGATTTAAGTAAAATATATGTAGCGAATCGGCAAGGGAGGCTATTACCGCTTAACCATATTGCTGATATTGAATTTGAATCCGGTATTTCTGAATTTAGCCATTTTAACCTTAATAGAAATATCAAACTCAATGCAAGTTTGAATAATCTAGACCATACGATTCCCGTCACTATTGAATTGATAGAAGCAGTGGATAAGATCAACTGGCCAAAAGGATATCGATATGAAGTAGGTGGAGAATATGCAGAACAGCAAAGTACTTTTGGGAGTATGGGAATCATTTTATTTTTAGCTCAAATTGCAATTTTTGCTGTTTTAGTTTTACAGTTTCGATCTATATTACAACCCTTAATTGTATTCTCAGCAATACCTTTGGCAGTTTGTGGTTCTTTCTTTGCGCTTTATTTTACAGGCTGGTCATTTTCCTTTTTTGCTTTTGTTGGTTTGATTAGTTTGATTGGAATTGTAGTCAACAACTCCATTATTATGGTTGATTATATGAACCAATTAGTACTAAAGGGCAGTAAGGTTAAAGATGCGGTAATAATCGGATCAAAGCGTAGGTTCAAGCCAATCGTTTTGACCAGTATTACGACGATTCTTGGTTTGGTGCCGCTTACTATTCAAGGGACAAATCTTTGGTCACCTCTAAGTTGGACGATTATCGGAGGGATGATTTCTTCTACGCTGTTATCATTGATCGTGGTACCTATATTATATAAATGGTTGACTAAAGATAAAGAGGCTAATTAGGTTTTATTCTTTCAAATTTAAATAATATAAAAAGGCCCCAAGTGATAAAAGTCCTGAAAACCACATCAATATAGATGTGGTAATAGCTGCCCCTTCGATACCATACCAGAGAATCATAAAATAGTTAGCGATTAAATTAATAACCAAAACAATAATAGAGAAAAGGGCATTTACTTTTGGCCAACCGATAGCTGATAACATATTGCCCATAGGGACTCGAAATAAAATGCCACCTACAACGCCAATAGAGAAAATGAACATCAATCGAGGATGACCTTGATAATCATCTCCAAAAATAGTCAATAATTGACTAGAGAAAAAGTAGAAAAAAGTAAGGATTCCAATGCTGATTAAAGAAAATATCTTTAAGTAATTCCAATAATACTGCCTTAAAGCGGGCTTATCCTTTTTTGAATTGCTGGCTAATTTTACAAAATCAGTCATCAGCACTGCCCCAGCAAGAATCAGTAGACTAAAGGGTATAATACTAGAGGCTTTATATTGTGCTAATAATTCAGGGTCACTCAATAAGTTTCCAATTAGGATGATATCAATAGCAAATAGTAATTGAGATAATAGCCCGCCAGTACTCATATAAAGTCCATAATAGAATATCTCTTTTAAATTAAAGTCAAAAGATTGTTTAATCTTTAGAACAAGTTCTTTTGAAATATTAATAGGGGCGAGTTTCAACTTTTTTAAATAAAAAAGTCCTAAAAATAATGGAATGGTAATAATGCTAATCACATAGCCCATCCCACCAAAAAAATAGCACATCCCAACATTGAAAATAAGCAGTAGCAGACTATTCTGGATATCAATAATAGAATAAAGCTTGTTTCTATGAATCAATCGGCAATATACCTGGATCATCAAAAAGATAAACAGGCCAATAATTTGAAAACCGATAAGGAGCAAATAGGGTAGGGCTTCTGGCAAATTAAAGGCTAGAACAGGACTAGCGATAATCAGTAATACGACCATCAATGCAGAATATCTAAGTCCTTTTTGAAAAGTAATATTGAATAAAACTTTTTTATCAATCTGTCCTTTGCTTAATGCACCGAATCGAAGTAAACCCTGAAACATTCCTGCTCCGGCAAAAGGAGATATAAAGGAAATAATCGTCAAGCAATAAGCAATTATTCCATATTCTGCTTTGGAGAGAATTCGGACAACCAGGATTGTTACAATAAAATTAACCAGCTTGGCCAAGAATACTGAAAGCAAAACAAAAGCTCCTTTTCTTGCAAGAAATGATTTTATAAATGTTATTAAATTCAAATATAGTTTTTTGTTTGCTTAGATATTGAACAACTTCAATCTATAAAAGAGACACAAATTAGTTTATACTATCCCTAAAACTTCTGAATATATTTTTAAGTATTGATCAGCCACACTTTGATAACTATACCGTTCAAGGGCTTTTTTACGGATGACTTTCGTATCATATTGAGGCAATGTATCCATTACTTCTATAAGTGCCGAATATAATTCATCTTCTGCTTTGGCATTAATTAAAATACCATTTTCTGAATTGATCATTTCACGAACACCTCCCACATCAGTAGCGATAACAACCATACCAGAAGCATGTGCTTCAGAAATAACACAAGGAAGATTTTCGTAATTACTAAACAAAATGAATAGATGATTTTCCTGCATCATCTTAGCAATATCCTCAAGTGGAATCTCTTCCTGAATATCTAAGAGATTTGTTGGAATATTGAGTCTTTTGGCATATTTGAAATGTAAATCACCAAATTTATTACCTGCCAATGTTATTTTAAAATCTTGCCTTTCTTTAGCTATACGTGCAATCACATTTAAGATTCCACTCACGTTTTTATGCTGATCATACAATGTAGAAACATGTAAGAGCCTAATCGTCGTAAAATCTTTTTGTTGAGGTGCCTGAAAAAGATCCGTGTCTACAACATTCGGGATGACTTCAAATGGCCCTTTGATACCAAAATCTTGAATAGCTTGTTTTAAGTCTTCTGAAACAGGACAAATGACAGAAGCAGAAGCGGCTATATTTTTAATATAATACCTTTCGATCCAACGAAATTCATAGGGATTGATTTTTAAAAATGCGGTCCAATGTTCTGTAATAATATAAGGTAAGTGGAATTTTTTCTTGAGCCAAAGGGCAAAAACACCGGCGGGAAAGAATACATTGAGGTGAACTAGATCAATTGTTCCAAAATCCTCTTGGATTTTTTCGAATCCTAAGCGATTCGCTTTTAAATAGTTATTAAATTTCCGAAGTGGAAGATATTTAGCTGTCTTTTCAAAATAAACAACGACTTCATAAACGTTTTTAACCCATTGTGCAACGACTTCAAACCCTTTTACTCCTTGAACAGAAATAGCGTGTAAACTGGCTACTCTACAATTCTTGGAGACCGCTTCTGCATGCCTCTGAATGAAATTGCCATTCTGAGGCTCAATCCGATTGGGATACCAAGAAGCAAGAAACAAAATATTTAGTTTTTTCTCATTCTCGTTCATACGACAAAGCTAGTGAATTCTGTGAAAATATGTAAAGGAACCAATGGTCTCAGCATGACAATCGCAAGATTCTAATCAGGATCGTTTCACATGTGATCGGGCTAGGCCCATGTGATCGGCTACGCCTTGTGAGGTCGCTTCAGGGCGATTTCACAAGGCGTAGCCGATCACCATATCACAAGTGTAGCGATCACCAGCCAATAATTCAAGGTTTGAAACCAATCTTGCAATCGCCATGATGGTCTCAGAACGGCTAGACTAGCTAGGCGAAGCAGCGGATTTTAAGCCTTTTTGATAATTTAATCGCCAAAAGGGTAACTTATACTTAAAAATAAAGTCAAATAAACAAGTTTGGATTAGGTCAAATTGGCTTTGTGCGTTATTTTTGGAGAATATCTGGAAAGCATCATGGCTCAGAATCATAATAAATAAATTAAAAAATGAAAAAGATACCCTTCCTCCCTATTATACTGGTACTGGCATTATTATTATCTACGATATTACTGCCTACTTGTGCTCGAAATCCAGTCACAGGAAAAAAAGAATTGAGTTTATGGTCTACTGAGAAGGAGATCAAGATGGGACAATCCTATGATCCTCAGGTAGTTGCTCAGTACGGCAAATATGAAAATGATGACATGCAAGCCTTTATCAATGAAAAAGGCAAGGAAATGGCAGCTATTTCTCATAGACCAAACCTTCCTTATGAGTTTAAAATTTTGGATTCTCCAATTGTAAACGCTTTTGCTGTACCTGGTGGATATGTTTATTTTACGCGGGGTATTATGGCTCATTTCAATAATGAAGCGGAATTTGCAGGCGTGCTAGGGCATGAAATCGGGCATGTAACGGCAAGACATTCAGCAAGACAATATTCTAAACAGATGTTGGCACAAGTCGGATTTATAGTAGGAGTAGTAGCTTCCAAAGAATTTAGAAATTATGCCGATGTTGCTCAAACAGGATTAGGCTTGCTATTTTTAAAATTTAGTCGATCTAATGAATCGGAGTCTGATAAACTAGGTGTAGAATATTCTACAAAAATCGGTTATGATGCCAAAGAAATGGCCAATTTTTTCAATACCTTAAAAAGAATGCGTGGTGATGCAGAAGGTGCGCCGCCTACCTTATTATCTACTCATCCTGATCCGGGAGATCGCTTCAATAAAGTGGGACAAATGGCTAAGAAATGGCAAGCTAAAGATCCGGGAGGGAAATATGAAGTCAATAGAGATAAATACTTGAGAATGATAGATGGATTGATCTATGGTGAAGATCCCAAACAAGGTTATAGAGCTGATGGCAAGTTTTTTCACCCAGAATTGAAGTTTGAATATCCTGTTCCTGAAGAATGGCAATTGGTGAACTCTCCTTCTCAAGTTCAAATGGGACCTAAAGATGGTAAAGCGATGATGGTACTAAAATTAGCTCAGGGGAATTCTCTCAGCGAAGTTTCACAGAAATTTATTACGGATAATAAACTAACCTTAAACACTTCTCAAAATAAAAAGATTAATGGATTCGATGCTATAAGGATGGAAGCGGTTCAACCGACTCAAGCAGATCAGAGTGGAAATGAAGCACCCGAATTGAAAATATTGACTTATTTCTATCAATACGATAATATCATTTATCAAATTTTAGGCGTAACTAAAAGTGCGGATTATTTTACTTATTCTGGAGACTTTGAAAATACGATGAGAAAATTTAAGAAATTGACTGATCCAGCTAGAATTAACGTTAAACCAGAAAGAATTAAAGTAGTAAAAGTGAAGCGTTCGGGGACCGTACAAAATGCTTTGAAGTCTTATAATACGCCTACAGATCGCTTAGAAGAGGTTGCTGTACTTAATAGTATGCTATTGACAGATAATGTTTCTGGGGGCACTTTGATAAAAGTACTTCAAAAATAAATTCGGAAATACTGAAATTACAAAAGCCTTTACCGATATTTGCTTTCGAATTTAATACTAATGTTCTTTGATAAATTCCATGTTTATGGTTTGCCTCAAACATGGAATCTGTCAATGGACCAATAAAGATTATGAAAGTATACGATATTATCATTGTAGGAGCAGGCCCGATAGGGCTATCTTGTGCGATTGAAGCTCAAAAAGCGGGTTTGGATTATGTCGTGCTAGAAAAAGGAGTCTTAGTTAATTCCCTCTTTAACTTTCCTACAAATATGACTTTTTTCAGTACTTCTAATCTTTTAGAGATTGGTAATGTACCTTTTATCTCACATGGAGATAAACCCACAAGAAGAGAGTCCTTAGAATATTTTCGTAGAGTAATGGATGCTTGGGATCTCAATATTATTTTTTATGAAGAGGTAGAATGGATTGAGAAAAATGAAGAAGGTGTTTTTGAGACGATTACTTGTGATGAAACTTACTACAGTAAAAAAATAATTCTTGCTACGGGATTTTTTGATAATTATCGACCTATAAATGTTCCTGGAGAAGATCTCCCCAAGGTCAAGCATTATTATGATGAACCACACAATTATGTTGGACAGCGTATTATTATCATTGGCGCTGGAAATTCTGCTTGCGATGTAGCATTAGAAACCTTTTATAAAGGAGCTGATGTGACGATGGTCATTCGAAAACCAGAAATCAAACCTACTGTGAAATACTGGATTCGACCTAATATTATCAATAGGATCAAAGAAGGTTCTATCAAAGCCCATTTTAATTCTAAGGTGGTTGAGATTCTTGAAGACGAAGTGATCCTGGAAACACCAGAAGGGGGATTAAGTGTACCGAATGATTTTGTATTAGCGATGACAGGTTACAAACCGGATTATGATTTTTTTATTCGTTGCGGGATAAAATTCGAAAAGGATGTGTTTAAAACACCAGTCCACAATCCAGATACACTTGAAACTAATATTCAAGGGATGTACATGGCAGGAGTAAACCTTGCAGGCTTAAAAACCAGTAAACTATTTATTGAAAATACACGGGTTCATTCGAGTATAATCATAGAAGAAATTAAGAAACTGATCAATGTGCGAACATGATCGTTTACGAAGATCCACAGCTTACCATTTTTCAGAGTGTCCTTTACCAAACCAATACCCTGATTTATAAGGCATCATCTTTTGTATTGCTGGTTGATCCCAATTGGTTACCTGATGAGGTGCAATTGATAAGAGATTATCTGGATCGCAATTTTCAGGGCATATCAATTTACCTATTATTCACACATTCTGATTATGACCATATCATTGGGTATGGACTATTTCCTGAGGCTAAGGTTATTGCATCTCAGCGCTTTCAGGATAATATTGATAAGGAAAAAATAATACAAGAGATCCATACTTTTGATCAGCAGCATTATTTGAAAAGATCCTATGATATAGTTTATCCTGAAGTGGATTTTATAATTTCGAAAGATGGAGAACAATTAGAAATAGGAGATGAGCGATTGACTTTTTATTTGTCTCCCGGACATACCGCAGATGGACTTTTTACGATTATTGGATCAGCAGGATTTTTTATCGCAGGTGACTATCTTAGCAATTTGGAATTTCCATTTATCTATTATAATATTCAGGCATATAAAAATACACTTCGAAAGGTAGATTCCATTTTACAAAATCATATTGTTAATATAATGATCCCCGGGCATGGAGATTTTGTAAAAGATAATAATAATGAGATTTTAAAAAGAAGAAATCGAGATATGGAGTACCTGGTGGATTTAAAAGAAAGTATTTTAACTGGCTCAAAATTTCCTTTGGAGCAATGGTTGAATCGTTATCCCTTTCCTAAAGATTTGGAGCAAGCGCATTATAAGAATGAACAGAATTGTAAAAAACTATTAGGTTCTTAGAAATTTGGAATAAGAAACCAAAAAATAATTCCTGATTTCCTATTCCTTATCCCTAAGCTAATCGGCTATGGGGGTAATATATGTTGAACCCTTTGACTTTCTAAGCATAGTTTAAAAATGGAGGAAAGAGGGGATTCCTGATCATTTTTATATACCACACTTGACTTTGGGGGAAGCCAAAAGGGGGATAGGTTTTGGGGGACGGAGGTTTGGGGAAATAAAAGGTTTTGGGAGGTTTTCCATAAATATGTTTCGTTAGTTTGAGGGACGAAATCATTCATGGTTTTGGGGGTAGCTCATCATGGCGGGCCTCTTAAATTGAGGTCACAATAATGAATTTCATCACCATTTAACGGTGCTTCTATATAATCAAATCGGTTACTGGAACTTTTAGAAAATGGGTAGTACATAGTATTTTACTTTTTAAAACAGACACAGAGTTCTGTTATGAGATATTAATAATTTAAAAAGTAAATTTCTACTATATATAAAAGGTTTTATTTTGTGAAGTAACAATGATAAAACTTATAATTGCTTGATTTTATTGTATAACCAATGAAAATTTTTTTATTTTTTAAAAATTAGTACTATGAAAGGGATGAAGATATATAAGACATAGAAGAAGAATTAAGTACGCAAAGGTTTGATCTCTAGAAAAATATAATTTATAAATTTATTTATGCGTGTAAAAAAACTTGACAATAAATTCATAAAAAATAATTATTTCTTTGTGGCCTCTGTGTTTTCTTTGAGCCCTCTGTGTCCTACAAAAAAACAAAAAAACAAACATGAATCTAAAAGATCAATTCCTCCAGCACGTTGGTCAGACAAGCCCATTTCCAACAATGCTTGAAATTGAAAAAGCAGAAGGTATCTATTTATTTGACAAATCAGGTAAAAAGTATATTGATGCAATTGCAGGAATATGTGTAAGTGCAATCGGGCACAGTCATCCAAAAATTGTCGAAGCGATCAAAAAACAAGCAGAAACCTATTTGCATCCGATGGTCTATGGAGAGTTTGTACTTTCACCGCAAGTACAATACGCCAAATTACTAGCAGATCAATTGCCAGAAAACCTCAATTGTGTTTTTTATACTAATAGCGGATCAGAAGCAGTAGAAGGTGCTATAAAGTTGGCAAAACGTTATACTGGGCGTTCTGAAATTGTTGCTTGTCGAGGTGCATATCATGGAAGCACTAATGGAGCAATGAGCCTAATGAGTGAATCAAAATATAAAAAAGGTTATTATCCACTTTTACCAGGCATTCGATTTATAGACTTTAATAATACACTTGACTTAGCAAAAATCACTAGCCAAACGGCTTGCGTATTCACAGAGCCTATTCAAGCCGCGCCAGGAATTCGTATTGGTGAGCAATCATTTTTACAAGCACTTCGAAAGCGATGTACAGAAACAGGTACTTTACTTATCTTTGATGAAATACAAGTAGGCTTTGGACGCACAGGAACTTTATTTGCTTTCGAACAATACGATATTGTTCCAGATGTATTACTTTTAGCTAAAGCACTTGGCGGAACGCTGCCATTAGGAGCGATGATTTCAGACCGTCAGATCTTAGAAGTGCTTTCGAAAGATCCTATTCTTGGCTTTATTTCAACTTTTGGAGGGCATCCATTGAGTTGTGCTGCTGGACAAGCCATGCTCGAATGTTTGATAGAGGAAAAAATCATAGAGCAGGTGTCAAATAAATCAAAGCGATTACAAGCTTGGTTCAAGCATCCAAAAATCAAAGCAGTAAGAGCTGCTGGGCTATTAATAGCCGTAGATTTCGGAGAAGAAGCTTTTGCTTTAAAAGTATTAGAAGGCTGCTATGATATGGGCTTGATCACTGATTTCTTTTTATTTAATGAACGCTGTATCCGGATAGCACCACCGCTGAATATTACAGAGGAAGAGATTGATGAGCTTGGGGCTTTATTGCTGGCGGTGATTGATAGAAAACTATAAATTAAACTTAGACTTATGAAATATCTCAATATCTTCTCATTTTTACTTATTTCTATTGTTTGCCATTCACAAAGCCGCATTCTTGTAGATGGTGAATTCAATGAATGGTCTGAACATCCGATATTGTATACTGATGCGATAGGAGATGGTGGGGCATCAGGAATTGATTTCGAACAATTACAAGTTTATAATGATGATGAATACATCTTTTTCTTTTTAGAAACAGGTAGCGAAATTAACCTTCAAGATTTGAACGAAATATCCATTTACTTGGATACAGATGATAATTCAAATACTGGTTTCTCTGTCAATGGAATTGGAGCAGAGCTGGGATATTCTTTTGGCAATCGTTCTGGATTTTTTAATGAGTCGGGTAATTCCTTTGTGATATCCCATGCTGAAATTGGTTTGGTGACTGCTCCAACCGTAACGTCTGATCGATTTGAAATTGCAATCAGAAGAGATATCATGATTTCAGGTAGTCCAGTATTTCAAAGTGATAATTTAAAAATTGTTTTTCGAGACAATTCCTCAAGCGGAGACTTTTTACCACTCTCTAATGAAGCGCTTACATATACTTTTTTAAACGATGTTATAGAACCACTTCCAGATTTTTCAATCCAAAAGCCCAATGCGTCTGACTTTAGAATCATTTCTTATAATGTCTTGTTTGATGGCCTTTTTGATCAAGCTAGGATTCCTTCTTTTACAAGACTGTTTCAGGCTATAGAACCTGATATCATTGGGTTTCAAGAAATCTATGATTTTTCCTCGGAACAAGTAGCTAATCAGATAGAGTCGATATTGCCTTCGTCTACAGGCGAGGAGTGGTTTCATGCTAAAGCAGGACCGGATTGTCATGCGATTAGTCGGTATCCTATTTTAGCAAGTGCGCTGATACCCGGTTATAATCAAGGTGCGGGTAATGGTGCTTTTTTGATTAATGTACCTGGAATTGAAACGAATTTACTCTTGATTGTTGCACATCCACCTTGTTGTGGAAATAATAATGGAAGGCAGATCGAAGTAGATTTGATCATGGAGTTTTTGAGAGAAGCTAAAGCAGGTAATGGCCCAATCCCTCTGGAACCAGATGCGCCGATTATCATCCTGGGAGATATGAATTTTGTTGGAGATCATCGTCAAGTGGAAACCTTACTTTCTGGGGATATCTTTGATGAGTCTTCCTATGGCCCAGACTTTACACCTGATTGGGATGGTAGTGATTTATTAGATAGCAAGCCTTATCTTACTGGTTTACCTTTTTCTTATACTTGGTATAATGAGGGAAGTAGCTTTAGTCCTGGAAGATTGGATTATATCATATATAGTGGATCAAATCTAATATTGCAAAATAGTTATTCCTTGTTTACTCCAAGCCTGTCGCAAGATGATCTCAATGCATTCAATCTTTCTGAAAATGATGTTGTAATTGCTTCTGATCACTTGCCGATTGTTGCAGATTTCGAATTGAAAAATCTAACTGCTCAAAAAGATCCATTGTCCAAACCGGATTTTGGAATTCTAAAAATTTATCCAAATCCTGCTCATGGATTGACAGATGTTTCTATTAATACTCATCAGCAAGATTTTGTTACTATTCAATTAATTGATCAAAGTGGCAAAGAAGTAAGTGTTTTACATCAAGGTATGCTTAATACTGGGGCACACAAAATTCAATTTGATACTTCTGATATTCCATCAGGTTTGTATTTTATAAAAATAGGATATGCGGAGTTTAGTCATTCAAAAAAGATTGTAATCAATCACTAAGATTCTGTGATAAATCACATATTTGAGACAAGGAGTTAGATGATTTTGTTTGGTCGAAAAAAATTAAGCAAGAAAAGGTTTACTAAACTAACCAGAGTAAAAAGCTCAGTAAGTTTAGTAAATCGCCGCCAAAAAATTTCATTTAGAACCAAATAAAACTTGGACATGTTCTAAGTTCAAAGACGACTAAAAGAAATATTGAACTTATTTATAGCTTGTCCGCAAAAAAGGCCTCCTATCTTTTTACAATGTCCAAATCCATTTTCTCCATCTTTCCGTCTTTACTAAATTCTACGATATACTTTCCAGGCATTAAATAGAATTTTTCATTGTCTCCAGCTTTCAATTTGATAGGTTCGTCTTCCTCTTTAGTTTTAGTATTTAGGTGTTTCTCTAAAGATTGTACACTGCTTTTTTCGATACTTAAATCATAAGGTGCAAAATTCAACCCTGCATCTGCTTTATAAGTCATTTGTTTTAGAATATCTCCTTTATCAGTTTTAATAGCAATAGCCATATTTCCAGATTTAGCAGCATAGAAAGGTAGTTTTATACTCGGAACGAAAGCCTCAGAGTATTGATTGCGAATACTTCCCCATCTACTGGAATATCTTTCTTTATCCAGGGAAAAAGCATGAATAGTTTTTACTAATATTTCCTCATTTAATTGTTGCAATTCATTGACATCTGCTTTCCAGAATGAACGACCATGTGTACCCAGAACAATATCATTGGCAGTAGGGTGGATGGCGATGTCGTGTACAGCAACAGCAGGTAAACCACCTTGCATAGCTTTAAACGAAAGTCCTCTATTTAGCGAAACATAGACACCATGATCCGTTCCAACATAAAGTATATCCGCATTTTTAGGATCTTCTTTGATAACATTTACTGGTTCGTCTGGTAAGTTTTTACCTATTCTGGTCCAGTTTGTACCGTAATCCTTAGACCTATAAACATATGTACTAAAATCATCCCAACGGTAACCATTAAGTGAAGCATAGACCACGCTTTCATCATGCTGCGAAGCTTGGACTTTGGTGACCCACATATTTTTAGGAAGATTGTTTGAAATAAGCGACCAGGTATGCCCACCATCCTTGGTCAGTTGAATATTGCCGTCATCTGTACCAATATAAATCAAACCGAATTTAAGGGGAGATTCATGAATTGTAGTAAGTGTTGCGTAGGCAACGTCTCCTTTAATACCGCCATTAGTCAAATCATTTGATATTTCATTAAAGTCATCACCTTGATTAAAAGAACGCAACAATTTATTCGCTCCCATATATAAGATATCCTGATTATGGATAGACAGGTGTATTGGTGTTTGCCAGTTCCATCTATATGGCCGATCACCTAATTCATGTTTTGGCGTTAAATATTTCCGTTCTTTCGTTGCTCGATTAATTCTAAAATAATTCCCAAATTGGAAACCAGTATAGACGATATTATTATCGCGATGGTCTACAGCGACTTGCATACCGTCCCCTCCCATAATAGATTCATAAGGATACTGTCCGTACTGTTGCCAGGCATCACTTGCTTTATAGTCACTTGGTCCAACCCAGACACCATTATCCTGAAGACCCCCGTAGATATTATAAGGCTCTGCATTATCTAATACTACTGAATAAAATTGCCCAAGAGCAGGTGTTGCACACCGAATCCAACTTTCGCCATCATCATAAGAAATTACAGCGCCTCCATCATTTCCGAGGATAAGGTGTTTATCTCTATTAGGGTTTAACCATAATGCGTGATGATCAACGTGGACATTTCTGCCATTAATATTTTTAAAGGTTCTTCCGCCATCATCTGATCTTAATACAGGGACACCTGCGATATAAATCTTATCTGGATTATGAGGTGATACTCGAATTGTTCCAAAATAATAACCATATGAATTATAGAGATTATCGAGGTAGCCCTCATGCGTTTTTTTCCAGGTAAGACCCTCATCATCCGATCGATATACTTCTGCTCCAATAACTGGTGTATCAAATAAAAGACTATTGGCATCCTCTAAGTATTCTACTAATGCATTGGCTTGAATCTTATTAGATTTAACTAAGTCAATAACCTTGTCTGCCGTATATTTTTTAGGAAAGCGATTTGATTTTAAATAAGAAGCGATCTTTTTCTTATCAAGTTTTAGAAAATCAGGTGCCGACATATTTCTAAGCATGTCTTTAGTCACTTGATCCTTTGATGCTTCTTTTGATTCCTTAGGTCTACGAAAATAATTATCTAATAGTGCGTATAAGACCGTTTTTCCATTTTTTTTGTACATAGATAATCCTATCCTACCGATTCCTTCTCCTGTAGGAAATCCATTTTCACCTTTATTGATTTTAGTCCAGTTTTCTCCTCCATCAATACTTTTATAAATACCCGAACCATTGCCAGCTTCTACAAAATTCCAAGCTCGACGCGTCTTTTCCCAAATTGCGGTATAAAGGGTATTCGGATTTTCGGGATCAATAATGAGGTCAATTCCTCCTGCATTTTCATTGACAAATAAGGTTTGCTTCCAAGTCTTTCCCCCATCGCTTGTTTTATATAAACCTCGTTCTTTATTTGGAGAATATAAATGTCCAAGGGCTGCGACCCATAAGGTATTAGGATCGGTGGGATGTAAAACGACTCGACCAATGTGATGAGATTCAATTAAACCTTTTTGTTCCCAGGATTTGCCACCATCTTTGCTACAGTACATTCCAAGACCAGAATAAGAAGACCGACTAGAATTGCTTTCTCCAGATCCGATCCAAATGATATTGCGCTCCCAATCTACAGCTATATCACCAATAGTCATTACGGCTTCATTATCAAATATTGGTGTAAGTCGAGTTCCATTAGATTCAGTATACCACAGACCTCCAGATGCATAGGCTACATAAAAATTTGTTGGATCTTTGGGGTTTACATCAATATCGACGACTCTTCCGCTAAAAACAGAAGGTCCTACAGATTCGAATTCAACATTTTTTACAATTGATTGTTCTATCAGCGATTTACGTTGTTCAAAACTCTTTAAACGATTTTCCGCAGTAGTATGAGGTGGTTGAGGCTTTTGTGCGATAGATGGAAAAGTAATAAGTAGGCAAATTAGGATTGAAAGTTTGTTCATCGTTTTGATTGATTTAAATAGAGAAAGATTAAACTTCTTACTATAAAGCAGAGGAAGGTCTAAAGGTAATATTTCTAGACAAGTAAAAATAATCAAAGACTTGACCTTTGAAGCAGAAAAATGTTAAGAAATTGTGTGATTCATAATATAAATTATAAAATTGCATCGTTTTAAAAACCATAGATAATGACTAAGACAGAAGAAATTAAAAAAGTCCTTCAGGATTGGCCACAAAAAGTCAAAGAATACCAAGTACCTAATCTGAAAAAAGCAGTCCTACAGATTTGTAATTCGTTTATTCCTTTTGTTATCCTTTGGATATTGATGTATTTTAGTATTGAAGTTTCGTATTGGTTAACGCTTGGATTAGGCATACTCAATGCCTTTTTTCTGGTAAGGATATTTATCATCCAGCACGATTGCGGCCATCAGTCTTTTTTCAAATCGAGGAAAGTAAATAATATTGTAGGGCAGATTTGTAGTTATTTTAGCTTGATTCCTTATAAATATTGGGCGAGATCACATAATTTTCATCATGCTCATAATGGACAATTAGAAACCCGAGATATAGGAGATTTGCAAACCCTGACGGTTAAGGAATTTAAAGCCTTGTCAAAAAAAGAGCAACTCAAATACAGAATTTATAGAAGTCCTTTAATTATGTTTTTTATAGGGCCAGTTTATTATTTGACTATCCATAACCGGATTCCAAGTAAGAATGATATAATGAAAGGCTGGACTAAAGAAAAGAAAGCTTTGTGGCTAAATAATTTAGGTTTAGGCTTAATTTATATTGTCTTAGGTTTTTCTATCGGTTGGAAGAAATTCTTATTAGTGCAAGCACCTATTATTGTCTTTTTCGGTATCATAGCGATTTGGTTTTTTTATATCCAACATCAACATGAAGAAAATTATAAACAGTGGAAAGAGGATTGGGAGTATTTATTATCTGCAATCAAAGGCAGTTCTTATTATAAATTGCCAAAAGTGTTTCACTGGTTGACAGGAAATATTGGTTTTCATCATATTCATCACTTAAGCTCCTTAATACCAAATTATAACCTTGAAAAGTGCAATCGAGAAAATCCAATTTTTGAAAAATATGTAACAGCACTTACTTTTAAAGAGAGTTTGAAATGTGCTTTTCATAAACTTTGGGATGAAGAAACTCAAAGAATGATCACTTTTCGGGAGTATGATCGAATGGAAAAAACATTGAGTTTGTAGTTTAGCTTGGACTTGTCATTGGTCAATTGTCTTAATATATCCATTGATACAATTGATCAATGAACAACTATTTTTGTATGTTTTTTAGCTTTTTGATTTCCGTGATCATTTTTCCCATTGCCTTGATATTATAATTATCTTCTGAAAGCGCATGTGTTTTTCCTCCAATTTCGATAATCATTAAAATTTTTGTTGCCCTTCCAACTCTTTTGCCTGAAAAAGGGGCAATTTGCTTATCCTCATGTACATAGATATTCTGGATGTTTTCCCAGTCCACTTTTCCAAAGTTTGTTTCTACATACTGTTCATTAATGGTGACTGGAGTCATCTTAGTAGTTTGCAACCAACTAAAAAAGGCAGTAGAAATACAAATCAAAAAAACAAAAAACAAAGCCATCGAAACCAATGGTTTATACCTATTAGGAGCATAAGGTTTATTTGAATCAGGTTGATCCTTTAACTGACTTGTTGGCGGTTTTCGATTATAAAATACAAGTGCGATTATAGATGCAATCGCAAAAAAAGTGCAAATAATAGCAAGAGTGTAACTATCGCTGTTTATAGGTTCGAAAACTTGAGTAATTACTGACATGAATACAATCTTAATCTCTATTCTCTTTTAATTTTTCTTGTAGAATCTTGAGTTCCTCCATTTTGCCTGCTGCTGCTAATTTAGCTTGTTCTGCCCAGGATATGGAATTGAAGTTTTTATACCTTGTACCTCCTCTTTCTATTAGAATAGCTTTTAATTTTAGAACTGTCAACTTTGCTAATTGAGCAAAAGTATTAATCCCTGCTGCTTTTAAATGTTTTTCTATGGCGGGACCAATACCATTAATGAGTTTGAGGTTATCACTCGTATTGCTATTCTGATTTACTGGTTCAAGGATTTTTTTTTTCTCTACTTTAGCTGATTCTTGCTTAGGTTTAGCGGCTGAAATTTTAGGTGTATCAGAGCTTGGTTTCGGACTAGCCTTTTTGGACTTAGTCTTTTTTGTTTGTTGCTTTGATTTAGTGGATTTCTTTTTCTTCGCTGCCTTTTTTTGCAGGAGGTCAGCTGCCTTTTTCAATTTTTTTAAAGCCTTTTCTAGGTCTTTATTCGTATTCTTAGCTTTTCGTAGTTCTAGTTTTAAGCGGGTATTCTTTTTTAAAACTTCAGTATAAGCTGCTTTGTAATTTTTCTTTGACTTTGTTTTCCTAGATTTCTTATTTTTTGAATCCGCTTTGACTGATTTACCTTTACTTTTCTTTTTATTACTCATCGTTATTATTATTTGGAGTCTCTTCAGGTCGCTCTGGTTAATAAATATTTATATCCTTTGACAAATGCTGGATTTATCAAAGAAGCAAATGTTAATGTATCGATCAATGATAGGTCAATTCTGTTTAATTAACAAAAAAATCCTCAATCATTTAATTTTGAATGTAATTTTATAGCTGAAAGCATGTTAAATTGATATTATTACTATTTGTTTTGAATGAATAGAAATATATTAGCTTGACTTTTTCATAATATGCTAAAATCAAGATTAGAACAACTTCATAATTAATAAAATATGATGAGTAAAAAAATCGAAATACTAAACCTGGTAATCATTTTAATGATTGCGATCCATTTACCTGCGCAAGTAGATGTTGAGAAAAAAGCTAGTTATCAATTTACAATTGACAAAAAAGTAGAATGTACAGAGGTGAAAAGCCAAGATCGTACAGGAACTTGCTGGAGTTTTGCAACAGCGTCTTTTTTAGAATCTGAAATGATTCGAAAGGGTAAAGGTACTCATGATCTATCTGAGATGTATGTCGTTCGAAATACCTATAGAGATAAAGCTAAGAATTATGTCCTTCGTCAAGGAAAAGCAAATTTTAGTCAAGGTAGTTTATCGCATGACTTAATACGAGTAGCGAAAAGACATGGAATTGTCCCAGAATCTATTTATTCAGGCAAACTTGAAGGCGAAGAAAAACACGATCATAGCGAAATGGAAGCTGTATTGAAAGGAATGCTAGATGGCGTATTGAAAAGAAAGAGATTGAGTCCTAAATGGGCAAAGGCTTTTGATTGTGTGGTTGACACTTATCTTGGAGAAATCCAAGAGGAGTTTACTTATAATGGAAAAACATATACGCCTAAATCTTTTGCTAATGAAATGGAAATCAATCCGAATGATTATATAAGCATTACTTCTTATACGCATCAGCCATTTTATGAGTCCTTTGTTTTAGAAATCCCAGATAATTATTCAAATGGTTCTTTTTATAATGTCCCACTTGATGAATTACAGGCTATAGTGGATAATGCTATAAAAAATGGATTTTCAGTGGCTTGGGATGGTGATGTCAGTGAAAAAGGATTTTCTGCTAAAAATGGAATAGCTGTCCTCCCAAAGGATGAGAAAAGAAAAGATCTTTTTGAAACACCTGGAGACGAAGTAAAAGTAACTCAACAAATGCGACAAGAGACTTTTGAGAGCTATGCTACTACTGATGATCATTTAATGCACCTCACTGGAATCTCTAAAGATCAAAAAGGGAATCAGTATTATGTGATTAAAAATTCATGGGGAGAACTTAGCGATTATAAAGGATACCTTCACATGTCTTCCGCTTATTTCGAACTTAAGACAGTAGCTGTAATGGTACATAAAGACGCGATTCCTAGTTCGATTGCTAAAAAACTAGCACTTTGATAGGAGAAGGTAAGTCAGGAGGTCAGAGTAGTCAGGTAAGTCAGATAGCCAGGAGGTCAGAGTTGTCAGAAAGGTCAGGAGACTCTGACTTTCCTGACAACTCTGACCTCCTGACCACGCTGACTATATCCGTCTACGGTTTTGTTCTCTCAATAGTTTTTAATAACTCTTTTACTGCAGCTTCTAATTGCTGATCTTTTCCTTTACTCACAATACCTGGATCATTTGGTACTTTGATATCTGGTTCCAATTGTTTGTTTTCTAAATAATCACCATCGATATCTACCATACCGACTTGTGGAATTCCGAAGACCATCCCATTTTGTAAACGTTCCCACCAGACAGCAGTTCCAGTACCGGGAACAGGCATCCCGACTAATTTTCCAATATTTAATGCTTTATAAGTATAAGGAAACATATGAGCATCTGAATAATTACTTTCACTCATTACGACAACTGAAGGTTTAGACCATTTGAATTGAGGCTCATTGCCGAGATCTTGATCCCGAGGCATAAAGGTTATATAGTTTTTACCATTAAGAAAAGTGGCTAAATCATCATGTAACCATCCTCCACCATTAAATCGGGTATCAACAATCAGCGCTTCTTTATCATTGTTTTTTCCAAGTACTTCATCATAGACTGTTCGGTAACTTCGATCATTCATACTTCTTACATGAACATAACCTACTTTTCCACCGGAGAGTTCTTCCACTTCTTTTCGACAATTCTCGACCCAACGTTTGTAGCGCAATTGATTTTCTGCACCGAGAGAGATCGGTTTTACGGTTTCTTCCCAACGTTCATTTGTCTCAGGATTGAATAAAGAGAGCAAGGTATTCTTATCCCTTTTACGATTTAGTAATTTATAATGATTGCTTGAAGCGGTAATTGCAATGCCATCTATTTTTTCGATAATTACCCCTGATTTGACCTTAGAATCATTTTTGACAAGCGGTCCTTTATCCATTACTTCTACTACTTTTAAACCATCGCCTGTATAATTATGATCATAAAAAAGACCTAGGCATGCCGTAGCATCTCCATTTTCGACATTTGCGCGATAGCGTGCTCCAGTATGAGAAGCATTTAGTTCACCTAGCATTTCGCTGAGCATCTCTGCAAAATCATGATTGTTATTGATATGTGGTAAGAATCGAGCATATTCTTTTTTGTAAAAATCCCATTTAACTTCGTGTAGATTTATCTTATAAAATTTCTTTTCTACTTGCCTCCAGATGTGTTCAAAAAGATAGGCTCTTTCTTTGGCTTCTGCCAAGATCATTTCACCCTTTACTCCGATTGTTTTTTGTTTTCCATCCTTAGCATTGATCTTTGAAATCTTGCCCCCTGATAAGATAAATAAATTCTTATCTTCTTTATCAGCTATGATCTGCCCCCCGTTAGGGCTTCCAAGTTTGGTTAGTATTTTAGTTTCTCTAGTCCTTAAATCTGTTTTCCACAGGTCAAATCCTTTTTCAAATCTAGCGAGGTAATATAGAAATTTTCCATCTTTTGATATATAAGCACTGGATAGGGTAGAGGAGTGAATCGTTAATTTTGTAGTACGATCTTCAATATTGTCTAATTCGATTTTAATAGGATCGATTTTCTTATCGGCTTTATTTTTGGCAGTTTTTTTATCTTTCTCACCTTCCTCCTCCTCTTCATCAGTATCTTTTTCCGCTTCTTTTAAAAGCTCATACTCTTCTTCAGTTAATCTGAATTTATCATAAGCATCTTGAGTGAAAAACATTCCATAGACATCTATTTGTCCTCCCCAACTTCCGTGGTTTTTCATACCATCTTTATTCGAGACCCAAAGCATCATTTTTCCATCCATCATCCAGGTTGGAGCATATGCGCCATAACCACTTTTTGTCAAATCTATAATTTCACCACCTTGAGCACTAATTAAACCTACTTGATCAGTCCACCTTTTTTCTGGGAGAAAATTGACGAGAAACCATTTACCATCAGGAGACCAATCGTAATGCTGATCACCATCAGAGTAAGAGTAATTTTTATGCTTAGGCATAATTTCTCTGACTTTTTTTGAGACTAAATTTATCACTTTAAGTGCTGTTCGTTCTTCTAAGAAAGCAACCTCTTTTCCATCCGGTGAATAAGAAGGCTGAAAAGTTTCTTTATCCGTTTTTAAAATAACCTCCTCTTTCAAAATAGTAGAATTGAAAAAATACTTTTCTGCTTCGCGTCCTATAGAAGTTTGATAAAGGTTCCAACTACCATCTCTTTCTCCAGCATAGAGGACAGATCGTCCATCAGGACTGAATTGTATATTTCGTTCCTGCTCTGGTGTTTGAGTTATTCGCTTGGTTGTACCTTCCTTTACGGAACTCACAAAAACTTCACCTCTTACAATATAAGCGACTTCCTTTCCATTTGGAGAAAGTGCCATATCCGTAACATCTCCCTTAATAGAAACAATTTTTTCTTCATTATATCTTTCATCTGTTGCGATTTGTATAGCAACCTTTGAAGGTTTTGATCCAGGAGTCATTAGGTATAGTTCTCCATTATAACTAAAGCAAAGTTTATCATTATCACTTGCTGATAGATAACGAATAGGATGATCCTTTAAGGAGGTGATTTGAGTCGAACTTGAAGGATTATTGAGATCCATTTTAAAAATATTAAATGAACCCGTCTCTTCTGATAAATAATAAATTGATTTTTGATCTGCGGAAAAAACCGGATTCCGATCTTCTCCATTAAAACTAGATAGCATCTTAAATTCTTGACTTTTTACATTATAAGACCAAATATCTCTAGTGACAGAAGAAGTATGGTGTTTCCTAAATGAATCCTCATAGCCTTTTCTATCATGGAACACTAACATACTTCCATCTTTAGAGTATTTTGCATCTTGGGCAGGAGTAGTCAGAACTTGACTTACCCTTCCTCCATTTGATGGGACTTGATATAATTCCGGTAAAACACCAGAAGGAAATTGTTGATTTAGCGCAGCATCTAATCGACTTGAACTAAAAGTGATACTGGTATTGTCTGCGGTGAAATCTGAAGGATAATCATTAGCAGAATGATAAGTCAAGCGATGTGCTTTCCCTCCTGAAGCATTCATCACATAGACATCAAAATTGCCATAACGATTAGATGCAAAAGCAATTTTATTTCCATCGTGTGACCAGACAGGCATATAATCGTGTGCTTCATGAAGCGTCAATGGAATAGCAGCGCCTCCATTAGCATTGACTTTATATAAATCTCCTTGATAAGTAAATACTATAGTATTTCCATCAGGAGAAATGCTTGGGTACCGCATCCATAATGGATCATCTTGTGCCATTAATAGAGCCAAAAAGCACTGAGATAAAAGTAGTGTGTAAAATAATTTTTGCATAATCGTTTAATTAATGGTACTGATTGAATTGGTTTAATTTACTGTACCGAATATATAATTTAAACGATGAAATGGAGTAGGAATTAGATCAATGTAGAGATTTGGTCGATAGAATTGATTAGATAGGGGAGTGTGTTAGGTAGTCAGGAGGTCAGAGTGGTCAGGAGGTCAGATGGTCAGGAGGTCAGAATTATGCGTTGACTATCCTGACCTCCTGATATTTATCTATTCCATCCTACTTTATCTTCAAATATATTTATAGATGTTAAAGCTGGGGCATTAGAGTTAAACTGATATTCATCAGAACTATAATGCCAACGAACTGGAATCGTAGTACCCGAGATTGGAGTAAGTTGAGGAAATTTAGTCCGACGCCAATCTGTATAAGCTTCTGCTTGTAAAAACATAGCGATATATTTTTGAGTCATAATGAATTCAAGTGTAAGCTCACCTGGAGATGGAATAAAATTTTCTTGGTTGACATAGCTATCATATGCTTGTTGATCTAAACCCAATCTATCAAAGGATGCTTTTATACCATTAAGTAATGCATCGTAAGCTAATTGTGTTCCACCAGAATTTAACCTCACATCTGTTTCTGCAATGATAAATTGCATTTCCCGATAAGTAATTAATTCTTCATTAAAATCTGGTTTTAAATAAGTGTGATTTGTTGTAAATACCTGATCCATTACAGCAAGTCTTAAAGAATCATTCAGACTGTTCAATAAGTTGCGCATTGTAGGGTGAAATTCAATATCTCCGGTTCTATCTCTATTGAAACGATACCAGTTTGCAGCGCTGTTAGCGTCAGGGTATTGAAAACTTAAGTTTTGATTTGAAGAAGTAAAAGCAGCTATTGCTTCAGTCATAGCACCTTCATAATCTTTGTAATGTAATAAGCCCCTTGCTTTGATCGCGTGTGCGGTTTTAACCCATAAGTCTATATCGCCTTTATTAAAAACATCATCGTCACTTGGGTTAAAAAGACCTGCAGGCCCATCAAAGAGGAGTAATGCTTCATCTAATAATTGGTAAATCGTTTCATAAATATCCAATTGAGAATCATAGATTGGATTGATATTATCAAAACCTTTTAAAGCATCAGTATATGGCATGTCGTCCCATACATCAGTGGCCATCATTAGCGTATAGGCTTCTAGAACATTGAGAACACCAATATAATGATGGAACTCCTGGGCAAGTGCTGTTTTTTTTGCTAGGTTGATTTCATTTAAAATATCTTCATAAACAATCCTCCAAGAAGTGTTGAATCGATTAGGCGTTAATCCAGTATACTGATTGAATGAAAAATAAGATCGAGCGACCCCTTCAATTTGTTGAATGAGTAAACTACTTTGTCTAGAGAATTCTCCACCATGCAAATCTGCTAATGCAATTTGAATTGCTGGAAGTTGAGCATTGACGGGAACGGTTAGAGATGCATTAGGATCAGCATTAATATCTTCACCGATATATTTTTCACAGCTAGTAAATAAGATGATTATAAAAAGGAAGGACAATATTTTTAAATTCACAGCAATTTATTTTTGATTTATTATTAAAAAACCTCCTCTAACTTGAAATCAAGTTAAAGGAGGCCATTATATCTATTAAGATAAATTCATTTTATCTTTTTATTGATTCCAACCAACTCGATTGGTAAAGATATCAATTTCTGTTTCTGAAGGAGAGTTGGAATTGAATAAATATTCATCAGAACTGTAATGCCATCTTACAGGAACAGCCGTTCCAGAAACTGGTGTTAAAGCAGGAATATTAGTTCTTCTCCAATCGCTATATACTTCAGGTTGTAAGAACATAGCAATGTACTTTTGAGTCATAATATCTTCTAAAGTAACAGAACCAACTGCAGGAATATTTCCTATAGCGATATATGCATCATAGTCATCCTGGCTTAGACCTAAGCGATCAAAAGAAGCTCGGATACCATTAATCATTGCATCATAACCAACTTGAGTACTACCGTTTAATTCAAAATCCGCTTCAGCAATTAGAAATTGCATTTCACGATAAGAGATCATTTCTTGTAAAAAGTTAGGTACTAAGTATGTATGATCTGTAACAAATACTTGATCCATAACAGCTAGTCTTAGTGTATCATTCATTCCAGTCATCAACTCACGCATATGTGGGTGAAATTCAATATCTCCAGTTCTATCTCTGTTAAAGCGATACCAGTTTCCAGCAGCATTAGCATCAGGATATTGGAATGCTAAATTATCAGCAGCAGAACCAAAAGAAGCCATTGCTTCAGACATTGCACTAGCATAATCCTTATTATGCAATAAACCTCTGGCTTTAATTGCATGTGCTGCATTTACCCAACTTGTTGCATTACCACCATAAAATACATCATCATCACTTGGAGCAACTGCACCTGGAGGGCCTTCTAAAAGAGCGATTCCTTCATCAAGCAATTTTGTGATACTTGCATAGATAGAAGCTTGTGTATCGTAAGCTGGATTAGTAGATTCTAGTCCTTTAAAAGCATCTTCATAAGGCATGTTATCCCAAACGTCAGTAGCTATCATCAAAGTATAAGCTTCCATAACATTTAAGACACCTGTATAATGGTTGAAACCATCAGCAGCAGTAGAAACTTTTGCAATTTGAATCTCATTTAAAACATTTTCGTAAACATTCTGCCATGCATCATCAAATCGGTTAGGCGTTAATCCTGTGTATTGATTAAACGCTACCCATTGACGAGCTACGCCCTCTGTTTGCTGAGTCAGCATACTACCAAACCTGGAAAAGTCACCACCATAAACATCCGCTAAAGCGATTTGTATAGCAGGCAATTGAGCATTTACTGGAACAGTAGTAGGGTTATTAGGGTCGGCATTAATATCTCCGCCGACAAAATCTTCGCAACTAGTAAAACTGGCTGCGATCAAAATCATTAAAAAATATTTGGTATAATATTTCATGTTTGTCCAATTTTAAAAGTTAAAGGAAAGTTTAAAGATAACTGTACGTGTACTTGGCATATTGAAATAGTCAAAACCTTGACCATTACCAGTACCTGTTAAACTAGTTTCTGGATCAATACCATCATAGTCAGATTTGTACCAAAGGTTTCTTCCTGAAATACCGAAAGTACCACCCTTCATCATTTTGTATGGCTTGAAACGGTAAGAAACACCTACTTCTCTTAATCTAACCCATCCACCATCTTGTACAAATTGCTCTCCTACTGCACCGAATCCACCTAGAGAAGAAGTCCAGTAATTATGATCTCTTACTACAGGAATATTATTTGCTGAACCATCAGATAAAACACCTGCAATTGGAGCTGGCGTTTCTACACGAGTTTCTGCAGTCAATTGTGATCGACCAAAGAAAGATAATGCCCAAGCTGTACCATTCCAAAGATCACCACCTTCTCTCCAGTCTAATAAGAAGTTAAGAGAGAAGTTTTTATAAGTAAGGTTATTATTCCATCCTAAAATAAAATCTGGATTAGGATTTCCAATAGCTCTTTGTTTTGGATCAACTGCTTCGTATCCATATTCTGGTGAATTAGGATCATCATTGATTACAACTGGACCACCAGGAATATTCAAATCTGTATCTGCATCTGTTCCTGCATTTTGTCTCAAATAAGCACCACCGAAGATCGCACCATATTGATTACCTTCTACAAGATATGTACCTGCACTATTAAAACCAGCTAAGAAAAGTCTTTCAATACCAGGAGCTAGTTTGTTTACTATACTTTCTGATTTTGTAAAGTTCACTTGAGTATTCCAAGAGAAATCTTGGGTTTGAACTGGAGTAGCACTCAAAGTAAGTTCAATACCTTGAGAAGTCATCTCTCCTGAGTTTAACCATACGTTTGTATATCCAGTAGAAGGCGTCAAAGAAGCATTCAAGATCGCATCTTTTGTTTTTCTTTGGTATACTGTTACGTCTAATCCTAATTTTCCATTTAAGAATCTTAAATCTAAACCAGCTTCAAGTGTAGTTGATAATTCTGGTGTCAATTCAGGGTTTCCTAAGAGAGAAGACTGATCAAAACCTGAAACACCAGAAATTGGGAATGTAATATTATCACCCCATCCGTCTCCTATAGAAGGAGAAACGAAAACAGAAGAAGTTGAATAAGCATTAGGAGGTGGAGCACCTACCTGAGCAAAAGACAATCTCAATTTTCCAAAAGACAAAAGATTAGAGTTCGTATTCATTATTTCTGAAAATACAAAAGATAATGAAGCAGAAGGGTAGAAGAATCCAGTATTTGAAAGAACAAAATCTTTTGGATTTCCTAATCTTGAATCATAATCTTGTCGAGCACTTACAGTAAGGTATAACATGTTGTCATAGTTTCCTTCGATTTGTCCAAAGAATCCCATAGATCGGTATCTAGTTACATTTTCGAAAGAAGATAAACTTGTAGCATTACTAATATCCAGGAAACCTGGGAATACTAAACCTGTAGCATCTACTGTAGTCTGGTGATTGTTAAATGAAAAAGCATTCACACCAGCAACATAATTCAAAGAGAAATTATCAGAAAGATCACCACCACCTAAGATATTAAAGTAGTTATCAAACTGTTGTGTATTAAACTCATCATGAGAGATCGCACCACTTGCATTTGTTCTTGAATTGATTTCAAATACTTGTTTTCTACTATCACTAGTAAGGTCATAACCAATATTCAAACCAAAACCTACCCAATTATTAATGGTATAATCTACTTTTACATTACCAAAAGTTCTATTGACATCTTCAGTACCTAGTGTATTATTAACAGTCCAATAAGGATTGTCATATCCACCACCACCACGATAGTTTCTTTGTTGGAAATCAGGGAATTGATAAGCAGAAACTTCATTTACAGCATCTTCAGGATCAAAACCATTTGTATTATCAAAAGAAATAGGCGTTCTTAACATACCTAATAAAAGACCAGAAGTATTTGATCCTTGCTGAACTCTTACGTACTCAGATTTAGTATAATTGACAGAACCAGAAATACTAAGGTTATCAGTAGGGTTAATAGAAGAAGCTAATTTTACTGTTCTTCTATCATATTCGTTATTTGGTACTACACCTTCAGAAGTCAAATTAGAACCAGAAAGTCTAAAAGAAGCGATCTGTCCACCACCTGATAAAGCTAAAGAAGTCGTACTTGTAACGCCTGTTTGGAAAAACGGATCTACATTATTATAAACATTTGCAGGTTGTCCATCTCCAGTACCAGAAGTTACTAAGAAACCATTCGGGTCAAATTTGTATGTACCGTCATTAAAGAATGCACCAGCAGCAGGAGCATCAGGGTGATTTGGATCATTAGAATATTCTAGATCAGTAATTCTTGGTCCCCAAGAAGTAGAAGAACCTGTACTTGGATCACGGTAACTACCTGCCCATCCTTGAGCAAACTCGTTTTGTAAATCAATCGTAGAAGTAATTTCGTCAAAAGCAAGAGACTGACTAAAGTTTACTTCAAAATTAGTTCCTGCTTTTCCTTTTTTAGTTGTAATTAAAACCACTCCTGTAGAACCAGCAGTTCCATAAAGTGCAGTTGCAGCAGCTCCCTTCAAGATATTAATAGATTCAATATCATCAGGATTTAAATCCATCAATCTATTAGAAGCAGCAGTACCTGCTGTAGAAGCTTGAGAAAGTAACGTCTCATTATTTGTTCTTACACCATCAATTACAATTAAAGGTTGGTTGTCTCCTACAAAAGATGATACACCACGAATCAAAATTCGCGAGCCACCTCCAGCAGAACCAGAAGCACGTGTAACTTGTATACCAGCAGCCTTTCCAACAAGGGCATCTACTGGATTACTTGCACCTGATCGCGAAATATCATCGCCATCGACTTTTTGTACAGCATAACCTAGTGCTTTTTCACTACGCTTTACACCTAATGCGGTTACAACCGCTTCTTGGAGAAGAACTCCCTCAGACATTGTTATGTCTACAACATTAGAGACTCCAAGTGTGATCTCTTGTGTTTGGTATCCTGTATAAGAGAATACTAAAACATCAGATCCTTCAGGAACTTCTAAAGAATACTTGCCGTCAAGGTCAGTAGTAGCTCCTAAACCGGCTACACCTTTGACTAAAATGTTAGTTCCAATTAATGCTTCACCAGTGTCATCGACAACAGTTCCACTAACAGTTCTCTGCGCGAGCGAAGTCGCTAGTCCGAATACTGTTAGCATTAAAACTAATGTGAATTGTTTCATACTAATTCAGTTTTAGATTAAAAAATAATTAAAAAGTTGTTTTTTCGATTCGTAGCAGTAAATAAATTCATTCCTTTTCGCTTGTAGTAATTTGTTCTTTTATATACAGTAATTAAATATTTTATCAGTTTTTATATAAATAGTGGTTCAATTTTATCGCTTGATATAATCTGTCTCATCTATTCATTTTAGAGACAAATTCGAATCGTTCATGGGACAGTTAGACTTGATGAAATTAGGCTGTCTAGGCCTCATTTAGCTATAAGGGTAATTATTAAGCGCTCAAGATAAGTCTTTATATTTTATTTTTTGAACATATTTCAATTCGAAAAAAAAAGAATATGAAAAAATACATGAAGTGTAGTAAAATTGAGTGTTCAGCATCGCGAATGAGTTGTTATTGTGAGATGTCTATAAAAATATCTATGAAAACTAACCTTAATATATAGCCAGGAAATATTTTAATGGCAATTTTTGGTTTATCATTTAAAGATATATACTGAGGAATAAAACGTCTATTTATACTACTATGCTGCTTCATCGTCAATCTGAAAAATAAATAAGTTCTTATTAATTCACTTAATGCATAAACAAAGCCTCCATTAATGCTTGCGCATATACTTTTGCCCGCTTTTCTATAAATGCCCTATCCGTTTCATCACCTTCTTCAAAGGTAACCGCTTCTATACCCCAGGCATTATAAAACCAATTATAGCAATAAGGTAATTCTTGAGACCGAGGTTTATCATTGAGTTCATATCCTGGAATCTCAGCTTCAATTTTTTCGATCCAATCCGGAATTATTCCAGATACTTTTGCAGCATTAAGAGAATCTAGGACCAAAAGATAAGGGCCACTATAAGAAGTATGAAAATCTATTCCAAAGCAATATGCTCTATCGTGATTTTTATTTTCGTCTTCTAAATAAGAACGAACCGCTTGTGTTTCCGGCTGGGAAAAGATCTGCCAATCCCGATTCAAATCTTTGCCATTCGCATTATGTCGCCAATGCCCTAGATCTACACCATCCGGATTTAAAAGCGGAATAATCAAGATGTCAAAATTTTGACGAAATCGTTGGGCAAGCTCAGAATTGGAAAGTAATTCTTCGGTAAATGCCCGAAGAGAAAGTGTAGCTCCTGGAATTTCAGGCGGATGTTGGCGCCCAATCAAAACCAGTGTTTTTTTCTTATTCCCTCCAGTGAATTCGTAACTATAAATTGGCTTTTTTAATACACTTTGTCCAATAATCTTTTTCTGAGATGACTTTTGTTTTGATAAAGCATTTTCCCAATAATCGTAAGTATTCTTTGAGTTGATCACTTCTTGCGCAGCTAACCAGAGTGTATCTTTTGTCAATTGAAGTTTAAGTATAGCGCTTTGTCCAAGTGTATCTATATCAAAATTAGCTTTATCCATTGCCACCCAAACCTTAGCGTCTCGACTCGCTTAGGAATGTAACGATGTCCATGTTCAGTATACTTTAGTTCGAGGTAGATATCTCTTGGCATTTCTGACCATAAACGAAAAGCAAACCAAGGACTTCTATTTACGGGAGAATTTTCAGGACTTATTATAGCTTGATATGTAGAGTCATTGATTTGGACGAAGTCATTGAGTCGAGCTCCATCAAATTGATTATCCGCAAAAACATTCCCGACTTTAAACGTTTTTTTTTGTGGTATATCTATCTTGCTTTCCTCCTTTTCTAATGCTTGAGGTTGATCACATGAAATAGATAGTAGTATTAATATAAATAAGGATAGATAGCGCATCATTTAAAAGAAGTTCTATTGAAAGATTAATAATTCCATCATTTCTATTGCAGAGACTTTTCCTTTTTCGAGAATATAGTCTCGTGGGGTTGAATCACCTATTTCATAAGTAATACCAACTGCTCCAAATTGGGTCAAAAACCAATTCTTGGAAACTGGCCCCCCTACATTGGAAGGACGTTCATTAATATCTTCTCCCAGAGATTCATGAATACCTTGTAACCAGTATTTTTCGAAGTTGGGTATATATTTGGGTTCATCTTTATTGGTATAATAAACATCATAATAGGTGGAATGAAAATCTAAACCTAGTATTACTTTAGATTTATTCTGTTTACTAATTCGGACAATATCATCAGCTATTTGTCGATTTTCAGGTTGATTATAATAGGCCCAGTCACGATTGAGGTCTACGCCTCCCGCATTGTGGCGCCAGTGCCCTAAGTCTACGCCATCAGGGTTCATCAATGGATAGACTAAAATGCGGTATTTTTTACGAAATGCATTTGCCAATGGATTGTCTTCCAGTATATTATCTACAAAGGCCCTCATTGCAAACCAACCAGTAACTTCAGGTGGATGCTGACGACTTAAGATAACAATTACATCCTTTTTACTATGTTCTCCTATTCCAATATCTAAACGCCATAGATCTTTGCCTAATTTACTTTTCCCAATGCTTGACAGTTGGACACCTGATTGTTTTGCTTTTGCCGCACACCATTGTCGAATATGCGATGAGTTTTGTATTTCTTGGGCAGCAATCCAAAGGGTATCAGGACCTATTTCGAGATGTAAGATAGCATTGATACTATCGGGCGCTAAATTCCATTGTTGATTGTTTAGGATATTCCAATTTTGTCCATCTTTACTGAATTTCGGTTCATAGCGATGTTTTGAGCCCTTATAGTTTAATTCCAGGTCAATATGTTTTTTATCTTTTGACCATAATTTGAAAGCGTAATAAGGGCTTTGATTAATTGGAGTATTTTCAGGTTCAATAGTAGCTTGGAAAGTATTTCCTTCTATAAACTTAAAATCATTTAGTCTTGCTCCATCGAAAAGATTACTAGCATAAACACCTTGTCCAGCAGGTTGATAGGTTTTCTTTTCTTGATATTGGATTTCTTTTGAGGTTGTATCTACTGGTTTAGGAAAATCATATGGTTTTGCTTGATATGTTTGGCATCCATATAAAAATAGAACAACAAGTAGTAAGTGTGTGAGTTGGTTTTTCATTGTACTTTTAGAAGTATTGTTTATTAATACAGTATAGTAAAAGCAATTTGCTAATACAAATGTAAATAGAATTAATTGCTGGATAGGGAATTGTCCTTGAATAATTCCTCTATGAACAAATCTATGAGAAATAAGATACTAAAGGTAGATCCGCCATAGTTTTTAAACCAGGTTGGGAACGTAAGATTTGAGGGATTGCATTTATAATGATGGCACTAGTTGCAATATCTCCATTGACACCGCCTTCAATTTTAGAATTGATATCAGGCGTACCCTTAATGATTACTTCATCAAATGAACTCTCAAGACCAACTGAGGCTTTAAATTTCAAGAGAATCTTCAGTTCTTCTCCAACATAAGCCCTTCCAGTTTGCATGACTCCTAAGGCTTCTCCAGGGGAAATCTTCATATCTTTTGTTATAATTTGTTCTTCGGCTATTACAGGTTCAATAATATCTTCTGTTCGGTCTAAATTCCAGCCCATTCTGTTCGCTATTAATTGCATAGATTCTGTTAAGCCAACGTGCCGAAGGGTTCCGGCTTGCTTTTTTGCTTCAAAATTGTCAAGACTTAATCCTGCGCCAACCTTTTTTTGAAAAGGCAGTCTTCTTTGTTGAGCATCTTGAAATCGATTAACTTCAATAGACTGAACGTCTTTACAAACTGAAGTAAGGAATGTAGGTAAAGCATCCATTAAAAAACCTGGATTTACCCCTGTTGAAACGATTCCTATTTTATGCTTTATGGCTATTTCATTAATCTTTTTAGCTAAGACTGGATCTGCATCCCAAGGATAGCTTAATTCTTCACAAGTGGAAACTATTGAAACGCCATGTTTAGCGACCGCCTCAATTTGAGGTAATATTCTTTTTAAATCAGAAACAGTAGCAATAATAGCTACATCCGGTTTATGGGATAGAATAGCGGATTCGATATTGTCTTGAATGATGACTTCAGAAGAAGTATATCCTAAAAGATCCCCCAAATCCTGACCTACTAAATTTGGATCTTTATCAACTACCGCTATAGTTTTTATACCTTTTCGCTCATAGATATAGTGAGCAATTTTTTGACCTAATGGCCCTAATCCTATTTGTAATATTTTTATCACTTTAATACTGATTTTTGAGTAAATGAAAAAATTTCTGCAATTTATAGGTTCAAGAAATCAAAAGACTATGCAGAAATTGCTAATTTATGCCTGATACTACATTTTGTCCATATTGTAATTGCCTAAAAAGAGCAATTGAAGATCATAATTATTGTTCCAATACAGGAGATGATATTCAGTCTGTGAAAAGCAATGCTTTTTATATGGCCACTAATCAGATGTATTCTGGTAAACATGTATCTCGCTTATCAATTCGCAGCGTCTTAAATGGTTATCAATATTATAAAACAGGCAGGCAGGATCGAACGATTAAAAAAGATAATTATTTGATCATAAATGAGGGACAAACTTGGTATAGTGAAATAAACGCTGAAGAACCTGTTGAGTTATTAGTCGTAGCCTTTCATCCTGAAATATTAAGAAAAGCACTTTATAGTTTGACTGCCTCATCAAGGAAACTGATTGATGATCCATTCTTTCCAATAAGTGAAGGCGTCCATTTTTTTGAAAATACATATTCAGACAATCAAGAAATTAAACAACTGTTTTTGCAAATCAAGACAGCTATAAATACAAGAGAGAAAGATGAATTGTATTTTGAAGAATTAGAATTTAGCTTATTGACTTTAGTATTTCAAAAGCATCAAAGTCTATTGGAAGAATCCTTACTCCTTCCATCAAGAAATAGAACTACTCAAAAAGAAATTCTTTTTCGTTTAGGTTTAGCTAAAGATTTTATGTTGTCAAATTTAGATAAAAAAATAGGCTTAAATGATATTAGCAAAGCGGCTGCCTTATCTCCGTATCATTTTTTGCGATTATTTAAAACACTTTATGGAATAACTCCACATCAATTCTTAACCTTAGAGCGGATGAATCTTGCTAAATACTTATTGCAAAAATCTTCAAAATCTATCAGAGAGGTTTCTTTTAGTACAGGTTATGAAAACCATAGCTCTTTTGGACGAGTTTTTAAAAACTACTTTGGAATAAGCCCTCACCAAATACGAACTTCGTAATTAAGAGCCTATAATACTTCTGAATATCCAATAGATCAATTTTGAAACGATATCATTGATCCTTTTCGTCGTTTTTTTTTCTATTATTTGTCGGGATTATATGATTGCTTTCAACTAAGCCACTACTTTTATCTTGTCAATAGTAGAATACTAATTCTTATTAAAATCCGTAAACAAAAATATAAATTATCTTTATTTTTCTGAGTAGTAAAATCCGCCATCAGGGAGTAATTTCTGGTGGTTTTTTAATTGTCCCTTAATGTTCTTTTTCCAGATCAAGTATTTCATCTATTCTAGCTTTGACATCTTGAAGATGGTATTTAGTGAGGGTATCTTTTTGTTTTTTGAGCGCAGATTTTACTTCTTTTTTGATCGCATATAAAGTACCTCTGGAAATAGCTTTAATATCAGATTGATCATACTTCGGATTCTCGAAATTCATTAATTGTGCCATTTTATCGAGGTAAGCCCGTTGGAGATTTCTTCTAAATGGATCTATCTCAGCTCCAGTTTTTAACTCTGACCATATCCCTTTTTTTGTACCTTCAAATAAATTAGTCAGTGTGTATTGCCCTGCTCCATGAATCGCTTCCATTTCCATTAAACGGATCAGTCTATCTCCCGCAAACAATTGATTAAGAGAACGAACTTGCAAGTTTCGAAGTCGATTCATGAATCCATTAAATTCTATTCTTTGTAGAATCTCATTATCAATCATCCATGATGGGGTTGAAAATAACTGTCTGTTTAAAAAATTGAGAGCAGCGACTTGTTTACTTTTTGGAACAGGTGTATAGACAAGCCCTTCTTCATCATATGTTTTTTGATAATTATAAATACCGCCAACGTTATTACTGACATGTCCTACATATCTTCCAAATTGACCTAATACCTGACCATATAATTCTTTTAAATCATCATAATTTTTTCCTTCTTGTTCTGTCCACGTAATTAAATTAGGAACGATTCTCTGAAGGTTTTTAATTCCGAGCTCACTAGCTTTAACTGCATCATCCCCCAAATCTTCCGTTTGCGCACTTGGATCAATTACCCCTCGTTGTTGGCTCCCATAGCGATACACTAGGTTGTTGGCTTTAGCTTTAATCCAATTATTAATGGTTCCTCTTTCTGCTTCCGGCGACTGAGCTTGAGGGATTGGTCTATAACCAAATTCGATAGACCAAAGATCATATTCTCCTATTCCAGGATAGAAGTGGGTAACTCCATCTTCTGGTTGTGCGATATAGTTGAAACGGGCATAATCCATAATACTTGGAGCTGTACCATGAGTTGCAGTAAATGTAGGAGAACGAAGTGAATCAACTGGATAAGCAGGACTAGACCCCATATTATGAGGGAGTCCAAGTGTATGCCCTACTTCATGCGCAGCTACAAAACGGATCAGTTCGCCCATTACTTCCGTTTCAAATTTTACACCTCTAGCAGCTGGATTTGCGGCAGCTGTTTGTATAAAATACCAGTTTCTAAGTAGATTCATAATGTTGTGATACCATAGAATATCGCTTTCTAAGATTTCACCAGTCCTCGGATCGTGAACATGAGGACCTTGAGCATTTTGAATATCGGTAGTGATATATCTAATGACGCTGTATCGAACATCTTCAGGACTCCAATCTGGGTCTTCCTCCTTACTAGGCGGATCTTTTGCGATGATTGCATTTTTAAATCCAGCTGCTTCGAAAGCAACTTGCCAATCTTCAATTCCTTTTTTCAGATAAGGTCGCCACTCCTCTGGTGTACCCGGATCTAGGTAGTAGACAATTGGTTTTATAGGTTCTACTAGTTCACCACGGTTGAAGGCATCCATATCCTTAGGTTCAAGTCGCCATCGAGTGATAAATCTATTTTTAGCTGCCTTTTGTTCATCTGAACCATAATCTGTTTGTTGAATTGAAAAATATCCAACCCTTGAATCATACAAACGAGCTTGCATAGGTTTTTCAGGAAGTAGGATAAAAGATTGATTCATTTCTAAAGAAAGGGATTTGGTCAACCTATTATCAGGCAATTTTTTCCCTTTATAAGTCATGATATGTCGGACTTCAACATTTTGAGGAAAGGCTTTCATATAATTGATAAGCGATCTTTTCTTATCCAAGCCTCCAATCTCAAAATTCTTCTTCGCACGCGTATTTAATGGCCCTATCATATCTACTTCAGTCGTAAATAAAGGGTCTACATTGATTACAATTGAATTGCTATCCTTGCCTAATGCACTAATATCGAAGACCATAATAATCGGTTCGAAGTTATTGTTTTTCAAAGATTTATAGATCGGTAAATCTTCATCAGCGACGCTATTGAAAGAGACAGAACGAAGCAATATTTTTTCATCTTTTCTTTGCCATCGAATTACTTGTTGTGGGCGAGACTTCATACCCGCGCCACCAAAATTTAGATTCTTCACAAAACCAGATATTCTACTAACTACTAAAATCTCTTTTTCTAAGAGATCATTAGGGATTTCAAAATAGTATTTTGTGCCAACTTTATGGACATTAAATAAACCATCGTCAGAAACAGCAGCTTCTGTGATAACTTCCTCAAATGGCTTGATCTTACTTTCATTTTTTTCCTTCTTCTCTTTCTTGTTTTCTTTTTTCTCCCCCTCCTTTTTATCTTTTGAATCCTGGGCAAAAGAAGGTAGTGTTGAAATTGAGAAAAACAAGATTATAAATAGACTATAAAATTTGTTCATTTTCAGTTGTTTTGATTTTATGAATTAGAGGGCCTTCAATGGGATATAGTATACCCATTCGATTCAATACAAATAGATATTCAATGTAATAATAATAATAAAATAGGAAAAGAGTAGGGAAGGGAAAAATGAAAGAAGTCTGAAAACAGCAAAAGGTGGAAAAACAAATTAACAGTTAAGAGAAAGCAGTCAAGTCATTAGTCGTTCAACAACCAATGACTTGATTCTTCCATTGCTTTATCGAATGATTTGTATTTGTTTGACCAATTGTCCAACAGGCGTTTTTCCAACTATGAAATAATTGCCTACAGGCAATAAAGAAACGTCAATTACTTCTTGGAAAGAATTGCTTAAGCCCGTATAGTATTTTTGCTGAACCAATTTTCCAGAATTTGAAAATATACGTAGATGTAATTCATCCAAAGCTTTTTCTGACTCAATGGTTAAGGTCGTTGAAGCACGAGCAGGTACAGGATAAACATTTGTAAATGCGTTTAATTCATTATTGTCTACACTATTAGGGTCAATAACATTGATAGTCATTATATAACTTTCTTCGCTGAATGCTTCTCCATCACCTACTTTAAATTTAAAAGCATCATAAGGTGATCCTACTTCATCTGTAAGCGGGCTAAATGTAAGGTTTTCAATCTCATCAAAAGGTATAATATCTCCTTCATACACATGGGCTCCATCCCAAAGCAAAAAACCAACCTGTTCAATTTCGGTAATCATGATTTCAGTAAAAATATCATTTGGGTCAGAGTCAGCAAATGAGAAATCATCAGAATTAAAGAAGTATGGAATATTAATAGTTGTCGTTACACTTGTATCAGCTGATGTAGGGAAAGAATTAGGTGTCAAAACATATAAGGTTCCCGTAAAATTAGAAGGATCATCATAACGTAAATATATTTTACCGAGGTCTTCAACCATAAAGAAAGAAAAGAACTTATTGGGTGGATTTTCAATTTGAGTAAAATTCGTTCCGTCGAATATCCAGAGGGATTGCTCAAATGAAGCATCATTATAAACTAAAAGCATTTTGTTATCGACCGTGGTTGCTTGAAAACTAAAAGTATAGCCCATTGGTCCCGGAACTTCGGAAACACTATTGGTGGTTTCATCTAGTATCATCAATACATTATTAAAAGAAGGATCAAAGAAAGCATAATAGCCTGCGTCATTAATACCTTCCAATGCTTGCGAATAAGTGAATCCAAAGGGCGCATCAACTTGTTCTAATACACCGCTATTAAGTTTGAATAGTGCATTATCAAATGAAATATTGTTGAACATATTTATATATGTTGTTCCATTTACAATATTGGCCAGATTAGGAAAATCAAAATCGGTAGGAGCGAGGATCTCATTAAGACTACTGCCATCATAGATAAATAGGCTGGAAGTAAAATTGACATTTTCAAAATAAGAAATATATAGTTCTCCCTCATCTGGGTTTTCACCTACTACAAATGAGAAGACATACCCCAGTGGGCTTGGGATTTCAATAAAGTCTGTTCCATCAAACTCATACAATGTAGTATTAAATGAAAGATCCTGTACTCCTAAGTATAGTGCATCAGCTCCTTCATATGAAAGAAATATGAAACTGGTATTATCAGGAACTCCCGCAACAGGATCCAAAGATGAACCATCAAAAGAAAAAAACTGATTTTCAAAAGTAGTTGGGTCAAAATAAGTTAAATACATGAGCCCATCTAATGTGGCTACATAATTATTAAACTGTAAACCCATGGGAGAAGGAACTTCGAAAAAATCTGTTCCATCATATTGATATAAAATGGTATTGAATGCGGGATCGTTTAAGGCCACGTACATATTCCCATTGTAAGTAGCTGCGAAATAACTAAACTCTAAACCTGCAGGAAGATTTAATATAGTAGCTGTTGTACCATCATATTCATAGAGTTCAGAATTAAAGTTAATATCAAATGAAATGATATAGTGATTATCATTATACTCATGACTATAAAAAGAGAAAAAATTATCAGGAGGGAATGGAATCGCATTAAGGTCTACACCATTATAATGATGAAGGGTTGGATTAAAGTTTATATCCTGATAATCAAAAAACAAATCTCCATCTCCACCTCCACTAAAAAAATTAAGACTAAAACCGGGAGGATTTGGAATTTCCTCTAACAGTTGTCCCTGCAATACAGGCGAATATACCATTGAAAGAATCAAGAGGGTATTGATTAATAGTACTTTTGTAATGGAAGTTTTCATATGTATTGATTTTGAACCAATTATTTAGTGTATCAAAAATAAGTGTATAAAATTAGAGATAAAAATAGATGGGCGATTATATTGGTTAGGAGACGACATTCTTCAAGTCCCTATTAGAGAAAAAGAATATTGAATACTAATTGCGGAATGTCCAATATTGAATAAGGTGCAGTTTTTCAGATTTTGACTAAAATAAAACTTAAAAACTGGAAAATTGATCTAAAATCAGGTATAAGAACGATTCTAAACTCAATATTCGTTATTGGAATTTCAATATTCAATATTCTTCTTAACAAAGAAAAAATACCTAGAATCTAAATTACAGTGTTTATAAATGGTAAAATTAAATCTTATGTTCTTTAATGACTTCTCTTGAAATGACTAATTTTTGAATTTCAGAAGTGCCTTCACCGATAGTACAGAGTTTTGAATCTCTATAAAATTTTTCAACAGGAAAGTCTTTAGTATAGCCATAACCACCGTGAATCTGTACTGCATCCGTGGAGACTTCCACTGCAGTTTCAGAAGCAAAGTATTTGGCCATTGCACCTATTTTGGTCATCTTTTGGCCATTATCTTTTTTCTCGCCAGCTTTTCGAGTCAATAATTCGGCTGCTTCAATTTTTGTTGCCATATCAGCAATTTTGAAACTAATTCCTTGAAATTTAACAATTGGTTTTCCAAATTGCTGTCTTTCCTGTGCGTATTTTACTGAAGCTTCATAAGCCCCTTTAGCGATACCTAAAGATAATGCAGCAATTGATATCCTACCTCCATCAAGTATTTTCATAGATTGAATAAAACCTTCTCCTTCTTCACCTAAACGATTCTCAACGGGAATTCGACAATTATCAAAAATCATTTCAGCCGTTTCACTTGCTCGCATGCCTAATTTATTTTCTTTCTTACCAGCCGAAAACCCAGGTGTACCACGCTCAACAATAAAGGCAGTCATACCATGACTATCTAAGAGATCTCCAGTTCGAGCAATTACTACAGCCACATGGCCAGATTTGCCATGAGTAATCCATGATTTAGTTCCATTGATAATATAGTGATCACCATCGCGATGAGCAACGCACTGCATACGTCCAGCATCGCTACCGGTATTGGGTTCTGTCAGACCCCAAGCCCCGATCCATTCACCAGTAGCTAATTTGCTAAGGTATTTTTGCTTTTGTTCATGCGTACCAAAAGCATTGATATGACCTGAACAAAGAGAATTGTGAGCGGCAACAGAAAGACCTATAGAGCCACACACTTTTGCAATTTCTACAATGACAGTAATATATTCTTGATATCCAAGGCCTGCACCTCCATATTCTTCTGGAACAAGTACGCCGAGGAATCCATGTTCTCCCATTTTGTGCATCATATCGATTGGGAAATGTTGAGATTCATCCCAATCCATAATATAAGGTCTAATATGTGTTTCGGCAAAGTCTTTAGCGCTCTGTTGAATGAGGTTTAAATTTTCAATAGCAGCAGTATCCATATGCTTAAATAGATTTGATCATACCTTATTAACTGTATGTAGATACGGTGAAAAGGTATTAATTGGTTTAATATTGGTTTAAAAACTAAAATAATTCACAGCAAATATACCAAATAAATAATCTTATGGTTGATCTATTAACGCAATAATAAGTCTGCTGTTTTCATTTGGGGCTAATATTATTTTGTAATTTTTATAAAGTAAAATATAGCAGATATAAATATGTGTATAAGTGGTTGACAGTCAATTGTTTTGGATGTACTTTTGCACGCATTTTCAGATTCGTCTAAGAATATATTAGACTGGTCGAGATTATTTAAATTCGATAAAAACGGTCAAAAATTCCTTTATCGGATATTTTGTGATCTACGTCGACTTTGCTAGATACGATAAGCAACTTTTGAGCACTTTTACTGTCGTTGATGGCAATATTGCTTTTAATTTAAAAAATCAAATTTTAAAACCAAATGACAAAGAAGATTCATTTTTTTCTTTTTTTCTTTTTAACTTTTTTTCAAAATACGATTACTTCTGGGCAAGGTACTGCTCTATCTAAACAAGATTTTCAGGATTTCTCTCTTCTAAATTCTGGTTTAGAAAATTCAAAGACAATTTTTAGTTTGCTTAATCAATCTGATTTGCTAAAAGTTACCATTGAAACAGATTTAGATTACTTGATAGAGAATAAGAATAAAGATGAATATCAAGGCGCAAAATTGACCTTTAAATCAAATAATGGCCTTGAACAGCATGATGTGAAAATAAAGCCTAGAGGTAGATTCAGAAGAAAAAACTGTGATTTCCCACCTTTAAAAATAAAGTTTAATAAATCAGAATTAAAAGAGAGAGGTATTTCTACTTCACATAAATCTTTAAAACTGGTTACGCACTGTATGGATGAAGGAACGGCTGAACAGACCTTGCTCAAGGAATATATTGCTTATAAGCTTTATAATAATCTTACAAAATCCAGCTTCAATGTACAGTTGGTACAAATCACCTATGTAAACAGTGCTAAGGATACATTAGATAATGTTAAGTATGGTTTTATTATAGAAAATACGGATGAAATGGCGGAAAGAATTGGTGGTGTAGAGGTAGAAGATTGCTATAATATTACGCTAGACAGTATTAGTAAAAGATATCGACATTTGATTCCAATGTTTCAATATATGATTTCAAATATGGATTGGAGACCTGAAATGTTACAGAATGTAAAGGTCGTGGAAGTTGATAATGGAGAACGTATTATTGTACCTTATGATTTTGATTTTTCTGGATTAGTGAATGCTCCTTATGCTATTCCTAATATTGACTATCAACAAGCTAATATTCAGGATCGAATATATATGAATAAGGTAGATGATATTGCTGAATTGAAATCGACCATAAGGTTTTTTCAAATTCATAAGGCCGAAATGATCCAGATCATCAAAGAATGCGAACTCCTGAGCAAAAAGAATCGCAGAAAAATGGTCAATTATATCCAAGATTTTTATAGAACACTTGATAGTAAGGTCTTATCAACGGAAGCATTTGTGAAATAAAGAAGGCCTGCCTCATCCCTAAAAACCTACTTAAATCAATGCATCAAGTCCGTTCATTGACTTAAGTAGGTTCTTTTCTATTAAATATATGCATGAAGCTGGGAATTATTAGATTGAATTGTTAATTTCGGACTCAATCATTCCACAGAATTTTGAGCATGAAATTCCAGTTATTCCTATTTGTTGTCTATTTTTCTTTGCCGTTGTTTGTCGTTGCCCAACCAGAAGCGCATAATGCATTAAAAATTGGCAATAAAAAGTCAAAAGTCACTTTGTTTCAGACGCTTAGCTCTGATGCTGAAATCCCAAAAATTGTATTAACTACTGACATGAATGGGATTGTCGAGCAAAAATTTTCGGGGGTGTCTATTCCGTCTAAGCTAAAAGTTAAAATTGGTGATCAAGAAGATAATTGGGATATAGAAATAGAAACACGAGGTAAGTCTCGCAGAAGAATCTGTCAATTCCCTCCACTTAGGCTTAAATTTTCTAAAAATGACTTGAAAGAAAAAGGGATTCGTAAAAAATACAATTCGCTAAAATTAGTTTCCTATTGTAAGGATAGCAAAGCCTACGAAAACTTTATTTTAAAGGAGTATCAAGCGTATAAAATTTATCAGGAACTTACAAAGTATAGTTTCAAAGTTCAATTGGTACAAATTGAATATCGAGATGTTTTCAATAAAGTAAAACCTGTAATCCGTTATGGTTTTTTGATTGAAAATAAGGATGAGATGGCACATCGTCTGAATGCAAAGGAAAAGACAAAATACCAAGTACATAGGGATTCCTTGGATCATTTTCAATATGATGTCCTGGCTATGTATCAATATATGATCAGTAATACGGATTGGAAAGTGAATGCACTCCATAATATCAAGATTATCCAAGATAAGGATACTAAAATATACTATGCTATTCCATATGATTTCGATTTCTCTGGATTAGTGGACGCAGAATATGCATTACCAAATCCAGATTACAATCAAGTTCATATCAAGAACAGAATTTATCTAGGTGAGTGTAAATCTCCTCAAGAATTCGAAGTGATTAGGCAGTATTTTCTTGAAAAGAAAGATCAAATTCTAGCTTTGGAAAGTGATTGTATCAGTGAAAAGCAACGTAAGAAAAGTAAGAAATTCCTGCGTTCTTTTTATGATATATTGGAGAGTGATAAGAAATTCAAGAAGAAATTATTGAAGCACTAGGATGAAATCAATCTTAATACCCATATTTTTCTTTCCAATTTTTCCTTAGGCCCTCTCTAATTCGTTGTTCACTTGTATTATTAGAAGGGTCAAAAAATTTAGTTCCACTTATTTCTTCTGGCAAAAACTCCATAAAGGCAAAATTATTTTCTGCATCATGAGCATATTGATAATTTTGACCATAATTGAGATTTTTCATGAGTTTAGTCGGTGCATTACGTATTGCGAGTGGGACAGGAAGGTTTCCTGTTTCCCTGACCATTGACTGAGCTCGCTTGATAGCCATATAAGCCGAATTACTTTTAGGAGAGGTGGCAAGATAAATAGTAGCTTGAGAAAGAATGATTCTAGCTTCAGGTAAACCAATAGCCTGAATAGCTTGGAAAGCAGTCGTGGTCATTAATAAAGCATTTGGGTTGGCTAAGCCAATATCTTCAGATGCCGAAATCATTAATCTTCTGGCAATGAATTTTATATCTTCACCACCTTCGATCATACGAGCAAGGTAATATACTGCGGCATTGGGATCGGATCCTCTAATTGATTTGATCAATGCTGAAGCAATGTCATAATGTTGCTCACCACCTTTATCATAAATTGCAATGTTCTGCTGGATCAATTCTTTTACTAAATCATTTGTGACGATGATCTCTTCCCCTTTCTTTATTGTATTCGAAACAAGTTCTAATGTATTTAATAATTTTCGTGCATCTCCTCCAGAAAACATGAGTAATGCATCATACTCTTTAATTTGGATCTTCTTTTCTCTTAAAAATTCATCTTTTTCAATAGCTGAATCAATTAATTTAATTAGATCTTCTTTCCCCAAATGCTGTAAGACATAAACTTGAGATCTTGATAATAAAGCTGAGATGACTTCAAAGCTAGGGTTCTCAGTAGTCGCACCAATCAATGTTATAATACCTCGTTCGACAGCCCCAAGCAATGAATCCTGTTGAGATTTACTAAAGCGATGAATTTCATCTATAAATAAAATAGGATTTGCACTATTAAAAAATTGTTGATTTTTTGCTTTTTCAATTGTTTCCCGAATATCTTTTACACCTGAATTGATTGCACTCAAAGTATGAAATGGCCTTTTCAATTGATTAGCAATAATACTGGCAAGTGTTGTTTTTCCAACTCCAGGTGGCCCCCACAATATAAAAGAAGGAATATTCCCAGATTCGATTGCCTTTCTCAATACTGCTCCTTGACCCACTAAATGAGATTGCCCTATATAGTCATCTAAAGTACGAGGCCGCATTCTTTCTGCAAGAGGTTTCATCATCACTCAAATTTTTACAAAGATAAAAGGAATCCCAGGATTTTTAATAGAAGATCATAGAGTCTTGAATGCTTAAATTTCCAAATAATATAAAAAGCGAAGCCTCACTTTTCGACAAAGTCGAAACTATCCCTATCAACAAGGTTGATCTATCATTATCAACGAAGTTGATCTATCTCTATCAACAGAGTTGATCTACCTCTATCAACAAAGTTGATCTATCCCTATCCCACCAGAAAATAAAACCATTAAAGAACTAAAACTTCCTTCCAAAAATAAAAAACGCCTCCTTTCATTAAACGCTTCCTCGAACCCCCAATTCAATCACTTCCAATCCTTGAATCGCTCCTTTGTCAATAGAAAACCGAACAATGGTCTTAACCTTATGAAACCCATGAATACCGCAAGCTCCGGGGTTAATATGCAAAAGGTCATGCTTCTTGTCAGGCATTATTTTTAAGATATGAGAGTGGCCACATATAAATAAATCTGGTGAATCAACAACCATGATTTCTCGAACACGTTTATTATACCTTCCAGGATAACCACCTATATGAGTGATCCATACATCCATCCCTTCGCATTTGAACCTTAGGTCCAATGGGAATTCAGTTCTTAGTTTCCCGCTATCTATATTACCATATACCGCTCGTAGTGGCTTGAATGATTCAAGTTGTTCTATTACATCCATAGTCCCAATGTCACCTGCATGCCATACCTCATCCACTTCTTTGAAATATTCAAATACTTTAGGGTCGAGGCTACTATGTGTATCAGATAATAATCCAATTTTTTTCATGCGCACAAAATAAGGTATCTTTAGAAGACTGAAACTAAAATATCTATTAAAATGAAGATGAAATCCTTATTACTTTTTGTTTTGAGCTGTTCTCTTTTTATTCAATCATGTACAAGTGATGAAAATGAAATTTCAGTTACAAAGATTGCATTTGGCTCTTGTGCTGATCAAGATAAACCTCAACCTATCCTTGAAAAATTGGCTGCAATTAATCCTGATCTTTTTATTTATCTCGGAGATAATATATATGGGGATACCAGAGATATGGAAGTCTTAAAAGCCAAGTATAAGACATTAGTAGATAAGCCAGAATTCCAAAAACTTTGGACATATGCAGAAGTACTAGCAGTTTGGGATGACCATGATTATGGTGAAAATGATGCAGGGAGACATTATCCTTTTAAAGAAGCTTCAAAAGAAATCTTTCTTGATTTCTGGAAAGAACCGCTGGATTCTAAGCGTCGAAAACATAAAGGGATTTACCATTCTTTAATGTATGGATCAACCGGTCAGCGTGTGCAAATTATTTTGCTAGATACCCGAACTTTTCGAGATGATCTGGTAAAAGTTCAGGATACCCTCAAGTTCAAAAATGATTATGAACCAAATCTAAGTCCTGATTCTACTATTTTGGGGGAAGAACAATGGCAATGGTTGGAATTACAGTTGAGTAAACCAGCAGATGTCCGAATAATTGCTTCAAGTAATCAATTTTCGCATGAATACAATGGCTGGGAGTCTTGGACGAATGTGCCAAATGAACAAAAAAGAATGTTGGATTTAATTAAAAAAACGAAAGCTAATGGACTTGTCTTTATATCTGGGGATGTTCATTGGGGCGAATTGTCAAAAATGGAGATTCCAGATCAGTACCCTATTTATGATGTTACTTCTAGTGGTATCACTCAGGAATGGGATAGTGTTGAACCCAATAATAATAGAGTAGGAGAGGTAATCCGAGATAATAATGTAGGTCTTATTGAAATTAAATGGGATGCTGAGCCTGAACTGACTTTTATGATACTTGATGTTCAAATGAGGGAACGTGTAAAACATACTATCCAACTCAAATCTTTAAGTTTCTAATATAGAACTTCATAAAAAATCTTTGTCAAAAAATACTTGAATAAGCATTAGTCGAAAAAATATGACTGTTGATATAGAATGCAAATTCCTTGACAAATTAATTTGAAAAGGAGGTGTATCTTTGGCATAGATTGAAAGCAAAATTTTGAAATTAAACCATATTATACCATTTTCCTGTATTGTACTACTTCTGATGGTGTCCTGCCAAGAAGTACTAATTTATGCTTCTTTCAATCTTAAGAAAGATTTTATCATTCAAATGTTTTGTATTAATAAAGATAAGCCTCAGTTAAAATGTGATGGGCAATGTTTTTTGAAACGCCAGATTGAGGAACAGCATAGTGAGGAGAAAAGCAAAATGGTAAAAGAAACGAATAGATCAGTATACTTTTATAGTGAAAAAATAGAGCCTTTTAGAATGGTGTTTCTTTCTTTGACAAAACTGAGTTTTAGACACAATGATCAAATTGTCTCAGCTTTGTTTAAACCCCGAATTTTTCAGCCTCCACGACACTTCTAGTAGTTTTTCAACTATAAACTAATCTTTTTTCAAAACCTATTGTTACCGTAAAACAGTTAAAACAAGTATTTAACTGGATTTTATGGTCGTGTGTATTTTTGAACAACTTCTAACTTAGAACAACATAATAAATAAAATAATGAAAAAAATATTCTTCTTTTTAGCGATAGTAGCGAGTGTTTCTTTTTTAACTTCTTGTGGAGATGATGATGATCAAATGAGCGATGATCCACAATATTCAATTACAATCAACTCTCCGAATGCAGAAGACAAACATGTTAATGATGATCTTACTATCAATATTGATATGATAAGTGGATCAAATATGACTGTGCATCATGCCAATATTAGAATTTACAATAAAGATGACAACAGTATTATTGCTTATAACAGGGCCGACGATGAAGAAATGCATGTTCATGAAGATGATGGAAATTTCAATTGGACTTATACACTTAAATTGGATGAAACGAATAATGTAACAGCGCATTCTGATTGGATCCTTGAAGCAAAAGTTTGGGGACATGAAGCAGGGCTAGCTGAAGTTGTTGAGACTTTAGAGTTTCATGTACATCCAGAGTAAAATAGGAGAGAATTCCTGTTTTTACAGAAAAATATAAGCATTTACTTAAAATATTTTTAAAAAAGATATGATTTTTACCATTTTTTAGCTTTTGGCACAATGCTTGCACCTAAGCTAAATGTAAGTTTTGGTTAAAAATTGTAAGATTCGTTTCCTAAGTCAGTGTCCTCAAACATTGACTTATTTTTTTGCCCCTGCCTAAAGTATCGTTTCTACAGATTCTAAGAATGATTCCAGTCTTCCGGATCATCACTATCATTAGGAGAAAGCCCGATAATATCTCCATCGGTTGTAACACCGAGGCCTAGAACAGTTCTATTTACATAGTTAAAATAACTGACTACCTGATTGATTTCTAAAATCTCACCATCGTCAAGTCCTGCTACTTTTAGTGCCTCATAATCTTGATGATTAATAGCCGTGATATCCTTTGTAAGCTTTTCTGCATAAATGATTCCTGCAAGGTATTTTTTATCAAAGAAATCGTCAAATTCATTTTTTTCAATTCCCAAGACTATTTCTGCAGATCTAGCATCATTATCAATTAGGCGTTTCATCCCTGCCATATGATGTTGTACACAATAAGAGCATTGATTGAGATGACTGACATATACGCCTAATACTTCAAGATACCATTTAGGAAAAGTATTATTGGAATTATGCAACACATTTTTGTAAAGCGTCATATGTCCCACTAAGGTATGTGGTCGCAAGCTGTGGACTGAAAGGACATTATCTATATTATTATTAGGGCCTTTGATTCTTTCGTAGATTCGTTTGAGGCGACCAGTGGCATTTGTATAGCTTATTTCTTTTATCCAGGACATTGTTTTTAGTTTTTTATTGCTTTTCTAAGTGATGAGCTTGTAGTATTGTGATCACTCCTACGAAACTTGTGATTGACTGATGGTTGATGTATACCAATTCGATTTGTGAAAACTATGTTGCATCTAAGTTTATATGTGCTCACAAGCCGAAGGCGATCACATAAGGCGAAGCCTTGATCAGCATATCATCCCTAACCTACAAAGGTATATTCCCGTGTTTCTTTTTAGGCAAATGATCAACTTTGTTTTTTAACATGGCAAAAGCTTTGATTAATTTTCGTCTAGTGTTGTGAGGTAGAATAACTTCATCGATAAAACCTCGTTCCGTTGCACTATAGGGGTTCGCAAATTTTTCAGCATATTCTGCTTCTTTTTCAGCAAGCTTAGCAGCAGGATCATCAGCAGAGTTGATTTCTCTTTTAAAAATAATTTCAGAGGCTCCTTTTGCTCCCATAACGGCAATCTCGGCAGATGGCCAGGCATAATTTAAATCTGCACCTATATGTTTGGAATTCATTACATCGTAAGCCCCTCCATAAGCTTTTCTAGTAATCAAAGTAACTCTAGGTACGGTTGCTTCACTAAATGCAAACAATAATTTGGCTCCATTAACAATAATTCCATTCCACTCTTGGTCTGTGCCAGGTAAGAAACCGGGTACATCTACAAGTACCAATAGTGGAATGTTGAAACAATCACAAAAGCGAACAAATCGAGCTGCTTTTTTTGAGCTGTTAACATCTAGAACACCAGCTAAATTGATAGGTTGATTGGCAACAATTCCAACACTTCTTCCCGCAAGTCTGGCAAAACCTACGACAATGTTTTCTGCATAGTTCTTATGAATTTCCATGAAAGAGTCTTCATCCATTATTCCATGGATTACTTCTCGCATATCATAAGGTTGACTCGCATTTTCAGGAATAATATTATCTAATTGATCTCTAATCTCATCGCCTAGTTCAAAGGACTCCATTGGAGTGGTATCCTCACAGTTTTGGGGCATATAGCTGAGTAATTTCTTGACTTGTTCAATACAGTCAATATCATTAACAGCCGTTAGGTGGGTAACGCCGGATTTACTAGAATGAGCAGAAGCACCTCCTAATTCTTCTGCGGTAACTTCCTCGTTTGTTACTGTCTTAACCACATTAGGTCCTGTGACGAACATATAAGAAGTGTTCTCAACCATAATGGTAAAGTCTGTCATAGCTGGAGAATAAACCGCTCCACCTGCACAGGGTCCCATAATCGCAGAAATTTGTGGAACAACACCGCTGGCTAAAACATTTCTATAAAAAATATCTGCATATCCACCGAGGGATTTTACACCTTCTTGGATTCTAGCTCCACCAGAATCATTCAGTCCAATTAAAGGCGCGCCATTTTTCATTGACATATCCATGATCTTTACGATCTTTTCCGCATGAGTTTCGGACAATGAGCCACCAAACACAGTAAAATCTTGAGCAAAGACATAAACTAGTCGGCCATTAATTGTGCCATAGCCTGTAATCACGCCATCTCCATAGTAGACTTGCTTTTCCATCCCAAAATCTTGGCTCCGATGGCTTACTAAAGCACCAATCTCTTCAAATGATCCTTTATCTAAAAGAAAATGAACGCGCTCCCTGGCAGTCAATTTACCTTTCAGGTGTTGTTTCTCGATCCTCGCTGTTCCTCCTCCTAATTTAGAAGCTGCAATTTTATCTTCTAAGATTTTTATTTTATCAATCATTGATTAAATTTTTTAATAGAAGTTGTTCAAAATAACTTCATAATATAGTCTCATTCAATTTATGAAATTGTCTATAGATTCATGGCGAAGATAATAGCTTTTGACCTATCTTTGAAAGATCACAACATTTAAATAATGTCGAAAGAAAATCAATTTGATATCATAATCGTAGGAGGGGGGATAGTTGGTTTAGCAAGCGCTTACCAATTGACCTTAAAATACCCCAAAAAACGAATTGCTGTATTAGAAAAAGAAACGTCAATAGCACAACATCAAAGTAGCCATAATAGTGGGGTTATACATTCAGGAATATATTATAAACCTGGAAGTCTCAGAGCTATTAATTGTAAACGTGGATATGATTTATTATTAAATTTTTGTCAAGAACATAATATTAAGCATGAGATTTGTGGAAAAGTCATCGTTGCAACGAATAAAGAAGAGTTACCAGTTCTAGAAGGTATTCTTGAAAAAGGGATAAAAAATGGGCTAAAAGGTATTCGAATGATTGGTGGAGAAGAGACCAAAGATTATGAACCCCATGTAAAAGCTTTGAAATCGATATTAGTGCCTCAAGCTGGGATTATAAATTATTTGGATGTTGCTAAAAAATATGCAGAACTTATCCAACTAAAAGGGCATGCTGTATTATGTAATCAAAAGGTAGTCAAAACGAGTAAATCAAATGGAGATGTTATTTTGGAAACGCATGCCCAAACATTTAAGTGTAAACGATTGATTAATTGTGGTGGCTTATATGCTGATAAATTAGCCTTACAAAATACAGATGATGTTCCAATCAAAGTCCTGCCATTTAGAGGGGAGTATTATGAACTCAAACCAGAAAAACAATACCTTGTCAAGCACTTGATTTATCCTGTTCCTAATGTTAATTTCCCATTTCTTGGCGTTCATTTCACCAGAATGATTAATGGTGGAATTGAAGCTGGCCCTAATGCGGTACTGGCTTTTAAACGAGAAGGTTATACGAATCGTCAATTCAATGCATATGAGTTATGGGAGACTTTGAGGTATGAAGGATTTCGTAAATTGGCAACAAAATATTGGAGAGATGGTCTGTTGGAAATGCGGCGGTCTTATTCTAAACGACTATTTGTCAATGCACTTCAAAAACTAATTCCTGAAATTACAGTAGATGACGTGATACCTGGTAGAGCGGGCGTGAGGGCTATGGCTTGTTATCCAGATGGCAAAATGGCTGATGATTATATTTTTTCTGATAAGGAACAAGTGATTAATGTATTGAATACTCCGTCACCTGCGGCTACTTCGAGTTTGGCGATAGGGGAGGTTGTTGTATCTAAGGTTCAGCTGCGGTGAGAGGGGGAGTTCACCTGCGGTGAAAGTGGTGGTTCACTTTTGGTGAAAGGGATGGTTTTACTTCGTAAAAAGGGATAGATCGCCTGCGGCGATAGTGAGAGACTGCTAAAAATTAAAGTTTAGGTTTTATTTTTTGAGTAGGCCCAAGTTCTTTTTCTTTGTCAAGATTGAACTTTTAATCATTCTTTTTACTTCATGGTTGAGATTGTAAATTGGCGTATATTGATCTTTTGAAATAGTATCGGTGACTAATAGCAATTGTAGCCAATAGGCTGTTTCATTGAGTTCTTTTTGTGCAATTTCTAATTTATGTATAAAATCTTTTCCACTTTGAGCATAGACAGCTTCTCTTGTCATAGCCCCTGGGTTCGTTCCTGATTTTAATATTTGTCGACCTAAAACGAATTCCCTTTTATCATTCATTAAGTACCTACTCAATTTAACAATCTCAACTGCCAATAAAAATGATTTTTCCAGAAGGGGACTTTTAGTAGGTTTAATTTTATAGTATTCCATTTCTTTTAAAATAATAAGTTAAACAAATTTGTCTTCACTTATATAGACTCCAAAACATAAGAAATTCCATAAAACGATCTCATTCTTTTCACAAATCATCTAATTTCAACTCATCTTAAACCTGAAACCTCACTATTTGACGCAGTCAAATCTATCTCTTTTTGCCAAAGGCAAAACTATCCCTTTCACCGAAGGTGAACCCGCCTCTTTCACCAAAGGTGAACCATCTCTTTCAAAATTGCTTCGCAATTTTGAAAACCTCTACTTCAATCGCCCTTCCGCCACACAAGTCAAACCAAAAAACTTATTGAGCTTTCTAAAATTCATTTCAAACGTGTTGTATTGCTTCAAAAGAAAATTGATTGGTCCAGGAAGCGGCTTCATATCAGATGATTCAGGGTTCGTCATATTCTCCTCATTTTTCTTTAATCGCCTTACCAACCAAACCAGCGGGAATATTGAGCCATAGATATAGTATTGCTTATCTATATTACATTTTGTATGGCTTAATAATTTTTTGACCATAGGGATCGTATACCTACGATAATGCCCAAGATAAACGTCATGACTTGACCAAACACTCATGAAGGCTGGAACCGTAATAAAGAAGTGTGCATTCTCGCCAAGTCGCTTTTTAATATCATCCAAAATAGCATAGTCATCTTCTATATGCTCAAGAACATCCATCATAATAACAATACTATCATTGATACCATGAGGAATATACCGAAGCTTTTTTACGGGTTTATTTTTAGTAGATTCCATTTCTTCCTCAGAATATCCAATGTCAATAAGAAGGACATCCTCGATTTGTTCAGGAAAAGCTTCGAAGAGTTCATAGGCAAAGAAACCAGATCCAGATCCAAAATCAATGACTGTGATCTTTTTATTTTGTTCTTTCACCAGTTTTTTAAAATATTTGAAAAGAGGTACTTTTTTAGATTGATAGTACCAGTTGATAGAAGGATCAACACCGCTTTCTAATTCTTTTAAATCCATAAAGTTTTGTTATTTCCTTTTTGCTTCTTCCTCTTGTTTTGCAATTTGTTTTTTAATCTGCTCATCAAAAATGACTGCTGGCTTATATGTAGGATCTGCTCTTAGCGCTTGGCGTAATAAGCTCAATGATTCACTTCCTTGTTGTTGATAATAAGCCTTTTTTGATCTAAGGTATAATTCAACTGCTTGTTTATTTTGTTGCTTAGCAATTTGAATTCCGGTATCAAAAATTTGGATTGCTCTTCCACCTACCTCATCATACTTTTCTACTGCGGCCAAAGCTTTGTCAAATTGTTGAGATTGTGCATAGATAGAAGTTAGATAATAATAACTCCCATTATATTTATAATTAACATTAGTGATCTTTTCTAAAGTTTGTTTAGCCTCTTCATTTTTGCCTGTATTTAGATAATAAAGTGCTAGTGAAAAGAGACCATTGACATGTGTATCGGAGAGCTTATTAAATTCATCAATTGCAATTTTAGCTTCTGGAAACTTTCTCAAATTTAATCTTGAATTGGCTAATCCTAACCAATAGGTCTCATCTTTTGGATCTTGTTGTGTCGCTTCCAAATATTTAAGCTCAGCAGTGGCAAAATCTTTGGCTTTTTCAGCTTTCGCTGCTTCAACAGAAGGTAATGATGAGGGTCTTTTAGAAATAGCACCAATGATCGTATTATCTACTTTCTCAGCATGTATAACATTTGCAGGAGGCCAAGCGCCATTATTCATTAAATCTTTGTTGACAAACCTTGAAATGAACATGAAGTAATCTCCCGGAGTCTTATGCCTTTCATTATATCGAGTGTATTGAACCTTAACATTTGGCGCAAGTCTTTTCATATAATATGCTGCGGGTTTGTGGCAATTCGTATTTATTTTAACTACTTCTCCATTTTTAATTCGTTCATCATTTTTAACTATATATTCGCACATATTCTTGATCGAATTCATCCAATAATCCGTTTCATATTTTGCATAGACATTATTGACTCCTCCAGCAAGTTCGTTAAAATAAGTATATTGATAAGGGTGGTTTTTTACCATCCAGTATCCTGGAAGTAGAAGCAAAATGGTAAATATTCCAGAAGCGATCCACCTCATCTTAGGAAGCTCTATTAGTTGATTCCACGCCCAAGCTGCAAGCACTGCGAGTATCGGATAGATAAAAAGGAAGTGTCGCATGCCATCATAGAGGGAAGACTCTTTGTAAATAGCATAAGCTACTGGAAAGACTGCCGTAAATGCAATGAAAAATAATGGCCAGGGGTTTGTTTTTTTAAATTTTATAAAATAAAAAATCAAAAATACCGGTAAACCAATTAATAAAACGAGTGGTGAAACAATAGTAATATATTTAGGGATATAATACCAAGGGAGCTCATCAGACCAGAGGTGTTGACCTTCAAATAACATCCGGATACTAGTAGAAAAATTGGACATTTCACTTAAAGCTTTCAATGGATTTGTCATAGGTGCTTCAAGTGCATACGGCCAAAATAACATGCCTCCAAAATAGGAACAGATAACAACAATTAATCCTGTACTTACAATTTTCCAAGTCTGTTTTAGATTAGAAAGTGTTGACCTCAATTCTGGCTGAATCAAATAACTCATTCCAACAAATAAACCAAAATAGGCAATCAATAGAATACCACCGACACGAACATTGATCGATGCGGCAATCCCCAGAATTAACATCAAAATTGTCTTAATCCCCGGACGAGGAAGTTGTTTCAAAAAACGAGTTAAATGAAGTAAGGTGAATACATAGGTTGCAGCAAATGGAATATCTTTAGGATTATTCATGCTATGTCCAAAAATCCTAGGAGAAAGCGCCATTAATATTAAAGCAAAAAATGCGATCCGCCAGCTATTTCCGACTTCTCTAGCAAGCAATCCTGTAAATAGAATCATTAAAAATCCTACAAAAGCATTTAGGAGATGACGCATTTCATATGGGTCTAATCCTCCTATATGTTCATTTAACCAAGCAGCAGAATAATCAAAAAGCCCACCATAGAAATATAAATTTTTATAGTTTAGTGCATTCTCTCCTGCTTTATTGGTGTGTGTGCCATCTGTCTCAAAATGTTTTAGAACGAGTTCGCCATATTCCTTCTGCAAGTGTTCATCACCCGTAATCCCATAGTCAAAACTTAAATATGGCATTGCAAAAAATAATATTATTACAGTGATTGCAAATAATAATCTGTACCAACTGGGTTCATCGTTTCCGGATAGCCCATTTCTAAACTCTTTTATTGGTCTTGAGATAAACCAATTCCAATTTTGACGAAAAGAAATCCCAATTGTAGACAAAAACATTTTGATACTATCTGAAAACAAAGAAACCTTTGAGTCATCCTGATGCGTCCATTTTACAGGCATTGGTTGAATAGGGATATTTTCAAATTTTGCCTGATTGAGTAATTCAATATCGTGTGCCCATCCTTTAGTCTTGAGTTGTCCAAATAATTGCTTGGCCACTGATCTCGGATAGAGTTTGAAACCGCATTGTGTATCTGTAATGTTGAGGTTGGTGAAAAGCTGGATAATGAAATTATAAATTAATCCTGCAATTCTTCTTAAAAGTTGACCTTTGACTTTTGAACTTTCATGTTCTCTAGAACCTATAAGAATCTTATTTTCTGGAAATTTTTTACCAGGTAGTAATTTTAACCAAGTAAATAACTCTGATGGTTCAGCAGCCATATCTGCATCTAGTGTCAGTATATAATCATTATTGCTTTTTTCAACCCCAGCTTTCAATGCCGCCCCTTTTCCTTGATTTTCTTTTAGTTGTATAAAATTAAAAGTTGTTTTTCCTCCAAAAACGCCGTCAAATGAATCTTGTATTTTTTTTACAGTATCGTCACTACTCCCGTCGTCTACGATTGTGATTTCAAGTGGGTTTTCCCACTGTTTATCAAATTTTTGAAGGGTTTTTAAAAGCTTATTGATTCGATTACTCTCATTATAACAAGGTATCACAAGTGAAAGTGAACCCGTGAAATTATGATTGATTACTTTTTTTGCAGAAGGATTAATTGCACGTTTTTTACTCATCTATATACTGATATTTCTAGAGTCAAAACTCAAATTGTTAATTTAGAAGCAAATATTAAAAATTATTCGCAATAATAGACATTAATGTTCCAATCAAAAGAGGTATAATTTGCCATATTGGCTTGGTTTTGTAAAATCCAGCATTGATTTGTTTAAAATTAGTAGTTTAACTTAACATGATCGTTTGAACGGGTTCTAAGAAAAAGGAGAAGGGGATTCAGATTTTTAAAGAATTAGCTTGAGGAATTCGTGCATCAGATTTCTAAAAGAATTACCTTTGTTCCCATTATTTAAAAAGTGTAAGCTAAAAGCTCTTAAAAGCTTTATTCCCTTCCATTCAGACCAAAAATAATTATTTGATTTTCAAAACCTTATAATCTATTTCTACAATCATGTCAACAGTTACAAAGTCAATCTTATCTGATAGAATTTTAAATATGGCAGAGTCCGCTACGATCGCTATGGCTCAAATGGCTCGTGAACTTAAATCTAAAGGTCATGATGTGATCAGTCTTAGTTTGGGCGAACCAGATTTTGACACACCAGATCATATCAAGGAAGCAGCTATGCAAGCCTTGAAAGATGGTTTTACTAAATATACGCCTGTTCCAGGACTTCCAGAATTACGTCAAGCCATTGTGGATAAGTTTAAAAGAGACAATGATTTAGACTTTGATATTTCTCAGATTGTTGTTTCTAATGGTGCTAAACAATCTATTGCTAATTTGAGCTTGACGATGCTAAATGAAGGAGATGAAGCCATTATACTTGGGCCTTATTGGGTTTCGTATTATGAGATTGTTCGATTAGGAGGCGGAACTCCGGTAATTGTTTCTGCCGGAATCGAAGATGATTATAAAATAAATGCAGAAGCACTTAGAGCAGCGATTACTCCAAAAACTAAATTTGTCTTGTTTTCTTCACCATGTAATCCTACAGGTTCAGTATATACAAAGGAAGAATTAAAAGCAGTAGCGGACGTAGTGGCAGAGCATGAAGATTTATATATTATCTCTGATGAAATATACGAATACATCAATTTTACAGGAAAACATGTAAGTATTGGAGCTTTTGAAAATGTAAAAGACAGAACAATTACAGTCAATGGTTTTGCCAAAGGATTTGCTATGACAGGCTGGCGACTTGGATATATGGGCGCACCTATAGAAATAGCCAAGGCTTGTGCCAAAATGCAGGGACAATTTACCTCTGGAGCTACAGCCTTTGGGCAAAAAGCAGCAGCACATGCACTCAATTCGGATTTAGCACCTACATGGAAAATGCGGGATGCTTTTCTCAAAAGAAGGGATATCGTAATAAAAGGACTAAGAGAGATTCCTGGATTTAATGTCAATGATCCTCAAGGTGCTTTTTATGTGTTTCCAGATATCAGTGCTTATTTTGGAAAATCTGATGGTGAAGTGACCATTAATACTTCGGTTGACTTTTGTCAGTATATCTTGATGAATGCTCATGTCGCAGTTGTCGCTGGTTCAGCATTTGGAGCAGAAGGCTGTTTTAGACTGAGTTATGCTGCTTCGGAAGAACAATTACTTGAAGCAATTAGTAGAATAAAAAATGCGGTTAAAAAATTAGTATAATTGCATCCGTTGATAAATCCCGTGGACAATAAACACGGGATTTGTCAATGAGACTATAATTTTTATGCCCCTGATAATTACACCTTTAGCAAATGCCATTGTTTGGATTTAAGATATAAGGCACTCAATAATAACATGGCTGCCCAATAGAAAATCTCTGAAGCCCAGGCCCATTCTAAGCCACCATTGGTATACTCTACAGTGATATAAATATAGATCAAGTATAATAGTGCGCAAAGACTTTGCATTTTCAAACCAAAAGCGGTTGCTCCTGTTCCTGCCAGACCATTAAAATAAACGCCACCAAAAGAAAAAAGGAAAAGTATTCCCAGCAATACTCTTAAGGTTGGTTTCGCCTCAATAATTAAAGACATATCTTCAGAGCCTAGAAGGGGATATAACAAATATTCAGGAAATAAAACAACAGGCAATGAAATAGCCATAGTTATTATCCAACATAGCTTTGATGTCTTCCAAATAATGGGTAAAACAGCGTCTTTTCGACGCGCTCCAATAAAATTACTGACCAGTGTATTAATTCCTGATGAAAAGCCCCAGCAAGGTATGGAAAGGACGAGATAGACCATTCTTACTAAATTAGTGATTGCCAAAGGACGTTCGCCCAGATTTTCTACAATACCAAAGAATACAAACCAAGATCCAAGCCCCACTACTGCTTGAGCAACAATGGGTGATCCTATTTTGAGTTGTGCTTTTATAAGCGGGATATCAATTTTTGGAAATTTAAATAAATTATAAACCCGAGAGGGTTTGTCAAAGTAAATATAAATCACAAATACAATGAAGGCAATTACTTCAGCAATGGTACTTGCCAATCCTGCTCCCGCAATTCCCATTTCAGGAAGTCCCCATTTTCCAAAGATTAAACCATAATTGAGCAATATATTTACTATCGCTAAGATCAGCGTATCTATAACGATAAATCGAGTTTTAGCGACACCAGTATATAAAGCGATGATCGCTACTCCTGCATAAGAAAAGAAAACACCCCAGGACCGATAATTTAGATACTCCAGACTTTTAATGAGTATAATGTCAGAGTTGACAAATAATGAGAAAAAGTAAGATGTGCCATATTGCATAAAAAAGAACATGACTACCGCCAATGCCAGTTCAAAATAAAGCATCGCATAAAAGGTGCGACCGACTTCCGAATAATTACCTTCTCCAGCTCTTCTTGCAATCAGAATCTGTCCTCCTTTCGAAAAACCAAAGCCAATAGCAGCCACTATTAAATAAAAGACCCCCACAAAGCCAATTGCTGCAAAATCTACTTCGGAAAGATGATATAAAAACACGCTATCACTTAATGCAATTATGTTTTGTACAGCACTACCCAACATGATGGGTGTTGAAATAGAGAGAATTTGTTTATATGAAGTGTTTAATTGCATTTGAGAGCGCAATAATATAACTTTTCGGGGATACCGCTATTATAATAAGAGAGGTTTTGGATATAAGTACAAACTTTTTCGATTAAAAGGAGCATTCCTTGTTTCTTAGAGTTGTATCTTAGAGTATGTTTAAAATTCGTTTTTGATACCGAAAATGTTCAGTATAAGGTTCTGATGAAACCTTTTTTTCGTAGCATTTGGGGCTATACTACGAAGAAAAGGCAAAATCAGGTTCTTGTAATGGGCATTTGCAGGTCAAAGTATGAAATTTAAACATGCTCTTAGAGTACTTAAAAAAGAAATTATGAAAGCCATTAACTTTTTAAAACTTAGTTTTTTAGTTAGCGTATTATTTATAAGCTGTACTAATGAATCCGAAACTCACAAAAATGAGACAAATATAGTAAGTATGAACGAAATTAAAGCGGAAGCGCCAAAAGCCAAGAAAAAAGCTAAAGAATTAAGTATCCACGGGGATACCAGGATTGATAACTATTATTGGATGAAGCTATCTGATGAACAAAAAAATGCGGAAACGCCAGATGCTCAAACCAAAGATGTTGTCAGTTTTCTAAATGCAGAAAACGATTATACAAAAGCCAAACTCAAGCATACAGAATCTTTCCAGGAAAAACTGTATGACGAGATTGTAGGTCGGATCAAACAAGATGATTCGTCCGTTCCATATAAGGAAAATGGCTATTATTATATTACTCGATTTGAAGAAGGAAAAGAATACCCCATTTATAGTCGTAAAAAAGAAAATTTGGAAGCGGCTGAAGAGATTATGTTGAATGTCAATGATTTAGCTAAAGACTATAAATATTTTAGTGCAGCTGGTTTGGAGGTAAGCCCAAATAATAAGATTTTATCTTTTGGAGAAGATACTTTGAGCCGTAGGATTTATACCATAAAATTTAAAGATCTTGAAACAGGAGAAATGATCGATGATGCCATTCCAAATACGACAGGACGGGCAGTTTGGGCGAATGATAATAAAACACTTTTTTACTCTGTAAAAGATGATGCCCTTCGATCTTATAAGATATTCAAACATGTTTTGGGGACAGATGCTGCTAAGGATGAAGAAATATACCACGAAGCGGATGAAACGTTTGGCACTTTTGTTTATAAAACTAAATCTGAAAAGTATATCGTAATTGGATCTTACCAAACATTATCCTCTGAATATAGAATCCTTGATGCTGATAATCCAAATGGAACATTTAAGGTATTTCAGGAAAGAGAGCGTAATCTAGAATATGGAATAGCGCATTATAAGGACAAATTCTATGTTCGAACAAATTTGGATGCTAAAAACTTCCGTTTGATGGAAACAGCTGTTGATGCGACATCAAAGGATAATTGGAAAGAGGTGATTGGCAATCGGGAAGATGTTCTTTTAGAAGGAATGGATATTTTTAAAGATTACATCGTACTCTCAGAACGTAAAGCTGGGATTACTAATATTCGTATTCGACCCTGGACAGGAGAAGAACATTATATAGCGTTTAAGGATGAGGCTTATCTGGCTTATACTTCTGTTAATCCTGAATTTGATACAGAGGTACTTCGCATTGGTTATACCTCAATGACTACACCTAACTCTACGTTTGATTATAATATGCGAACAAAGGAGATGAGGCTATTAAAAGAAACGGAAGTAGTCGGAGATTTTGATTCTAATAATTATGTATCAGAAAGACATTTTGCGCCCGCAAGAGATGGTCAGAAAGTTCCAATTTCTTTGGTTTATAAGAAAGGGACGAAACTTGATGGCAGTTCACCATTGCTTTTATATGCTTACGGTTCTTATGGAAATAGTATGGATCCTTATTTTAGTTCTGTTCGATTGAGTTTATTGGATCGTGGTTTTGTTTATGCAATTGCTCATATTAGAGGTGGCGAAGAAATGGGGCGTTGGTGGTATGAGGATGGTAAATTATTAAAAAAGAAGAATACTTTTTATGACTTTATAGACTGCGGAAAATATTTGGTTGATAAAAAATATAGTGCTAAAGATAAACTTTTTGCGATGGGAGGAAGTGCAGGTGGACTCTTGATGGGAGCAGTAGTTAACATGGAACCGGATATGTGGAGAGGTGTTGTTGCAGCGGTACCATTTGTAGATGTCGTTTCTACGATGTTGGATGAAGATATCCCTTTGACCACTGGAGAATTTGATGAATGGGGCAATCCTAAAGATAAAACGTATTATGATTATATAAAATCGTATTCTCCTTATGATAATGTAGAAGCAAAGAATTATCCAAATATGCTTGTTACGACAGGGTATCATGACTCTCAGGTTCAATACTGGGAACCAGCTAAATGGGTTGCAAAACTGCGCGAGCTAAAAACAGACAACAATACTTTATTACTACATACTAATATGGTCGCAGGACATGGAGGAGCTTCTGGACGTTTTGCTCGATTTAAAGAAACTGCATTGGAGTATGCTTTCTTCTTGGACCTTGTTGGAATAAATGAAGGGAAGATGATGAATTGATACGCTGTCCTTTGGCGAAATTAGTAGGAATTATCAATCATTTTTTATGAAATTGAAATTTTTAATTGGCTTGTTTTTTTTCAGTACCGCATTCCTTTTAGCACAAGAGAATGTTGAAGACACAGATTTTGTAGAGGAATTTCCTACACCTAAGTTTAGTTTTGGTATGGAGTTCAATTTGGGCGTTCCATTAAATGATTTCAGGGAAAACCTAGATCAGTTAGCATGGGGTTTTAGTGGTAGTTTTATGATGCGCGCCAATCCTACTTCTGATCTTCCTTTATATCTAGGTCTATCAGGAGGCGTGTTGTTTTATGATGTAGAAATCCAAGATCAATTGGTCTTTATTGATGGATTCACATTGCAAGGAAGGTCAACTACTCGAAATGGAATAGTCGTAGGACATGGAATGTTTCGAATCTTGCCTCAATTTAATTTGCCATTCCAACCTTATTTAGATGGAATGTTGGGATTGAAAAATTTTTATACAAGAACTATGTGGGAAGAACTGGATCCTCCTGATAATGAAGAGGCCTTGGACGATAGTTTTATTGAACATGGAGATTTTGCGGTTAGTTACGGAGGGGCAATAGGATTACAAATGATTGTAGGCCATTCAGAAGGTGTATTTATACTATTAGATGCAAGGTGTTTATATTTGACAGGACCTTCCGCTGACTATTTAGTACGCAATGAAGACCCTAATAATGTAATTATTGATACGATTGATGCCTTTGAAGAAAAGAATTCTACTACAGATCTACTTATTCCCCAAATTGGTCTTAGCTTTGTGTTTTAGAAATCAGGGAATTAATTTTAGATAAACCCTAGAATAAACATACTTAGATATTTCTACTCGAAAATATAATGGAAGAGAAAAATAAAGAAAACTTGAATGATACCACAAGTAATGAGCTTTTTGAGCATTTCAAACTTGTGGCAGATCCTGGGCAAACGCCAATTAGGATTGATATTTTCGTGCTAAACAAAATAGAAAAAGCTTCTCGAAATCGAATTCAAAATGCGATAAGAGAAGGAGCTATTTTAGTCAATGGCAAAACGGTCAAGCCTAATTTTAAAATCAAACCGGGAATGGAAATTACGATGTCTCTTCCGAAGCCTCCAAGAGAAGATCAACCTGTCGTTCCTGAAAATATTCCTTTGGATATTCGTTACGAAGATGATGATGTCATGGTCATTCAAAAACCAGCTGGCATGACTGTTCATCCTGGTGTGGGTACACCAAATGGTACTTTAGTCAATGGCTTGGTCTACTATTTTCAAAACCATCCATTACCAATCAAAGAAGGCAACTATAGTGATCGACCGGGATTGGTGCATAGAATAGATAAAGATACAACAGGTTTAATGGTGATCGCAAAAAATCAAAATGCGATGACGCATTTATCCAAGCAGTTCTTTGATCATACAACAGAACGTAAATACCAAGCACTGATTTGGGGAGAAATAGATGAAGATGAGGGAACGATAGTCGGTAACATTGCTAGAGACCCACGTAATGCCATTCTAAGAGCAGTGGTAGATGAAGAGGACGGTGGAAAACATGCCATTACACATTTCAAGGTGCTTGAACGATTGTATTATGTAAGTTTGGTAGAGTGTCAACTTGAAACGGGGCGGACTCATCAGATCAGAATTCATTTTAAACACAAAGGTCATCCCTTGTTTGGTGATACGCGCTATGGTGGAAACCGAATACATAAAGGCACCGTTTTTACAAAGTATCGTCAATTCGTTGAAAATTGTTTTAAACTAATTCCGCGTCAAGCTTTGCATGCAAAAACTTTAGGTTTTGATCATCCAACAACAGGGGAGCGCATGATTTTCGAATCAGAATTGCCTGAGGATTTTAAAAATGTTTTAAATAAATGGCGGAATTATGTTGGTGGAAGGAAAGAACTCGCAGAGAAATAATAAGCGCCTCATAAAGCCTGTTAAAATTGATGAGAAGTCCTAGAAGGACGATCACAAAATCATCAAGGCGGAAGGGATCATTATCAAAACATTATTTATTCTATGGATCATTACCAAACTAAAACAAAGGAATGGATTCAACAATTTGTAATTGGCTACAACCTTTGCCCTTTTGCGGCTCAACCTTTTCATCAGGATCTCATCAAGTATGTTGTACTACGTTCAAAAAAATTGGAAGACTTAGTCGTAAGCACTTTTGAAGAATGTATAAAATTATACGAAAGTGAAGCGACAGAAATAGAAACAACATTAATTATTCATCCAAATGTTTTGCTTGATTTTAATGATTATAATGAGGTAGTTGGACAAATGCAAGAAGATCTGGAAGCATTAAATTTTGACGGAGTGGTTCAATTAGCAAGCTTTCATCCAGCCTATCAATTTGATGGCACGAATGCGGACGACCCTGAAAATTTCACCAATCGTTCGCCCTATCCAATGATTCATATTTTAAGGGAAAATAGTGTAGAAAAAGCGATAGCTTTACACCCTGATATAGAGAATATTCCTGCTGAGAATATAAAAACTATGCAAACTATTGGGATTAAAGATTTAACAAAAAAGAGAAATGAAATTATCGGAAAGAATTGATGTTTTAGTGTATTTGGGAGCATACCTCAATAAAGGTAGCGAAGACTTGGATACCGCTATTCAGCAGACATATTTTCATAATCGATGGTTTATAAAAGAAAATGTTCTTAAATCAATTGAAGCAATTTCTAATTCTTTTTTGAAAAAGAATAAATTAGAAAAATGGCTTGAACCATATGAAATTTCAGAAGTAGTCATCCCTAAAAAGATTGGACTTATTCTCGCTGGAAATATACCACTCGTTGGATTTCATGATATCCTTTCTGTTTTTATCACTGGAAATAAAGCGCTAATCAAACTATCTGAAAAGGATAAACATTTAGTTCCACACTTTATAAAAATAATGGCTGAGGTAGATAGCCGTGTTACTGAATATTTTGAAATTACAGAACGATTCAGTGGTTTTGATGCGGTAATAGCTACTGGGAGCAATAATTCAGCGCGTTATTTTGATGCTTATTTTGGTAAATACCCAAATATCATAAGAAAAAACAGAAATGCGATTGCGGTTTTAAATGGGCAAGAAAGTTCAGAAAACTTGAAAGCTTTAGGTATTGATATATTCCAATACTTTGGCCTGGGATGCCGCAATGTATCCAAGGTTTACATACCCAAGAATTATAATTTTGATTTATTATTGGAGGCTTTACATGAATTCAATGAGATTGTATTGAATGATAAGTACAAAAATAATTTTGATTATAATTATACGATGTTAATTTTAAATAGTGTACCTCATCAGTCCAATGGATGTATCCTGATGACAGAAGATAAACCTTTGCAATCTCGAATTGCACAATTACATTATGAATATTATGATAATGAATCGGATCTGATATCAAAACTAGATCTTGTCAAAGATGAAATCCAGTGCATCGTTGCTAATGAAATAGACGGGATAAGGGTGATCCCCTTTGGAAAGGCGCAAAAGCCAGAATTGGACGATTATGCAGATGGGGTAGATACAATCGCTTTTTTGACTCAGATTAAATAGGGCTTTTGTAGAAAATATGATTTAGTACAAACTTCTAAATTCTTTATCAATGACCAAACAAGAGAAAGCTAAAGATATTGCTCATATACTTGAAGACTTATATCCTACTACTCCGATACCTCTCGACCATGCTGATCCTTATACTCTATTAGTCGCCGTTTTATTATCTGCTCAGTGTACTGATGCACGAGTCAATAAGGTGACGCCATTCCTTTTTGAAAAAGCAGATAATCCTTTTGATATGGTCAAGCTGGATGTAGATGAAATAAGAGCAATCATTCGACCATGTGGCCTCTCTCCTCGTAAGTCAAAAGCGATCTCCGATCTTTCCGGAATTTTGATTGATAAATATGATGGTGCAGTGCCGCAAAGTTTCGAAGCATTGGAAGAACTGCCTGGAGTAGGACACAAAACGGCTTCTGTCGTAATGTCTCAGGCTTTTGGTGTTCCTGCTTTCCCTGTTGACACACATATTCATCGGCTTGCTTATCGCTGGACTTTGAGTACGGGTAAGAATGTTGAAAAAACGGAAGCAGACCTAAAACGACTTTTCCCAAAAGAAACCTGGAATAAATTACACCTTCAAATTATCTTTTTTGGTCGCGAATATTGCCCCGCTCGTGGTCATGATCCAAATACTTGCCCAATTTGTAGTAAACATGGGAGAAAATCTCTTTTTAAGTAAGGAAGCTAGGAAGGGCTATGCGTTTTGTGATCGCTTTGCTTGTGATTAAATGCTTTGCATTTTTGTAATCGCCTACGACTAGTGCCTCTGAGCGACCTCACAAGCCGTAGGCGATCACAAGTTCCGAAGGAACAATCACAAGCGAAGCGATCACCCCTAAAACGGGTATCCAATCAACAAATTAGGATTAAGGTCTCGAATTTGAAGTTTATCCCAGTCGCGAAATAACCAATTCCGGCCATTCTCATCAGGATAAGGATTACGAGCTTTTATACCAACATCAAATCCTAATATGAAATATGAAAAGTCATATCGAATTCCGACACCTGTACCCACTCCAAATTGTTTGTAAAAGGCGGAGGTTTCAGGAATATCAGGATTAGCTTTAAGTAAAAACTGTGAACCTGGACGGGTAGGGTCAAAGTTTATAGTCCATACATTTCCAGCATCAATGAAAACAGCACCATTTAGACCGCCTATAATATTAAAGCGTACTTCTAGATTGAAATCTATTTTAAGGTCACCCGTCTGATAAAATATGTCATAGGATATGGTATCATCAAAAAAAGCACCTGGACCTAATTCCCGCACTTGCCAGGCTCGGTTTCCATATGGGCCTCCTCCAAAAAATTGCTTTACATAAGGGACGTCCTGGGCAAACCCAAATGGCCTGGCTATCCCAAAGTTTACCTTATATGCAAAAGTACTTTTCTTACTGAGACTGATGTATCGCCTCAGATCAAGATTCAATCGGACATATTGAGCGAATTCTACTTCATTAAAAAGCTTTAAAGTATCTTCCAGATCAAAGCCGTTTGAAGCCCAATTGGCCAAAAAAATCTCTCCTCCTGACAATTCAAAATCTCCAGAGAATTTCCATGAATTCCCATAAATATTAGACTTTCCAGTATGTGAGTATTTGAAATCTCTGAATAAAAAACCCGTAAATAATTGTTTCGTAAAGCTATTCGCGATATAAGGATTGTTAATTCGAATGGAGTCAAATCCAGTTTCGAATCTAGGGAGTAAATAGTTTATTCCTGTTTGATTCCAGGAAAACCGATTATTATTGTCCCGTTGGAAATCATACCCGAAAGTCATGTTGAAGGCATGGAAATTATAAAAGTCAAATAGTAATAGGCGATTATAGCCTATGGAGACTTTTGTCTCTCCTTTTTCCTTTAGATGTTTGAATGAGCCATCTTTTATCAGGTTCAATTTATTAGCAAAAGAAGCCAATTTAGGAAATTGAACAAACTTTGGAATCCGCCAGTCTGCCTGAGTTAAAATATCCAAAGAATAAACAGGGCTTTTGGGTTGTGTGATATCAAACTCAATTCCATTATTCGCTTTCAATTCGAGTATTGATGCATTTCTTCGAAAATTTCGATTTTGATAATTTAGATTTACGCCAAGTCCAATAAGTGAACGATTGAAATTTTGAACCGCATAATTGGAATTATTTAGTTCAAGGTCTCCTCCGATAACCATCCGTTTTTTTGGGGTAAGCCGGATTTCAAAATTAATTTTATTGGACTCGATACTATCTCTTGAGGATTTTATTGAAATAAACTTATAAATATCAAGCCTGCCTAACTGGCGGTTTGTTTTCGTGAAATTTTCTTGCTTATAGAGTGCACCTTCTTTCAAGTAGATTTCACTAATGATACTTTTGGGAATGACAATCGTTCCATATTCATCCAAACGAAAATGAATACCATCAATAATAGTATCCTTTTTTATTTTTAATACCTCAGATGGAATATATCTTGGATTAACGGTGATTCTTCCAATTTGATAGATATTATGTTCTGTTTGATTCTTTGGATTTAGAATATTTAGATAGACATTGACTTTGGTACCCGTGCTATCTCCGGTCAAATTATCAACAAAGTTTTTGTCGAAATATGCAAAGCCAAGATTTTGAAGCGATTTAGTAATTCGCTCAGCTTCTTTATTGTATAACTCCTGGCTGAGCGGAGCGTCTTTTTTCAAGACTGTTTCTTCTTCGATATCATTGAGTATCCTCTGAACTTTTGGATCTGAGCTATTAAAAAATACGCTATCTATGGTGTATATGGCATTTGGAACTACTTTATAAACAACAGTAGCATGTTTTTTCTTTTCATTAAATTCTTTTTCAAAGCTCACTGCTGCATGATAATAACCTTTGTTTTGAAGGTAATACTTCATAGAATTAGCTGTGGCCTCTGCTATTTCATCATTATACAAAGAAGGTGGCTCGGCAATCTTTCTTCTTATCCACTTTTGAAATTTTGAAGGATTTTCTAGACTGTCGGTTTTATAATAAACCCAAAGATCAGTTTTAAATAAACCCAAACGCTTAGAATTAGGCTTTTGCTTATAAATTGACTCCAATTCTCTTTTCAGTGAACGTTTTTTGAGGACTTTCGAATCAGCTTCAAACTCAATCGAGTTCTTGACCAAAAGTTTATCTTCTCCTTTCAAATACTTTTTTGTATTGCAAGACCCTAAAGCAATAAGGACAGAGATTGCAAAAAGTATATACTTTGAGATGTTTACTATATTTGTAAAAAATGGAATCATTTATTGATTCTTATATTTGAAGTTGTTTTAAAATAGATAGATAATTTTCTTGCAAGTCATTGATCTCCAATACTTCAGCTAATTATTTTCACCGTAGCTAAGGCTACGAAAAAATAATGGAGCTTCGTCTTGAAAATCAAGCACTTACAATCAATCTTAACCTCCATTTTAAAACAACTTCTTTGAATGAATGACCAAACATTTAGTCTCTACCTCTAAAGACGTAAATATTAAATGTTTAGTGGCTCTATATCAGTTAAAAAACTCTTAATGTTATCAAAAAATAAAATCAAATACATTCGCTCGCTTAAGTTAAATAAGTTTCGGCAAATGTATAACAATTTTATAGTAGAAGGGGAGAAGATGGCACTTGAATTATTGGCTTTCCCAAATATTGAAATAGAAAATGTCGTATGTACTAAAGATTGGTTTGATCGACATGAAAAATTACTTGCACCATTTCGATCTATATTATTGCTGGCTAAGCCAAATGATATGAAGCAGATCACTACTTTGGCGACGCCGACAGATGTGTTGATTATAGCTAAGCGCTTAGATTTGGAAGAATCAAAAGAAGTAATCGATCAGGAGCTTTCTATATATTTAGACAATATCCAAAACCCAGGAAATTTAGGAACGATAATCCGTATTGCAGATTGGTTTGGAATTCAAACAGTATTTTGTTCTAAAAATTCTGCAGATCTTTATAATCCTAAAGTTATCCAATCTACTATGGGGGCTTTTCTAAGAGTTGATGTAATTAAGACAGATTTTAATCGAATAATAAGGGATTATCCAGAACTTCCAATCTACGGAACAGTTTTAGAAGGGGAGGACTTATTCAAAACAACCTTGGAGAAAAAAGGAATCATCGTTATAGGTAGTGAAGGAAAAGGAATTTCGAATGCAGTTAAAGAACAGATTAATTATCCTATTAAGATTCCTGCTCATCCAAAGGGTGGTGCGGAGTCACTGAATGCTGCTGTAGCTGCTGGTATTGTATGTGCTGTGTTTAGAAATATGCCTTCTTAGCGCCTTTGAAAATGTCAATTGTCATTCGGCATTTCGATCCCAATCACTAGCCAAATGACAAGTTCTAAGTCAAAACAAAAAAATATGTCTGAATCCAATAAGAAACCGCTTGATTCTGAAGAAGTAATTAGACCAGAGGAAGATAAAAGATCCTCACAAAAGGCCTCGCTTTTAGAATTAATTCCAATTGCCCTTATTGTGATTGGTCTATATCTAAAAAATCAAGGGAATCCCAATGGATCGATCATGTTAATCTTTGGAGGGGGCTTAGCCTCTTTGATTTACTTATTCTTTTCATGGTATATGTTTAAAGTAGAAGCCTATCAAAAAAGAGAAGTTATCCTTTCTATTTTAGCTGGGTTGATCTTTCCTACAGGTATTCTTGGTTTGGTTTCCTATTATGAAAGTTGGCCTTTTGCAAATGGTTTGATCAATATTGCTTTGATTGGATCGGGAATATTATTTGTGCTTAGTTTGATTCTTTTTATTGCTAATTTCCGAAATGAAAGAGCATCTGTTTTTTATAGAAACTTGTTAACGCGATTATTAGTCTTTGCAGCTTTGCTAATAAGATTACATCCTGCTATTTAGGGGCTTCTTATGCTTTTGGATATTCAATTCGCACATGGTGAATGCTTCTAAGCATTTTCTTGAATTCAAATATGCAGAGACCAAGTTCTTCAAATGTCAATTCAGAATTAACGAATTGACCAGTCGTGATTTTTCCTGATACAATTTTATCAACAAACTGATCAATATCTTCTCCAGTTGGGTTTTTTAAGCTTTTGCAAGCTGCTTCAATGGAATCAGCCATCATTAAGATCGTTTGTTCTTTACTTGATGGTCGAGGGCCTGGATATCGAAATAATGATTCGTCAAACTCTTTATCGGGAAAGTCTTGCATCTGTTTTCTACAAAAATATTCAACTCGGGTAGTGCCATGATGTGTGCGAATAAAATCAATAATAATCTCTGGCAATCTAGCTTTTTTTGCCATCTTGATCCCTTCCGTCACATGGTCTATGATGACCTTGGCACTTTCGAAATTATTAAACTGATTATGAGGACTTTCTCCATCTCCTAGGTTTTCAATATAGCATTGAGGTTGAAGGATTTTTCCAATATCATGATAGAGTGCAGCTACTTTAACTAGTAATTGATCTGCACCAATTTTATCCGCTGCTGCTTCTGAAAGATTGGCTACCTGGAGAGAATGTTGTAGCGTACCGGGAGCTTTTAGAGATAAATCTTTAAGCAAAGGGCTATTCATATCCGACAATTCAATCAAGGTGATAGAAGAAGTAAATCCAAATAAACGTTCCAGCAATGGAATGAGTGGATAGGCCAATAAAGTCAAAAATACATTTAAGAAAATCCAGGTATAAATAGACCAATCAATATTTCCAAAAGTTCCTTCTTTGATTAATGATAAACCCAGATATCCCAAGGCATAAGCACCAAAAATAAATAGCATCGAAGAGAAGAATTTTGACCAGTTACGTACTTCTACATTGGCAAGAATAGCAACAATTCCAGTCAAAATCTGCAAGAAGGTGAATTCATAACCCAAAGAAGATAAAAAGCTGGCAATCAAAACAACAACGATATGAGTAAATAGCGCAAGCCTGTCATTAAAAAATATCTTTACAACAATAGGGACAATACAAAAGGGAATCATATAGGTACTCAGGCTACTGTTTTGTTCTACAGAATAAACTAAATAACTATAAAGCACCAGCCACATAAGCATGAAAATTAAGCGACTAAAACTCTCAAATACCTTTTGAGCATGATATTTCAAATACAATAAGAAAACACCTACTATCAAACTTGTCAAAAGGAAGTATCCAATAAAAACGCCCCAATGAGATTTTTTTGAAGTAACTTCTGCTTCGTATTGAGCGCGATAAGAAATTAATTTCTGAAAAATTTCATCCGTTACGATTCCATCCTGTTTTATAATTAATTCTTCTTGTTTGACTAATCCATAGGATGGAGAAATAGAATTGATTTGAGCATCTAAAAACTTATTAGACAATTCAATTGAATAAAAAATATTACTGGAAAATTTTCCCTGAAGTAATGGAATAAGAAATTCTGACTCTTTCAGGCCATTGGCAAATAAAGAATCTGTAACCAATTCATCTATTTTATTTAAATCTATAAAACTTTGTAATGTCCTTTGTTGAGTCGTATTTTGATTACGTACATTGACTACAAATGTGTTTCCCTGATCTAAATGTTGGTCGTCTAATTGGATGAATCCTCTTTCATAGATAAAATCAATTAAGCGTAAGCCATAATTAAGGTATTTATCAGGATTTCGGGGAACATCAGCGTATACCTCCTCCATCTTCTCGATTGCCAACTGTTTGGCAAATTCGTCCCTAAATGTTTGTTTAGTATTCCTTACTACATCCTGATTTACTTCATAATATGGACTAAATTGATTTTTAAGCTGTTCTAATTCTTGTGCTCGAACAGCTTCTGGTTTTAAAATTGCAAAATCAAAAGGGGATACTAAGTCTTCATATCTCCAGGTTTGGCCTTTTTCAAAATTGTATTTAAATTTCGTATTATTAGGAAACAGGTAACTGATAAACACCACGACCAGTAATACAAGGATATACTTTACGATCTGAGGTAAGTTTTGCAGTGTAGTTTGAAATTGATTCGCCATATTATTGACAAGATAGGGCAGTTTATAGATTTGACCAAATTAGAATGCTCAAACCTCTGTTAAGTTTTTTTACATAGAAGTTGTTCAAAAATAAAAAACAAATGAATCTACCAAAGACAATAGATGAACTGATTCTCGAAATGGATGTGATGCTTGATGAGGCTATTTCTAAAAATAGCCGTATGGGCTATTTTGTGGCACTTTATCAAAAGGTAACCATCAAAGTGAAGGAAGGGATTGCAGATGGTCGATTTGAAGATGGGGAAAGAATGGAAAAACTGGATGTCGTTTTTGCAAATCGTTATTTAAAAGCATATCAATTGTACAAATCAGGAAAAACACCTACACGTGCCTGGCAAGCTGCATTTGATGCCGCTAAACGATCTGATTTGCTTTTATTGCAAGACCTCCTTTTAGGAATGAATGCGCATATCAACCTCGACTTAGGTATTGCAGCTGCCGAAATCAGTACAAAAGAAACGATTCAAGATCTAGATCGTGATTTTAAAGAAATCAACCAAATCCTATCAGAACTCATTGATGAAGTACAAATTGATATTGCAAAAGTTTCTCCTTTCTTTGGTTTGATTGATTTTGTTACCAATAAAAAAGATGAAGCCTTTGCGGCGTTTAGCCTGAAAGCTGCGCGTAAACATGCTTGGTTTGTAGCTCAACAAATGGTCGCTATTCCATCGAATGAAAAAGAAGGACTCATCGAACGTACGGATAACTATGTGCTTGAATTAAGTCAACTTATTCTAAAACCTGGAAGATTAATTTCGATGATTAGTTGGATCATCAGATTGATAGAATCCAAGGATATTGCTAAAAATATTAAGGTCTTGAGGTTTCGTAAGAGGAGTGTGTAGTAACTGCTAGCCTAAAAATGAATCCAAGTATAAAAATGAGTTGCATAACATACTATATTTGTGTTCTGTGACCATGTATTTCAATATACACATTGCAATTTTATAATATTTTAGTTGATTTTAATGTGTCTGAGTAAATTAGGCACGAAATTAGAAAGCCATACTTGTATATAGCAATAAAATAGCATATAAGAAAGTGTACAAAGCGGCGATGTCCGTTAAACGTAGCTACCTGCGCCATTGTAAAAAAAGCCTCATTTATACTGAATTTGAAGTGACTTAGTACACGGTGTACTTAGGAAAGACAAACTACTCCGCATCAGGTATAAAATAATAAAACCGCTCTTCCAAAAGGTATTGTAAAAATTGAATTAAAATTCAAAAGTAAGTGCCCTAGAAGCAGAAGCCTTCCATGTATTGTTTACGAACATTAGATGAGATGGTATTGTGCTGGCACTTTGAATCTATTAATACCCTGTCCTTAAGTAGAAAAGATTGTTGTATAGACAGAATGAATATGAAGAGTGTATAGGGATATTCTTTTTGAGCAATAAAAGAGAAAAAGAATTTAACATTTAATCACTAAATAAATTAGCATGAATTTAAAGTCGACATTATTAATGTTTTTACTCACCTTTTATTGTATAACTATATATAGTCAGAGGTGTTTAACTTCGATTAAAAAAGAAGAAGCTTTACAAAGCAACCCTCAATTGTCTGACCAACTAAGGTTACAAGAGGAAGTTACTCAAAGGTGGATTGCTGACAACAAATCTACAGCAGTCCCTAGAAGTGTAGAAACGATTCCAGTTGTAGTCCATGTGATATGGAGAGAAAGCCAAGAAAACATTAGCGATGCGCAGATTATGTCCCAGATTGAAGTTTTAAACAATGATTTTAGAAAATTGAATGATAATTTCAATACTGGACCAATGGCTTTCCAATCTATGGGTGCAGATATTGAGATTGAATTTTGTCTGGCCTCCTTTGACCCAATGGGGAACCCCACTAATGGGATTACAAGAAGTGAAACGACTATAGATAATATTGGTTTGACAGAAAATTGGTATAGTTCATCTTCTGGTGGCCAAGATGCCTGGAATGTAAATGAATACTTCAATATTTGGGTTTGCGATTTGGGAGAAGATGGGACATTGGGATTCGCAACGCCTCCTGGGGCAGCTGTACCAATAGAATCAGATGGAGCAGTAATCGCACATCAATATTTTGGCACAATTGGTACGGCAGCAAACTCTCAGCCTGCTCATCTTGGACGGACCGCAACACATGAAGTAGGACATTACCTCAATCTTGAACACATTTGGGGAAGTTCGCAAGGAGGCTGCAATGAAGACGATTTTGTTCCAGATACCCCTAGTCAAGAAACGGAGAGTAGTGGGTGTCCAACTTTTCCGTTTTTTGATGGCTGTACTTCTTCTGGGAATGGGATCATGTATAATAACTACATGGACTATGTCGATGATATTTGTATGACAATGTTTACGGAAGGTCAAAAAATGAGGATGTTAGCTGCTCTCAATAGTTCGAGGGCTTCACTTCTTTCAAGTAATGGATGTAGTGATATCACTTCTCTAAATGAAACAATTGCTTTTGCGCCAGCTATTTTTCCCAATCCAGCACAAAACAATCTTTTTATTACCATGCCGAACGATCATGTTCCAAGTCAATTTTTTATAATATACAATTCATTTGGTGAAAAAATGCTGGAGTTTAAATCAAGCAAAAATATAGAAGTCGATATTTCCTCATTTGTAGGAGGGATTTATTTTTTGACTACTTCCAATCCAAAAAGCACTACACAAAAATTCATAGTGATAAAATAAAGACTAAATGAAAATACTATATTATTTTATTCCGATTTTAATCGTAGTACTTATAGCCCTGTTCAGTTCCTGCAAATCATCCAAAGAAACACCTTCTACGAAACCTATTGAAGGAAGCGAGGAATTGATTTTATTAAAAGCAGGAAGTTGTTTTGGTAAATGTAAAGTGTATCAATTAAAGATTGATAAACTCGGGAAAGTTGAATTTCATGGAATTAAAAACATGGAGAAACTTGGGACAAGTTCTATCAAATTGTCAAATGATAAAATGGAAGAACTTTTTATGCTTTTTGAAAAGCAAGGTTTTCTTGATTTAGAAAGTGAATATTTATCAGGTGCGAGAGACCTTCAATTACTTGAAATTACCTACAAAGGAAAGGCTGTAAAATTTCATAAAATGAAATCACCACAAAATTTGATGAATATTTTCAATTCACTCTATGCATTGATTGTAGAAAACAATTGGTAGGATATCCTAAGACTGCAATATTTGATATTGTGTCTTGAAATCCTGAAGGTAATATTCTCTAAAGTAATGAAGCCTTCAGGATTTCTTTTTTCTTAGAGCTTGTTTAAATTTTGTTCGCTTAGGCGAAAAAGACGTTTTTGTAGCCCAGTTAATAATTTTTATGCAGAGACTCTAAAAGCAATAAAGTCAAGTTTAAGCAAGACCCCATTTTTCAAACTGCCGAAAGCTAAAATACTCAATCACTATTCTACTATGAGTAAATCATTCCCATCTTAGGTGTCCTATTTTATTTTTTCCAGAAAGCCAGGCAAATTTTCCATTATGTCCAATCCTTATTGAATAATAGCCTTTATTACTAATAGAATTCCAATTTCGTCCACCATCATTTGATAATGCAATGCCTTCGCTACCACAAGCAATAATCCCTTGCCCCTTTGTATTCGGTATGTATTGAACACAGGACATATAACCGGGTTTCGTCTCTATCAATTCCCAAGTTTGACCTCCATCTTCTGTGATTGCTTTACTTTTTTCAAATGCACTTTTGTGTTCCCAATCACCACCGTAAATAATACCTTTTTTTTCATTATAAAAATCAGCAGAAAAGATACCTGTCATTTTTCCTCCCTGATTAATTGGAGTATTATAAACCGACCAGGTTCGACCTTTATCAGGAGAGACAAATACTCTGGCTTTTGCACCTCCGGATACGATCCATGCATAATCGCCATGTGTAACTACATTCGTATTACTTGCCGCGAATGCTGCTTCTCCTTCTGCCGCAACTGGAAGTTGATCACAGTTCAATTTTGACCAGGATGCACCACCATCTCTTGTAATCAATACAGACATACAGTTCGAAGTTGGATCACCTATTGCAATTCCATTGAGCTCATCCCAAAAAGACATGGAGTCATAAAAAGCTTTAGGATCATCTTCTCTATATACCAGTTCCCAGTTTTTCCCTTTATCTTTAGATTTAAATAATAAGGCCGGACTTCCAACAGATAATATATAAATAGTATTTTTTACAACAGCAATAGACCTAAACTCTAGCTGTAATGAATCATATTGCAAGCTATCTTTGTACCAAGTTGTACCACCATCTTCCGTATAAGCAAATTGACCATTTGATCCAGTATACCAAACCGTCTGATCACCAATCAACTCAATTGCCCTTACAGAACCGTCTATTGAAAATTCTTCCCAAACAAGGTTTTGAGTATTAGGATAAACGAATGAGGATTTATTTTGAGTAAAGCAAGTAGACATACTCAAGATAGAAAGGAGGAAAAAAATATATAGTTTCATATTATCAAATATAGGATAATTTAAGAGCTTGTCCTTATGACAATTCCTATAAAATTTATAAAATTCGGGATGGATTGTATTTATAGAACAGATAAAATATTGAAGTCAATTAGATCGGTATGCTGTTGTCCATTTTCAAGACAAAAATAGGTACGACAAGTTTTATTAAAACTTGCCGTATACCCATAAAAACTGCCCTGTAATCTTACTCTTTCAGCTTTGGAAAAGATAATTATATCCGATCATTTCTGATCAGGTAAATTTGAACCAAACTTATTTTTTTATGGGAAAAGGTTGTAGAAAACCTTAATCTCCATAGCTTTTTGTTGTACTGCTTTATTAAATAACTTGATATAAATATCAGATATAATACGCTAAAAAGCAATCTATATTGTGTAAACTAGTTAGCATTTTGTGTAAAAGTCTAATTACATTATGTGAAGAAGAAAGCCCCATATCAATAAATGTTAAATAAATTTCACTCTCCAAACTAGAGAACAATTCGCATTTGTCATATGGAGTCACCCTCCAAATAAAATGCGATAAATTTTAGAATAGGGTACTTTCGTTAAGGTCAAGTTAATGTATAGTCATCAATTAAAACTATTCATTTATTTTTAGTCAAAATTTGACTGCATGCTAAGAATAGGAAATAAATTAGAACTTGTTCTTTCTGAGAAGACTGCTTATCATTAGCAGGAGTTTTCATTCTATTGACAAATTGCAGGCGACATTTTGGAATAAGTCACCTCTAAACAGTACTAAAAAAACCAATTTCCCGTTAGAATCACTAAGCATTAAAAATTAATACAAACCAAAAGCTATCGTCATGAAATATTATAATGAAGCTAAATCAGAACAAAAAATCAGACGAAAAGCCTTATTTTTTACTTTTATCACAATTACTCTATTTGTAAGTGGCGCTTTCTTAAGCACTTCTGAATCTGTGGTGAAATATCTACCAGACACGATTAAAGAATGGTATAATGGAGATACTGAACCTCAGCAACCTGCAAAGAAATCGAAGAAACAGAAAAAAGCTTAAAAATAAGATTTAGCCGACTTAAAAAAGTCCATGTAACTCAGCCCTGACTTGATTAATGATTTTACCTAAATCTTCAGGATTGTTTTTAAAATCTACATCATCTGCTTGGATAATGAGTAAATTACCTTTTGTATAATCCTTGATCCATTCTTCATAACGTTCATTCAAACGCTTAAGATAATCCAAGCTCATACTGCCTTCATAATCTCTACCACGAGATTGGATATGAGAAACCAATGTGGGAATACTTGCTTTCAGGTAGATCAATAAATCAGGAGGATTGACCTGAGACATCATTAACTCGAATAAATCTCTATAATTTTCAAAGTCTCTGGTCGTCATCAAGCCCATATCATGTAGATTAGGAGCAAATATATGCGCATCCTCATATATCGTACGATCTTGAATCACGGCTCGATCGCCATTTTGGATATTTAATATTTGGCGATACCTATTGTTTAAGAAGTAAACCTGAAGATTGAAAGACCAACGTTGCATGTCTGTATAGAAATCACTCAAATAAGGATTGTTATCCGTTGATTCATAATGGACATCCCAACCAAAATGTTTGGCTAAATGTTCGCAAAGCGTTGTTTTCCCCGCTCCGATATTACCTGCAATAGCAATATGTCTAATTTCAGATTTATTCATAAAGAAAGTTTTCTGTTGGAATGTCTTGATGTTTGTTTAGAGCATCTTAGATTTCTCCTCGATAAGCGTATGTTTAAACATAATCTCGGTGCGAAAATACAATTACTATGATTATTTTAGAAATTAGAGCCAAACAAAATATTCATTTGTGTAACTTTGATTCGAAGTATCGTTTTAATAATGAAGTTGTTTAACGATAAAATCAGGTCAATTATCTAAATAGTTAGAATGAAAATAGACAAAACGCTAATATCGAAGCTAGAAAAATTATCCAGACTTGAGCTTGAAGAAAAGGAAAAGGTTTCGATTCAAAAAGATTTAAACGAAATCCTATCTATGGTTGAAAAATTGAATGAGATAGATACCACTGGTGTGAAACCTCTAATTTATCTTTCTGATGAGACGAATGTACTCAGAGAGGATGAAGTCAAAAATCAACTTTCAAGAGCCGAAGCATTAAAGAATGCTCCACAACAAGATGGACAGCATTTCTTAGTACCAAAAATAATTAAAAGAAGTCAGGGATAAAGAAGTACAATATTCCTACAACAAAAATAAAAATCGACTATGCAGGAACTCATTTCAATAAAGGATTTAAAGAAAACCTATATCATGGGATTGGAAAAAGTACATGCGCTCCAATCTATTACATTAGGTATTAAAGAGAATGAATACGTGGCCTTGATGGGCCCCTCTGGTTCTGGGAAATCGACACTAATGAACCTTCTAGGCTGTCTTGATACGCCATCGAGTGGTGATTATATCTTAAATAATACGAATGTGAGTACCATGACAGATAGCGAATTGGCTGAAGTCCGGAATAAGGAAATCGGTTTCGTATTTCAAACATTCAATCTCCTGCCTCGATTATCTGCATTAGAAAACGTAGCCTTACCGCTTGTTTATGCGGGCTTGAGTAAATCTCAACGATTAGAAAAGGCACATGCTGCTCTTTCAGCAGTAGGTCTTGGTGATCGGGTTACCCATAAGCCGAATGAACTTTCTGGTGGACAGCGACAAAGGGTAGCCATTGCCAGAGCTTTAGTCAATAATCCGTCTATCATTCTTGCCGATGAACCAACAGGAAATCTCGATACAAAAACTTCTATTGAAATCATGAGTCTTTTTGAAGAAATTCATGAAAAAGGTAATACCGTTATCATCGTAACCCACGAACCTGATATAGCAGAACATGCACACCGAATCGTAAGACTTCGTGACGGGCTAGTAGAGGTAGACGTTATTAATGAGAAAATTATCAAAGCAAGTGATCCAAACCATAGGTATAATGAAGAAACAGAAGAAAAAGCTTAAATCCTATCTTGACTTCTTAACTCTATAACATATGGCTTTTAAAATATACACAAAGACGGGCGACAAAGGTGAAACGGGCCTTTTTGGAGGAAAACGATTGCCTAAAAATCATATCCGAATCGAATCATATGGAACGGTTGACGAGCTGAATGCTTATATTGGAATGCTTAGAGATTTAGTTCCTAAAGAAAATCAAAAAGTAGTTTTAAAAGAAATCCAAGATCGCTTATTTACTATTGGTTCTAATCTTGCTTCTGATCCAGATAAAAATATGAGTACGCCTGATGTCAAAGCCTCTGATATTGAATTATTGGAAAGCGAAATGGATCGAATGGATGAACATTTGCCTCCACTTAAAAACTTTATCCTCCCTGGTGGACATACGACCGTTTCCTTTTGTCACATTGCTCGTACGGTTTGTCGGAGAGCTGAACGAATGGTCGTTGCGCTTTCTTATAATGAAGCGCCTCTAGAGACCATTATCATTCGCTACCTGAATCGTTTATCAGATTATCTTTTCGTTTTAGGGAGACAATTATCTATGGATTTAGAGGCCGAAGAGATTCCTTGGCATCCTAGGAAGTAGTGGACTTATAAGCTTTAAGCCGTCTTCGGTCAGGGCTTCAATTCCTCCTTTATTAGTGCTCTGTCCCATAATTCTAGTATTTCACCAATTTATAGGAGCCAATATCTAAATGTCCTTTTTTCAATCGTATAATATAATATCCACTGGCGAGAGCGCCAATCTCAATTCGATTTCCCAACCAAATTTCTGAATGTACTTTTTGACCTAAACTATTATAAATTAAAATTTCTAATTCATTTATATGGCTTTCAATTTTAAAATAATCTTCTGCTGGATTAGGATAAATTGTAGCAGAAGATCCTACATTATAAGGTTCTGAATTGTTCAAAATCAAATTGCAAAAATGGACAGTAAACTGGTCATTATAGTGGAGATTGATATATTGACTAATGGAAGTCGTCAAAGAATCTATTAATATTCCTCTTATTGTTGCATCAAAACGGATATCTTGATTTAGTTCAATTTGGATTGCATCAATTTCTCCTTCATCTTCTCGCGATCCGTGCCGTTGGGTATTATAGCCACCATCAAAATATGGTTCATTTACTTGTGGAAATGGATCCGATAAACTCGGTACACTAGGAAAACCTTTGTTGTCTAATAAACTTCCAAAGCTGTTTTGACCGCTTAGTAATTCTAAATGAGAAAACCCCTGTATATTGTCTCCTACTAAAGTCCTAATACTACTTTCTTCTATATAAGGGGGCGTATTTAGAATTGCATCAGAAAGTTGTAGATCTGCATCGCTTAAAAGATAGCCCAATTCGATTCTTTGAATCATATGGCCATGACCATGAATATCTAAAAATAAACCTCTGCCATAATCCTGAGCGACTTGATTTTTAGCAGAATCAATAAATTCATGATAGCTATGCCAAGCCTCTTCAACCCTAGGGTCTCCGTCTGCGGCATCACCAATATCTCGATTTGCATCAAACTTTTTTCTATGAAGCAAATTAATAATAACATGAGGATAACAACCAGTTTGTTCTAAAAATGCGCTATGCATTCCTTCTGCAATTGGCTTAGTCCAAGCATCTTTAATATAAATACATCCAACACAATCTCGGTCTGGAATTGAATCGGGCTCTAAATTCCCTCCATGCGGAGCAGAAATAATAACCGGAAGATTTCCTGCTCGGTATTCTATAAATCCCGTAGAATCATAGTACGTATTTCCAGGAGTGTAAGTCTGTGAGAAGCTAGTCCCAGAATTTAAAATGAGGCTTATGAGGATTATAGCTTCAGAAAAAAATCTTTTCATGATTCTGTTATTAAAAATTGGAAGGGCTTAGCTGTACAGGTTTTATGATTTAAGACAAGCCCTTAGGGACAGAGCATTAATAAGAGTCCGATATGGACTTGTTCTCCTTGCACTATACTTCCTCAAAAAAATAAGCCGTAGAAGGACTATGCCTTATTTTTTTGACTCGTCTAGTACAAGGGTAACATCGTCTAATCTGGACACTTATTAATGCCCTATCCCTTAGCTTAGATAAACCAATAATAACACAATTAAATCTAGTGCTAAGAGTCTTTTACAATTTTTTTTAAGGAAAAAACGACTCTCTTTTTCCATACTCATATATAATAAATTTCCTTCCATCTTATTCCTAGTATTCTTAAAATATCTCCAATTCCCTATAAAAACGAAAAGGTTTATACCACCAAATAGCCACCAATTTAGTTTCAAGCCTAGCAATTTGGTAATAATTATTCCAAGTATATTCAAGTTTAAACAAAAAACTAAGGAAAGAATTAATGATCCAATAATAAAATAGTGTTTTACTTTGGGGTTCTTCCTTTCTCTTAACTGAGTACAAATCAATCCGTAGATAATTTTATATAAGGTTTTTAATCTTTTCCAATTCACTTCAAGTTTATTTTTTCGCGTAAAGAATTATTCTCAGAAAATATATCAATAAAAGTTAAGGCTTGTCCACGGGATTTGTCAAAGAACGATATTAATTTTACCCCATCACTTATTTTAATTCAACTAATTCACCTTCTTTACTAATTAGAAATTGTTTTCCATTTTGAACGGCCCAAGCAATTATTTTCCAATTCTTATATTTCAACTTCATAGATTCATTCAGAGGCGAATTAGTCCCATGGTTTACATATAATGTATCGAATTTCAGATTAGATATCTGTTCACCATTTAGCCTCAGAATTGTATATTCATTATTATCCCTTACCCCCAAGATATCTTTTTCCAAAGCTATTACTTCTTCATGAAGCCCAATTGCGTCTTGGTTAGTCTTAATATCAAATGCACCAGTTAGATTTTTGCTACCGTATATAAAATATGAATACTTAAAAATTTGACTTATTTGATCAAAGTTTAATTCAGTACTTTTTTGTCCTTTAGAATCATAAACACTCCAACTACCATTTTTATAAAAAGCATACCTATTTCCAAAAATATATTTGTATCGCTCAAATTCTATCGGAATTAGAATGGATTCTGATCTATCGATCATACCATAAAAATTATCTTTTTGGCATATCATATTCCAGTCAGCAGTTTCTGAAAAATATTGTACCCCATTTTTATTAGGTCGACCTTTAAGCGGTAAACTATGTTCTATCTTAAGCAATTGATACTTACCAAAATCAACCAGTGTATCTCCCCGATAGTTTATTAATCCACTATTCTCATCAATCTTTACATTCATGACTTCCCAGGGTATTTCAGGAAGTTGGTTATAGATAGGGTTCACGATTATATTTCCCTTTTCGTCTTTATATCCATAGCGTCCATTGTTCTCAATCCTTGTTAATACCCCAATTGGATCTCCTTCATATATGTTATTCATATGAGGCTCTTTATCTACCTTTTGCTCACTGGAACTGCAAGATGCTATATTGATGATGAAGATTAGGATTAGGAATTTTTTCATTAAATAATTTTAAGTGTCAACGTAAATTTTGATTTCGAAGGCGAAAAACTCAATTTATGGTTCTGAAGAAGTGTACGAATGCAGAGGATACGAAGAGCCTAATTAGAACTCTGTGATCTCGGTGCTTTCTCTTTGTCCTCCGTGTCCAAGTTAAGTGACCTACTAGTACAAAAGCACTTTCTCCAAAGCATCCAATAATTGTTCTATATCTTTACCTTCATTATATACATTTGGAGAAACACGAATCGCATTTCCTCGAATAGAAATATAAATTTTCTCCTGATCAAATTGTTTCTTTAATTTTAAAATATCAATTTGATCAGGCAAGCGAATACCAAACAAATGATAAGCCATAGATGAAGACGAAGCAATAGTACAACCGATATCTTCAAACTTAGAAAGGTAAGGGGTAACGAGACGTTTACAATAGTTTTGAATATTTGAAACCTGCCATTGTAAAATTTGCGCTATAGAAGCATTAAGCATAGGAACATAAATCATATTACTTTGTTCGCCCATTGAATATCTCCCGGCCATAGGCGTATATTCAGATTGATAGTTGACAAGATTAGCAAATTGATTGCTATCTTTTCTATTGATCCAATTTTCTTCAATAGCTTGGCCATCATCAAATAGAGCGCCATAATAAGCAAGTCCTAATCCATAAGGACCAAATAACCATTTATATGAGCTACATATTAGAGCGTCTACTTGTATTTCCTCTATATTAAAAGGCAATGCTCCAATAGATTGTGTACCATCAATAATCAGAGCAGCACCTACTGAAGAGGATTTTTCGCGGATTGCTTTTAGGTCGAAAAGTGTACCATCAGCCCAATGTACGATAGGCATTGCAATGACTGCTGTGTTTCCATTAATACGATCTAAAATGTTTTGATTCCATTGTGCTGTTCTATTTATAGGCGATTGAGGAGCATTGATGATTTCTATATCTAAGCCTTTTTCATCTGCTAATTTCTTCCATGAATAATAATTACTAGGGAATTGTTCCTCTACCATTAGAATGGTTTGTCCCTTTGAACATGGGATATTTTTTGCAGCATTGGCTAAGCCATAGGATGCCGCAGGAATTAATGCAATACGTCCTGGAGTATGGCAGTTGATTAATTTTGAGAAACTAGCTTTTAAACGATCAACTGGCGCAAAAAAATCTTCTACGGTATATTGAAATGGGCGAGTTCGCTTTCTTAATTCTTGTTGACCAATGACTTCACAATCATTTAAAAGTGGCCCCATGTAAGCACAGTTTAAGTAGCTGATATCATCGGGAAGGTTAAAGAGATGTTTTTGACAATTTAGCATTTGGTGGGTGTTTTATAATAGTCTTTAAGTTCTAATCAACTCTAATCTATTAAACAAGGAAATGAGTCTCAAAGTTTTATACGATTACGAGCAGTAAACTCACAAAGCTAAAACTGATTAGAAGTGAAGCGAGTATTAATTATGGTTCTTTGACAAATCTCGTGTTTAAGACAAAGCCATAAATAAGATCAAGGCTTCTTTTAATCGCTTTTGATTTTGTCCACAGGATTTTGTCAAAGAATCTTAATTATTTTACCAATCCTTCATAAAGCCAGTTCGATAAGGCCTGCCGATTGTTTTCTTTAATGAATCTTTGCTGGTCAAATTTATTTCTAATATTACCAAGTTCGATAAAAATAGAGGTAGGTTTAGGTTCTCGAAGCATATGTAAATCACGAGGTTTGACTGTACCTGAATACTTACCTGACCGTCGATTCTCTTTATATTTTGCTTTAAGTGTATCTCGTACTTTTACGGCTAATTTTTTACCATCCGAGCTTCCTGGGAAATAGTAAAAGAAGACATCAGTCTGGTGACTTTGATTATTTGAATCAATATGAATGGTTACAACAGTCTGGTCTTTAATGCCTTGTTTTTTATGAGTCTCAAATAGTTCGTTGATCGCATCAGATCGCTGGTATAAACGGCTTTTTTGATTACGAGGTATTTTAAAATTGCCCCAGCAATATTCATCATAATCACAAGGAAGGATTTCTCCATTTCGCAAACCATCATTAGGATCGCGAATAATCATATAAGCAATAGCACCATGTTCCAGCAAATTACGAGCTAACCGAAGGGATACGTCATAAGCATATTCGTCTTCGCATAATTGATTTTTGCCTTTTTTCCCTACAGCTCCGACATCTGGGCCACCATGTCCACTTACGATATAATAAACTTTGCCTCTTAATTTATTATCTATTAAAGGGACAAATGCATTCTTTTTTCCAAATATTGGATATTTACGATATCCACTTAATTTTTTTGATTCTTCAATGATTTGATCATCAATCTTTTCCTTTGGAATGACAGGGCGTTCGGCTTTAGTTATTTTACTAGGAGATATATTGGTCTTTTCATCCTGGCTTTTTGGTTTTTTATCAATCTCATTTCCAGCACAATGTAATTCATGATAAGGAACCCATATAATTCTAGATTTGACTAAAGTGGATTTACGTAAATCTGCTGCCTTTAGACGTTCATTATATTTTTTAATTCGGAAAGCAGGCTCCCAGTTTTTCAAACCTACAGAGGTTCTTATGCTTTTGCCATTATAATCATAGATGAGTACAGGAAGGAAGTATTTTTTTCCACTGATTATCTTTGAACCTTTTTTAAGTTTGTTCAACTTCTGAAACTGATCACGATTGCAAGTGAAATCTGCTAAATGATATCTATCCAATAAAGTATGGATATTATCACCAGGTTTCGCTTTTACTTTATGATAAAAAGGTTCACCAACTGGCTTTAAGAAAGCCATAGAGGAACAAAGGAATAGGATTGATAAGATTATAAATCGGTACATTATTTTGGTCACTTTCAAATTTCTCGCCGCCAAAGATATCTTAATTAAGATATTTATCCAATTTCGGATACAATTGTTTGAAACGAAGGTTAATCTCCTGAGATTTGCAAATGTAGGTATTTTAAGATTAATTTAATTTAATAACTTACTTAGCATGGCAATCGCAAGATAAACCATCATCTAAAGGTTCTAATTCGGTAGATAATCCTTTAATTTATACGGTTCTTCTTCATCAAACGGAATTTCGAGATTGATTTTCAATACTTTAATATGAATAATTCCTTTGGTTCTAATATTTATAGATTTGTTCTTCCATGCACCGGTAAGGATATCCTTGGCATCATTGAAAAATCCGGTTTTACCTAATGGAATTTCAAAGTTTAAGGGTAATTTAAACTCACTATTGGCCGGCATTTCAATACTTACATCTTGATTTACAGTGGTGGTATGCTTACTTTCTACTAAAACATCAAAGTCCATACCTGTGATTTCTACGCCAAAAGGGTTGGGGTTTTTTAAGACAGAAGTAGCAGTGACATTAAGTGTCAGTTTTGGAAAAGGGCTTATCTTATTGAATTTTAATTTTTCAAGCTTTACAAATTCAATATCTTGAACGCCTCCGCTTTTTTCAAAAAAGTAAAAAGCAACCAACCCTATTGCAATGATTAACGTGATAGTATATAAAAGTCTTTTCATTAATGTAAGTATAGTGTAAAAAGAACGAGTATTAATTGGAGACCTTGTAATATCCAGTCTCTAAGTGTCAAAATTAATTATTTTTACATCAAATATGAATTTAGGAAAAGAAATAGGAATCCTTTTAAAAAAGGAATTTAAAATTGAGTGGCGACAGAAACATGCTATTGGCGGCATCCTCTTGTATGTTGTCTCTACGATTTTTGTAGTATACTCAGCTATAAAAAATGTAGATCCGAATGTGTGGAATGCGCTATTCTGGATCGTAATATTATTTGCAAGTGTAAATGCTTTGGTCAAAAGTTTTGTCCAGGAAAATAGTAGCCGACAATTGTATTATTATACTATAGCCAATCCTACAGCAATAATTTTAGCTAAGATCATTTATAATACTGGCTTATTGCTCCTTTTGAGCTTATTATCATATGCTGCTTTTACTTTATTCGCTGGAAATCCGGTCAAAGACTCCGGTCAATTTTTCCTAGCTATATTTTTAGGTAGTGTAGGCTTTTCGATTACTTTTACTTTTATCGCAGCTATATCAGCCAAAGCCAGTAATAGTGCAACATTGATGGCTATTTTAAGTTTTCCCTTAGTGATTCCTATTATATTGACATTACTTAAATTATCAGCCAATGCACTTAGGTTAATGCAGGATACGGCGATTTGGAAGGATATTCTTACTTTAGTTGCTATAGATTTGCTAATGATTGCTATGGCTTTTGTATTGTTCCCGTTTCTTTGGAGAGATTAATATCATATCATCATATAACAGAAAGAACAAATGCGGAAATATTGGTGGAAGATTTTAGGAGTGGCTCTAATTATCTATTCGTTTACACTAGGTTTATTGGTGCCACTAAAACCTGGGATTTATCATTTTAGCCCTGGATCAATGGTATCAGGACAAACGGTTAATCTTGATATAACTGGCTATAATACCTTTTATACCAAAGCAAATGACCCTATAAGGGTTTGGTTAAAATACAATGATGATTTTACAATTGCGGCTCGTCAGGTTAAAGTCCTTGATGATCGAAAATTGTCAGCAAGTTTTGATATACCGAAATATTTGCCTAGCAATGATAGAGTAGGAGTAGCCTCCATTATTATAGATGATGATTATAATGGTTTTGCTGTCATGCCTTCGACTGTTTTTATTACGCAGGACTCTTTGGATCAAAACCCAGAGGCGGGATCTATAGCTTGGTCGCAAACAAAGATTAAGGAGGTTCATGGTAAGGATCAATTTAACTTTCCTTTCAGGGTACAACTTTCGGAGACGATTCGGAATTTGTATTATCATGTACCATTTTGGTTTGCAATGTTTATCATCTTTATAGCTGGAATCTCTCAGAGCATCATGTACCTTAGAACAAACAATCCAGCATACGACTATAAGTCAATGTCCTTTACCTTAATTGGAACCGTATTCGGGTTTATTGGATTGTTTACAGGAATGATTTGGGCCAAAGATACCTGGGGTACATATTGGACTTGGCAAGAAGTGAAAATGAATATGACCGCAATTGCTTTATTGATCTATCTATCCTACTTTATACTGCGACAAAGTTTTGATGATGATGAACGACGTGCCAGAATTAGTGCGGTATTTAGCATTTTTGCTTTTGCGGCTATGATCGCTTTATTATATGTCGTGCCGAGAATGGTAAGTAGCTTACATCCGGGGAGTGGTGGCAATCCGGCTCTAGGGGCTGATGATCTTGATAATTCAATGAGGGCAGTATTTTACCCTGCGATTATAGGCTGGACATTATTAGGCGTGTGGCTAGCAAGTTTGGTCTATCGAATGCAAATGGTCAGAGATAAACTATATGACTATTAGAACAACTTCGAAATATAAATCTTTAATTTAGTGCAAAACATTTGTTTTAATTGAAAAATAATAAGAGTTTTGGCACGCAATAAAATATCTATGAAAAAGTCATTTGCTATTTTACTTTCAGCATTCTTGCTGATTCAATCAACCTTAAGCGCACAGACTGATAATCAGGACTTTATGCGATCAATTGGAAAAATGTATGTAGTATATGGCGTAATAGTTGTAATTTTTATTGTGTTGATTGTTTTTTTAATATATCTCGATCGACGCCTAACTAAATTAGAGAACCAAATTAATGACTAATGAGTAAATCTGTCCATGGAGGCTTTCTCGAAAGTGTCAGCAGAAATTTTGACAAAGCGGCTCCACATACAGGATTACACAAAGGGCTACTTGCTCAGATTAAAGCCTGTAATTCTGTTTATCAAATGCGCTTTCCAGTGAAAATTGGAAGTGAATATCAGGTCATAGAGGCCTATCGTGTTCAACATTCTCACCATCGATTACCTACTAAAGGAGGAATTCGTTACAGCCAAAAAGTAAATCAAGAAGAAGTAATGGCTTTGGCCAGCTTGATGACTTATAAATGTGCGATTGTTGATGTTCCTTTTGGAGGTGCTAAGGGAGGTGTGAAAATTTCCCCGCGAGAATATACGATTCCTCAATTACAAAAAATTACTAGGAGATACACAACGGAATTGATTCGTAAGAATTTCATTGGCCCTGGTATGGATGTCCCTGCACCTGATTATGGGACGGGAAGCCGTGAAATGGCTTGGATTCTAGATACTTATGTGACTTTCAAAGGAGGGGAAATAGATGCGGCTGGTTGTGTTACTGGAAAACCTGTTAACCAAAGTGGGATTCGCGGGAGAACGGAAGCAACAGGTAGAGGCGTATATTATGGAATCCGTGAAGCTTGTAATCATAAAGAAGATATGGCTGCTTTGGGTTTGAAACCTGGAATAGCAGGAAAAACGATGGCGATTCAAGGGCTTGGTAATGTAGGTTATCACACTGGACTGATCTCGCAAGAAGAAGGAGGCGTAAAAATTATCGCTGTGGCAGAATATGAAGGAGCTATCTACAGTAAAGATGGAATTGATATCAAAAAATTGGTAAAGCATCGCAAGAAAACAGGATCAATCCTTGATTTTCCTGGTGCTAAAAATATGAAACAAAGAAAGCAAGTATTGGAAATCGAATGCGATATCTTAGTACCTGCTGCTTTGGAGAATCAGATTAGAAAAGATAATGCTGGAAAAGTCAAAGCTAAAATAATTGCAGAAGCTGCAAATGGCCCTGTAACTGCTGATGCTGAAGAGATATTATTGAAAAAAGGCATTATGGTTATTCCCGATATGTATATCAATGCAGGCGGGGTGACGGTTTCTTATTTTGAATGGTTGAAAAACCTATCTCATATGAGATTTGGTCGAATGGAAAAACGTTTTGATCACAATACTTACATGAATCTAGTTGATCTGGTAGAAAGAATGACCGGAAAAACGGTTGGTGCTAAGGAAAAAGACTTCCTGACCAGAGGTGCAGATGAAGTCGACCTCGTTCGTTCTGGATTAGAAGAAACGATGGTTACAGCTTATGATCAGATTCGTGCTACGATGAAGCGGAAAAAAGAAGTCAATGATCTTCGGTCTGCTGCTTTTGTAAGTTCTTTAGCTAAAATTGGAAGTGATTATGAATCGCTTGGGATTTTCCCGTAATGGGCTCAAAATCCAAAGTCTCAACATACTCTAGGCAATGGGCCTATAGGTTTAGATTCAATAGAAAGATGGCAGGACAAACTTCTTTGTTTTGCCATCTTTTTTGTTTTTATAAAAAATATAAATTTTGTTTAAGCAGAATATTATTATAAAAACTATTGTCTTTTTTGATTAATTTAGAATTAACTTAGGTTTTTTGGCTTTTTATTTGCAATTTATTTTTTATGTAAATATATTTGCGTTTTCATCAAAGCTAATACAGTTGTAGTGCTTTGGTGTATTTAAAAAAATAACGCTAGATGATTTCGTTTGGTCGAAAAAATTAAAAAAGAAAAGGTTTATTAAACTATCCAAGCTAAAATAGTTCAGTAAGTTTAGTAAACCGTCACTAAACGATTTCATTTAGAACAAAAAAATTAACCCAATTGCATATTATCAAATTAACTATTATTATTTATGACTGAGAAGCTCGATAAGATCGATTTAAAGATATTGAAGATTTTACAAGAAAATAGTAAAATTACGAATCTCGATCTTTCAAAAAAAATAGGCCTGTCTCCAGCTCCGACTTTAGAGCGAGTGAAGAAATTAGAGAGTTCTGGAATTATAGAAAGTTATCATGCTATGGTGAACCCACAGACAATTGGTCTGAGTGTCAAAACCTTTGTATTGGTTTCTTTGGCTTGGCAAAAAGAAAATGCCCTTAATAACTTCATGGAAAAAATTAAATCTATAGAAGAAATTACGGAGTGTTATATTATTACAGGTGAAGCTGATTTTTTAATCAAAATTGTCTGTAAAGATATTCCAATCTATGAGCAATTATTATTCAAAACGCTATCGCAAATTGAAGAGATTGAACGCTTGAAAACTTTGATGACTTTATCGACAGTTAAAGATTCGAAACTGCTGCCTTATATCTATGATTAATTAGTCAATTGGTCATTGGTTCATATTCATTAGTGACCAATGACCAATAACTCGTTCTCTTTCCTTTCTCTTAGCCTTCTCTATACTCAAAAAACATCCATTACTTTTATAGCAAAATGACTGATAAAAAGAATTCTTTATTGTGGAAGATTGAAGGGGGATATAAAGATGCTTCTTACATCTTTGGTACAATGCACGTGCGTGATCGGAGAGCTTTTGTCTATAAGGAAATAGCTGAGGAGAAGATATTAGAATGTGATGTCTATGCCGCTGAAATGAACTTAGAAGCTATAGATCAAGCAGCTATGGCCAATTCTATGGACATGGATCAGGATCTTTTTTTGAGTACTTTAATAAAGCCTAAGATATATAAACGTCTTGAAAAATTGTTTAGAAAACAAGTGGGTATACCTTTGATTCATTTTGAGAAAAGCCAACCACTTATGATTACCAACCTAATCACGGAAAGCTTATTGTCTATAGATATGCCTCAATCATTAGATGCATCGCTATGGCAATTTGCCAGTGAAGAGGGGAAGGTATTGATTGGGATTGAAAGTTTTGAAGAACAGCTGAACATCCTATCTGAAATTCCATTGGATTATCAATTGAAAGGCTTGGTTGACCTGGTTAGAAATTTTAAGAAATTCAAAAAACAATTGTTTAAACTAGCTGGATTGTATCAAGATGGCAATATTCGCCAATTGTATAAAGATTCAAAAAAGCAGGCGGGAAAGATGCGTAAATTGATGTTCTATGATCGCAATTATATTATGGCTGAACGGATAAGTAAATTGGTCAAAGAGCAATCAATATTCATCTCGATAGGTGCTGGACATCTCAGTGGAGGAAAAGGAGTCTTGCGCTTGTTAAAACAAAATGGCTTGAAACTTAAACCTGTAAAAAATAAACTTTCTCATTAAGCTTGGCTATAGCTCTTTCTTTAAGTTTTATTATTTGCCTATGCTTCTTTTCCATCGATAAAAGTATTGAATTATGAATATCCAATATTGAATAGGGTGCAGTTTTTCAGGTTTTGACTAAAAAAAGCTTAAACCTAGAAATTTGATCTAAAATCAGGTATAAGAACGATTCTAAATTCAATATTCGTTATTGGAACTTCAACATTCAATATTCTTTTTGCACTTTTTTAAGAGGCACTTCTTACATTACATTTAGAACAAAGTATAAATAAGTTTCCTCGCTTACCTGATCACGAGATCACTAAACCCATTTCCAGATTTTCGAATTACGATCTGCGTAGCGATCCTTTCTTTCAGTTCTTTAACATGAGAAATAATGCCGATCGTTTTTCCTGAAGAATGTAGATTTTCTAATGTAGAAATAGCAAGGTCTAATGTGGATTCATCCAAAGTTCCAAAGCCTTCATCAATAAATAGTGAATTAATAGTCGTATTTCGACCGGCAAGATCAGAAAGACCTAAAGCAAGAGATAGGCTAACCAAAAAGCTTTCACCACCGGAAAGCGTATTCATAGAGCGGATATTATCTGCCTGATAGGTATCAATAATTTCCAAGGATAGGTCTTCATCATTTCGCTTGTGAATGTAATATCGACCATTGAGTTGTTGGAGATGATGATTGGCCAAAACGGTCAATTTTTTTAGCGTAAGCCCCTGTGCAAAAACACGAAATTTTTTGCCATCTGCCTGTCCTATTATATCATTTAGTTTTGCCCATCGGTTATAAGTACTACGCTGTTTTTCGATGCTTTCAAGCAGTTTTTTACTTTCTTTTTTTCTCTTTTCATTCTGCGCTAGTTTTTCGTTCATAGCGCCGATTTTTCTTTGAGTATCTTGGTAGGTTTGCTCTAATTCTTCTAATAAAGTTTTGATCGCAATTGGATCTGCCTCCTGCTTAGATTGATCAATTAATTGAAGCGCCAATTCGTTTTTTAAATCCGAAGAAGTTGTTTTTAAATCCTGTTGAATTTTAAGTTCCCGAGTTTTGAGTTGTTCACTGAGTATAAGCAATTCGCTGGCTTCTGAGTCTGGTAGTATCGCTGATTTTAATTGATCCAGGCTGTTGAAACCACTTTTTGAGATGGCATCAAGAAGTGATACCCGAAGTTTTTCTAAATCGAGTTTATTTGTATCAAATTGTTTATTAGTGGTTTTTATTTGGGTGGTAATGGTTTGTAATTCAAGGTTGGTGGAATTCCATGATTCACTCGCTTGATTCACTTGAAGCTCTGCGGTTTCTATATTTGCCAACAATTGATTTTTAAAAACCATGGGATCTTCATTGCCAAAGAGTGTTGTGCGTTGATTTTTAAAGGCAAAGATGATTTTTTCCGCTTTTTCAATTTCAAGGAAGAGACTTTTTAATGATAAACGCTGATCTTTTAATTGTTCTTGAAGCTGATTGGTCTCTTGTTGACAGAGGTCGATACTACGCTTTAGGTCGAATTGTTTTTGCTGATTAAGTTCAAATGTTTCCTTGATATTTTCAAGGTATGCTTTAGTCTCTTTACCCGTTTTAATGTCAAAAGATTTATTGTAGATACGCAGTATTTTATTGAGCGCTTCCGCATTTGTATCAAAGCTTTCTTTTGAATCGTTTACTTGTTTTTGAAGTAACCTTTTTTGTTCATTGATTTTTACAAGGTCTATTTCGAGTACAGATTTTTCACTATTATATTTTTGCGCTAAAGATTCTTGTTCTTTTAATGCTGAATCTAGCTTGATTAATTTTTGTCTGGTAGATTTTAAATCTTTCAATTGTTTTTCAAAATTAAAAATCTTACGATTGATCGTGTGTTGACGAGCAAGCGCAAAATCTTCTATCGCTAATTCAGGAGCGATTTGCTTTATGCGATCTTCAAATCGAATGATTTTTTGAAATTGATCTTTAAGAGATCCGCTTATCGTATTAAGTTCATTTCCAGCAAGATTTTCAATTTGAAGTTGTGTATCTTTTTGACGATTAATTAATACTAAATAGTCTTTATAAATTAATTCATACTGTTTTTTGGTTTGTTCCAATTCTTTACCAGCTCGATCAATATAAGGCTTTAGAGTCTTATGTCGAAAAGGATGAGATTTTGAAAAGCAGAGTGGACAAGGCTCGCCATCCTTAAGACTGGAGCGATCTTTTTCATAGTTGGCAATAAGATTTTGTTGATCAAAGATTTGTTGTTTAAATTCTAGTTGTCCTTTGAGTGCATCGACAGCATACACGGCCGTGATTACTTTATTATTGACATCAAATTCCTCTTGTTTTAAATGCTCTAGTTTTTCTTCATAAGCATCATATTCTTTTAGCAGTTGTTGATATTGATCATTTAAGATTTTTAATTGTTGAAGGTTTTTATTGTTATGGCTTAACTGATCAATATCTGCGGTAAGTTTATGGAGCAATTCATTTCTACTCTGAATGAAATGATCAGGTGCTACACTTTCGAAATCAGCTATTGTCTTGTTTTTATCTTTATCGGCTGAAGCAATTGCTTTATCTAGTTTGATTTTACTTTGTTCTAATTGCTTGCCTTGTTTTCCAACTATTTCCAAGCTCTTTTCACCGTCTTCTATTTTTTTAAACTCTATCCTTAAATTAGTATAATATTGATTGATGCGCGGTAAATCATCAACTATAGATTTTAAATGCTCATTCTTTTGTAACCATTCTACTGTAAGGTTATGATCTTTCGTTAAAAGAAGGAGTTGCTCTTCAAGGTTTTTTGAATGGGATTCTTTTTGTTCGATTTGTTGCTTGAGATCTTGTAAAACTTCTTTTTGTTTCGAAACAGGCGTTTCTTGTTCATTGATTTTAATATCTAAATGCGTGACTTCTTCAATGATTTTAGATTTTTCAGTCCATAGGGTTTTTAAAGTTAGGGCTTCATTTTTTAAGTTTTCAAGATTTGATTTTGAGGATTTTGCCTTTTCGTCAAGTTGTAAGCCAAGTGCATTTAGTTGTTGGATCGTTTCTGTAGCATTACTGATTTGATCAAGGAGATCAGCTTCCTTTTCTATTTTAGATTGAAAAGGAATTGTTTTTTGATGATGAATTAATCGTTCAAGGTCGATTTTGGCTAATTCTTTTTCTGCTGCTAATTTTTGAATTTCAGATTCTAAGTTTTCTTTTCTACGTTCTAATTTATGGAGGTTTTCAATCCATTGAATAATCTTTTGGTTTTTATCAATAGCCAATTTTTGTGTTTTGGCCTTAGTTGATAATTCTTTTTGATTCTTTTTTAACTCTTTTAAATCCTCTTTATCTAGAATTTCTAAATTTTCCTGATCTCTAAGGAGTTCATCTAATCTATCTTTTTCTTCTTTATGTTTTTCAAATGCAGCTTTCGAAAGTTCAGAATATATTTCAGTCCCAGTGATTCGTTCTAACAAATCACTTCGTTCCTTTTCTCCAGCCTTTAAAAAAGCTGCAAAGTCACCTTGTGATAAAACAACAGACCGCGAAAAACGATCATAATCCAATCCAGTAATCTCCTCAACTTTTTCATCTACTTCACGAATCTTTTCAGCGATGATTTCAAAAACCTTTTTCTCCGAATTCCATTCAGATAATTCTCGATTTGGACCAAGGATATTTCCTTCTGATTTTCCTCTTGCACGCCATAGATTCCATTTAGCTCGGTAGATTTTCTCTTGAGCAAAGAACTCAATCTCAGCATAGCATTCAGTAGCGCCATAAGAGAGGACTTCTTTTACATCTTTATTTCGATGTACGCGTCCATATAAAGCTAATGTAAGCGCATCCAAAATAGTCGTTTTCCCTGCCCCTGTATCTCCAGTGATGGCAAATAAACCGCTACTCGCAATTGGATGTTCATCTAATGCGATCCTCGTTTCGAGTTTCAGAGAGTTAAGGTTTTTTATACCAATAGAAAGGATCTTCACTTATAGTATTCATTTTAAAATTAAGGGATGCGTATATCTAAACTGGGTCTTTCTCGTTCATCCAGTTTTGCAATTCCAAAAAAGTATCCACCAGTTCTTTCATCTCATTCGGAGGACTTCCATAACTCGCACATTTTTTTTGAAAGACATCAATTGGTTTTAAATCATCGAGATTTAATACTTCAGTTTGTACTTCTAGAGAAAAATGCTGCCGATTGGTTCGAATCTTTAAAAGTTCGAGATTCATATCTTTCGTATATTCCTGAAGTAAACCATCCAAATTTGGAATAACTTCTTCTGTATCAATGATCACTTCTATCCAGGCAGCACGTTCATCTGTCTCTAATTGACTATTGACCTTATCCAGCTTTTTTTGAACAGTTTTTAAATCACCATTGATCGTTAATAGTTTTCGAAAGGTAGGCACTGGAATTTCTTTAACCCCTTCTTTCATTTTTTTTCCTTCAAAATTTAATAAAGTAACAGATTTTTTATCTTCCACTTCACTGAAACTCAAAGGAATGATAGAACCGGAATATCGAATATGATACTGCTGGCCAACCACTTGTGCTTTATGCAAATGCCCTAATGCTACATAATTAAAAGTATTTGGAAAATCATCGGCATCAATATTTTCCATGTTTCCAATATAGATATTGTCTTGTTTATCCGATGCAATGGCTCCTTTAGCATATAAATGTCCTGTTGCGATAATAGGGACGTTTTGATTCTCGTAGGGCTTGAGTAGCGCAGCAATATCCTGATAATGCTTGTAGATACCTTGTTTGATTCGTTCAATCCTTTCTATCGAACCTTCTCCTGCTACACTTGTCCTTAAATCCCGATCTCTTAAAAAAGGAACAGCAGCAACAACTGCTTCTAAATTTCCATCCACATCATTTAATAATACGATTTCATCTTCAAGCTGATCAGTAGCTGCACCAACCACATGAATGTTTAAAGCACGCAATATATCTTTTGGAGCATTCAGCATAGAAGGAGAATCGTGATTGCCACCAGTGATTACAATATGTCGGCAACAGGTATGCTGTAGAGCTACAAGAAAATTATAATAAAGACTACGAGCATAATTAGGTGGGTTTCCAATATCAAAAATATCACCTGCTACGATCAATGCTTCAACTTGCTCTTTGAGAATCAATTCTTTTAACCATTCTAAGGCCGCAGCATGTTCCGATTCTCGGTCATTATACAAGAATTTTTGTCCAAGATGCCAGTCCGCAGTATGAATAAATTTCATGCAGGGAAATTACAGTAATTTATTGATATTTTAAAAGATCGTTTCGTAGTTTAGTACAAGTGAATGAAGAAAATCTTACTAAGGGTATATTTTTTTTTAAGGAAACTGCTGAAATCTAAGGAAAATTTAGAATTAGAATTAGAAATAGTAACCATAAGAAATATAGATTATCGACTTCTCATACATGCGATGGAGCAAAAAGCTAAGCGAAGTTCGATAACACAAGCATTATTAAGATCTGCACTCTATCTTATTTTAATTGGTTCATTTTTGATTATGTTTATTCGAGCAATTAGATATGAGAATTGAATGATAGAATATCAGACTGCTTTTCTACAGTTTTCAAGCATAAAAAATAAAATATGTATATAAATAAAAATCATTTAATAAAGCTAGGATTTATATTTTTAGTAATTGGATTAAATTCAAACTTTGCTAAAGGACAAAACTTTAAAAGGGTTGGCTATTTTCCTACTTATCGATTCAATACGATTGATGATATTGAATTAAGTAGATTAACGCATATGAATATTAGTTTTGCGAATCCAGATATAAATGGAGATTTGACTACGGATGGAGTTAATATCGACCCAGTCGTTCAGCAAGCCCATGCTGTCGATTTGGAGGTATTTATTGCATTGGCAGGTGGGGCAGCACAATTATCAGATTGGGAAGATTGGATTACGCCTTCTAGTCGTTCTTTCTTTATCCATAAGATGATTAATTATACATTGGAACATAATTTACAAGGCATTGATGTCGACTTAGAATGGGGCAACGTCAATGATGATTATAGTGGATTTGTGATAGAGTTGAAAGACTCTTTAAATGTTTATGATTTGAAATTGAGTGCTGCACTTCCTGGTACTTATAGATATCCTGAAATTACAGATGAAGCGATTGCAGTCTTCGACTGGATTAATTTAATGGTTTATGATCTAACAGGTCCATGGCAACCAAATAACCCTGGCCCACATTCTCCTTACTCATTTGCAGAAAATTCGATAGATTATTGGCTTGATCAAGGCCTCAATAAGGACAAGATGTTATTAGGTGTACCTTTCTATGGTTATGATTTTACAAACCAGAATAATGTAAGCGCAAGAACTTTTTCAGATATAGTGGACATGGATGTAGCAAATGCACAAGTAGACCAAGTTGGCCAAATTTATTACAATGGTTTACTTACAATAGAACAAAAAACAATTTTGGCAGTAAATGAATTAAGCGGAATCATGATCTGGGAAATAGGGCAAGACAATTTTGGGGATTACTCATTATTAAAGAGAATAGACGAAACAATAGATGCTTTAATTACATCATCTATTGATGAAACTAATGAAGCAATTGAGGCCGTCTTATATCCGAATCCAACTCGTGATAATGTACGGCTAAAAATTAATAATCCACAGGACATTAAAATATCTTTGATATCTAATTACCAAGGAGTATTAAAGGTATTACACTTTAATGATCAAGCGTTGGTTTCGATTGAATTAGAAGAATTTCCAAAAGGAATCTATTTTCTATTCGTTGAGGGGACAGATTTTGTTAAAACTTTTAAACTAGTTAAAATATAAAATCCTTGGCAATGCAAGGAATCTCCAAATCTCAATTCATAACTACTGACTTATTCTTTACAAGCAAACTCCCAAGCTCGGTGTTCAGACCAAGCTCCTTTGAGTCCAGGAGACATAAAACCAACATGGCCTCCTTCCTTTGGTGTTTCGAGGTAAATATATTGATGGTTCGTACAAAGTTCAATAGGAGAACATTCTGGTGTCAAGATAGGATCGTTTTGAGCATTGACAAGTAGGGTAGGGATAGTAATACCTTCCATGAAATTACGCGCAGAGCCCTGATAATAAAAATCATCGGCATTCTTATAGCCATTTAGTGGAGCAGTGAAAAAATTATCAAAGTCTGCCCAGTGCTCAACTTTATCAAAATTGTCAAAATTAATTACATCTGGATACTTATTGGATTTATATTCGATCTTAGGTTTTAGTTTTCTTAAAAATCGGTTTTTATAAAATCGAGATTGGGCTTGATCTAATAATAAGACACTAGAGACAAGATCAGCCGGAGCAGAAAAAGCAATTGCTTTAGAGATCGGTTCAGGAATGTTGGAACCATGTACCCCAAGGTATTTCATGATGATATTCCCACCCATACTAAAACCAATCAAGACCATTCTTTCATAATCTTTTGTACTTAATGCATAACGGATCACTTCATCAATATCTTCGATCTCGCCATGATTATAAAGTCTTTGTTGTAAATTCATCTCACCGCTACAACTTCGACAATTCCAAGCGAGTACATCCCAGTTTTTTTCAGCAAACTGTTTTGCCATCCCTTTCATGTAATAACGATCCGTATTGCCTTCTAGACCATGGACTAATAAAACAAGGTCTTTAGATTTTTTATCAATCCAATCTAAATCAACAAAATCTCCATCAGAAAGTGTAAAGCGTTCTCTTTCATAATTGACGCCTTTTACTTTTCGAACGAGGGCCGGTAAAATGGTTTGAAGGTGAGGATTAAACTGATAAAATGGTGCTCCAGGATAACTGGATTTATGAATAAGTGGCATTTGATTAATTTTTGGGCAAATGTACAAAGAATTAGGGTAGTCAGAGTAGTCAGGGAGTCAGGTAGTCAGGTAGTCAGGGAGTCAGGTGGTCAGAGGAGTCAGAGGAATTAGGTAAGTCAGAGCCTCTGACCTTCTGACCTTCTGACCACCTGACTTACCTGACCCTCTGACTATTTCCATGACATTTTCTTAGACAGATTCCAAGATTTTTATAATTTCGCACTATAAAACAAATAAGAATGAAGCGGATATTAATCAAAAGTGCTCAAATAGTTAATAGAGGAAAGATTTCGGTCAATGATTTATTGATTGTAGATGGATTTATTGATCGTATAGATAAGCAGATTGATACATTTAGCGATATAGAAATTAATGCTGAAGGAAAGTATTTAATGCCTGGTATTATTGATGATCAAGTCCATTTTAGAGAACCGGGATTGACTCATAAATCAGATTTGTATACAGAGCCTAAAGCTGCAGTGGCAGGAGGTGTAACCAGTTTTATGGAGATGCCGAATACAAAGCCTCCGGCGATCACTCAGGAATTATTGCAACACAAATACGATATTGCTAATAATCGTTCACTGGCTAATTATTCCTTCTTTATGGGGGCTTCGAATGATAATATCGAAGAAGTGCTTAAAACGAATGCAGAAGAAGTATGTGGTATAAAGGCTTTTATGGGCTCAAGTACTGGCAATATGTTGGTGGATAATCCCAATACTTTGGAACAATTGTTTTCAAAAACACCAATGCTGATTGCGACACATTGTGAAGATGAAGCAACGGTCAGAGGTAATTTGGCTAAGTATAAAGAAAAGTATGGTGATGATATTCCAATCGCTTTGCATCCGGTTATCCGTTCTGTAGAAGGATGCTACAAATCCTCTTCCTTTGCAGTTGGATTGGCCAAGAAACACAATACACGCCTTCATATTTTGCATATCTCTACTGCTGATGAATTGGACTTGTTTAGAAATGATATCCCTTTGAAGGAAAAAAGAATTACTTCTGAAGTTTGTGTGCATCATTTATACTTTAATGCAGATCAGTATGAAACCTTGGGAACGCAAATCAAATGTAATCCTGCGATAAAAGAACGAAAACACCAAGAAGCATTATTCCCGGCATTATTGGATGATCGATTAGATATTATAGCTACAGATCATGCACCTCACACTTGGTCAGAAAAAGAGAATAATTATGTTTCTGCACCATCTGGTGTGCCATTGATCCAACACTCTTTTAATGTAATGTTGGAGTTTTACCATAAAGGCATGATCAGTTTAGAAAAATTAGTAGAAAAAATGTGTCATGCGCCTGCAGAGTGTTTTAATGTAAGAAGACGGGGTTATGTGGAAGAAGGAAATTGGGCGGACCTTTTACTTTTTGATCTGGAGAAAGAATGGAAAGTGACTAAAAACAATATTTATTATAAATGCAATTGGTCTCCATTTGAAGGGCATACTTTTAAGGGTAAAGTGATGAGTACGATCGTTAGTGGCCATCTCGCCTACCATGATGGCGTTTTTGATGAGTCGAAAAAGGGAGAACGATTGAAGTTTGTTGTGTAATACTAAGCTGGACTTTAGGAACGATACTTAATCTTTTCCGTTTCTACTAATAATCCATTGTGCAACAAATAGGTTCGGAACCCATGAAAACCATGCAATAATCTTATAAGCAAGTATAAATTCCAATCCAAAAACAATGAGGAAAAATGGAATCCAAAGTCGTAGCATCACACCTGCCCAAGAAAGGGCATAGTTTCTAATCATCCAATTTTGATGTTGAAGGACATCTTTCTTTTTTATAGAAGTATATGCTTGCCATGCTGTAAAAAGCCACAAAATGGCAAGTGTCGCAAAACCTAATTTTGCAATCATTCCTCCATTGGCATAGATCGCAATATAAAAACCAGTCAAGCCACTAAGCAGTACTGAAATTAAATAAACTTTACCTAGGTTTCGATGAAAATTAAGGTACTTGCTTCTAATCTTTTTACTGAACTGAGACCAACCAGTTAGTAAGGATAAACCACCTGCAAGAATATGTACATAAAAAGCAATATTCCAAATTTGGCTACCCAGAATTTCTGCCCCTTTTGAAGAAAGAAATCCATTCTCAGCAGTCATATCGACAACAAGATATATGATTGGATACAATCCGATGAGCACAGATAATAAGATAAAGAAAGGCCAGAGGATTTTATTAATAGTCATTGATAATTGAATTAAGAATTATTGATCAAGAAATTCTAAGAAAACTACGAGAAATGTAGTGTTCACAATACAATAGACTAATGACAAGTCACCTCGACTTTTGTTGCTTTATTTTTAGTAGAATTTGATTATCCTCTACCAACAGCTTTCTATTCTTGACAAATCATCAAATAATTTTATATCAATATACCAGCGATACTAGCTGTAATCCATGAAGCAATAGCACCTCCGATCATAGCTTTTAGAGCTAGTTTAGAAATGTCTTTTTTCCGATTTGGAGCAATACCTCCGATTCCACCCATTTGAATACCGATGGATGCGAAGTTAGCAAATCCACAAAGGGCATAACTTGCTATAATAGCCGTTCGATCAGATAGTTCGCCTGCCGCTCTTATCGTACTTAAATCTTTGTATGCGATCAATTCTGTGAGCACGATTTTCTCACCTAATAGCGTACCCAAGGTTTTTGCTTCATCCCAAGGAGCACCCATACACCAGGCTAATGGGCGGAATATATAGCCTAAAATTTCAGCCAAAGAGGTATCCGCAAAACTTAATAAACCATCGATCATGGCCACCATAGCAACAAAGGCAATAAGCATCGCACCAATATTAGCGGCAAGTTTTAGTCCATCGGTAGCGCCATCTCCCAGTGCTTCCATGACATTATCTGCTGTTTTTTCCACTTCAATGGAGAGCGTACCTTTAGTTACAGAGACTTCTGTCTCTGGGTACATAATCTTAGCAACCACAATTGCTGCCGGAGCACTCATTATAGAAGCCGCCATTAAATGACCAGCTATACCAGGAATGTCACTCAACATAGCAACATAAATTGCCATAACTCCACCTGCAACAGTTGCAAATCCACCGACCATGATGGTCATCAATTCTGATTTGGTCATTCGATCAACATAAGGTTTGACCAGTAGCGGTGCTTCAGTTTGACCAACAAAGATACTACCCACAACACTGAGTGTTTCAGAACCACTGGTGCCCATTGTCTTCTGCACCACTTTTGCAATCCATTTTACAATAAACTGCATAATGCCCAAATGGTACAAAATAGCAATGAGTGCCGAAAAGAATATAATAGTTGGTAAGACCCTGACCGCAAAATTAATCAATGGAACCTCTACTTGATTGGTAACAAATGAGGCAAATAGAAAATCTCCTCCTTTGTCAGAAAACGCAAGTAGTTCTTTTATCAATTTATCGAAAAAATTAAAGAAGGGGAGTCCAAGTGGGGTTTTTAAGATGAATAATGCAAAACCCATTTGTAAGGCTAGACCTACTGAAACCAATTTATAATTAATTTGCTTTCGATTATTACTTATCAGGTAAGCAAAACCCAATAAAACTATAATACCAATGATCCCTGTAAATCTTTCCATAGTAGTTTTCGTAAAATTGTTTCTTCGTTTAAACAGGAATATTACGATAAATTATCGAAAACGCCAAATTAAGGGCTCAAGAGATCATGGCAATCGCAAGATTCTAATCAGGATCGTTTCACATGTGATCGGGCTAGGTCCATGTGATCGGCTACGCCTTGTGAGGTCGCTTCAGGGCGATTTCACAAGGTCTAGCCGATCACCATATCACAAGTGTAGCGATCACCAGCCAATAATTCAAGGTTTGAAACCAATCTTGCAATTGCCATGCAAGAACGATCATAAGTTCTGAAAGTTCAATCCTATTCCTTATTTTTGTTCACTTTATGGGACTTAGTACACCGTAAAATAATTAAACTTGCTTTTGGTGGTCTCTTTTTCGATTTGAACATCCTCAAATATTCCTTAAATAGCTAAGGCTATTCGCGTCACATTTGAGTCGTCAAATCAAAAAATAGCCTCAACCAAAACGCAACAGAATTTAATTTACGCTGTACTGAGGATTAAAAACTAATTATGAAAAGTAAACCATACCTGATTGGAATAACGGGAGGAAGTGGCTCTGGCAAAACTTCATTTATCAATAAGATTCGAGCGGAGTTTCCTAATGATAAAGTGTGTATAATTTCGCAGGATGACTATTATCGACCAAGAAAAGAACAGTCGAAAGATTCAGAAGGCATCGAAAATTTTGATATACCAAAATCAATTAATAAGAAAGAATTTTTGAATGATATCCAAAGTCTAGTAGATGGAGAAACCGTGACGAGGGAAGAATATACGTTTAATAATAAAGAGGCTGAATCTAAGATGTTGACATTCCATTCTGCTCCTATCATTATCGTTGAGGGTATTTTTGTATTTCATTTTAAAAAAATTCGAAAGATTTTAGACTTGAAAGTGTTTCTGCATGCTAAAGAGAATCTTAAAGTTATCCGACGGATTAAGCGGGATCAGATCGAACGAAATTATCCGATTGATGATGTCCTGTATCGCTATGAACATCATGTCTTACCAACCTTCGAAAAGTATATCAAACCTTATCAAGATGATGCGGATCTAGTGATCAATAATAACAATAACTTTGAAACTGGTTTGGAGGTATTTATAGGATTCTTAAAAAATAAATTGGAATGCTAAATGTATTTTGATTTCGTTATTAGGTTTATAGAATTCATACGGATTTTATATCAAGGTAAACAATGGATTAATTTAAGAAGCTATGAAACACCTTTCCTTTCTTTTTTTATTATTGTTTTGTAATACATCAATTGCTCAAATTAAGCAAGGAGATTGGATGATTAATGGGACTGGAGAAATGATTAATCAAACTGTTGATAATTATGATGTTTCTTCGATTGATCTAAAAATTGCACTTGGGTATTTTATTACTGAGCAGTGGATGGTAGGCACAGGGATTGGAATGAATGTTAGAAATACCTTTGCAAGAGTAGAAAATCAATTTTTCGGCAGATTCTATTTTAAAGACACCATAAAAAGAGGTCGATTGTACCTAGAAGCGAAATGGATAAATGGAGATGTCTCCGCGATTAATGTAGGATCTAGAAGGGATAAGAGTAAGGATGTTTCTGCAAATCTATCTTTTGGAATTGACTTTTTCCTGAGTCAACATTTGGCGCTTGAATCTCAGTTTACTTATTCTTTTTTTAATGAAAGAAAAATACCTAATTCTGGTTTTCGAAACCGTTTTGACTATTTTAAAATAGATATTGGATTGCAATATTTTTTTAGATATAAAGCGAATCCGAAAAATAGACCTGTTGATTATAGAGAAATACTTTCAAAGGGTTTATGGTTTATTGGTGGTATTTTCGAAATTCCGAAGAGGGAAAATAATAGATTGCTATTTATACAAAATGTTCAGCCTATGCTAGGCGTATTCTTCAAGCGAAACTGGGCTATGGGCCTAATGTTTCAATATCAAGCTACACAACTTTATCAGATAATTAATATCGGATTCCAACCTTTTTCAAGATACTACATCAATATAGGTAAAAAGAAAAAAATGTTTTTGGAGCTAAATACGGGGTATACGATCGAATTGAGTGAAATGAACCAAAAGTATCTCAATAATAACCGAATTAATTATGGAGGAAAAATTGGTATAAGTAATTTTATAAGCAAAGATGTAAGCTTGGATATAAGTTATTCTATTGAACGACTTCATCTTTTCAATAAATCGTTTTCTGATATAATATTTAGTCAAAACACTAGTGGCTTGATTATAGGTTTACAGTATTTTATTTCGAAAAAGAAATCTTAATAAATAAGTAGTTTGTTTGTTTGATCAATTGAACAACTTCATTGTATCTTTGGAGCAACCAAATGAAAAATAATAATGCAACCTTCTCTAAAGTTTGTCATTCTGATGGTAATGTGTGTTCTGTCTTTTCAAGTTCAAGCACAAATTGTAAACATAGAAGATAGAAGAATAAATCATGCGGATTCTTCAGCCTGGTATGGATTAATAGATCTTGGATTTAACCTTACAGAGAATGGGAATTCCATTATCAATCTTCATGGAGGGGCTAGTATTGAATTTGTAAAAGGAAAACATTGGTTTTTATCATTGTCCAGATTCAATCTTTTTCAAGCCAATAAACAAGATTTTATCAATAATGGATTTCAACATTTCAGATATAATTATCGAATTAATCAAATATTTGCTTTTGAGTCATTTACGCAAAGCCAATATAATGAAAGACTAAATCTTCGATTGCGTTTTTTAGTAGGTACCGGCTTTAGGTTAACCATTTTTAAAAAAGAGAAACATCATGCACACTTAGGAATTGCTTATATGCAGGAGTATAACAAAGAAAATGATCCGGAGAGAGAATTTAGAGACCATAGGTTGAGTAATTATTTTTCTTTTTCTATTCAACCATTTGCAAATGCCCGGCTCTCAAGTACTTCTTATTTCCAGCCTGTTTTGAATGATTTCAATGATTTGAGACTTTCCTCACAAACTACTTTAGCAATAAAACTAACGAGTAAATTATCATTCACTACTTCCTTTAATATTACTTATGATTCAAGGGTACCTGAAGAGGTGGAAAATACAGTTTATAACCTAAGAAATGGAATTCGGTTTGTTTTCTAAAACTCGCTTACCTCTCACAATTACAGCGGCCACAAGTTCCAAAGGAACGATCACAAAACCTGAAAGCTTGATCACTTTCTCACAAGCGCAGCGATCAAAAAATGCAAAGCATTGATCATCACCCCCTAAACGATATCATCAAATTCCTCTTCTTCATCAAATTCAATGAACCTTTCCATCGCCTGAGATTGAGTACGATGTTGCATTTTAAAATTATCTAAAACACCCTCAATGAATTTTTTATCAACTAGTTTTTTTACATGCTCTATATGGTTGATTTGATCACTAACTCTAAACTTATAAGACTGTTCATGTAAAGCAGTTTCAAATTTAACAGTGATGCGTGTATCCATTTTAAAAACAGTAATCTTTAATGCTGGATGTTCTATATAACCGAGAATTCTCATAGTCTAAATTTAAGGTAGATTAGTTAATCTTAATAGAAAAATTCACTAGTTCCAAAGGAACGATCACCCCCTCACAAGCGCAGCGATCACAAGTTCCGAAGGAACAATCACAAAACCTGAAAGGTTGATCACTTTCTCACAAGCGTAGCGATCACAAAATGCAAAGCATTGATCACCCCATCACTAAATCGGCACCCCATTCTCATCAGTAGTCAATACCTCACTCATATAATTAAAGAATGGCCGCATAGATTTAAATGCCTTAGACAATTCATTTACAAAACCGGGCGTACATACCTGTTTATCAGTAAAAGGATGACTTACTAAAAATTGCTTATACCTCAAAAGATCTATTGCTTTGTGATCTCTAGAAAAACCCTTAGGTGATGTTTTGATTTGATCTCCTTTAAGTAGTCCGAATTTTTTTTTGAATGCTGCTGAATTAATGATTTTTCGGAGTTCTTTATCATCATTGGCGATTTCTTGCCGAATTCTTTTAAGATCAGCAGGGTTCGGGCCCCAAAAACCACCAGCAACAAAATTATTACCCGGTTCAATATTAAAATAATATCCTCCGCGTTTCCATTTGGTTGCACGTTTCATACCGCAGCCCAGATTGTTTTTATAAGGTGTTTTGTTTTTTGAAAATCGAACATCACGATAAATTCGATAAGGTCGAATGCTCTCAATCTCATCATGGTGACTCATCTTATTTATCAGATTAGCACTAAAATCTTTCATTTCTTGATGTGCCGTTTGATAGCGAGGTTTATGTTCAGCAAACCATTCTCGATTATTGTTTTCTTTCAAATCTTTTAAAAAAGTAAGCGTTGCTTTTGAAAAGCAGGTAGTTGACATAATTCTTAGAATTTATTATTTTATCTTATATACACAGTTCTACTCAGTATAATATTGAAACTTATGTAAGAACACTCACAAGCGCAGCAATCACAAGTTCCAAAGGAACGATCACAAGCGAAGCGATCACAAAATGCGAAGCATTGACCACAAAACCTGAAAGGTTGATCACCACTTACTCAGCCATCAAATAAGCTTCTTTAATCCATCCCATTAACTCTTTGTCTACCTCTTCAACTGTAGAAATTTTGACTCTATGTGTACACATGGTACCGAAAGGTCCGGAGTTTTCTAAACGTTCAGTTAAAGGTTTTCCTTTTAATTTTAAGCCCAAGTCGATACGCGTTTTAGTAGCTGGCTTGATAAGGGTAAACTGCCTTTTTCGAATGATACTTACACTTCCTTTTTTAGGCGTTTTTGTAATATCATTTCCTAGTTTATCGATTTCGGCAATTAGCTTATCATAAATAGGCTTTAGCGTTTCTTTGCCTTTGTATTGATTGACCAAAAGATCATCGGACGTGTCAGGATTTTCTTTTGATAAATGAACAATGGTATTGGCGAATCCATGTGTTACACCGTGTTCTGTCTTTAAGAATTTAACAGCTTCTGAGTGTTTCGAAAAAGTCTGTTGTTTCAACACTTTGAACCATTCCTCTAAAGATTTGCCCGTTTTTTCAGGCATATTGTCAATCATTGTTTTTAAAGCTTTGTCCATAATTTTTAATTTAAACATGCTCTTGTTATCATCCAATATTTCTAAGGTTTTAAAAGAAATCGTTTGGTGTAGGTTTACTAAACTAACCAGACTAAAATAGCTCAGTAAGTTTAGTAAATCATTTCTTTCTTAGTCAAACGAAATCATTTAACTCCACTTCCAAGATATAAAATCCAATAAAAGATTCTATATTTCAGCAATATTTTATTTATACTTTTCGATAAAGATTTTAATTTCTTCTACAAGACCATCTGGTTCGTTTGCAGGAGAAGAATGCCCCGATAATTGGAACAATTTCAATTCTTTATCTTCTTCATCTGTAGAAATCCTTTCCATCACATATTCTGCTTGAGCGAATGAGGTTCGAACGTCGTAAATGCCATATAGAAAAATACTGGGCAATTGAATATTAACCAAATTTTGATCAATGAAAAGATCAAAATCGTACATCTGTGGGATTAATATACTAAGGGTTCTTTTATTGAGGCTAAGCAAAAAAGGATGGACATTGTGTTTGTAAGTAGAAGAAAAAGTTGATGCAACATTTAAGCTTAATAGATCATCTCTTAGAATAATGTCTTCTGCCGTTCTTATAAGTGAAAAAACAATATTTTCACTTTCATTATCATAAACGGAAATATTCTTATTGGCTTCAATCTGAACATTTGTAAGCAGATCATTCCAATCATCTACTGAATTATTCAAAGCGATTTGTTCAATAGCAATATTTTCCATTCTATTGAGGGCGTCTTTGATGTTTTGGTTTCTATGATTGAGCCCATTCATATTGATCCAGCCTTTGACCTTACTTTGACGATTGGTATCTAATAAATAAGCTTGACTTAAATAAGCGCCCCAACTATGCCCACTTAGAAAGATTTTTATCTCATTTCCAAATTTAAACTTTAATAATTCGATGACTTGGTCAAGGTCTTCAGTATGCTGTTCAATAGTTATTTTTGATTCATCCCATTCGCCTCTTGACATGCCCGAGTTGCGTTGATCCCAATACACCATTGCATAATCTTCTTCGAGTAAATCAGAGAAAGGAGATAAGAAGCCATTGAAGGTTTGGGCTGATCCACCAGGGCCTCCGTGAATCAAGAGAATAAATATTTTCGAATTTGTATTCCCTTCTACTACTATTGGCATATCTGCCCCATTGTGTTGTAACCATAATCCGAGTCTGGTATTTTCCTGGAATAAATCTTCTTCCTTACAAGCAATAAATGATAATATGAATAGTATTAAGAGGGTGTTTTTCATCGTTTCAAGTTAATTCTAAAACCAAGTCTAACACTTGGATGTTGAATAATTAGTTTATCTTCTGAAAATTCAAAAAAGTATTCTACACCGGCTATCCATTCTATATCTTTAATTGGTAAACTTCCGCCGACGAGAAAACCGGTTGAAACCATTAGGGCATTCCCACCACCTGTATTTCTCTCCTCAAAACTCCCATTTGTAGTTGATTCGTAAATCGTCCCTATGTAAGCATAACGCAAATAGCCCAGGCCAAAATTTGATTCAAAATAAAAAACCTTTTTTTTAAGAGGCTTTATAGTCCTGAATTGTAATGTTAAATCCGATCCAATGAAAAAGTTATTGGTGTATTTATATATATTATAATAGCCGATTTTTGGTCGAAGGATCAATTGTTGTTGAATAGATTGATTTTTTCTTTCCTGAAATTTTTTATTCGTCCAAAAAGGAAAGCCTATATCAAGTCTTATTCCCGGATGAAAGACTAATTCTCCAAAGTACTCGACACCAATGTTTTTAGAGGAAATATTCAAGCTGTCCTGTCCATATAAATTAATAGAAAAAAAGAGGAGAAAGACAACTTTAATTAATTGGTTTATTCTCTTAAACATGAACTTAATGATTTGGATCAAGGTACAGAAAACTTTTCTTTGGTGGAAGGATTTAAGCGCTTAATATTAGTAGCTCTAGCCTTTAACCGGTTTCAATAATGCAATCAAGCCAAAGATAGGTCCAATTGCTAATAGAATAAAAATGTTCTGTTCATTTACAATAGTGGAAAGCGTATTCAATAATTGAATAGAAACAATCGTAATTGAAAAACCAATACAATTGACAATGGTCAAAGCGGTTCCCTTTATTTCAGGTTCAGCATTATTGGCTACTAATGTAGAAAATAGGGGCGAATCGGCAATTACAGTCATTCCCCAAAAAACTAGGAAAACTAGAAAAAGAGCAGGCGAACTAAAATTAAAAGCTAAAGGAGAAAACAAACAACAGGCACATGATAAACATAGGGCAAAAAACGCCGTTTTCTTTAATCCAATATTTTGAGAGATATAACCGGCAGCAATACATGCCAAGCCACCAGCGCCAATAATGATAAAAGAACAGAGTGGGATATTGAAATTAGCGCTTTGATTTGAGCTTAGATAATTATCCAAGATAAAAGGTACAAATGCCCAAAATGCATAAAGTTCCCACATATGTCCAAAGTACCCAAATGCAGCAGCACGAAATGGTTGATGTTTAAAAACCTTTAGAAAAGCAGTGAATTGAGGTTTTTGACTCATCTTTCGGAACGGGCCATCAGGAACAAAGAATAAAATTGATAAACCACCTATAACCGCCAAAGCAGAAGTAAATATTAATACTATACGCCAAGGTACTTCTGAACCCAATCCTTTTAGTAAATGCGGAAAGGCAGTGCCCAATACTAAAGCGCCCACTAAAAAGCCTAAAGATTTACCTAAGCCTTTGTTATAATAATCTGAGGCGATCTTCATTCCAACAGGGTAAATACCAGCGAGAAAGAAACCTGTTAGGAATCTAAAGATCAATAGACTTGTCAAATTATTGCCATCCCAAATTATCCCAAAATTAAATAGTGCCCCGAATATTGCACTCATAAAAAACACCTTTGAAGGGGAAAAGCGATCTGCTATAGAGAGGAAGGCAAAAACGAGTGTACCACTAATAAAACCGAATTGTACAGCTGAAGTTAGGTGGGCTAGGGCACTTTCAACTAATTGAAAACTTTGAACAAGGTCATTCATTACACCATTACCTGCAAACCATAAAGAAGTACAAGCAAATTGAGCAAAGACAATAAGAGGTAGAGTACTTTTCTTTACCATATCTAAAAGGTTTCTGAGCTTCTTCCAATCCCTAACAATTTTTTAGCAGCATTAATACCACTTAAAACGGCGCCATCCATATAGCCACCATGTACAGAGGCTGTCTCTGCACAGGAGAAAAACAATTTATCATTCATATAAAAATCTTGAAACAGAGGATTCCCATATTTTGGACTGATATAAACAGACTTTAGTTTTTCATTAGAAGTAAAAGGGTCTACAGACCAATCTTTTTCATAATATTGGATATAGTTTCGAGCTTCTGGGCCAAGGTGTTTTTCGATATAATTGATAATACGTTCTTGTCTGTCTTCTAAGGTGTCATCCCGTAAACCTTCATTGATAAAGCCCATGAGACTATATCTGGTTTCTGTTGCATCAGAATGATCATATAGCTCAATTGTTGGACCGACATGACCGATGATCGTTCCTGATAAATTTTTGTCTCTCCAAAAAGGTTTTTCATAAGTTATCCCAACCTTGATCGCATTACTCATCCAGGTATGTGTATTAGACATTGCATCAATTAAAGGGGGAGGGAGACTTGGCTCATATTGAATTTGAACCGCGACTTTAGGAGGAATTGCAAGGATTACCTTTTCTGCAATGAACTGTCCATTATTCGTTTGTACAATGACTTGATTGCCTGATGCTGTAAGGCTTTTAACAGATACATTGACTTGGATCTTGTCTTCAAGAGGTTTTGCTAGAGCTTTTATCAATGCAATAGATCCTCCCGCGATTCTATAAGCTGCGGTATCATTTCCTCCATTATCAAAATATTGGGTGGGCGCCATTGAACTATAAACAAAGACACCTTTTCCAATAGAATATTGTCTAAATTTCGGAATATTTAAGTCTGTAATTAGTTTCAATAAATGTTGGTGGTGATTTTGAAACCAAGTAGCTCCAAGATCAATACCATTATCAGTGTAAATCCTTCCACCGATTCTATCTCTTCCTTCGAGGATGATAAAATCTTTTTCTCCTTTTTTTAGTAATTCATAAGCTGTAATTAATCCTGCTAGTCCAGCTCCGACAATAATGTATTTGGTTGCGCTCATTTGGTTTTTATTCTTATCAAGGATTTCAATTATACTTAGAGCATGTTTAAATTAATTTTTGAACAAGTTCTATGCAAAGAAATTAAGGTATGAAATAATATGCGATTAAAATGTCTTAGAAACGAAAAATTAATGCCTAGTATAAATCTCAATAAATTTATATTTGAAAGAGACGAATCGAAGATTAAAATCGTTATGGTATCGTAAAAAATAACTAGAAGGAGAAACCCTCCATAATTTAATTTTTAAACCATAAAATTTAGTTTTGTAATGAACAAATTATTGTTGTTAACGTGTGTACTTACGATTGGCCTATTTATTAATTCTTGTGAAGATGATGGAGACATTGGAGATATCTTAGCCCCACAAGTAACTATTTTGACACCAGCGGATGGAGCTGTATTTAATGCTGGTGATACGATGCAAGTGACTGGTGCTGTTGCTGATGATACTGAACTTCAGTTCATTATTATAGAAACAGATTTAGGATTCAGAGATTCACTTTCTACCTTTGATAGCCCAACGGCTCATGCTCTTGAATATAATCTTATCTTGGATCCAGCTACACAAGCAGGTGACTACCCGCTTACTATATCTGCTAATGATGCTTCAGATAATGAAGGTTCAGCTACTATAACAGTAACTATTCAATAAGATTTGTAGCTATTGGTTGTTGGTTATTCGTAAATAACCAACAACTAACTTGTTTATTTATGATAATCTGGATTATGAGCAAGTGCTCCTCCACATGTACTGCAAGTTCCCGCAGATCCAGCTCCACCAGAACATCCAGCTCCACAGGTATAATGCCAAACTCCAGCTGCATTTTGAGCAGGCTCAGGTGTTGTTGCACTTGGAGGCTTCAGAGTCGGATTATTTGGAGCGATAGGAGCTGTAGTAGAAGGGGTAGAAGTAGCATTGTTTTGAGCATGATAAGCCTGATTATGGGCTAGAGCACCACCACATTGGCTACAAGTTCCCGCAGATGCAGCTCCACCAGAACATCCAGCAGTACAGGTATAATGCCAAACTCCAGCTGCATTTTGAGCAGGTTCAGGACTAGGTGTAGTCGCTGTAGTACTTGAAGGCGTTTGTGGAACAGTTAGAGATTCTCTAGCATCGTCTTTGCGATCAGCTTCTCCACTATTACAAGAAGAAAAGGAAACAAAACAACATAATAAAACCACCATTAAGAGGTTAAAATATTTCATGGATTTGAATTTTAAATTTATAATGTTTTAAAAATATAAAAAAATAATGAATATCTTTCTATCTGAGTTTGTATTTTGGAAAGAAAGGTAATTAGGTATTCAGTGTATCAAAGAATGTGAAATTTTCCACTGCGATTTATCTTTTAAGCAGCACATAAAATGGAATTCCTGTCATCAAAAGGATAAAGCCCCAAAATACAGTCTCCTGCCCACAACCAATAATAATCCAAATAGAAAAACAAAAGGCTAAGAATGCAAGGAGGAGTTTTCCATTTTTGTTCTTTTCTTTTTTTGACAATGTTAAAATAGCAAAGCTTGCGGTCGAAAATATATACGGGGTAATCACCGAAAGGGTTGATAAAGTCATCATAAAAGTAAATGCTTCTACTAGACTTTTAGAATAATTAAGCATCATTAGTATGGAGACCAATATACTGGAAAGAAGAATTCCAATAGCCGGCGCTCCCTTCCTATTAACTTTGCCAAATATTTTTGGAAATAGTTTGTCTTGTGCGGCTGCCATTGGAATCTGCCCTTGAATCAAAATCCACCCATTTAAGGCACCAATAGTAGAAATGACGGCTCCTCCAGCAACGAGATATCTTGCTGGTTCGCCCCAGAATAAAGCAGCGGCATCTGCAAATGGGGCACTGGATTTTGCTAAAGTTTCTGGCGGTATAATACCCATGATTGCGGCTGAGCTGAGTATATAAACAGCAACCGTAATTAGCGTTCCAACTATCGTAGCTTTTCTAATGGTAGAGGCAGGGTTTTCAATACTAGTACTTGGTATGGTTGCACTTTCCATGCCTAGAAATGCAAAAAGGGTCAGCATTGTCGTGGTTGTAATGGCTGATAAATCGGATTCCTTACTTAGGTTAAACGGAATAAAATGATCAGTATTTAAATAAAATATACCAAAAAGACCGACTAGGATGATTGGTGTGATTTTAAGTATCGTGGTGGTCAACTGAATCAATCCGACCGTTTTAATTTCTTTAGTATTGATCCAAGAAAATAACCAAATAAATGATAAGCCAGTAAGGATTGCAGCTAATGGACTTTCATTTAGTATTGGAAAAAAAACAGCTAGATAACCAACCAAGCCAACAGCAATAGCAGCATTAGTACTCCAGATAGAAATCCAATAACCCCAAGCGACCCAATAGGCGGGAAATTCTCCTAAAGTCTCCTTTGTATAAGCATATGGGCCTCCGTTTGAATTTGGTAATAGCCGACTCAGATGTCCAAAGATAATGGCTAAGAGAATAGCACCTAATGAAGAAAATAACCAACCAATTAGGCTTATTCCACCGTAAACCGCTAATGAAGCAGGCAGCAACCAGATACCAGAACCGATCATATTTCCCGTTACCAAAGCAGTACTGGGCCAAAAACCTATTTTTTTCTTGGACATTGTGTTGCTAAAACTCGGTATTATTTTGAATAAAGCCTAATGTGGCACTTATAATTTTACAATTATGTCTTCGTATTCATGAGCTCTTTTTTTGTAGTACTCAATTTGTTGATCCATTTTGTGTACAAATATTCAATGATTGAAAATTAGATTCAATTTGGCAAAAAACGTCAGCGATTCGTTTCATAATATTCAACAATTCTATCATCAACCATAATGTCCTGCGGTCTGATTTTTTGTTTCAAAACAATGCCTTCTAATGTTCGACATCGACTAAGCGCAACATAGGTTTGCCCATGTTCAAAGGCGCCACGGCCAAGGTCAATGATGATTCTGTCAAATGTTTTCCCCTGACTTTTGTGAATTGTAATGCCCCAGGCTAATTTAAGTGGATATTGTTTAAATGTGCCAAGCGTTTCAGATTCAATTTTAGTCTCATCCTCTTTATCTAATTTGTATTTTTTGATTTCCCATTCTAATCTTTCAACATCAATATGACGGTCTCCATTTTTATCGCTAATGAGTACCCGAATATTATCAGGATCAAGTCTTAGAATTTTACCAATTGTACCATTAACAAACTTCTTTTTAGGATCATTTTTTACAAACATAACCTGAGCGCCTAATTTCAAACGCAGTATAGGCTCTGTTGGAAATAGTTTTGGATTAAAATTACCGTTTATCGTAGCAGTGAATGTTAATTCTGGGTCTTGAATTCTTTTGAGTGCTTGCTGGTTTATTTGATCAACTACCGCATTTCTTGGAGAAAGCGTAATATAAAAGTCTTCTGATACAAAATCAGGTTCGTGTCTTTCATTCAGATCGTCCAAATCATCATAATCTATCTGATTGAGTCGAACGGCCTCTAATAGCCTAAGGAAATAACGAGATTCTTGTCTATAAGCTTTGCGTAATTCTATAGTCTCCATTTGAAAACCTTCCTCATATACCTTTGCCGAAAAGAAATACGGAGTATCATAAAAAGATTCAAACAAAGCCTTTTCTGCTTCAGAAGAAACGATTGGTGGCAATTGAAATAAATCTCCAAAGAAAACCATTTGCACACCACCGAAAGGATCAATAATATTATCTCGATTTATACGCAGAAAATAATCAATGCTGTCTAAAAGATCGGCTCTTACCATTGATATTTCATCAATGACCAATACCTCAATATTTTTATAAAGTTTATGATTTTTTTTTCTTCTAATGTCTTTTCTGTGTAATGGTTTACCAGGAAAGTTGAAAAAAGAATGGATGGTTTGGCCTTTTACATTCAAGGCAGCTACACCAGTTGGTGCCAAAACCACTGTTTTTTTTCGACTTGTATTTCTGAAAAGTTGTAGCAAAGTCGATTTTCCAGTACCTGCACGGCCTGTAATAAATACATTTTGACCTGATTTTTCAATTTTATCAAGTGCATAACGAAAGTCTTCGTTGAGTTCTAGTGGTCTCTTATCCTTCACAGGTGCAAATATAGTAAATTGTTAGGAGGTCAGGTAAGTCAGGTAAGTCAGGTAAGTCAGGTAAGTCAGGTAAGTCAGGTAAGTCAGGTAAGTCAGGTAAGTCAGAAGGCCAGAGGTCTTAATCTGACTACTCTGACTATCTGACCACCTGACTCCCCTGACCACCTGACCTTCTGACTCCCCTGACTATCTGACTCCCCTGACCTTCCGCCGACAGTTAACTGAAAATTAACCTTTTTGAATACAAGAAATGCAGTTTTTTATAGTAATTTTGCAATTCGTCAAAGCAAAGGCGAGCTAGAACCTAGGAAAGCTTAAAACCATTGTAATCTACACATTTTGAAGCCCTATATTTGTTTTTTCACCATCAAATTCATATGACATGAAAAAAGTTCTACTTTTTATTTTTGCAATTATCAGTACTTTACAATTATCCGCTCAGTGCGGTCAGATTTTTATCTCTGGATACGTAGAGGGATACGGGAATAATCGAGCTTTAGAAATCTATAATCCTACAAATACTGCAATAGACTTATCGGCTTATTCAGTTGGACGGTTTAGTAATGGCGATGCGGCAACTAATTTATATGAAGGTATTCAATTGCCAGCAGAGATGATCCAGCCATATGATGTTTATGTAGTTGTTTTGGATAAAAGAGATTCTTTAGGATCAGGTTTTGAAACGCCAGTTTGGAATGGTTATCAACTTTGGGATGTATTGATCGACCAGGTCACTGGTGAGCCTATACTTGATATGGATGGAGATACCATCTATAGTGTTCAATACGATGCCAATGGTTTGCACCTTTATGGAAATGAATACCACGAATGGTTAGATTTAGAAGGAAAGGCAGATGCATTTCTTTGTCCGGTATATGATATAAATAATTCTTTGTATTTCAATGGTAATGATGCCGTCGTATTGATTTCGGGAACTGAGGTAATGTCTGATGGTTCGAATGTGATTGATGTGATTGGCGTTATAGGTGAAGATCCAGGTGATAGTTGGGCAACTGCTGACGGACAGTGGATAACCAGAGATAAATCCCTTACCAGAAATCCAGACATCGCTGGAGGCTCAGGTATTGTTGCTACAGCTTTGGGGGATACTTTGGCATATCAAAATTGGGATATTTCTTATAAAAATGACTTTAGTGGTCTAGGCGCGCACAATTGTGTATGTAATTTAGTGAGTGCGAATGAACTGAATGAGGTGCCTTTTAATATGTACCCTAATCCACTTGTTCATAATGAATTGACTATAGCCGCTGCTGAAAAAATCGAGGAAGTAATCATCTATAATATTTTGGGCGAAGTTGTTTTTATAAATCAGGTAGATAACTTTAATAATCAAACAACTCTAAATATCCCCAATTTAAACACTGGAATATATGCGGTTTCTATTCAGTTTGAAGGAAATAAGCAGTCTATCCAAAAGTTGATGATTGGGAAGTAGTTTTTGAAACAGGTTCTTAG
>CBDICS010000015.1:0-26791 GCA_965277415.1 Saprospiraceae bacterium
GATGTATCTTGATTTTTTCAACGATTTCCGCCTTTTTGACTTCATCTTTTTGCCCAGATTTAGCTTGCTTTTTTTGTTTATCCAAGCGTTTCTCAACAATCTCAAGGTCTTTAAGCAGCAATTCTGTATCGATGATCTCTTTATCGCGAATTGGGTTTACACTCCCATCGACATGGACGACATTCGGATCATCAAAACATCTAACTACGTGTACAATTGCATCGACCTCACGGATATTTGCTAAGAATTGATTTCCCAAACCTTCTCCTTGACTAGCTCCTTTGATTAGACCTGCTATGTCTACAATTTCTATCGTTGTTGGCTGTACTTTTTGAGGATTGACCAATTTGCTTAACTCGTCCATTCTTGCATCTGGAACAGTTATCATTCCAACATTTGGATCTTTTGTTGCGAAAGGATAATTAGCAGCCAAAGCCTTAGCAGAAGTTAATGCATTGAATAGGGTAGATTTCCCCACATTTGGTAATCCAACAATACCACATTTTAAAGCCATTTCTTTTTTTTTACGTTTTCTTAAAACAAAATTGAATAATAAAATTGCGCATTACTTAAAAAATCAGAGACATTTGACAAAGAAGTATAAAACGTTTACCTTCGATTGATCCTTTGTCAAAAAAACATTGCAGCAAATTTCAGGCTGCAAATATATACTTTTTAAACAACCATCACAATACATGAATTTTCTAGCTCATATATTTCTTTCTTGCGATAACGAAGATCTGTTAATTGGGAATTTTATTGCTGATTTTATTAGAAATAATGAAGTAGGAAATTATTCTTCTTCGATTCAGGAAGGCATTTATCTTCACCGGCAAATAGATACCTATACAGATAAGCATCCAATAGTAAAACAAGGTGTTCATCGCTTGCAACCTTTTCACCATAAATATGCTCCGGTAGTAATAGATATACTTTATGATTATTTGCTGGCAGTGAATTGGCAGCGGTATTCTGGAGAAAAACTAGATCAATTCGCTAATAGTATTTATGAAATCTTGAATGATCGAATGGAAGAGTTGCCTTTAAAACTCAAAAAAAGGTTACCCGGTATGATTGAAGCAAATTGGCTTCAGGCTTATGGCACCAAAAAAGGCATGTTGTTTACTTTTCAAAAAATGGATGAAAGAACCTCCTTCCCATCTAATTTTTCAGAAGCATTCAGTCATTTAGAGGCAGATTTTGATGCCTATAATGAAGAGTTTCAAACTTTTTTTCCTGAACTCATCCAATTTGTAGATAATAATTGCAAATGTTAGAGCTTGTCCAAGATTCGTTTTGATTCAAAAATCAATCAATATTGGCTCGAAGTATGGAATTTAAAGAAATCTTAGAATCTATCCTTCAAAGTGAAGCGAAACGGTAAAGGTTCTAGAAAGAATTTTATGAATAACATTGGATTGATCCAAATCATCATTAAATATTAAGATATTGCTTATACCATGTGAAACTTTGAATTCGGGTGAAAAGATAAAATAAGGGAAAAAGAATTGAATTCCGGCTCCATATTCAAAAGCAAAATCTGTAGGAGATATCTTTACGAGTTCATCAGCTTGCCTAGTTCTTGAATCACTTGCTACATCAAAGCTATATTTAATTCCGGCTATGATAAAAAGCCGCATATCATTATAAGGCGCAGATTTATACCTTATATGAAAAGGTACTTCCACCAAGACGGATTCAACTTTACGACTATATGGAGGCCTAGTTTCTAAAGGAGAAGTATAACGAATATTTCTTTCAGCAAATGATAGGGTAGGCAGAAATCGGAAATCAAAATATTGCCCAACTTTTAGATTACTTACAATTCCAAGGTTAAATCCAGGACCAGTTACGGATTGAGCTGAACTTATGGAATCATTAAGGATAAATTCTTTCGAATGAAAAATCCTGAAGTTGGAAGCATTATAACCCAATGTTATCCCAAAATAATAGGGCTTTTGCTGAAAATCGAGGAAATTATAATTGCCTTTATGTGATTGTGCAGAACTAGATATTGAAAACAATAAAAAAACTATGGCAACAATAAATGCCTCTCTTTTTATACCAAACATATTCTTAAACTTAGTGTTGTACATCTCTGTGAATTATTACTTCTACAAGACCTTTACAAATTTAACACCATGTAGAGCGATTAATCAGATTTATTTGTATAAACGCTTTTGCTGTGATGCAGGGAAATTCAAATGAATAACCGAAACCTTAGTTAATTAAACAACTTTATCATTAAACGATCAAAAAATCAAGAACGTATCTTCTTTAGCATAATAATTTATAAAGCTCAAAATATCCGACAAATATAGCTATTTACCCTTCAAAGTAGAGAGAAAGAGTAAAGGTTCTAGAAAGAATTTAATGAATTTGTTCAATGCTTTGGAAACATTTTTAATAAAAAAACATGTTTCATTTTAAGAATATAGTCACAGAATTTAGCAGAATAATATTTTGAATTTTGAATAATGATATATTTATAATTTCATTTTAAATTTAATTTAATAACAATTCGAATAGAGAAATGTACTAGAGGTTAAATATCCTTACATCCTTTAATCGTAGTCTAAAGGGGAGTTTACTTTTCATAACCACTCAACTTGGTTTAATTATTGGATAATTTATAATTGTTTATTTATGATGATAAAATATCATGTCACAATAAGCAGTAAAAACAATAAAAATATATTCTATCTCAAGCTAAATTGCATACATAAGCGACTGAGGTCATCTCATAATTAACCGGTAGAAGCTAAAGATCTGTCAGGTTTGCAAAACAAAAACAAAACTATGTTAGAGTTAAGAGCAAAACCTGTCAGGTCTGCTTTCTATTCCCCTCTCTTTTACAAAAAGTAATTTTTCCCTCTGTTTTTAATACCCCCGCATTATATAACCTATATTCTCATTACGTTTTCTCCCAAAAACACACATAATCTTAATTATACTATGAAAGTGAAAAACCTATTATTCATTGGAATCTGCTTAATGCTCTCTATCACTACATTTGCAAAAAAAGGAAGTAAAGTTCAAGGATATGTCATCCTTAATAATGATGAACGAATAGAAGGCAAAGTTGTTATCGGTTCTATTACTGATAATGAAACTAAAGTTGTCTTTTATAAAGGCTCTAGCAATAAAAAAACTGTTTACAAGCCAAAAGACCTTAAAGGATATGGCTTTGAAGAGAAAGAAATTGATGAAATTGGTAAAACAGTTAATAGATGGGTTCATTTTGATCGCCAAAAAGTTGATTATCCACCAAAAATCTTTGCCTCTACCACTGTATTTATGGAAAGAGAGGAAAAGGGACTGATTACACTCTATACCTATTACATAGAAATTAGAGATAATCCTAAGAAACCTTATAAATACTATTATTACATCCTTACGGAAGACGGCGATTTGGAGAAAGTAGATCGAGAAGACTATGTGAGTACAGCGAAAAAAATATTCAAGGATTATTCAGCATTGAATACTAGAGTTGGCAAAAAGAATTTCGAATATAGAAATATTGACAGAATGGTAAGAGACTATAATTATTGGACGGTACAACAACATGATCCAGACACTTATAAAGTGGCCATGAAAGAATAAGAACTCTTATCTAAAAATATTAACCTTAAAACCAAATAAAGCGGTGATTCTGTAATGGAATTGCCGCTTTTTCGTTTTGAAGCTTGTTCAAAAATAGTCTAAATTGATGGTAGAAAAGATAGAAATATAAGACTACAGGTATAAGGTCAATAGAATAGCAACTTATAGGCGTTTTTCTCGTTTAATAACTAAATATCTTAACCCTGAATATTTAAAAAATGGCATATGTTTTTGTACATTTGCGAAGTTGAAAATGGGGTGGTTTTTTATACACCCTGAATACAAATAACCAGAACTATTTAAATGGCTTTAGAAGATAGAATTATCCCAATTAATATTGAGGAAGAAATGAAATCTGCCTACATTGATTATTCAATGTCGGTCATCGTTTCACGTGCCTTACCTGATGTAAGAGATGGATTAAAACCCGTTCACCGGCGAATCCTCTATGGAATGGAAGATCTTGGACTTCGCTATAATAAATCACATAAAAAATCGGCAAGAGTAGTCGGAGAGGTGCTTGGTAAATACCATCCACACGGTGATAGTTCCGTATATGATGCGATGGTAAGAATGGCTCAGGATTGGTCACTGAGATATCCATTAGTCGATGGACAAGGAAACTTTGGTTCAGTAGATGGTGATAGTCCAGCCGCTATGCGTTATACGGAGGCTAGGCTACAAAGAATAAGTGATGAATTATTAGAAGATATTAAGAAAGATACAGTTGATTTTCAATTAAACTTTGATGATTCCTTAAAAGAACCAACAGTACTACCTTCTAGAATTCCTAATCTCTTGATAAATGGAGCTTCTGGAATTGCAGTTGGTATGGCTACTAATATGCTTCCTCATAACCTGTCGGAGGTGATTGATGGAACTGTGGCCACTATAAATAACCCGGATATCACAATAGATGAATTGACTCAACACATCAAAGCACCCGATTTTCCAACTGGGGGCATTATCTATGGCGTTTCAGGGGTAAAAGAAGGTTTCGAAACTGGACGTGGAAAGGTTGTCGTACGAGCCAGAGCAGAGATTCTTACCAGTAAAACAGGGAAGGAAACAATTATTGTTAGTGAGATTCCTTATCAAGTCAATAAAGCGCAATTAATTATAAAAATTGCTGATTTAGTCAATTCTAAAAGAGTTGAAGGAATTTCTGATATTAGAGATGAATCTGATCGAAATGGAATGCGTATCGTGATTGAAATCAAGCGAGATGCAATTGCTAATGTTATTCTTTCTCAACTTTATAAATTTACACCACTTCAAACTTCTTATGGTGTAAATAATATTGCGCTTGTAAATGGGCGACCAGTCGTACTGAATTTAAAAGATATGCTTACTGAGTTTATCAAATTCAGACTGGAAGTTATTGTTCGTAGAACGAATTATGATCTACGAAAAGCGGAGGAAAGGGCTCATATCCTAGAAGGTTTACTTATTGCACTTGATCACCTTGATGAAGTAATCGCTTTGATTAGAGCTTCCAAAACGGTTGAAATTGCACGAGAAGGTTTGATGAATACTTTTCAGTTAAGTGAATTACAAGCGAAAGCGATTTTGGAGATGCGTCTTCAAAAACTAACAGGACTGGAAAGGGATAAAGTAAGGAGCGAGTATGATGAACTTCAAAAGAAGATCGCTCATTATAAAGCGATCCTTGCAGATGAAGGCATGCAAAGAGATATCATTAAAGAGGAATTGTCTGAAATAAAAGAACGTTTTGGTGATGAACGTAGAACAGAGATAAACTATGCAGCTGGAGATATTAGTATCGAGGATATGATACCTAATGAAGAAGTGGTCATTACCATTTCTCACTTGGGATATGTAAAGCGAACTAAATCTTCTGAATATCGAGCACAAGGAAGAGGGGGAAGAGGCTCAAAAGGTAGTAAAACCAGAAACGAAGATTTTATTGAACATTTATTTACTGCGAATACGCATAATTACTTGCTGCTGTTTACAGAATTAGGTCGTTGCTTTTGGTTGAGAGCCTATGAAATTCCTGAAGCGTCTAAAACTTCAAGTGGTCGTGTTATCCAAAATATTATTAATCTACCCAAAAATGATAAGGTAAAAGCTTATATCATTATTGAGGATTTGAAAAATGAAGAATTTTTAAATAATAACTTCATTGTCTTCTGTACTAAAAGAGGATTGATTAAGAAAACTTCCGTTGAAGCCTTCTCCCGTCCAAGAACGAATGGAATCAATGCCATTACGATCAATGAAGGAGATACGCTTCTTGAAGCGAAACTGACGAATGGAAATAATGAAATCGTAATAGCAAATAGAGGCGGTCGAGCAATTCGATTCCCTGAAGCAAAAGTTAGACCAATGGGACGATCTGCTGCAGGTGTTCGGGGAATTAGATTATCCGAAACATTTGAGGATGATTGTGTTGTTGGGATGATTAGTGTCGATCCATCTGATCCAGAGGTTAGTGTATTAGTTGTATCTGAAAAAGGTAATGGGAAGCGTTCAGCATTAGATGATTACCGTGTAACCAATCGAGGTGGAAAAGGTGTAAAGACCTTGAATGTTACCGATAAAACAGGTTTCTTGATTGCAATTAAATCTGTAAGTACAGCAGATGATTTAATGATTTCCAATAGAAGTGGTATAGTTATTAGAATGCATGTAGAAGATATGAGGGTAATGGGTCGAGCCACTCAAGGTGTAAGACTAATTCGTTTAGATGAAGGAGATTCTATTGCTGATGTTACTGTTGTAATTAAAGACGAAGACGAAGAGATTGTTGATGAAGCGATTCTTGCAGAAGGTGACGAAAGTTCAACAGAGACAGCAACAGATGCTCAAAATGAAACAAATGAAAGCGATGATAATGATGAAGTTGTGTCTGATGAGTCAGAATAATCTTGTTTTGACGGCTGATTATCGCCAAGGGATAGGGAATTAATAAGTGTCCAGTTTAGACGACGTTATTTTTGTACTAAATAAGTCAAAAAAACTGGGAATAGTGGTTCTATGGCCAGTTTTTTTGATGAAATGTAGTGCAAAAAGAACTAGTGTAAATCGGACAATTATTGATACGCTGTTCCTTAGTTTAATAAATTCTTATTAATTTCCTGCCTAATTTTTTACGAGCTGTTTGCATTAATGTAAATAGCTCGTAAAATTACTTTATTTTAGTAGATCACTTACTTTCTGTAAAGGGGTCTGTTAAAACTCAGTATAACGACATATTTTCCAATTATCTATAATTCAATTGCAATGAAAAAATTGATTTTTAGCCTTAGTTTTTTATGTTTATTAGCTCAAACTACAATCGCGCAGGATGTATCTGGTTTTTATAAAAAAGCCAAAAAATCATTTGAGAAATACCAGCAATCCGATGATAAGGATAAATTGGAAGATGCATTAAGCAATATTAAGAATGCTATTCAATTGATCGATAAAGCAGATGATAAGAAAGCTGTAAAAATCTGGATGAAAGCTGGTGAGATATATAATGAAATAGCATTAGAAGATTATAAGATTTTTTTAGTGAACACTAATCACCAGCCAACACATCCTAAGGCTTCAGTAAAAGCTTATGAAGCCTTCTGGAATACCATAGAAAAAGCAGATAAAAAGTGGGATAAAAGTGATGCTATGGATGAGTTATTAAAAACGGCAACTTTCATTTCGAATGAAGGGGTAGTAGCCTATAATCAAGAAGCTTATGAAAAGGCATATGAATCATTCAAGTTGATTATTGATATCCGAGATTTTCTAAGTAGTAATGAACATATTTCCATTTTAAATAAAAAAGGCGAATATAATCAGCATTTGCTCAAAACAGCTTTAGCTGCGGATAAAGCAGATAAACCAGATGCTGCTATTGAATATTACGAAAAGTTAAAGGATGCTCAATTCGATAATTCAGCAGTATATCTAGGTTTGTATAATATTTATAATTCAAAAGGTGAAGAAGCAAAAGCTTTAACTGTTCTAAAAGATGGCCGAACACTTTTTCCTGATGATGAAGGCTTAATGGTTCAAGAGATTAACTATTACTTGAAGAATGGGAAAATGAGTGATTTGACTACAAAACTTGAATCAGCCATAGAAATGAATCCTAATAATGTTTCCTTATACGCTACCTTAGGGCATGTATACAATGAGCTTCAAAAATCAGAAGCAGAAAAAGGTAATTTCACACAAGCAAAGCACCATTTTGAGCAATCAATGAGTTATTTTACAAGAGCTTTAGATATTGACGGTACTTATGCGCCAGCTTTATATAATATTGGTGCATTGTATTATAATAATGCAGCAATTCTTACAAAAGAGATCAAATCAATTGAGCATGATAAGACCGCGAGAGGCATTAGAAATGCAAATGCAAAACGATCTCAAATGCTGGGTTTATTAGACAAATCTTTACCATATTTCCAAAGGGCAGAAGCACTTAATCCAAGTGATCAGGCAACCTTAAATGCACTTAAAGAAATTTATTCTAGAAAAAATGATACGTCTATGCTAAGTGAGTTTACCAATCGATTAGAAAAAGTAGAGTCTGGACTAACAATTGAACAAGGGTATTTTGATAACTGATAATTAAAATGGTCATTAGTCATTGGGAAAGCCCTCAATGACTAATGACCAAAGTTTATTCTTCCCTGAATTAAAACAAAACATTCTTGAAAGATTTATTATTAATAACTCCTCCCTTTACTCAACTTAATACACCATATCCCGCCACAGCTTACCTCAAAGGCTTTCTTAATACAAAATCAGTTTCCTCTTTCCAAATGGATTTAGGCATTGAAGTAATCTTATCTATCTTTTCAAAAAAAGGATTATTAAGTGTTTTCGAATCCGTAAAAATATCATCATTAGAAAATTCGATAAATGCTCAACGAATTTATACGCTTAGACAGGATTATCTTCAGGTTATTGATGCCGTTGTTTCTTTTTTGCAAGGAAAACAGAAAACACTAGCAAGGCAAATTTGTACAGATAATTTCTTGCCTCAATCTGCTCGATTTGATCAATTAGATGATATGGAATGGGCTTTTGGAGTAATGGGCGTCCAAGACAAGGCAAAATATTTAGCAACATTATACCTAGAGGATTTATCTGATTTTATAAAAGATTGTTTAGATGAAAATTTTGGATTTAGTCGATATGCTGAACGACTAGGAAAAAGTGCCAATTCCTTTGATGAATTGTTTGAACATTTACAAGAGGCACCAACTTTTATTGATGAAATAAGCCTTTCGATTCTTAATAAAAGAATAAAAACAATAGAGCCGAAATTGGTTTGTTTTTCAGTCCCATTTCCAGGGAATTTATATAGTGCATTTAGATGTGCTCAGTTTATTAAAACCAATTTCCCAGATATTAAGATTGCTATGGGCGGTGGTTTCCCAAATACAGAATTGAGATCATTGAGCGACACTCGGGTTTTTGAGTTTTTTGATTATATCACCCTTGACGATGGAGAATTACCTATTGAACTATTAGTGTCAAATGTTCTAGATCAATCACCGTCAAATCCGGATTGCAATTTTTTTAAACGTACTTTCTTGCTAGAGGAAGATAAAGTTGTATACAATAATTTTTCTATTCGACAAGATTATAAACAATCAGATCTTGGGACGCCGGATTATTCAGATTTGTTATTAGATCAATATATCTCAGTGATTGAAATTGCAAATCCAATGCACAGTCTTTGGAGTGATGGCCGTTGGAATAAATTAACAATGGCACATGGATGTTATTGGGGAAAATGTACTTTTTGTGATGTCTCTTTAGATTACATTAAAATCTATGAACCAATTACAGCTAAATTGTTGGTTGATCGAATGGAATCTATGATTGAGCAAACTGGCGAAAGCGGATTTCACTTTGTTGATGAAGCAGCACCTCCAGCATTGATGGGCGCTGTAGCCTTGGAAATATTAAAAAGAAAATTGACATTGACTTGGTGGACTAATATTCGCTTTGAAAAAAGTTTTACCAAAGACTTATGTCGACTCCTAAAGGCCTCCGGTTGTATTGCCGTTTCAGGAGGATTAGAAGTCGCCTCAGATAGGCTGTTAGCCCTTATTCAAAAAGGAGTAACGGTTGAGCAAGTCGCACAAGTCACCAATAATTTTACAGAAGCAGGTATTTTGGTGCACGCTTATTTGATGTACGCTTATCCTACCCAGACCATTCAAGAAACAATTGATAGCCTTGAGATGGTCAGGCAATTATTCGAATTAGGGTTGATACAATCAGGATTCTGGCATCAATTTGCTTTAACGACACATAGTCCAATTGGGATGGATCCAGCGGCCTACGGAATAATTCCTGAATATAAAACAATTACATTTGCAAATAACGATATTGACTTCAAAGACTCAACCGGGATTGACCACAATCAATTTAGTTTTGGTTTGAAAAAATCAATTTTCAATTATATGCATGGTATTTGTTTTGATTTTTCACTTCAAGAATGGTTTGACTTTGAAATTCCTTCGACCACGATTGCGCCCGATTTTATATTAAATTGTGTAGAGTCAAACAAAGAATATTTTAATACAAAACCTTCATCAAAAATATTTTACCTAAGTCCTTTACCAACGATTACAAATTTTATAAAAACGAATAAAGGTAAAGAAATAGCTTTTCTAGAATTAACTTTCCATACCAAAACAGAACAATTCAGTGTAGAAATAGAAAAAGAAATAGGGGAGTGGTTTCTCCATATTTTAAAAAGAATTTCGGTTTATAATGACACCAAACCATTCACTTACTCTTTCTTAAAAAAAGATTTTGAACAACACTTTGAAGACTTTGAAGCATTTTGGTTTTCTGATTTTGTGGAAGATTTGAGGGGGATTGGTTTACTTGTTTGGTAGGTGATTGTCAATGCTTTACTCATCTTAGTAATCCAATACTAGTTTGAACAAATTCCCTACCTTTGTACACAGGTCATTTTGGACATATAGTATTTCTCTATTCACTAAATAAAAAAGAACCCAATGGAATGGTATTTACCAATAACTATTTTACCAGCTGTAGGATTGTTAATCATGTCAACTGTTCCTCAGATGATCGCAGTAAGTGCTGAAATAAACGATTTGCTATCAGGTAAATGTACTCCTTTTCAACATAAAATTTCTGATGAAAAAATTAAGCAATTAGGCTTATTGACCAGAGCCATAGCTTTGCTCTATTTTTCGGCAGGCTGTTTTGTGTTGGCAGGCGTGATAGGCCGAATAGGAGAATTCATTAATTTTAAAGAATTACCCAGTATTATTTTATATGTAGGGGTGATTTTTGTTTTTATTGCTTTGGCACTTCTTAACCTTTATGGTATCAAAGCAATAAAAATCAGAAAACTGCAGCATAAGCATAGTCATGATTTATAGCAGCCCCAGCCAACTAGAAGAGATTATCGATTAAATGAAAGGTGATTGCTGTTGTGCGACTTATTTTGAAATCTAGTTAATAAGTTATATATTAGTAACAGTACTGTTATAAGCAATAGACTCTATATTATAATATTAACAAAAGAAAAGACTTATGAGCGATCCATTTCAAATACAACGTGAACTTCGTTATGGCGCACCAGTATGCGATGAAATTTTGACAGGACGATATTTTACCATTGGGTATTCCTGGTATTTCAGGCAAGCCAAATGGGTATTAGAGATCACTAATCCTAATTCGCATTTTGAATGGGAAGTCGATCGAAAGGATAATTTTCGAGCAGATATTCGTATTCCGCGTAGATTCCGTGCTGGCCTTAAAGCCTATAAAGGCAGTGGGTATGACCGCGGTCACCTTGTAGCCAGTGCTAATCACGATGAGTTAGAAGTTCAAAACAGTGAAACTTTTCTACTATCTAATATGTCACCTCAGAAGCCAGATCTAAATCGACGCATGTGGCGTAAACTTGAAATGGCTGTTCGTAAACTGAATGACCGAAAAAATATCCTTGAAACTTATGTGCTGACAGCTCCAGTTTTCTACTTTGATCAAAAAATAGAAACAATCGGTGATGAGACTGAGAAATATGGAATTGATGTTCCAATCCCTCATGCCTTTGTGAAAAGTGTGTTGGCGGAAGATAATCGTGGCCGTTTGAAACTCTGGACTTTTGAAATGGAAAATAAAAGGCTCACCGGCAATTTGGAGGATTATTTAGTAGTAACCTACGATGCCGAACAAAAAGTAGGCGGTCGTTTTTGGGATCGAGTTGCTGGAGGAGATCTTCATAGCCAGAAAAGAAAGCCAGGCAAAATGTGGGCATTAGACTAAGGTTATGGAAAGTTTCAGCTTTTTCAAATGTGAATAGGTTTAAATATATGGCGATTGCAAGAAAGATTTTTTAGGTTTGTGTTATAGTGATCAGTCTTATGGACTGTGTGATTTGGTGATCGCTTCGCTTGTGGGTGGCCTTGCTTTCAGTATTCTTATAAAAATTGATATTCCATCTCGACTATACTCAAGTTTTCAGTGAATCTTGCGATTGCATGGATTTAAATGATTTATTCACAATTGAAAAAAGTAGGGGAGGAGGATCAGCATATTCTTGAATTTCCTAATTATAAATTGATCATTGATGTTTTCATTATCAAATGTTTGATCAATCAAATACTAGTTTTACTTACTATTTATTTCACAAGAAGATTTTATTTTATTTTCGGAATCTGTTTGAGAATATTTTTTTGATAGCTCTGAGATATTAGGGGTTTTGTTAGCAGATAACTCTACTTAACATAACATAATTTATTCGGCTTTTTGTAGAAAAATATTTAAATAAACAAAATAGGAGCTATTAGCTACCAAAATGAGATTTAGAACTTGCTCTGAGAATCGCGTAGAAAATTTTGCATTGATCAATGATGCGTTTATGAGATTTTCTTGGAATCACATATATTTATCACTTTAGCATCTAATAAGAAAATTGTATTGTATAAGATGCCAAAGTATAAAACTGCTGGATTGAATTAGAAGTACAACATATTAATTAAGTCAATCACATGCAATTATTTAGTTTCAATAATATAAGGCATGTATTCAGAGTTTATTTCGCATGTATATTTTATTCCCATAATTAATATTATGTTAAGTAAAGAAGATAGTCTTTTTGTCTACTTGATTTCGTAAGAACACCATGAAATATTTATTCTAAGATTTGCTGATAAAAATATAGACAATTCAAGATTTTAAGATGCTTTGACAAAAATTTCACTATATAAGTTTATTCTGCTTGCAAAAATGAAATATCACTTCGAATAATAACTCCCCTATTTTCTTCTAAAATAATTTGGTATTAATAACTAAGGCTATGAAAAAACAAAAGACTTCTTCAGAACCTAAAATTGAGTTTTTTTTTGCCTTCGACAATAAAATTTGGACAGGTTCTACCATTCTTTTTATTATCTTTAGTAATAAAATAAATATCAACATGGGACTAATTGCTTGGCTTTTAATTGGATTGATCGCTGGTGCGGCAGCAAAAATGATCACCCCACAGAAAGAAAAAGAAGGATGGATTTCCTCACTCATCATCGGTATTGTGGGATCTATTGATGAACTAATTGATATGGTCGAAACTGTTTTCTGCCAAGTTTCCTTTGTACGGGAAGCAATGGCCGCTCCCCTATTTCGATCAAGTGGAGATTAAGACATTGTTCTGTTTTATAGAACTTAAGAATTGTTTCTACCTCTATAGGGACTACCCTATTTTATAAACAAAAAAACACCTCCAATACTCTACGTATTGGAGATTAAAAATACATTCTTATAATTTTTTCAAAATCATCTTACCTGCTGTACTTTCCTGCTCTGTTGAGAACTTGTAGACATAAATACCAGACTGCATTTGATTTGCATTTAAACCAACATGATGTATTCCACTATCCATCAACTCATTATTGATTAGTGTCTTGACCAATCGACCAGACAGGTCAAATACTTCGAGACGAACGGTAGTCTTTTCTTCGAGTTGAATCTCAAAAGTAGTAGACTCAGAAAATGGGTTAGGAAAATTTCGGATATTAGTTTCAATTTTTGTAGTTGGTTTTGAAAATGCCTCAACATAAGATTGGATTTCACGATATGCGGATTGAGTATTTGGGGCTTGAAACATTGGGGAACACCCTTCAATAAAAGCATGAAAATTATCAGCAGATTGAAAATTCGGAAGTAACAATACTTCCTGTCCAGCATCAAAAACTACATCGCTACCTGATGCGACTACACCTGTGGATGTAATGGTATTTGAAGCCTGATAAGATTCAGATGCAATTGGATCATCATCAATCAACAAATCTTCTTCACAAAAACAAGGATTATCCCCTACAAGTCCGACAGCATCCCATGCAGCAATAGTAGTTATTTTTGAATAATTCCTATTTAATCAAGGTAGTAAATCCATTCATTTCATACAAATCCCCTCTTGGCCCTGTATAAGTGACAACATAGATGTACACACCTTGTGGAGATGGTTTTCCAGAATTATGTTTTCTACCATTCCAACCTATTAGAGGGTCATTAGTTTCAAAGACCAATGATCCCCAGCGATTCCAGATAGAGAGATTAAAGTTTTGCATGCCATTGATGATGCCTTTGCCTTTAAAATATTCATTTACACCATCATTGTTTGGAGTGAAAGCATTAGGAAGAAAATAGGTGATTTTAGGAATGATGTCTACATATTGAATTAAACTATCCTGACAGCCATCTTGATGTTCAGCGATAAGTACAATTTGTTGTAATCCCGTATCTTGAAAATTAAAACTAGGATGTTCAATCTCCGAAAAACCATGTTCATCAAAAGTCCAATACCAGCGATGAGCATCTCGCGATAAATTTTCTAAATGAACAGTGGGATCCAGACTACAAACCTCTTCTGGAGAATACAAAAAATCGGCTTCTGGCCGAATTGCTACCTTGATTAAATTATCCCAGCTATTCGCTTTATAGCAAGCAAAGGGAGAAGTGATTTCTAAAGATACACTATAGACACCGGGATCTTCATAGATATGGATAGGATGCATTTCCCTTGAAATATTACCGTCGCCAAAGTCCCAAAGGAAATCATAGGTCTCATCTATTGGAGCTGAAAGATTTGAAAATCGTATTTCAGCTGGTTCACATGCCCAAAATACATTCGGTTCTATGGCAACAGTATGAGGGGCTGGGTACCATGCAAAGGATAGGTTGGTTGAATCCTCACAGCCGAAGGAATCTCTGACCATCAACTGGACTGTTTTTATACCCGGTGTCTGATATAGATTCATTGGATCTCGTTCATCAGAATAATTGTTATCACCAAAATCCCAGCTCCAGGATTCGAGTCCAGTTCCACCAATTTGACTTTGATCCATAAAATGAACTGGACTGATTTCACAAGTATCAAATTCAAGATTAAAATCAGCAGTGATGGGTGGAAAAATGTTTACCTGAACAGCTGTACTATCTTTACATTCTCCTGTTCGATTCAAAACCATCTTTCCACAATAAGTACCTATGCCTGGAAAAGTAGGTGTAATATCCTTTGTATTAAATATTAATGGATCAGATCCAGGGATTTCAAATTCCCAGTAATAGTCATCAATAAAGTTTTGATTTACACTATAGTTGATAATTTCTACAGTAGGATCTGAACAAGAGTTGAAAATATATTTATTGTTTACTTTTGGAGCATCAAGAATTGGATTAATAAGTAGCTCACAGAAGGTAACATTAAATTGAAAATCTCTTTGCACTACACTAAGCAATTCTCCATCTCGATACTCTTTGACACAAACACCTACGACAAATTGTCCTTGTATATTAGGCGTACCTGTAATGATTCCAGTATTTGGATCAATAGTCACTAGTGGTTCCCCTCCCATTGGATTAAGGCTGGTGTAAGTTGGGATTTTAAAAGGTACAGGAGTATATGGTGGTGGTGCATCTAAATGTGGCGCTGCATCAGAAAATGATCCACCTTCTAAAGGAGCACAAAGTTCATATACCAATTGATCTCCATCTGCATCAAAAGCACTATTATCATAATTTATTGCCCGATTAACACAAACAAATGCTGAAGGCGTATTCGTGAAAACAGGGCTAGTATTGCATTCAATTTGAGCTCTTTTCGTTAATTCTACATGGAAAGTTGCACCGGAGATTTCTGGATTATGTATATTCGAAATCGTTTCATTTCGACAACATCTCTGATAGACTATATAATAACTCTCTTCACTAATAGGAAGACTTAAGTCATACGTATAAATACCTTGTTTAACGCAAACGGTTGGTGGATTGACAATACAAGGACCAATAATAGGTTCTACAAAGGATTCCACGGGTGCTGCTAAATACTTACTCGTCACATAAGGGTAAGTCGGTCCTCCTCCGAAAACAGTAATACTAGCTAATTGTCTAACACCAGGTGCAGAATCAAATCCCAATTCACCATTAATACAATCTCGATAAATAATCATTGTTATGGTATAAATATGATTATCAGGGTGAAGTGGGTCTACGCCTTTACACTCATAAGTAACTTCACCACCTACTATATGAGTAGCTTTTAAATCAGAACTAAGAAAGAGTAAGCTGGCGAATATATAGATGTACCTCATCATTCTAGTTTAACATAACTTATGTCTAAACAAGATACAACTTTTTAGATAAAAGTCGAGTGGGCTTCGAATTTAAGGCAGTGGCTTGCCTTAAATTGTTTATTTTTATATACTAGTAGACATTTTAGAGCTTGCTATTCAGATTCATTAAGTACTTCAGCAATATCGCTGATTTTTTTGCACCAAATTCCACCATTGCTTTCCACTAATTTCCCTACGGCGATTAAGCTTTTTAATACCACTTCCTCAAACTCACCATCATGATTAGATATACAAAAGACTGTTTTATGCGGCCTTTTATTGGAATCATCTACTACCTCTGCAATTGAATAAACCCCTTTCATCTTTGATGTAATTAGATAAAGGCAATAATCACAATGGTTTCTTTCAAATAACTCTCGTTCATAGGCTTCTTTATTCCAAATTGGAACAAGCGGATTAAAATATTTAATCTTCAATTTTGGGATCAAAGTGTCTCGCCATGTAGAGCGATTACAAGTACCGCCTAAAAAAACTTTTTTCATAAATTTAATATTTCCGGTTCTAAATGAAATCGTTTGGTAGCGGTTTACTAAATTACTCAAGCTAAAATAGCTCAGCTAATTTAGTAAACCTTTTCTTTCTTAATTCTTTTCGACCAAACGAAATCACCTAGCTCCTTATTTCCACTTATTATTAATTAAGGTATTGCTAATTTCTTCTACAAAAGAATCTGCTACTAATTTGCCTTTATCTTTTTTCTTCAATGTATGCCATTTAATGCCATTCATTGAGGAAATTTTTCTTGCCCATTGTATGTTTTCCGCATCTTCAGGTCCTCCAATTATAAAACTTCTTTTAGCTGGATTCTTTAAGTATTCTTGCAAAAAATAACCAAATTCAAACCTACTTGTAGGGCCAATATTAGCGGAAAAGTGCTCAGCTGTTGATTTATTCCAATAAGATGGAAACCAAAAGGCAGTAATATCGCAAAGCCTAAGATATTGTAATTCCCAAGGCATTTGTTTATTCTTAATTACTTCTAATTCATTCTTGGGTTCAGAGATATCAATGTCCTCCCAGACACCAGATTGAGGCTCTGGCGCGACAACAATCATGCTTGGATCGAGTCTGGAATCATTTTGCAATCTATTTATAATTGTATTTCTCCATCCATTTTTCATGTTGCCCGATGGAGGCGTTGGTCCTCCTAAAAATACGCCTAACTTTGGAAATATCGTTTCGTGATTTCTGGAGAATAATGTTCTTATACGATTACCTTTCATAAGCTTAATTTTCAATTTGCTGATTCAAATGATGGCGAATTTCTGTTAGTGACACCTCTTTGCATAATTTACCATCTTTATAAACCGTCTGCAATAAGCCGCTTTCTTCTTCCTCCTTTGTTGCCATATCTTTCATTTTAAACTCACCATGTCTATTTTCTAAAGAGATCAATCCTTTAGCTGATTTTTTAGTCCCATCATCTGTTTTAGGGTTTTTAAAAATAGCCCTTCCCTTTCCATTGACTTCTCCATAAGTTGCTTTCATTGCAAATCCAAAGGTATCTCTGGTAACATATTGATAAGTGTATGAACCTTATAACCATCAGACAAATGCATTGAACTCATATGATTTGATTTTTTTTATTAATTATCAGTAATTAAATCCCTTACTTCCATTAAGGCATAGCCTAAGAGATTACTTCCCCTCCATTTTTCAGGATTATTAATGTCTGAATGATTGTTTCCCATACCAATACCCCAGATTCGATCTCTTGGGCTGGCTTCCACTAGAATTCTGTTTTTTGTATTGATTAGAAAAGATCTTAATTCAGGATCTTGTTCAAATTTGTATTGATTGCCTTTGACTACAATTTCATATTTATGTTGATCCCATATCACAGCATCAAAATTTGGCACCATCCGTCCCAGTTTTTTAGCTTCAGCAGGCGATTTAGCATGGATGATTGTTTCCCAAATCTCTTGATCATTAAACAATCTTGCTTTTTCAGCCATCATCCAATGTTCTGCAGTTTTATATACGATTTTATCTACTTCAAATGATTGAAGCCACCATTGACTAAAACAAGATTTGGTAATAGATCCATCTGGTGATACTTGATGTCCCCAAAAGAAGAGGTATTTCAATTGTTCTCCTTTATTGTATCGATCAATTATTTTCTGATTATTATAATTCATTTTGTAAGATTTTTAATATCCTCTAAGCGAGCAAGGTTAACAATCCAATCTTCTGGTATTCCTTTTTGCCCATAGTTACCTATATCAAAAACTTCTCCTCTAGGCGTCCAATAATTTTTATTTTTCCAGGCGATAAATTTTCGCGCCATGTCCTCAAGATTATAACCCTCGTTTAAAGATTCTGCTAAGCACAAAGTCAAAGAACTGTCATCAGACCAAGTACCTTTAGGCAATTCATAAGTTCCAAAACCAATCATGTCTGTTGCTGGATTTTGATCCATTGTTTTTCGACTTAGAAACTCATATGGAACACCTACTGCATCTCCGACTATAACACCTAGTAACGCATCAAGCGGTTTATTATCTATATTTTGAGCATTATACTTTTGCTGGAAAGCCTCTAAAACATTTAGCAAATCTTCATTTAGATATTTTTTGGCTTCTAAAATAATCCATTTAGGAATTTCCTGATAAAACGCTTCTGCAATACTTCCTGCCATACATGCAATCGTGTCTGTATCGCCACCCAGAGAAATAGCTTTTCGAATTGTATCTTCGAAATCCTTGCCTTCCAAGAAAGCAATTATAGCTTCAGGAACTGAACCTTGACAGCTTACGTCAAAAGAATAAGTTGGGCGAATTTCATCAATTGTACGATCTAAATCATATTGAAATAGATCTACTATAGCTTTTTTGATTGCTAATTTAGTTTGCCCCGTCCTAGCAAGAAATATAGCTAGAGCAATGGCTTGCGCCCCTTTAACCCCTTCAGGGTGATTGTGACTGATCACAGCAGTTTTCATAGCTTCTTCTAAAACTTCCGCTGTAGAATTAAAGGCATAAGCAACCGGACTAACCCTCATCGCAGAGCCATTGCCCCAACTATTATAGGGCTCAAATGTATCTTTGGATAACCACTTTTTAAAATTACCTCCATATCCAGCATTTGGATATTTACGGCCATAGGATTTAACGCTTTGAGCATATTCAGAATTGGTAAGAATACTATCTGCAATAGCTATTGTCAAAACACTATCATCAGTAAAATGACACTTATCGGTAAACAATTCGAAATTGTCCGGAGGTTTTCCATTTGTAGATCGATAAGTGAATCTTTCAAATCTAGATCCAATTATATCTCCAATTATTGCGCCTATCATAACAAAATATTTTTAAGTTTTATTTGATTCAATGCGGGATGTTCAATTGTGCTAAAAGCATCAGTACAATAAATAGATTTGTAATATTTCTCTAATGATTGAAATCCCTTACTAAAAATTCCATGTGTAACAATCAAAATTAAATCTCCTGCATTTTTTTTCTGTAACTCTTTTGCTAAGCCTAAGAATGTACTGCCTCCATCGCAAATATCATCGACAACTACACAAGTTCGATTGTCTAAGTTCTCATGATGAACTAGAAAACCTTCAATCTGTCCTGTCAACGTATCTCTTCTTTTGCTGCATTCCACGACAAGAATACCTCCTAACATTTTTGAAAGTTTATACACTTTCTTTATGGCTCCTCCATCAGGGGCAATTAAAACATAATCACTTAATCCTTCAATGCTCTTAATTACAAGTTTGTCATTAGAAATTACTGATACATTATTCAAAAGAGCTGGTGTTACATCTGAATGTGGATCAACAATACTTACTTGATCAAAGCCAGCTTGATTAATTATTTCCGCATAAACTTTTACACTTAAAGCCTCACCGGAATTCATTACTCTATCTTGTCTGGCAGCTGGAAAATAGGGCAAAAATAAATAGACACTTTTTACGGGCATTCGCCTAAGTGCATCATTTGCAATTAAAAGCAGACCAAGATCATTGAAAGATTTTATCCTTGTGCAGATAGTGATTTCATCTTTTTCATTTAAGGCTTCCAGGATTCTGAAATGCGGCTCTCCCCCATTGAAAGTAAATGATTCATAAAGGATTGATTTGTTGAAAGGTTCAAATAAAGGGTCAAGATTTAAATATTTCATTTTGTGTAAATTATACACAAATATAATGGAATATTAATTTAGGAAGCAAGTATTTTGTGTTAAAAATACACAAAATAATTTAACGCAAATCTTAATAGCTTGATTGTAAGGTACTTAGAGTTGATTTAAATGAAGAATCTTAAGTTGGAAAGCTGTTTAAATTTCGAATATCATTCCTTTTTTGACCAAATCGAAATACTTTTTTTTGCGAAAGCGGAATAAAGAGCCTGGTCTTCCCTTCCCTTCTTTTCTTTTTTCAGCTAATTCTTCTAGAATATCGAGTTGAAGGAATTTCTTTTTAAAGTTTCTTCGATCTATAGCAAAACCTTTCAAGGTTTCATATAATTTTTGCAAGTCCGAAAAGGGAAATTTTTCGTCTAATAATTCAAAACCAATTGGTTGATAGGATATCTTGGCTCGAAGTCTACTAATAGCTAAATTAATTATTTTATTATGATCAAACGCTAATTTTGGTAATTGATTGATCGTAAACCATCTGGCATCTGCTGCATCGGTAGCAGCATGTAATTCAAAATTAGATTGTCGTACAAGCCCATAATAGGCAACTGTTACGACTCGATTTCTTGGATCGCGATTGAGATCTCCAAATGTATATAATTGTTCCAGATAATTGACTTTGATTCCTGTTTCTTCCTGAAGTTCTCTATGCACTGCTTTTTCTAGATTTTCATTTTCCTGAACCAAGCCACCAGGGATCGCCCAATCATCTTTGAAGGGTTTTATTTTTCTCTTAATTAGCAAAATGGATAGTCCACTTTGAGAATCATATCCAAATACGACAGCATCTACACTTAGATTAATATGTGGTTTTGCCATTATTCTTTTTTATTTTCTAGATTGCCTTTTGCGTCTACGATTTTCATAAGAAACGCTCCGTAGGTGAATTATTTTACAGCCTTATAAATACTGGAAATCCCCTGAGCCTGAGGCAGAACTTCCACATTTTTAAATCCTACTTTTTGAAAGATGGCTTTTAATTTAGAACCATAAGGAAAATCTAATGCAGATTCTGAAAGGTAGGCATAAGCTTTCTTATCTTTTGAGAATATTCTACCGATCATTGGCAGTATATATTTGGTATAAAAGAAATAGCCTTGACGCATAATAAAATTGCTAGGAATAGAAGTTTCCAATACGACAAGCATTCCTTTTGGATTTAGTACTCTTAATATTTCTGATAGTCCTTTTTCCAAGTCTTCAAAATTTCTAATGCCATAACTAACTGTTACTACATCAAATTGATTTTCTTCAAATGGCAATCTCTCTGCATCACCCAAATTAAATTCTATAGTTTTTTCAAGACTCAATTTTTTTACCTTTTGCTTTGCAATCTCAAGCATGCCTGATGAAATATCTAAGCCAATGATCCGCTCAGCTTTAGTTTCAGCAAAAAGTATAGGCATATCACCTGTTCCTGTTGCGATATCTAAAATACTATTCGGCTTCTGGTCAGAAACTATCTTTAAAACATTTTTACGCCATTTGATATCCATTCCAAAAGTGATCACCCGATTAAGGCTATCATAATTCCCTGAAATGTTATCAAACATTTGTGTCACTTGAACCTTCTTGCCATCAGCAGTATCTTTATAAGGACTAATTGTCTTTTTCATGAATTTATTTTTTTGAACACTAGTATTTAGAGCTCTTATGCAAAGATAACAGTTTCTACTCTTGCAAGGTTATTCGAAATTGTTTTCCAGGTCTTACCATAATCTTCTGACAGGTATAAATTGCCATTTGTTGATCCAAAAGCCATTAAATTATTAAATTTATCAAAAGCATGCCTGAATACAATGTCAAATGTATTTTCTTGAGGCAGTCCATTTCGTTGAGGAGTCCAGGTCTTACCACCATCTTCTGTTTTACAAACACAAAGTGATAAATTAGGCGCTACCCTTTCGTAATCACTCACAGCGGGAATTGTCCATGCGATTTCAGGGTTTTCATCATCAATAACTAAGGCAAATCCATAATTAGCTATTCCAGATTGATCAGATACATTTTTCCAATTGTCCCCTCCATCCTCTGTTCTAAAAACCCCACAGTGGTTTTGTTGCCAAATTATATTAGGCATTGATTTACAAATCTTTATTGAATGTGGATCATGACCTACTTCTACCTTGGAATTCGGTAAATAAGTGGCTATTAGACCCTTGTTTTTTGGAGACCACTGTTTTCCATCATCTTTAGTTTCAAAAACACCTGCGCAACTTACTCCGATATAAACATGATCATTATCTCTAGGATTAATAATGATTGAATGAATAAAAGGTTCATCTCTTCCTGCTCCAAACCATTGATTTTCATCGTTTCTACTTGGATGATTCCATAGCGTTTCCACCAATTCAAAATCTTCTCCATTATTTTCACTATAAAAAAGACCGCCTGGTTCAGTGCCTAGCCAGATTCCATTTGGTTTATTAAGACCGGCATGTTGTAATACCCAGATCTTTTTAAGCGTTGCTGGTTTGTTTGAACTTAATTTTGCAGAATCTGGATATTTAGGAGGAGCAATTTCTGTCCAAGTAACTCCTTCGTCTCTAGATCGATTTAGTTTTTGACCCCAATGTCTATGAGCTAAGCCGACCCACCAGGTATTGGTACGTTCGTCTACATAAACGGTGGATATAGGTAAGCCTCTAAATTGTATCTCAACAATTTTCCAATCGCTTCTTTCTTTTTTGAAAATAATTAATCCTTTTGATGTTCCTACTAATAGTTTATTATTCATCTTTTATACCTATTCTACCTTTTCCTTTTAAAACAAATCTATATTTGTAAGAAATTATTTAATCTAAGGTTCTGAGTGAAATCGTTTAGTGGAAATTTACTAAAATTCTGTGTACGATAGTGTACTTGTGTGATTTATTAAACTTACAAAGTTACTTCATCTTGCTTAGTTTAGTAAAGCTTCACCAACAATTTCAAAATTAAGAGAAATAAAGATAATGAAAGAATTGTTTAGTCAAGCATTCGATTGGGCGAATAGCAATAAAACATTTGCAATTGCAAGGGTTATCAAAACATGGGGATCTTCTCCCCGGCCTGTAGGTTCGGCCATGATTATCTCAGAAGAGATGGAAATTCTTGGATCCGTAAGTGGCGGATGTGTTGAAGGTGCTGTAATTAAAGCCTCAAAGGCAATAATTTCAAAAGGTGGCGGTCAAAAACTTAAATTTGGAGTGACAGATGAATCAGCCTGGGAAGTTGGTTTAAGTTGTGGTGGGCAAATGGAGGTATATTTAGAAAAATCTTTTTCTTTTGATGAACGAATCTCAGAAAGAAAAGTCTGGGCACAACTTCAACATTGCTTAAACAATAATGAAGCTTGTGTCCTCTTGACCGCTCTAGTGGATGAAACAAATCAGCATTATCTAATTTTGCCAAATGATGAATCTAAAAAAAACGGATTAAGCCCAAATCTACAGGAGGCAGGCTTAAAAGCATATAGAGAACGTAAAAATCAGTTTATTGAAGTAGAAGGAAAGCAATACTTTGCACAAGTATTTCCCAGAAAAAGTCAAATGCTAATTATTGGAGCGGCACATATCACGGTGGATCTTGTTGCTTTAGCCAAGAGCTATGATTTTGAGACGATTGTTATTGACCCCAGAGGAATTTTTATCAATAAAACACAATTCAAAACACCGCCCGATCAAATTTTCGAATTATATCCAGAAGAGATTCTAGGTGATTTTACATTAGATGGGTATAGCTATGCTGTTATCCTTTCTCATGATCCTAAAATAGATGATAGTGCGCTAAATATTTTGTTGAAATCAGATATCGGATATATTGGGGCATTAGGTAGTCGAAAGACGCATGCAAAACGTAGGAGTCGACTAGAATCTGCTGGCTTTTCTACAGAAGAAATTGATCGGATACATTCTCCTATAGGGATGGATATTAAAGCTAAAAAACCAAGAGAGATTGCCTTGAGCATAATGGGAGAAATAATTAAGGTTCAGAATGAATTTTTATAAAAAAGACATAAGTGTATCTTTATATTTTAAACAGACTTAAATATGCTCGAAACAGATTATTTGATTGTAGGAAGTGGTGCAGTAGGTATGGCATTCGCAGATATTATCCTTTCTGAGACTAAAGCAAATATTATAATTGTAGATCGATATCAAAAACCTGGTGGGCATTGGAATGTAGCTTATCCATTTGTGACTTTACATCAACCTTCTGCTTATTATGGACTTAGCTCTGTAGAATTAAACAAAGGTCACATAGATACAATCGGATTGAATAAAGGCTTAAACGAACTTGCTTCAGGGGCAGAAATCATGGCTTATTATGATCAAGTGATGCAGCGCCAGTTTCTTCCTAGTGGTCGAGTCAAATATTTTCCACTATGCAATTATTTGGGTAATGGTGCCTTCAAATCATTAATTACCGGAGCAGCTTATAAAGTCAAAGTAAATAATAAAACAGTTGATGCTACTTATTTAAAAACTTCTGTTCCTTCACAGCATACACCCAATTTTACAATAGATACGCAGATACCTTTTATTCCTATTAATGATTTACCAAAGATTTCAAGTCCTCCCGATGGGTTTGTGATCATAGGCGGAGGTAAGACGGGGATTGATGCTTGTTTGTGGCTGCTTGAACATCATGTTGATCCAGATAAAATCACCTGGATTAAATCTAGAGATGCATGGCTATTAGACCGGCGAAATACTCAACCAACAATGGAATTCTTTGAAGATTCGATTGGTTCAGTTGCCAATCAGCTTGAAGCTATCGTACAGGCTAGTTCTATTGAGGATTTATTCGTAAGGTTAGAAGCTTCTGGTGTGTTATTAAGAATAGACAAGACCGTCCAACCCAAAATGTTTCATGGGGCAACGGTGAGTCGATTAGAATTAGAACAATTACAAAGCATCAAACATGTCATTCGCTTGGGGAGAGTAAAGCATATTGGTAAGGATCAAATCATACTAGACAAAGGAAGCATTCCAACAAGTGACAATTATATACATGTTGATTGTTCTGCAACAGCCCTTTCTAATTTAGAGATCAAACCAATCTTTTCTGGAAATACAATAACTCCACAAACGGTACGATCCTATCAACCTGTTTTTAGTGCAGCATTTATTGCACATATAGAAGCAACTTTTGAGGATGAAGGTAAAAAGAATGAACTTTGTACTGTTGTTCCCTTACCGGATCACGATACGGATTGGATCAGGATGCTTGCCGTTTTTATGATGAACCAGTATAACTGGAATCAAGATGAAGCCCTTCGAAAATGGCTGTTAAACAACCGTTTAGATGCATTCAGTGAGATGATGGTAAACGTTTCTAAAACGGATGAGGAAAAACAGAAAATCATTCAAAGATTGCGTGATAATGCATTGCCCGCTATGATGAAACTTCAACAATTTATATCTGAATTAGCATAATCTTTTATTCTACCTTATGGCACAATTTCAAGTTCGAAAAAATAAATTTATAGAAAATAGATTAGTAGAAACACTTCCTATAAACGACGTGCAAATAGCAGCTGGAGAACTTCTAGTCAAAATTGATAAATTTGCTTACACTTCCAATAATATCACCTATGCCGTAGCTGGAAATATGTTGGGCTATTGGAACTTCTTCCCTCCCAAAGGAGAAAATGAAAATGAATGGGGAGTCATTCCAGTCTGGGGTTTTGCTGATGTAGTAGCATCAAACATAGAAGGCATTCCTGTTGGGAGATCGGCTATTTGGGTATTTTCCACCAGCGGCTTACCTCATCATGCAACCTATTCATATTTCTAATCGACAATTTATAGACGGAACAGCACACCGTGCTCAACTTCCGGTAGGATATAATATTTATAAAAGGGTGAAGGCCGAACCTGTTTATAATAAAGAAAAAGATAATGAACGAATGCTTTTATATCCATTACACCTTACTTCTTTTTGTCTTTGGGATTTACTAAAAGAAAAAGAGTGGTATGGCGCAAGTCAAATAATTATACTCAGCGCCTCTAGCAAAACCAGTATTGGTTTGGCTTATGCATTCAAGTTTGATGAATCTGCCCCAAATACAATTGGGTTGACTTCTGAACGAAATTTAGATTTAGTTTCAGAACTTGATTTATATGATGCATCCAACTCCTATGCTCAACTTTCTGAAATTGACAACAGCAAACCGACAGTCCTGGTTGATATGTCCGGCAATAAGGAGATCATACACGCGCTTTATAAACATCTTGGAAGCAATATGAAATACTGTCTCAATGTAGGCATAACACATTGGCAAAGTGCTGGATTAAAAATAGCAGAACTCTCAGAAAGAAGTGAATTCTTTTTTGCACCCAGCCATATTCAAAAACGCATTAAAGAATGGGGCTTTGCTGCTTTTGAAGAAAAATCTGCAGCCTTTTTAAAAGCGTCTACAT
>CBDICS010000016.1:0-97209 GCA_965277415.1 Saprospiraceae bacterium
GCTGACAAAAATCACTTGATCCGAGTGCTTAATAATTTAGTAAAAAATGCACAACAAGCTATTCCTGACGATCGAGAAGGAAGGATTGAAATTTCTCTATATAAAAATGAAGATATCGTTACACTCAAAGTAAGTGATAATGGTACCGGTATTTCAAATGATAAAAGAGATAAAGTATTCGTCCCTAATTTTACAACAAAAAGCTCAGGTACAGGTTTAGGATTGGCTATTTCTAAAAATATTATAGAATCAGTAAATGGAGAAATTTATTTTAAAACAATAGTTGGTGAAGGAACCGATTTCTTTGTAGAATTACCAATTATTGAAGTCAATGAACCTCAAGTCCTTCAAAACGTCCCTACTGAATAAGAGGACCAAATCTTTCATTAAAACCCTTTATTCCTTGTTGTCCACCAGTATGGGTAATCATAATATTTGATTCTGCTGGGAAAAATCCTTTATCAAGCAAATCGTATACTCCATACAGAAGTTTGCCCGTATATATAGGATCAAGTTGGATCTTATGATCTTTTTTAAAATCATTAATAAATTCAATCAGTTGCGGATTAAACTTGGCATAACCGCCAAAGTGGTACTGACTATTAACCATCCAGTTATTATTTTCTAAGTCTGTTGATTGCAATAAACTACGAATCTCCTTATCCATAAAATCTCCCTTAAGCACTGAAAATCCAATTAAATGTTGATTTTTATTTAGAGCACTTATCATTCCTGCTGCGGTCCCACCTGTCCCACATGCGACACACCAATAATCAATTTGGTTTTTGAAATTACAATGGCTTATTATTTCCCTACAGCCCTTAAGTGCTAATTGATTAGTCCCTCCTTCTGGAATTATATAAGTTTTGGATCTGTCTTCAATAAATTGAACACTCAAGTCCTCTTTATTTTTATATGCAGAACGACTTACAAAAATCAATTGCATCCCATTTTTTTGAGCACTTTGTAAGGTTGCATTTAATGGATAGGGCTTTTCTCCTCTTATGATTCCTTTAGTCTCAAAATTAAAAAGTCTACCTGCTTCTGCGACTGCAGCAATATGATTAGAATAAGCTCCTCCAAATGTTAATAAGCTCTTTTTCTCTTCTTTTTTGGCTTGGATCAAATTATATTTTAGTTTTCTCCATTTATTTCCTGAAATGTACTTATGACTAAGATCCTCACGTTTTAAGTATAGATTAACCTTAGATTCTTTGGCTATTTTTGATTCAATTTTGATAACAGGAACTTCCTTCAAAAAGTAATTACCGATAGATTCGTCATTCATTATTTTAATAATTATAAAAATATAAGCTTCAAATGTAAAACTTTTTAATGTGTTGTCACGTATAATATACTGGCATTATAATTGTAACATATTTTATTTTAAAATATATTATAGAATATATGATGAAAAGGATTCCTTCATAGTAGAAATTAAGGAAATTATTTTTCTCTAAAAAGAACCTTTTTACTAGATACAATTATTTCACTGGAAACACTGTCCAAAACCGTTTGAGATGAAAAAGTCAAAATTAAAACTGGAAAGTTTAAAGGTTAAGAGCTTTTTGACAAGTCCAAAGTCTATGCTGAATAAGAAGGCTAAAGGAACTGATGGAGGTTATACCTGGGTTGGTTAAGTTCTAATTATTTAATAGATTTCCTAACGAATATAGGGGTTCAGTCCTTATATACTTTATGTATGAAGTAATTGACCTAAATTATATTTATAATATTTTTTACGGCTACTTACAATTTCTGAGTTTAAAAATTAATGGGTTTTACCTCATACGGGTAAAATCTTTTCTATTTTATGCCTATCTAGAATTGGAGGTCAAACCTTCTTATCTTTGCCCCAAATTAAAAAATGACTATTAAAGAGAAGGAAGAGTTTGCTAATGTCCTAAGCCATAGTCTTGGTATTATACTTAGCATTTTAGGCACTATTTATTTGGTTTCTATTGGTCTGCAAAAATGGGAAGTTTATCATGTAGCAGGATTAAGTCTTTTTTGTTTTTCCCTATTAATGGTATATACTTCTTCTACAATTTATCATTGGGTAAATAAGCCGCATCTAAAGCAAGCCTTACAAAAACTTGATCACATAAGCATCTATCTCCTCATTGGAGGTTCTCACACGCCTTTTGTTTTATTGTATCTCAATAATAGCTTTGGCAGAAATTACTTATTCATTTTATGGGGATTGATTTTGATTGGGATTTTATATAAGATATTTTTCATTGACCGATGGAAATGGTTCTCTCTCCTCTTCTACATCACTCTTGGCTGGATAGCTGTTTTTATAATTCCAAGCATGAAAGACCAAATGTCTTCAATTGTATTTTATTGGATAATAGCTGGAGGATTGTCTTATACGTTGGGCACTATATTTTTCGCTTGGGAAAAATTGCCCTATCATCATGCAATCTGGCATCTATTTGTTTTAGGTGGGAGTATTAGCCATTACTTGGCAATGGTTTACGCTTATAAGTAGCATATTAGGCTTTATTCTAAAAAGCCATAAGTCAATAATTATGCTTACACCTTGGCCAAATTCTATTAAGAGCATGCTCTAAAACCATCCCCAGGTAAAACCAAATCGAAGCTTTATTTCACCAAAAGGAGCAGAAAAATTTTGGTCAGAAAGCCCCATTGAATTTACACCAGTCACTAATCTATACCCGCCTAGTATATCAATATGACACCATTTGAAAACATTGATTTCTACGCCCCCTGCTGGTTTCAGAATAAAAACTTGATCTATACCTTCCTCTATATCAATTTTACCTCCTCCTACAAGGAGTATAACTTTTGGATGAATTACCTTTTGAGGCTTTAAAGCGTATCCCAATAAAAGACCTTTATAAGTAAAATCGAGTTTTTGTTCAGGAAGTTGACTCAAGCTTACTTTATTGTTTAACCAATAAGAAGCAAAAGCGATTGTAAAACATTTATTGAATTCAAGTCCGCCAAAACCTCCTCTCTCAAAAGTGCTCTGGTCGCCTAGCCCAGATAAACCAAAAGAAGGTCCACCCCACACTCCAGTGAGTTTTAATCCGCTATAATCAAAAACAGTTTCCTGTTCCTGGGCAAACAAATTGCTTGAAAAAATAAGTATTGCGGTAAGAAATAGCCATTTATTCATATCATCATCCTTTATAAGTCTATATATGTATACAATCTGTTTAATTACAATTATTAAATACTTGAAGATTGAGTTGAACGCTTATATATAAAGACACAAAAACAAATTCAATGTTGCACTATCTTTTGAGGATTATTATCTCTGAACTAAATATAGAAAAGGGTCAATTCTATTTGAATTCACCCTTTTCACTTTCAATGAAATACGCTAAGCTTATGGTCTCATGACAACAAGGCGCTTAGTTGAAATTGTCTTCCCATTTTCATTTACTAGGCTATACAAATAAGTACCTTTTCGAAAATTGGAAATATCAATTTTAATGATACGATCCCCATTGACATTATAATCCTTATTCCAGACTTCGACACCTAGAATATTATACATTTTAATACTATATTTTCCATTTTGGAGATTCATGAATTCCATACGAAGATTCTCCATTGCAGGATTTGGATAGGCCAGTATATCTGGCTTTCCATTATTTATATAATGCACATTCGTCATGACATCATTATATTTATATTCTACAAAGATGACCTGATCATTATCTATATCATCAACAGTTACAATGGCTATTGCCTCCTTAGAAGTTTCATCATAAAAATTATAAGTAGTAGTGGTATCCATTCCTAAAAAATCTAATCCAATCACATCTGTAACATCAATCCATTCAGAAAAAGGACCAATTCCTATTTTAACGTCTAATCGAGTTTCAGTCAATTCTACTCTTTTCTCTCGAATTACATCATATGTACCACCTGGTATTGTCAAAGATCCCCAGCCTTCTACAAAACCATTTCTGTCAATTGCTATTCTTAGTCTTAAAGAATCAGGAGTAATCGCAAAACTATCTAAGATGCCTCCAGGAATATCATCTGCATCAATAGGAACTAATACTGCGGCTTCATCAGAATATGAATCCGTAAAATTAAGTGGCGCTCTCCGTTCTACTAAAGGTGGATTGATATGTATGGATAAGTTTAATCCTAGATTTGCAGGATCCGGTCCTTGATATCCAATTAATTCATATAGATTATCAGTCGTTCGGTAATAGTTTTCTCCAGTAAGGCCAAAGCTTGTCAAGAGGTTTGCATTTGGAAATTGGTCTGATGCACTTCCCGTAGATGCTGCACGAATAATTGTTTCTCTAAGTACACCTTGAAGATTGCTAAAATTCCATGTTGCATCAATAGTACCAGTACTGGGATTGATTTCAACATTGACTGGCATGCCATCAAAAACAGTCTTTAAAGTATCCCCTTCCTCTGGAAAAGTAGCACTCGTAACGGTAATCTGAGCCGATATGCTAATAGATATAAATAGAAAAAAGGATAATAGTATATTTAACTTCATAGCAAGTTCATTTTTTTAACGTATTTAATACTCAAAGACAAACAAAAGCGATACAATACCCCCATAATCATTTCATTTATTGTTTGTATATAAGATCTGAAAAAGAAGGAAAATATTGTCTAAAGTATAAAAATACGACTTTATAAGCGGATTTGAAATAAAGTTGACTAGGTTTAGGCAGATTTTAACCTTCTCAGGATTAAAATGCCTGTAACGCGACCAATTTTTTATAGACGCCTCCTTTCTCTATTAATGAAATATGAGTCCCTCTCTCCACTATCTTTCCCTCTTCTAAGACAATTATTTCATCGGCATACTGGATAGTAGAAAGTCGATGTGCAATTACAATAGCTGTTCTATTTTTCATTAATTTATTTAGGGCTTGCTGTACTAGATGCTCAGATTCAGAATCCAAGGCAGAAGTTGCCTCATCCAGAATCAAAATAGAGGGGTTCTTAAGGATTGCCCTCGCGATAGTCAATCTTTGACGTTGACCGCCACTTAATTTATTGCCTCGATCACCAATATTGGTTTGATAGCCTTTTTCTGTTTGTATGATGAATTCATGTGCATTAGCCGCTTTAGCAGCAATAATCACTTCTTCTTCCTTTACATTTTCGAGCCCAAATCGAATATTATTATAAATTGTATCATTAAATAAGATTGCTTCTTGAGAGACAATCCCCATTAAAGAGCGAAGGTCTTGTAATTTATACGATTTGATATTAATTCCATCAATAAAAATCCCTCCTCCAGTCGTGTCGTAGAAACGAGGAAGTAAATCCGCTATTGTTGTCTTTCCTGCTCCGGAAGCCCCTACCAATGCAAGAATTTTTCCTTTCTGTATACTTACATTGATATTTTTCACGACCTTTCTCTCATCCTTATTATAATTAAAAGAGACATTTTGGTATTCAATTGTTGTATGAAAATTTTGGATTTTCTTTGGATTTGAATGTTCGATTATATTACTTTTTGCATCAAGTACTTCTTCTATTCTTTCTAGTGCTCCAATACCTTTTTGAACATTAAAATAAGCTTTGGAAAAAGCTTTAGCAGGATTTAATATGTAGAAAAAAGCTAGTAAATAGCCAAAAAGTGTCGAAGGATCCATTTCATTTTGGAATACTTGTTTTGAAGCAAACCACAAAAGAATAGTAACAATCAAAATGCCTAAAAACTCTGATAAAGGAGAGGATAAATCCCTTCGTCGGATCACTTTGGTCAAAGTTTTTCTATAACTTTCATTTTCATTTCCGAAACGATCTTCTTGATAGGATTCAGCAGTGAACCCTTGTATAATACGCATTCCAGAGAGCGATTCTTCAATAATAGAAATTAAATCTCCCAGTTTCCTTTGAGCCTTTGATGATTTTCGTTTTAAAGATCGCCCAATCTTACCAATAAAAAAGGCTGTGAAACTAATTAAGACCAGTACAAATAATGTCAATTCGGGACTGATATAAATCATTAGGCCTAAGCAAAAAACAATAATGATTGGTTCTCTAAATAATGCTTGGAGAACATTGAGAATACTCGATTCAATTTCTTGTACATCAGCTGTAATTCTCGACATCAAGTCTCCTTTTCGCTCTTCCGAAAAATAAGACAGTGGCATCGTCAACATTTTAGAAAAAAGTTGACTTCTAAGATCTTTTACAATACCATTTCTAACAGGTGCCATTACAAATAAGGAAATATACCTGAATAAATTGATCAGAAAATAAAGTACAATGAGCACCACACACACATAGACTAGTGTAGCCTCTTTGCCATTATACTCCATAGAATTACTAAACAGATATTTAAAATACTCTACTAAACTTTCTATAGAATGAATATTGGGTTTTTCAGAAATCTTAGGAGCCTGATCAAATAATATTTGTAAGAAAGGAATTACAGCTGGAATACTCACAGCAGTGAAGAGTGCCATAAGGACATTACTAAGAATATTTATTGCAACATATCCTTTATAGTTTTTAATATACTTAAGTAATCTCCAAAAACTTTTCATAATGTAACATTCTTAGCAGCCTTTGTATCATTGAAGTTATTCAAAAATAGCGCATTTGAAACGAAACGATATACCATTTTTGAATAACTTCTACTACTAAGTACATAGAGTACTAAGAAAAAGAGGAGTCAGCGTTTAATTTCTATTATTAAACTATCGATTTGTCTTATCAATTGTCTTAGGATGGTTTGTCTTTATCTTTAATCTCATCCTCGAAATTCCAGTCATTTAAAAAACCCGTATGAAAATCTCCGCTCTTAAATTTTTCATTTTTCATCAAAAGCTGATGAAAAGGGATAGTAGTTTTTACCCCTTCAATAATAAATTCATCTAATGCTCTGGACACTTTTTTAATGCATTCTTCTCGGGTTTGTGCTCTACAAATCAATTTTGCAATCATAGAATCATAATAGGGAGAAACCGTATACCCTGCATAAACATGCGTATCTACTCTTACGCCATGTCCTTTAGAGCTATGAAAAGAATTGATTGTCCCTGGACTCGGGCGGAAGCCATTAAATGGATCCTCTGCATTGATTCGCACTTCGATGGCATGAAGTGTAGGAATATAGTTGCCTCCAGTAATTTTTTCACCAGCGGCCAGTTTTATTTGTTCTTTTATTAAATCATGATCAATCACTTCCTCCGTCACCGTATGTTCTACCTGAATCCGCGTATTCATCTCCATAAAATAGAAATTACGGTGTTTATCCACCAAAAATTCTACTGTTCCTACGCCTTCATATTTGATCGCTTCTCCAGCTTTAATTGCTGCATTCCCCATTTCTTCTCTAAGTTCAGGGGTCATAAAAGGAGAAGGCGATTCCTCTACTAATTTTTGATGACGTCGTTGGATCGAGCAATCTCTTTCAGAGAGGTGAACTACTTTTCCATACTGATCTCCAGCAATTTGGATCTCAATATGGCGTGGTTCCTCTATAAATTTCTCAATATAGATGCCATCATTAGCAAAAGAAGCCTTAGCTTCTTTTCTTGCCATATCCCAAGCGGATTCAAATTCTTCTTGACGCCAAACTTCACGCATTCCTTTGCCACCACCGCCGGCAGTTGCTTTTAATATGACTGGATAGCCAATATCATTTGCAATTTCTACACCTTGTGCTATACTTTTAAGCAAGCCGCCTGATCCCGGTACAACGGGTACACCAGCTTTAATCATTGTTTCTTTTGCCGTGATCTTATCTCCCATTTTGCGAATTTGCGAAGGTGTTGGACCAATAAACTTGATTCCATACTCCGCACAAACTTCAGCAAAATCAGCATTTTCTGCCAAGAAACCATAGCCAGGATGCACTGCATCTGCATTAGTAATTTCTACAGCAGCCATTATTTTGGGAATACTAAGATAAGATTCAGCGGAAGAAGGAGGTCCAATACAAACCGCTTCGTCAGCAAATCGGACGTGAAGGCTTTCCCGATCAGCCGTAGAATAAACAGCTACGGTTTTGATCCCCATTTCTTTGCATGTACGAATTATACGTAATGCAATCTCTCCACGATTGGCTATTAATATCTTTTCAAAAGTTTTTTGCATAGTACTTTTTTAAAAAAGTGGGTACTAAACTCCTCTTTAGTTAGGATCTACTAAATACAAAACCTGATCATATTCTACAGGAGATGCATCCTCTATCATGATTTTCACCACTTTACCAGCTACTTCTGATTCAATTTCATTAAATAGTTTCATTGCCTCGACAATGCAAACAACTGTTCCGACCTCAATAGTATCGCCTACTTTTAGATAAGGTGGTTTGTCAGGTGATGGAGCTCGATAAAAAGTACCAACAATTGGAGATTTAACTTCAATATAATTGCTACTATCTTCATTAGTCGTAGCTTCTTGCTGATTTTGATTGTCCGAAGCGACTGTCTCCGTATTAGGAGATGGTGAAACAGGGGCGTTCACAAATGGTTGTTGCTGAACCGTCTGTAAAGGAGCTGCTGGCACAGATAAAATCTGCTGCGGAGGTGCAAGATGTCTTTGCCTACCATATTTTTTGGTTCTAATGGAGAGTTTAAATTCTCCATCTTCCATTTTAAATTCCGTAAGGTTAGACTTGTTAATGAGTTTTATCAACTCCTGAATTTCTTTGAAATCCATTTGTAAAGTTTTGAGTTTTTACAATTTTCGTTTTCGAATGATAAGCTACGAAAATTCAATTAAATTTTAGGAGAACGAAATTAATTATTTCTTTACTCTTTCCAAATAATTTCCTGTAGCTGTATCCAATTTTACCGAATCGCCTATATTAATAAACAAAGGTACTTTTATTTTTGCTCCAGTCTCTGTTGTAGCAGGCTTCATAACATTACTAGAAGCTGTATTTCCTTTATCTCCAGGTTCTGTATAAGTGATTTCCATTTCTACAAACTGAGGCATTTCAAGTACTAGTGGTAAATCCTTAGCAGAATCAAAAAGGATATCTACTTCTGCACTTTCTTTTAAGAGCTTAGGATTATCCATCATTTTTTCTTCAAATGTCGTTTGATCATAAGTTTCTGTATTCATAAAATGATATCCCATATCATCTTTATACAAAAATTGAAATTTACGACGCTCTACTCTCACAATATCAATCTTGTGGCTAGATGGCCATGTATTATCTACGACTTTGCCATCTGTTAAGCTTTTAAGTTTACATCTTACAAAAGCGGGACCTTTACCGGGTTTTACATGTAGGAACTCTATTACCTTCCATACATCATTATTAAAATTCAAACAAAGTCCATTTTTGATCTCTGAAGTATTTGCCATAATTCGTATTCGTATTATTTTATTTTTTATGCAGCATCAATAAGTGATGCAAAGATACGAAACAGGGATTAGTTATTCTAATTTTCAATTCTTATCATATCCCCATTTAATATAAGTCGAGCCCCAAGTAAAACCTCCGCCAAATGCAGTCAAAATAATATTGTCTCCTTTTTTCAACTGATCTTCATAATCCCACAAGCAAAGTGGTAGGGTTCCCGCTGTTGTATTTCCATACTTATGGATATTGACCATTACTCGATCCATTGGAAAATCCAGCCCATTGGCTACAGCTTGGATAATGCGAATATTAGCTTGATGCGGTACGACCCAGTTAATATCATCAGCATTTAAGTTATTGCGCTCCATTAATTCATTGACCGTATTGACCATCCCTCGTACAGCATATTTAAATACTGTTCGTCCTTCTTGATATACAAAGTGTTCTTTTGCTAATACGGTCTCTGCGGTGGTTGGTTTTAATGATCCGCCTGCTTTCATATGAAGATAATTCCGCCCAATTCCATCAGCTTTCAAAACAGAATCTACTACTCCATTCCCTGATTCATCAGCCTCTAACAAAACAGCCCCCCCGCCATCTCCAAAGATAATAGAAGTCGTTCGGTCAGTATAATCCAAAATAGAAGACATTACGTCCATCCCTACGACTACAACCTTTTTATAAGTACTAGACTCTATAAATTTAGCCGCAGTAGTCAAAGCATATAAAAAGCCCGAACAAGCCGCATTGATATCATAACCAAAAGCATTGGAAGCACCTACTTTATCTAAAATTGTATTAGCTGTATCTGGAAAAACCATATCTCCGGTGATTGTCGCACAAATAAGCATGTCAATCTCCTCAGGATCTGTTCCGGTTTTTTTAAGCAAACCATCTACCATCTCCTTACCCATGTCCGAGGCACCAAGATTTTCCCCTTTTAGAATATGTCTTTCTTTTATTCCTGTCCGGCTAACGATCCACTCATCATTAGTATCCATCATCGTCTCAAGCTCGGCGTTTGTCAATATGTAATCAGGCACATAACCATGAACCCCCGTAATTGCAGCTAGTCTTCTAGGCATAGCAAAAATTTGAATTAGACTCTTTTAATTTAATTGACCTAAATTATATTAATAATATTTTTTTGAGATAGAGTCAGAAAACGAACGTTATTTCCTTTCAGTCAAGCACTTATCATTTTTCGACTCATCAAATATTTTTATTATAATTCTTTACGGCTACTTATTGAAGTCGTTTTTAAATAAAAAAATGATTCTAATGCGTTTATTGATCTGAGCAATTTATTCCTTTTCACGATACCTCCTTCTCGAATATTATTGTTCTATTCTCAAAAAAGCTTCCGTATCCATTTCAGTTAATTATTTTTACACTAGTATTAACTATGAAAAACAATGGCACTTCTATATTGAAAATCAATCACTTACAAAAAAAACCACTTATATTTTTAACCAACTTCATTGTGATAGTTCGAATATTCAGGGCTAGCCCTAAAATAATCTGACGCAATGATAAGGAAATCCCTTCTTTCATTTAGTATTTCATTCGATTTTTCGAATAGATTTTGAAAAAATGGGGTTTGAAGAATTGATGCTTAGAAGTTTTAGACTTACAAATTACTTTTTGAACAGCTTCTTTATATTTCCCATTATTAGCAGAATTGGAAAATTGATAATCAGCCTCAACAAATTAAACTATTTCTTAATACAAGTGGCATTGTATTTGTGTTAACAGAATACCGTATATACTATATACTTCGTTAAATAAACATACTTGGAAAGAGGAGAAAACCCAAAAGGGCAGAGCATCAACAAATGTCCTTAAATGAATGAATCCTCATATTATATAATAACTTTAATCCATAGGATATGATGATTCGATGGTTGTTCCTATTTATAATGGTCCCATTTGTACTAAGTGCAAATCCGTCTAAAGTTGAATTTTTTGAAGGAAACTTAAGTTCCGCAAAATCAAAAGCAGCAATTGAAGGGAAGTTGTATTTTGCAGAATTTTCCGCAAGTTGGTGCGCACCTTGTCGACTTTTAGAGGAAACTACCTTTTCTGATCCTACAGTAATAGATTATATTTCCAAAAATTATATTCCGGTAAAGGTTGACATTGACGATTTTGATGGAATTGCATTAAAGCAGGTTTATAATGTACAGACCATTCCAACGATTATCATTTTCAATTCAAAAGGAAAATTATTAGAAAAGTATGATCAAGCTTTGCCGACTTCTAAAATGTTGACACTTTTAAAAAAACATAATATTCCTAGTAATCGAGTAAAAACAGTTTCAGCCACTACGCCCCCTCCTCGAACGAACCAGGTCAACACTAATACATATAACACTACTCCATCCACGAAACTAGTAAGCACTTCTCATTCTCCAATGAAGCAACAAGGATCTAGAATTCCTTCAAAATCAGATAAAAAACCTATTACACCTATAAAAACTGAAGAATCGATTCCTGCTAATTCAGGCACCGACCTAATGCCTCAAGGAAATGGTCTATACCGATTTAAGGTAAGGCATCAGCCTTCTAAAGGATTTAGTGTACAGATTGGTGCTTATAGAGAATATGGCAATGTACTAAGAGCAGTCGCTAGTGTACAGGATCGTTTTAAGCAACCTATTATTGTTCACATAATGCAATATGGAGATCAAACCATTTATAAAATACTGGTAGGTGAATTTAACAGCCGTCAGCAAGCTATAGACTATCAAAGCAATATGAAGCAAAAGGGTGTCGATGGTGTTCTTAAAGATTTATCTACCATGAAATAAGTTTTTTATTTTAAGTAAGTGACGGGACAAAATTCATGGCAATTGCAAGAACGATATTTTAGACTTGTGTTATGGTGATCAGTCCTATGGACTGTGTGATTTGGTGATCGCTTCGCTTGTGAGTGGCCACTTTTGGCAGACTTCAAAAATTTTGATCATTTATTTTTACTCAATTCATTTTTAATAGATAACCTTGCGATTGCCATGGGACAAAATTATTAGCAGGGGTTGTAAAACGTCTTTTCCGCTTAAGCGAACAAAATTCAAACAGGCGCTCATCCTATAGGCTATGTTCATCTGTTTTTTTACTTTTGTAAAAACATTTTAACCATGCCATCTATTCTTATTAGAAATATCAAATCTCTGGTTCAGGTAACCGAGACAAGTCTTCCACTTAAAGGAAATGCAATGCAAGAGCTGAAGTGTTTGGAAAATGCTTGGTTACTCATTGAGCATGAAATCATCAAAGATTTTGGCCAAATGGAAAATTGTCCTGAACATGCTGACCAAACTATTGATGCTACTGGAAAAATGGTATTTCCAAGTTGGTGTGATTCACATACGCATTTAGTCTATGCTGGAAGTCGAGAAGGCGAATTTGTAGATCGCATCAATGGCCTGACTTATGAGGAAATCGCACGTAGAGGTGGCGGAATCCTAAACTCTGCAAAACGATTGCAGGATACAAGCGAAGATGCACTTTTCGAACAAGCATCTTTAAGACTAGAGGAAGTCAAAAGTTATGGTACAGGCGCTATCGAAATAAAAAGTGGATATGGATTGAATACGAATGCTGAACTCAAGATGCTTCGAGTCATAAGGCGTCTAAAAGATACTTCTGACATAAAAATCAAAGCTACATTTCTGGGGGCTCATGCTATCCCTCAAACCTATAAATCGAATCGAACTGCATATATTGATCTAATTGTCAAAGAGATGCTGCCTTTAATCGCAGGAGAAGGGCTCGCTGATTATATTGATGTTTTTTGTGAAAAAGTAGCCTTTACGGTAGCAGAAACAGAAAGGATTATGGAGACAGGTGCTACATATGGTTTAAAGCCTAAAATCCACACCAATCAGTTTAATTGCATGGGTGGTATTCAGGCTTCAGTCAAATATAATGCAATCTCTGTGGATCATCTAGAAGTTATTAATGACGCAGAAATTGATTGTTTATTAAATTCTGATACGATTGGGACACTACTCCCTTCCGCTCCTTTTTTTATAAATGACCACTACCCTCCTGCCAGAAAAATGTTGGACGCAGGTATGGCAATCGCCCTAGCCACAGACTTCAATCCGGGGTCTACCCCTTCAGGCCGAATGCCTTTTGTACTTTCATTAGCCTGTATTAAGATGCGTATGTCCCCTGAAGAAGCTATCAATGCTGCTACAATTAATGGAGCTTGTGCTATGGAACTCGGAGCATCACATGGCAGTATTGCAAAAGGTAAAATAGCGAATCTCTTTATAAGTAAACCTATCCCTTCTTTGGCTTATTTACCTTATTCTTTTGGAAGTAATCTAATTGAAGAGCTTATTATTAAAGGAAAAAGGGTATAAGAAAGTTATTGGACGGAATTATTAAAAAAATAAATCCCTATATCTTGAAGTTGTTCAATTTTTATAGAATTCCTGACATTTATCTTGACTACTACCTGACAAAGATTAAAAATGCCTCAAAAAAGCATGCTTTATTATTAATATTAATGTAATTTTACATAGAAGTTGCTTAAGTTATATGTTCTGACTTCCAGACAACTTCATAAGTTTAAAGCCATATTTTACCCGTCATTCAAGCAATAATCTCTAAAAAAAGCTAGTTAGTATTTAATACTTTGACTATCCGCCAGATCATAGTTTAATTGTCAAATTTAATTTCAAAAAAATTGGAACTAACTTTGTAATATTAAAATGATTGCTAATTTGAATATTATACTTTTATTATTAGCAAAGATTAAACAAACACATAGTCAGGGTTTTAATTAGCAAAAAACTCGCTGAAATCGCAAACCAAATAATAGAGACTTTCTAGAATTCAAACATTGATTGATTGATAATCTATAATAGCTCTAAACATTCAATTTTTTAAAATCCGGAATAATATGCTTTGAAGTTCGCTTCCTTAGATTATTTTTGCCGGAATTTTACACTCGAGATCTTAAATTAAGAAAATGCAGCTACTTATGACAAGACGCATAATCCCATTTGCCCTATTTATTTTAACCGCGACTTTTGCATTAGGCCAGACTCCGAAAGCAGTAAAGACAGGTGAACATGATGCAAATCAATTGAATAATTTGAGTATGATCTGTCCTCCTGGATCTAATCCGGACGCTGGTATTGCTACTCAAGCTCTTTTCCCTAATGCTCAATCAAATGATGTATTATTTCTGTGTCTCGGGGATTCTATGGACATTCAACATTTTGGTGGTGATCTAAGCGGAGACCCTCAACCTGCTTCTGCCCCTGGTTTTAGTTATGTATTTTATAACTGTCCGCCTACAATAAGTGGTCCTTCAGAGGCTTTAATTTTGACGGATCCTTGTCATATAGCGCCTCCTAATATTACGGCGGTTCAAGCAGGTGTTGACATCAACGGAAATGCTACTTTTTTTAATAATGGTTTGATCCAGGATATTTTTAATGCCGGAGATCCTATGACGGTTTGGTTTGCTCCAATTACTTTAGATGATTTCGCATCTTTTGGCACTGAGCAAGACCCCAATACAGGTGAACAAGGTCCTTGTATAGATGTCAATGTTGCAAATGCATTTACGGTCACCTATCTAAATGCAATAGAAGGCTTGAATATTAATACCACTGCAAATGGAAATTGTGTTGCTTCATTTACTGTTACAGGCGGTTTACCGGAATTTGATGGTAGTAATTATACCAATATAAGCGTTACTCTTAATACTGATCCAAGTGTGGTAGCTGATATAAACGGTGCGAATTTTACACATAATGATTTGATAGAATTTACCGTTCCTCAAGCTGGTGTTTATGATGTGTTAGTAGAAGATGACAAAAGTTGTGCAGCTAGTTTCACAATAGACATGACAGGATGTGATGAAGTAACTTTTGATGCATCAGAAGAATTTACACCTCCTGGGAGTACAGTTTGCGTTCAGATAGACGTTTCAGATTTTACAGATGTACTTTCTTTTCAATATACTATTGACTGGGATCCTACTGTCTTACAATTACCGACTCCAATTAGTGCTTCTGTGAATAATCTAGGTGCACTAAACGATATATTTTTTGGCCCAGCGAGTCCAACCAGCTCATTAACTGTTAGTTGGTCTGATGCTAGTTTTATGGGACAATCATTAGCTGATGGGACAGGCATCTTTGAAATATGCTTTGATGTAATCGGAGCAGCAGGAAGTAGTTCTCCAATTACATTCTCAGGTAGTTTAACACAAGTTGAGGTATTAAACCCTATGTTTCAAGTGCTAGGTTTTAATGGTCAGGCTGGTTCAGTAACTGTAGCAGGTGCCATCACTTTGACTTTTACAAGCTGTAGTTCTCCTTCTTCTGCTGCAAATGTGGGGAATTTTACTACAACAGCATCTGGTGGGATTCCGCCTTATTCTTACTCTTGGGTCAATACCGCAAATGCGGCTATCTCAGGAACTGGAATGATTGCTACAAATGGCGGTTCGGATACAGCCGGAGATGATATACCTTTTGGGGATGTCCCCCTTCCTTCTGGCACCTATGATGTAACATTGACAGATAGTAATGGAGGAGTGCAAACAGCAAGCGTAGAAATATTTGATGCGCCAGAATTATTAGTATTTATTGATGGTACACCTCCGACTTGTGCGACCTCTACTGATGGCGCATTTGACATCACTTCTTTACCCTTAGGAGGCGTCGCTCCACATAATATAGTTTGGTCAAATATGCAGACGGGTGTAACGTCCATTACTAATTTAGCACAAGGTCCTTACTCTGTGACAGTAACGGATGCTGCGGGTTGTATGGAAGTAGCTCAAAATGGTTTACAAACACCGCCAATAGTCGTTGACACAGTTAGTCTACAACATGTAAGTTGTAATGGCCCAGGTACCGACGGAGCAATTATAGTAACGGCTACCGGTGGAACCTTAGCACCCGGGAGTGATTATGATTATGCCTGGAACACGGGACAAGTTGGTCCGAATATTAGCACTTTAGTCCCTGGCACCTATTGTGTAACCGTAACTGATGATAATTTGTGTGAAGCTTTGTTTTGTCTTTCAGTTAATGCACCAATGCCACCAGTCATAGTTGAATGGGATTCAACTTCTGTCTCTTGTCCTATGGATATGAATGGATCATTAACGGTTAACGCTATAGCTGGTAATTCTCCAATTGATTCCTATACCTGGGATCCTGCACAGCCGGGAGCCGATGAAACCATCACAGATCTTGGCCCAGGTACTTATATTGTGACTATTACTGCTGTTGATGGTTGTACGACCATCGATACGGCAACTCTATTTGCCCCAACACCTTTGGTATTTGATTCTGTGCAATTAATTCAACCTACTTGCCCGGATGATTTGAATGGCAGTATAACTGTTTTTGTCAGTGGAGGAACAGCACCTTATGAATATTTTTTAGATAATAATGCCGTAAGTGATTTCCCCGTATTTCCAGGGCTCGCTGGCGATTCTACTTATATCATAACCATTATAGACTCTGGAGTATGTGGAGATACCGTTGTCCAATCTATTCTACTAGAGGATCCGCCAGAGATCATGGTTGCTTTTGATAATTTTGAACCGGTCACTTGTAATGGTGGAGTACCTTGTGATGGGTCTGTTACAGCTATTGCATCAGGTGGAACTGCACTTACTGGTATGTACAATTTCAACTGGCAATCCGGAGAGACATTTTCGGGAACATCCATAAGTACAGCCATGCAATTATGTCAAGGTGTATTTACTCTGGAAGTCAATGATGGATTGTGTTCTCGTACTTTTAATGATTCGATAAGCGCCCCTCCCCCGCTTTCAGTAAATATAGATAATACGTTCAGTACACCTGTTAGTTGCTTCGGTGCTTCGGATGGTGGTGCAACGGTAGAAGGAGATGGCGGTATTCCCGGTTATACTTATCAGTGGATTGATCCAAATATAAGCGGCCCAACGATTGGAGGTGTTCCTGCGGGTAATTATAGTGTGATTATTACAGATGCAAATGATTGTGATTTTCCTTTTATTATTGAAGTAGGAGAACCTGATTCTTTGATAGCATTAATCACAAATCCGGTTATAGATGCCACTTGTAATGGTGGTTCAGATGGAGAGATGGCTGTTAGTTGGACAGGAGGAAATCCTGGGAATGCTACATATGCCTGGACCAATAATGTTTCGAATACTACTGTTGCATCAGGACTTACAGCAGGTTCTTATACAGTAACCGTTACAGATGAAAACGGGTGTAATGATATAGCAATGGGTGTAATTAATGAACCACCGCCAATAATATTTGTGATTGATACGATTGTTGATCCTTTATGTTTTGGATTTCAAACCTTTGTTTCTATTGACACTGCTCATGGAGGGGCTGGAGGAGCCTATTCATTCTCTGTTGACAATGGTCCACAAAATCTAGTTGTTGGAGGAAGTATTCCTATCCTAGCAGGACAGCATACCATTATGGTTTTTGATAACTCGATGACTTGTTTCAATACAGAAGATATTGTAGTCAATCAACCACCTCCTGTCATTGTGGATTTGGGAGAAGATATTGAAATTGAGCTGGGGGACAGTGTCGAACTTGACCCTATCATTGGTTCTGCATTGCCGATAGATACTATCATATGGTCGCCTTTGACAGCACTGACCTGTCTTGATCCTATGTGCTCGGAAGTATCTGTGATGCCTTTAGAGACAAGTGCTTATCAGGTAATGGTCACTGATATCAATGGCTGTGTTGGAGAAGATAATATTCTTGTAGAAGTAGATAAAAATAGAAACGTATTCATCCCAAATATTTTCACGCCCGATGGAGATGGATTTAACGATATATTTACGGTATTTACAGGAGTTGGGGTAGAGCGTGTTAATTTTATGCGGGTTTACGATAGATGGGGTGAACAGGTATTTGAATCCCCTAGTTTTATTCCTTCAGACTTTGGTAATATGGGATGGGATGGATCCTTTAAAGGCAAAATAATGAATCCAGCTGTTTATATCTATTTGATTGAAGTAGAGTTTTCAGATGGGATTGTCTTGCTGTATAGAGGTGATGTTACTTTATTACATTAAGAAGTAGTTCAAAAATAGCTCCCTAAACTACGAAACGATATTTTAAGCCCTAATGATCATTTTTCAATGATCATTAGGGCTTTTCACTTCAATGTCCACTGACAAGAAATGACAATTTCCTCTAACTTTGATTTACAAGTAAAAATAAGATTGGAGATGGATCAGGTGTATTACTTTTTAGGAATAGAAAAACTAAAAACAGCTCCTTCACCGATTCGTGATTTCACATTAATGGTACCACCTAATCTCTGAACAATCTTTTGACAAACTGCCAGTCCAATTCCTGTTCCCTCATACTGAGATCTCGTATGTAACCTCTGAAAGATAATAAAGATTCTTTCCTGAAACTCTGGATCTATTCCAATTCCATTATCGGATACATAAATTTTATAAAAATCAGCTTCTTCTTTTGCTTCAATTTTTATTTCAGGAACAATATCTTTTTTTCTAAACTTGATTCCATTGCTTAACAAGTTTTGAAATAATTGAATGATTAAGGATTGAATAGAGTATACGATAGGTAAAGGTCTTTCGACAATAACTTTAGTATTGGTTTCTTCTATTGATACCTGGAGGTTAATCTTACAAATATCAAGTACATCATTTAAGTTTACAGGCTCTTTTTCCAGTTCACTTTTTCCTATAGTTGCATACTTAAGTAAGGCATCGAGCAAATTATTCATGCGAATAACGCCCTCACTTACAAAACCAAAAAAAGACTTTGTGTCTTCATCAGTTTTATCAATAAATTTTCGTTCGATCAACTGGGTATAACTCCCGATCATCCGAAGAGGTTCTTTCAAATCATGCGATGCAACATAAGCAAACTGTCTAAGCTCTTCATTGACTTGTAATAATTGAACATTTTGATTAGCTATTTGATCACTCTGCTCCAGCAATAAAGCCTGATATTCATTATCTTTTGTTAATTGCTCGATTTCCTTTTGCTTTTGCCGAATAGCAAATTGAATTTCCATGTCCAAAATCTGCCTACTTCTTTGTTCTTTTGCAAAACCTTCCTGCGCCTTCGAGTAGACCATTTGGTAATCTAATGCTTTTTCAAAATCTTTTAGTTCCTGATATATTTTCGAGAGAATTTGATAACCACGAATTTCATTTTCCTCATCTTTCATTCTTTTGGCTGTTACAATCCCCTGACTAGTCAATTTAATGGCTTTGTCAAAATCCTTTTTATAATAATAGATATTACCAAAATTAATTAGATTAATCTGTTTGCCACTGATTTCTCCAAGTTCATTAATTAAGACCTGTGCTTCTTCTGCATTCTCCAGTGCAAGATCGAATTTTTTTAGTGCTGCATTTGCACGACCTTTTTGGGCAAGAGAATGAGCTATCATTTCTCGATAATTGATCTTTGTTGCCAATTCAAAAGCTTCTTCAAAGCTATTAATTGCTTTTTGAGGCGCATCGGAATGATAATATATATTTCCAAGATTATTCAATACAATCAAGCGCGTATAATCATCAATCACATCATCAAAATCCTCTAATACTGTTAAATACCTATTAATCGCTTCTTGATAATTAAAAAGAGAGGCATAAATCGTAGCAATATTTATAAGACTTTGGGAAATATTTTTTTTAAAATTAATAGACTTCCCTTTTTCTAGAGCATCCAAAAAATACTCCATTGCTGTTTTATAATCTGCTTGAACACCATAGTAAACAGCTATATTATTTAAGGCGATTAATTCCTTTTCGACTTCTCCACTTTCTTTACTGAGATCTAAGGCCTCAAGCCCATAATTCAAAACACTTGAATAGTCCTGCTTTTTAATATAAACCTGGCAAAGTTGATTATAGACACTTGCTTTTAAGGAAGCATTTGTATTATCATCAATTAAAACGATGGCTTCATTTATAAACTGGAAAGCAATTTCCAGATTTTTTTGTAAGACATTATGATGGCTCAATGCACATAATGATCTAATAATTCCAATTTTATCGCGCTCTCTTCTTCCTAGGTCAAGTGCATTTTTATAAGCATTAGCTGCTTTTTCTTTTTTTGATTGGCTTTGAAAAACATCTCCTAGCGCAAGAAAAATCTCTATATTATATTTATTGTCTTCAGATTTTCGATTGAAGACATCAGCTTGTTCAATAAATTGTTGGGCAATTGGGAAATGTTTTGCTTCTACCTGAAATCTCCCCGAAGTAGTATATATTCTCCCAAGTAATAGATTTGATTGAAGCATTCCTCTTTCACAAACAGTCCGGTTAGAAAAGTCCAAAGCTTGTTTGGCTGACTTCATTGCTCTGTGAAGATCTCGCTTCAAGAAATGGTCATTGCTTTGTTTAAGTAAGGTATGTATTTGTTCGTCAGCCATTTAATTCTTTAATATCGGTCTAGATACTGGGATTAACTTTATTCAATCTGATTCGTTTGCAAACCACTTGATTAGATCGGCTTTGGATGATTACTTTTAAATAAGTTCAATGAATACAATTAGAACTAAATCCATTCCAAAATTAACATTTGAATAAGAAAAATCACAGTTTAGACTTTCCTATTCTAATATTTGCAATAGGTTTTGATGAGAGGGATAAAATATAAATTCCTAAGGGATTTTATATTTTCGATGTAAATATCAACAAACTCTTTAATTATTCATTATTCTCAGCGTCAATTTCTACATTTTTGTCTTTTGCACGCGCTGCATCAACGATTCCTTTAAGATAAATTTTTTGGACTTTAGGTCTAGCATTTGAAAACACTGTAATCATCGGTTTTTGATTTCCTAACTTCCCAGTACTGTTATAAGACACACCAATAGTCCCTTTTTCTCCAGGAGCAATTGGAATAAATGGATAAGAAGGTGTAGTACAACCGCAAGTTACTTCTACATTTAGAATTTCGAGATCCGCATTTCCCGTGTTTTTAAAAATAAAATCATGATTAATTTTATCTCCTTGATCAATGACTCCAAAATCGTATTCAGTTTCTTCAAATACTATCTTAGCTCTTTTCTTAGGTTTCTTTTTTTTCTGAATTTGTTTTTTTTCATCTCCTCCAATCTTATTTACTTTTTCTAAAGATACAGACGACGCATTTGTATCTACTTTTTCAACAGTTGGAAAAGTATAGTCTTCTTTTACTTCATTAGTAGGTTTATCGGCTTTTGAAACACTACTTAAATCGACGTTTTCTTTAGGCGTATCCTTACAATTAAAAGTTGGAAGAATTAGAATAAGACATAAAAGCTGAATAAGCTTCATTTTGAAAAGAATTATGGTCAAAAGCTCCATTTAAGGTATAGAATATCTAAAGTCCCTAAACAGCATAAAAATTATAAGTAGACGGAATTGTCAATAAGCTATTATTTTCCGTCCTATAGTCTGATTTATTAATGTTAATAAGGAAGTTGTTCAAAAGTAATTTCCTCAAGTACTGCAAAGTAAATAAAATTAACGAATAATAGATAGGCTACCTAAGTCCACAATCTCTTCTCCTTTACAACGGTAAATCAATTTGTATAGCAAAACGCCAGGATTTAATGGTTGCCCTTTAAACCTTCCATCCCACTGTTCCATAGAATCAGTTGTCAAAAAAACACGCGCGCCCCAACGATCAAAAATTTCAAAAGAAACCAAATCCGAGACTGCATATGGATTAGAAATGCCATAAGTGTCATTTCGACCATCTCCATTGGGTGTAAAAGCATTTGGTAAAAAAGCTTTGGTACAATCTAAATCAGCTGGATCAATGACTGTAATCCGGATAGAATCTGTAGCCTCACAACCTAGCTCAACATTTGAAAAATTAACATAATATACACCGGTTTGTTGAGGACTAATTAAGGGATTAGCGATTAAAGCATTATCTAAATCATCAATAGGTGACCAAGTAATAATCTCTGCACAAGTATTGCCACTCACAATTTGAACATCATTCCCTAAGAATACTGTTGTGTCCGAAGTAATGATATTGTCTGGAATCAAAGGCGTGTATAAGCCCTCCACTTCATCATCATCTAAAGCTCGTTCATAAACTCTAAAATCGTCAACAACCCCACCGTATGGATTGTCAATCACGCCCACACAATTCCCTCCAGCAAGATGTAATACTGCATTATTCGACATATCTATTCTTGATAAAGTTGTCCCTGTCTCTCTTAATACTCCATTAATATAAAGCATGACAGTTGTTCCCCTCCTAAGGACGGTGACATGTTGCCAACAATTACCAGAGTCCAGGTTTGCAGTCAATACAACTCTTTTCGTCACACTTTCACTCATTTCAACTGAGACACTATTAGCGGTAGGTGAATATCTTATAAAAAAGTAGTTTTCATCTCCACAAGTCTCTACTTTTGAAAAAATAGTCTGCGTAACCAATGGATTTAAAACAGCAGTAGGATGCATAAAAAATGAAAAAGTAAGGTCATCATTTTCAAAATAATTGCTAATGGAGCCTAAAAAAAGCACCTCATCCGTTGTTCCATCTAGTCTCAGACCAGCACCGTCTACACCACAAGTATATGTGGGCGTGTTTATCGATTGACCATTAGAACCAGAGCCCGTTTGGTCATTCGTAGTAAGGTCATTAAAATTATAATAAGCTACTAAGCCTTCTGTAGTTTGAGCACTTACAGCTAAAACAGCAATTGAACATAAAATAGAAAAAAGAACTTTCATTATAAATCAATTTTTAAAGCCTATTTAATCTTTTTCGCTTTAAACGAAAAGTGGCGTTTTGTAGCTCCGCTAACCATTTTTAAGCAGGCTCTTAAGTACAATCTTTTTGAGCGTGTTTCATTTAAAAACGCATGAACCCTCTATGACATTCTGTAAATCATGTCAAAAAGCTATTCCTGGCCAGCATGCAAGGCCAAAATCCGTTTTTCATGCCTTGTCTAAATAAAAAATACCACGTCTCAGCTCAAGACAAAATGTCCAGCATGCTCTAAACGAATTATTATACACAATATTTTAACCAAAAAGTCCAGAAAGATCTCCCATACCTGGAGGTAACATCTCTTTCATCATATTTTGGGTCTCAAGGGCCTCTTTTTCAGTAGCCATTTCAAGGGCTCGATTAACAGCAACAGTCACCAAATCTTCTACCTCTTCCTGATCATTCCAGTCCAACTTTTCTTTATTTATTGAGATATTAAGAACTTCGCGAGCTCCATTAGCAGTTACTTTGACTGCACCATCTCCTGATTCTGCCTCCACAGTAATTACAGCCAATTTAGCTTTCATTTGTTGCTGCATTTCTTCCATATTTCCAAACATAGTCCAATTTTTAAGTTAGAAGTTGTTTTATACAAACATTGCAGCAAAGGTAATTCCTTTAATGCATAAATAAGTTAGACCTTTATACATTTTTTGTGGTTTTGGTATAAGACTAAAACCTTCATTTGATAAAATTTGGTAAAATAATCCGCACTTGTCAAAAAATTTAAGCAAATTGGTATTATTTTTTTGTTAGATAGCTTTCGTAAAGCTATAAATGCTGATTTTTAGAAAAAAACTTGTTTTATTTGTAGTAAAATAATGGACTAAATCATATCAAATCTATTTTTTCTGGAAATCAAATAGATTGCTCATAAATCCAAAAATCAAAAATATGGAAAACAAGACTCGTATAATTAGTGTCGCCAATAGCAAAGGTGGTGTAGGTAAATCTTGTGTAAGTATTCTTTTAGCCGTTGCACTTGCAAAAAGAAAAAAGAAAAAAATCCTTATCATTGATTGCGATAGTCAGGGCAGTGTTACAGATTTATACGAACGAGAGAAAGAACGTTATGAAGAAGATCCTGCTATAGAGGTTGAGGAATTGACTCCTCGTAAAGTCCAGACTTTTCTCAAAAGATTTGGAGGAGATTATGATGTCATCTTTATAGATATCCCGCGTATGACGGACAAGAAAAAAGATACAGCTACAGTCATGTTACTTTATAATTGTGATGCTGTTTTAGTGCCTGTCGTAGGAAGCGAGGTTGACGTATTATCAAGTCAAGACTTTGCAGAAATTCTTAAAGAAGCTTCTAATGATAAACAAGATATGGGCGATGACTTTAAATACTACGGTTTTATCAATCGTCGCAATCAAAGAAAATCAAATGAAACAGCAGAAAAGAATATGAAAAAAGGTGGATTAAAAATGTTTAAACATTCACTTCCTGATTTAAAGATTTTTACGCATCCTTCTTTCTATAAATCTATTTTGGAATCTGCTGAAGGAGAGCGTAGGTTTGAGCCATTTTTCAAGGAATTTTGTAGAAAGTTTAAACTTTAGAGCATGTTGGGGATTTAGCATTCGGCCTATAAACGCCACTTTTTCGCTTATACTTCAACTCAAAAATCCTCATTGTGCTAAGGCATAAATCCAGTTTTTGAACTTCGTCTAAACTAAAAATTGACAGTTTTCGACTCGAAACCCAATTCCCCAATATGTTCTTAGATATCCTAAGCTCTAAATAGGAATCTGTTTTTTAGGTTTTAAAGATTCGAGTGAATTTCTATAGTTCGATAAGGCTCCATTGAGTTCGCCTATTGTATTGGTATTTTTTATGAATTCGTAATATTTATTTTTTCGCATGACTTTCCTCAAGTCAAAGCACCAATAAATAGACATCAGGGGATTAATCCAAAGTTCACTCCCTTTCGTTCTATTTACTTTATGAGTATCTCCATAGTCGCCTTCGATTGCGCTGATGATCGAATTCGAGACTATGCTTTCCATACCTGCCATTCTAGTGTTTACAAAATTAATAGCATCGAAATACTTTTCAGCTTCAATCATTTCTTTGGTAATTTGGAATAAACCTAAATATCCTCCATCTTTTGAAAGCGCTGCAACATTTTCGAGAAATCGGTAATGTGAGACACCATGAAAATGATCAACTCCAAAACCTATACTAATTAAAAATTGTTTTTTAATTCCACTTCTATAAACTGCTGCCATAGAACAGATATCTTCTTGTGGTGTGCCTAGTCCTTCTTCGTCTCCAAACATTAAGCTATCTGTTCCTCCATCGACAAGGAGTACTGTATCAATTTGATGTTCTTTAATCAAAAACTTATATGCATCTTTTAAAGGATTAACTCCAATCCGATTAAAACCATAAACATTTACAAGATGCCCTTGCATTCCAAACCATAATTTTAAATATTTTTCTGGGAAATAGTTTCTTCCACTTAAATCACTATCACCGCTATTGATTTTGTAGCAATTAGGAAATACTTCTTTTGAAGTTGTCTCTGAAAGCCAAGTGAAAGAAAAATTTGCAATGGTTACATTTTTTCCTTGAGCAACTAAATTGAAGTACAATGGTATTCCACAAAAAATATCAAAGCCTCCCCCTGCTCCAGCAATTAGTACATTTTTACTAGATTCAAGTTCTTGGAAAATTGGGATTTTGCTTATTGTGCTGATCATTTCCTTTTAAATTCTATGTCTCCATTATACAATTCTTTTTTCATCCAAGTTTGTTTTCCAGCATGCTTATCTGAATTCTCAAACCTTCTTACTTCTATTTCTAAAGATTCCCCCATAAATTCATCTACTATATTCAATAAACTTTTTATATACAAATTCGAATTTATTAGTTACTAAACGAATAAGTTCTTCTTCCATAAAGTCGTATTCATCTTCTATATAAAGGCAAATAATTTTCTTATGGTTATATATCTTTGGATATTTTGATCTAATCTTATTTCTATGAAACTTTTCCATTACAATAATAAAATCAGCCCATTCTAAGTCTGGTTCATTTATTGGAGTAGCAGCGTATTTATCTGTACCTGAAGATCTGACTTGAAATCTATCGTCGTTTTTAAAGAGTTCTTCTGCTGTTTTACTTCTTTGTAGGTTCATTGTACAGACAAACAATATCTTTTTCATTGCTGAAGGATTTTGATATGTCAAGTACAATAAAGATTTGAAAAAAGTTCTTATCTCACTGCTTAATCAGCTGATGGCAAGTAATTTTTCCATTAATAGAAACCTCTAGAAGATACATTCCCTGATCCAAACGAGAAATGTCTATTACTGATTTATTTTCAGCTGTTTGAATATCCATAAGTAAGGTTCCAACAATATTATAGACTTTGATTTCATCTATAAATTGATCACTTTGAATAATGATTTGATCTTGAGCAGGATTGGGAAACAAATCTATGTGTTTAGAATCCAAATCGTATACACTCGTAGGCATGGAAGAAAAGTAAACGTTATCAACATAAACAAGCCCTTCCCCCACTGGCAAGCCAGAAAGTATGAGTTGTGCAATATGGTCCATATTATTGAGTCCTGTAAAATCTGATAAAGGAATTTGATAAGATACCCAGCTATTTTGAACTTGATTGTCAAAAGTGATTTCATGTTCACTATCATCACCACCATCAAAATTTCCATCCGCTCCAAAATCTACCAACTTTACCTTAAAAGTTGTCACATTAGGTGTCCAGACATCTATATGAAAAAAATCCATTTCGCTCACATCCAAAAGATTTGCTCCTACTGTCTCAATGCCTACAAAATCAAGCGATTGATATCTTTTAGTATCATTACCTGCTATTTGAATATCACTTAAAACCGCAGAAGACCAAGGTGTTTGCCAAGTATCTACCGACACATCAGTATAGACATTACTAAATAGAGAAATGACATTAGCAGGATCAATAGTAGGATCAGGAGCTGCAACCATTGGCACTTCTAGTGGAGGTAAATCACCAAAAGTAATATTGTCAAAATAAATGATGTTATCCGAGGAACGGGCATCAAAATCAGGAAAGATCACAATTTGATCATAAATAATCCCTTCCAAAGAGGAAAGATCAAACACTAATTCTTCCCATTGATTGATTAAAGTATTTGCCACCTTGATTTCTCCTAGAGAGGCCGAACTTGCTTCAACTAATTTGATTCCAACATCACTAATCACTGATTTCCAAACCATAATTTTCACTGTGCTCGTGGATGGATTAAGTGAAAAAGTTCCGATATCTGCACCGTGTTGAGATTCACACCCTGCAAAAGGTTGTCCAGTTTGTAATGCTGTAAATTTAGCAACTGTAGCAGACGTATTTATTCCTGACGGATCAGGATTGGCAATGATCTCAAGTTCTGGGTTTGTATCATTTTCAAAAACTGTCCAAGTCCACAAAGCGCCATTTCCAGACATCTCAAAGTCAATGGGAGCATTTTGAGCCATTATAGAAAAGGCCATCATTATAGCTGAAGAAAGAAGTAAGATCTTTTTCATGATTTTAATTTTATACTTTGATGTATTTGAAAATATTGTATTTCAAATACATCAAACTGTGATTAGATTTTATACTAAAATATTTTCTTATGATGAGCAGTTTATTTCTACTAAGTTTTCCGGAAATTGATATCTCCGGAGAACTTAGTTAGAAAGGTATCATTTGTTAAGGGACACGGACTAATTCTATATTATCTTATCAGTGTTAGGTCGCCAGCCATAATCTCTATTTTTCCATCTATAAACTCTATTTCAGCCATGTATAGATAGACACCCGGATTTAAGTCTTTTCCACGGAATGTCCCATCCCATGCTAATTGAAAATCATCAGGTACAAAATCAAAGGCAGAAAATAAGGTTGCACCCCATCGGTTATAAATTCTAAGGTTATTTACTTTTTTCACATCTGGTCCGCCATAAATCATAAAATAATCATTAAAGCCATCCTGATTAGGAGAAAAAACATTGGGTATAAACACCCGTTGAGTTTTACTCACATTGATGACAATTTGATCACTGACACTACAACCATTGGCATCAAATACCGTAACCGTATAAGCTGTTTGATTAAACGGAAGTACAAAAGGATCTGGGCAATCAACACAACTTAAACTTTCATCTAAATCCCAAATTGTGGAATCAATTGCAAAATTTGTAATTGCTGACAATTGTAAACTATCACCTAATATAATTGTTTGATCCTCACCTAAATCTACTAATAAAGGATTAGCCGCTAGAACAACAACTTCTATTTGAGATTCACATCCATCGGCATCTTGTATGGTCAAGGTATAAGCACCTGGAGAAAGGTTATCAAACTGATTGTTTGTGGTAAAATTATCTGACATCAAGGCAAATAAATAAGGTGCTTCTCCACCAAAAACAGTATCAATGATAAAGCTACCATCCGCTTCACCTTCACAACTTTCATCCATTATTACTATCATTGGATCGAGATCAACAACAGGAATTGTTAGATCAAATTGGGTCGATGTTGCACAACCATTGGTATTATCCGCAACTAATAAAGTATAAACTCCTTCTTCAAAAACTTCGATTGTTATCTCTGTACCAATTGTCGATCCATTAAACGACCATTCATAACTGATATTAGTCCCCATTGAAGAACCAAAACCTTCTAGTACAATTCCACTTCCTATGCTTTGACAGGTTAAAGGAGAAACCGGATCTTGAATAAATGCTTGTGTACTACATGGTGTTCCCATACATGGAGTACAAATTGTGCCATCACAGTCTAGGACTATTTGCACATCATCAAAAGTATTCGTATCACCATCATCACATGGAATAGAAGTACTTGCTCCATTATCACAATCAACAGGAATACCAGGTTGACAATCGCAGCCATCCCAAAACTCCTCCCCATTTGTACAATCACCATCATCACATCCAGGATCTACAGGAGGCGTGCCCATCTGACAAGCACATAAAACATCATCCCAAAATTCTTCACCATTTGTACAATCGCCATCATCACAGTTTCCAGGGTCTGGACAATCAAATGTACAAGTGCCATCTTCACAAGTCGCTAAAGGATCATAATTGTTCGCTGTTGGGTCTGTACAACCGAAAACTGGAGGCGTAATCTCACAAGTACAAGTCGAAGTATTCCAGACTTCTTCACCATTCGAACAATCACCATCATCTGTACAGGGTGTCGGTATATTAATCTGGGTACAAGTACAGGTCATCGCGTCCCACACTTCTTCGCCGTTCGAACAATCCCCATCATCCGTACAAGGCGTTGGTATATTGATCTGAGTACAAGTACAGGTCATCGCGTCCCATACTTCTTCGCCGTTCGAACAATCTCCATCATCTGTACAAGGTGTGGGTATATTGATCTGAGTACAAGTACAGGTCGTCGCGTCCCAGACTTCTTCACCATTCGAACAGTCACCATCGTCCGTACACGGTGTCGGTATATTGATCTGGGTACAAGTACAGGTCGTCGCATCCCACACTTCTTCGCCATTCGAACAATCTCCATCATCTGTACAGGGTGTCGGTATATTGACCTGAGTACAAGTACAGGTCGTCGCGTCCCATACTTCTTCACCATTCGAACAATCTCCATCATCTGTACAGGGTGTTGGTATATTAATAGTTATACAATCACAAATAGTACCGTCCCATACTTCTTCACCATTCGAACATACCCCATCATCACAAGTACCTGGATCTGGGCAATCAAATGTACAAGTGCCATCATCGCAAGTCGCTAAAGGATCATAGTTATTCGCTGTTGGGTTTGTACAACCAAAAACTGGAGGCGTAATCTCACAAGTACAAGTCGCAGTATTCCATACTTCTTCGCCGTTTGTACAATCGCCATCATCCGTACAAGGTGTTGGTATATTAATAGTTATACAATCACAAATAGTACCGTCCCACACTTCTTCACCATTCGAACATATCCCATCATCACAAGTACCTGGATCAGGACAATCGAATGTACAAGTGCCATCATCGCAAGTCGCTAAAGGATCATAATTATTCGCTGTTGGGTTTGTACAACCGAAAACTGGAGGCGTAATTTCACAAGTACAGGTTGAAGTATTCCAGACTTCCTCGCCATTCGAACAATCACCATCATCTGTACAGGGCGTTGGTATATTGACCTGGGTACAAGTACAAGTCGTCGCATCCCAGACTTCCTCGCCGTTCGAACAATCTCCATCATCTGTACAAGGCGTCGGTATATTGATCTGGGTACAAGTACAGGTCGTCGCATCCCACACTTCTTCACCATTCGAACAATCTCCATCATCCGTACAAGGCGTTGGTATATTGATCTGGGTACAAGTACAGGTCGTCGCATCCCACACTTCCTCCCCATTCGAACAATCCCCATCATCTGTACAGGGTGTCGGAACATTTATAGTTATACAATCGCAGATATTGCCATCCCATATTTCTTCACCATTCGAACAAACTCCATCATCACAAGTACCTGGATCAGGGCAATCGAATGTACAGGTACCATCATCGCAAGTCGCTAAAGGATCATAATTATTCGCTGTCGAATTTGTACAACCGAAAACTGGAGGAATCGTTTCACAAGAGCATGTCGTTGTGTTCCATACTTCCTCTCCATTTGTACAATCGCCATCGTCACAAGAAACTGGAGGAATTGGTGTTCCGGCACAAGGAATACACACTATTGTATTATCGCAAGACTCTACTGTCTCTTCATCATTCTCCGTACAAGGATCGCCATCATCGCAAGGTAATACCGTCGTACTTGTACATGATACTACTGGTGTTCCGGCACAAGGAATACACACTATTGTATTATCGCAAGACTCTACTGTCTCTTCATCATTCTCCGTACAGGGATCGCCATCATCGCAAGGCAATACCGTCGTACTTGTACATGATACTACTGGTGTTCCGGCACAAGGAATACACACTACTGTATTATCGCAAGACTCTACTGTCTCTTCATCATTCTCCGTACAAGGATCGCCATCATCACAAGGCAATACCGTCGTACTTGTACATGATACTACTGGCGTTCCGGCACAGGGGATACACACTACTGTATTATCGCAAGATTCTACTGTCTCTTCATCATTCTCCGTACAGGGGTCACCATCATCACAAGGTAATACCGTCGTACTCGTACATGATACAACTGGAGTTCCAGCACAAGGAATACACACTACTGTATTATCACAAGATTCTACTGTCTCTTCATCATTCTCCGTACAAGGATCGCCATCATCACAAGGCAATACCGTCGTACTTGTACATGATACTACTGGTGTTCCGGCACAAGGAATACACACTACTGTATTATCACAAGACTCTACTGTCTCTTCATCATTCTCCGTACAGGGGTCACCATCATCACAAGGTAATACCGTCGTACTCGTACATGATACAACTGGAGTTCCAGCACAAGGAATACACACTACTGTATTATCACAAGATTCTACTGTCTCTTCATCATTCTCCGTACAAGGATCGCCATCATCGCAAGGCAATACCGTCGTACTTGTACATGATACTACTGGTGTTCCGGCACAAGGAATACACACTATTGTATTATCGCAAGACTCTACTGTCTCTTCATCATTCTCCGTACAAGGATCGCCATCATCGCAAGGTAATACCGTCGTACTTGTACATGATACTACTGGTGTTCCGGCACAAGGAATACATACTACTGTATTATCACAAGACTCTACTGTCTCTTCATCATTCTCCGTACAAGGATCACCATCATCACAAGGCAATACCGTCGTACTTGTACATGATACTATTGGAGTACCAGCACAAGGAATACACACTACTGTATTATCACAAGATTCTACTGTCTCTTCATCATTCTCTGTACAAGGATCACCATCATCACAAGGCAATATCGTCGTACTTGTACATGATACAACTGGTGTTCCAGCACAAGGAATACACACTACTGTATTATCACAAGACTCTACTGTCTCTTCATCATTCTCCGTACAAGGATCGCCATCATCACAAGGCAATACCGTCGTACTTGTACATGATACAACTGGAGTACCAGCACAAGGAATACACACTACTGTATTATCGCAAGATTCTACTGTCTCTTCATCATTCTCCGTACAAGGGTCCCCATCATCACAAGGTAATACCGTCGTACTCGTACATGATACTACTGGCGTTCCAGCACAAGGAATACACACTACTGTATTATCACAAGATTCTACAATCACCTGATCATTTTCCGTGCAAGGGTCTAAATCATCACAAGGTAATACGGTTGTACTCGTACAAACAGAGATTGGTGTTCCGGCACAAGGGACACAAACTATTGTATTATCACAAGATTCTACAATCTCTTCATCATTCTCCGTACAGGGATCGCCATCATCGCAAGGCAATACCGTCGTACTTGTACATGCAGCTATTGGAGTACCAGCACAAGGAATACATACTACTGTATTATCACAGGATTCTACAATCTCTTGATCATTTTCCGTACAAGGATCGCCGTCATCACAAGGCAATACCGTCGTACTTGTACATGCAGTTATTGGAGTACCAGCACAAGGAAAACAAATAATAGAATTATCGCAGGATTCTACAATTACTTGATCGTTTTCTGTGCAAGGATCTAAATCATTACAAGGTAAGATAGTTGTACTACTACAAAAAGGAAGCGGCGTACCAGCACAGGGCACACAAACTATCGTATTATCACAAGATTCGACGGTCTCTTCATCATTAATCGTACAAGGATCACCGTCATCACAAGGAAGTATAGTCGTACTTATACACGATGGAACTGGCGTTCCAGCACAGGGAACACATACTATTGTATTATCACAAGACTCCACGGTCTCTTCATCATTAATCGTACAAGGATCACCATCATCACAAGGAAGTATGGTCGTACTTGTACACGATGGAACTGGCGTTCCAGCACAGGGAACACATACTATTGTATTATCACAAGACTCCACGGTCTCTTCATCATTAATCGTACAAGGATCACCGTCATCACAAGGAAGTATGGTCGTACTTGTACACGATGGAACTGGCGTTCCAGCACAGGGAATACAAACTATTGTATTATCGCAAGACTCCACGGTCTCTTCATCATTAATCGTACAAGGATCACCATCATCACAAGGAAGTATGGTCGTACTTGTACACGATGGAATTGGCGTTCCAGCACAGGGAATACAAACTATTGTATTATCGCAAGTCTCTACCGTCTCTTCATCATTCTCCGTACAAGGGTCGCCATCATCACAAGGCAATACCGTCGTACTTGTACATGATGGAATTGGCGTGCCGGCACAAGGAACACAAACTATTGTATTATCGCAAGTCTCCACAGTCTCTTCATCATTCTCCGTACAGGGATCGCCATCATCACAAGGCAATACCGTCGTACTTGTACATGATGGGATTGGCGTACCAGCACAAGGAACACAAACTATTGTATTATCACATTCATCTACAGATTCCATATCATTCTCTGTACAAGGATCTAAATCATCACAGGCTTGTGTGATGCTATTTGTACAACTTGGAGGAATATCTTGATCATAGGTATATTCTATACATATCTCATAATCAATTGCAACCGTTCCATTTGTAATCGCTGCTCCTGTAGATGGGCAAGATAAAGAGAAATCTGTTGCGGGAATGATATCTATGCCAATTTCATCTGTAATCGCCGGTATCACCCCACATGGAAACAAACTTAAAGAATAGGTCCCTACAGTAGTAGCACCTGTTCCAAAGGAACAGCCCGGAGATAAAACGTCTTGAACAATCGGGCATACAGAGGTTGTTGTCAAAGGGCAATTCAGAAGTACATTTCCAAAAATAGGTATTCCTGTACATCCTGCAGATGTGTTTATAGAAATTAGTTCTATATCTACGACTACTGAGGTAAGTGAAGGATCATCGATTCCACAAGGAAGTATTGGAGGAGGAAAATTATGCAAATAACCTTCATTTACAATAGGTAAATTATTATGGGACCAATCATTTCGATCAGGTCCAATCAAACCATCTATCACAGTTTGGCAAACAGTTGTTGTATATTGGCCAAAACTAAGTAGAGGCATTGATAATAGACATATCAATAGACCAGATTTCAAAATATTTCGGGGTAGTACCATTTTAAAAATAAATTTGTTCTATTATATAATGCAACACTTCAGTGAGGCTTATTTTAAGTTCCTTGAGAAAAAGGATCATCGAGTATAAAATTTGGAAGCATACCTCACAACTCTAAGTATTAACTTTATAGTATTTTGTTAATTTTTCCAAATCTAATGAATGAAAACCTATTCACTGTTTTTGAAGCTACCATTTTTGTACTTCTACCTTATTACCACTACACTTTTACTACTCAAAGCATCTCAACATTAGCTAAATGAATCAAAATAAAGGATTTAGAGACTGAGTAAGCACTTCCTGCAATTCTAGTGCGTACTATTAAAATAATAGAGTTTTTTTTATTTTTTAGTGTTTAGAAAAGAGGTATTCTGTATATAAAAGTATTTTTGTAAGAAAATCGAAAGATGGATTTCATTAAAACAATTTTCACTATTAAAGACCTAGAGCATCTTTCAGGAGTCAAAAAACATACTATCAGAATTTGGGAAAAGCGCTATAATTTATTATCGCCAGAAAGAACCAAAACCAATATTAGGTATTATTCTACCGCAAGTTTAAGACATTTGTTGAATATCGTATTGTTATATAACAATGGCTATAAAATTTCTAAGATTGCCGAGTTTGATCAATCCGAAATTTTAGAACATTGTAAAAGTCTCATTTCCCAAAAAGTAAAGCAAAATCAATTTATCAATGAAATGAAAATAGCTATGCTCACCTTTGATCAGCAGTTATTTGAAAAAACTTTCCGGAAACTTAAACGAGAACTATCTTTTCAAGATATTTTTCAAGCTTATTTCCTGCCTTTCTTAGATGAACTAGGATTATTATGGCAAACCAACACTATTAACCCGGCACATGAGCATTTTATTAGTAATCTGATTAAGCAAAAAATCTTGACCAAGGTTGAAAAGCTAATGATTCAGAAACCCAAAAATAAACAGTATAAATTCGTTCTATTTCTGCCCGATAATGAAATGCACGATTTAGCCATTACTTATTTGCACTTTGAGCTATTAAATAAGGCCTTTCAATCAATTTTTCTAGGCCAATCTGTTCCAATCAACTGTTTAAACTCTTTTAATTCTCCCGATAGTGGAACATTAATTTTTATTTCCTATTTTACAGTTAAGCCGGAAGCTAATAAGCTATTTGAATACTTAGAAGAAATAGACTCCACAGTTTTGGCCTCCAGCAAGTCTGAATTGTGGATTTTAGGACATCAAACGCATTTACTTTCTAAAAGTAAACTATCGAAACGTATTAAGATTTTTGCTTCCATTTCTGAATTGTTAAAAAATATAGAAGAGATTGTTTGAACGGTCTAAATTTCTCTTCTATAAAACCTCACGACTCTCATAATATTTAGGGACTTGCATAAAGCATCTCAGTAAGTTAGCTGTCATTTGTATTTGCTAGACAATGCAATACATACACGTAACACAAGCCTCTGAAACCAGAACGAAGGATCAAATTCTGTAGTTTAATCTTGAATTAATGAACTATTATTATGTATTTTTGTTTAACTTTTTTACAAAAACATTAAACAATATTGAAAAAGAAAATTAATATCATTGGCTCCGGTTTTTCAGCACTCGCAGCTGCCGCCTATTTAGCGAAAAGTGGTAATGAGGTCAAGGTTTATGAAAAAAATGCTACAATTGGAGGTCGAGCAAGACAATTCAAAAAAGATGGATTTACTTTTGATATTGGGCCTACATGGTATTGGATGCCTGATGTATTTGATCGTTTTTTTGCAGATTTTGATAAAAAAACTTCAGAATTCTATTCTTTGAGAAAGCTAAATCCTGCTTATTCCGTCTATTTCGATAAGCTTGACTACTTCACCGTTGAAGATTCATTAGATAAGATATATAAGGCTTTTGAAAAAGAGGAACCTGGATCTGCCGCAAAATTGAAAACGTTTATTGCTAATGCAAAAGAAAATTATGACATAGCGATAAAGGATTTAGTGTATAATCCGGGTGTATCGCCTTTAGAACTAATCAGCCCTAAAACAGTATTAAAAATCAGGCAATTTTTGGGAAATATAGCGTCTGATGTTCGAAAGACCTTTTCTAATGATAGATTAATTCAGGTCTTAGAGTTTCCTGTTTTGTTTCTTGGAGCAAAAGCAAGTAAGACCCCCTCTTTTTACAATTTTATGAATTATGCAGATTTTGGTTTAGGAACCTGGCACCCTGTGGGAGGGATGTATTCAGTAGTCGAGGCGATGTCGACTTTGGCTAAATCTTTAGGTGTACAGATAGAAACCAATGCTAATGTTGAAAAAATATTAGTAGAGCATGGTGAAACAACAGGTATAATCATAAATGGTAAAACAATACCTTCTGATATTGTATTATCTGGTGCGGATTATCATCATACAGAAACATTATTGGATCCGAAATACAGACAATACTCAGAGACTTACTGGAATAAAAGAACTTTTGCCCCTTCATCTTTATTATTCTATGTTGGTTTTGATAAAAAAATAGAAAATGTAGAACATCACACCTTATTCTTTGATGTTGATTTTGAAGAGCATGCAAAAGCCATTTATGATCATCCAAAATGGCCAAGAGAACCACTATTTTATGCGAGCTTTCCCAGTAAAACAGATTCATCAGTAGCTCCAAAAGGCAAAGAAGCAGGCATATTTTTAATCCCCATTGCTCCGGGAATTGAAGACACTGAAGCACTCAGAGAGCATTATTTCAAAAAGATTATCGAACGTTTCGAAAAGCTAAGCAATCAATCTGTTCAAGGGAATATTCTTTTTAAAAAAAGTTATTGTGTAAAGGATTTTCAAGAAGATTATAATGCGTATAAGGGCAATGCCTATGGTCTAGCAAATACCTTATTGCAAACTGCATTTTTAAGACCAAAGCTAAAAAGTGGGAAGGTAAAAGGGCTTTACTTTACAGGGCAATTGACTGTTCCTGGCCCGGGCGTACCACCTGCGCTTATTTCTGGAAAACTCAGTGCCGAGCTCATTGATCAATACAACTATACCTGACACAAAGTGATTTGGGATTCCCCCAAGCACTTCAGTCAGTATAAAAGAAAATTGAGTCCGCATCTGTCTCTATAAACTTGTAATATAAAAACGACGAAATGAAAAATGTCTTCGATACCGTTTCTTATGATGCCAGTAGGTTAGTTACGGAAACTTACAGCACTTCTTTTTCAACTGCAACTAGCTTATTGGGTAAAGCTATCCGTCAGGATATATATAATATTTACGGTTTCGTTCGCTTAGCAGATGAAATTGTAGACTCCTTTCATGACTACAATAAGGTTTTCTTATTTAACAATTTTGAGGAGCAATTATATAATGCCTTAGAACAGAAAATCAGCTTAAATCCGATCTTGAATGCTTTCCAATGTACGGTACACAAATACAATATAGACCTTGAATACATCAAAGCGTTTATGAAGAGTATGCGGCTCGATTTAGTTAAATCAAATTACCAAAACCAAGAAGAAATTAAGACCTATATTTATGGGTCTGCGGATGTTGTTGGCTTAATTTGTTTACAAGTTTTTGTCAAAGGCGATTTCAAACAATTTGATCAATTAAAACATGCTGCGATGAAACTAGGATCTGCTTTTCAAAAGGTTAATTTTTTAAGAGATTTAAAAGAAGATGTAGAACATTTAGGCAGGACTTATTTTCCGAATATAAACTTGGAAGCCTTAGATGAAGCTAGCAAACAAGGAATAATAAAAGATATAGAAGCAGATTTCGAAGAGGGCTATCATGGAATCAAACAGCTTCCACAAGAAGCTAAATTTGGTGTTTATGCTGCTTATAGATATTATAAACAATTACTCAAGAAACTTGAACATACCTCAGTTCAGAATATTAAAAATGGTAGAATTAGGGTTCCGAATTTAAAAAAATTAGAACTTCTCACTAGAAGTTATGTAAAATATCATCTAAACTTATTGTAATGGGCATTTTAAACTTTTTACTCCCCTTTTTAGCCGCTTTTGCGGGTATGGAATTTATGGCTTGGTTTACACATAAATATGTCATGCATGGATTCTTATGGTCTTTACATAAAGATCACCATAAGAAGGACCATGATTCTTGGTTTGAAAGGAATGATACCTTCTTTATCTTTTATGCCGCGATCAGTATTACTTTCTTCTTGTTATGGCAGCATGATATTTTCACCTACGGCTTAGCGATTGGCTTAGGTATCTTTGCTTATGGATTTACTTATTTTATGGTACACGATATATTTATTCATCAACGATTTAAATGGTTTCGAAATGCCAAGTCCCGATATGGGAAAGCATTAAGGCGAGCACATAAAATGCATCATAAACATTTATCAAAAGAAGACGGAGAGTGTTTTGGAATGCTTCTATTTCCTTATAAGTATTATAAAGATGCAGAACAATGAAACATCTTTATTTAATCTTAGACCTTGCGAGCATATCTATTCCTTTTTTGGCTAGTTTTCATCCCAGGCTTAATTTTTATAAGAAATGGAATACACTGTTTTTAAGCCTCATTACTAGTTCAATTTTTTACATCATCTGGGATGTCCTTTTTACTCATTACGGTATTTGGGGTTTTAATGAAAACTATTTTATAGGATTCAAAATAGCTAATCTTCCAATAGAGGAATACCTGTTTTTCATCTGTATTCCTTATGCTTGCGTATTTTCTTACTACGCATTATTAGAGTTGTATCCCAAATTGTCCTTTCCTGAAAAGTATTTAAAGCCTACAGTAAGTGTACTGATTTTTATTTGTTTGCTTTTAGTAATCTTCTTTTATAATAGATGGTATACGCTTATCAATTACAGCTATTGCATAATACTATTGCTTATTGTTTATCAGTATCAAAAAGTATTACTCCAACGATTTCTAGTAATATTTATATTCCTCCTCCTCCCCTTTTTCATTGTCAACGGAATCCTTACAGGCACAGGGATCGAGCAGGAAGTTGTTTGGTATAATAATAATGAAAACCTCAATTTCAGAATAGGAACAATTCCTATCGAAGATATCACTTATGCTTTCACCTTGATCCTCACCAACCTAAGTTTGATGGAATACTTTGAAGAAAAGTTATAATAAATAGATTTATAAACCTCGAACATTATCATTCAAGTTGTTCAAAAACAATCTTAGCATTAGAATCTAATATCAATATACATTTGCCGTCTTCTAAAACTTCAAAGGAGTGCTTTGTTTTTTTTGGAATGTGTATTGAATCATTAGCGTGAAGTTCACTCATCTCATCCCCTAACAAAAACGCTACTTTCCCAACTAAAACAAAAAAAACAGCATCTTTATTAGAGGTATGAGGAGGCATAATTTCACCTACAGAAGGATTTGATTCCAATATCTTAAAGGAATCATTTATATGTAGAAGAGAAAAGGTCACTTTTTTCATAATCCAAAAAATATTAAGCTCAATACAGGAGCAAGTATATGAATCAAAACAGTAATCAAGTAAAAGGTAATCGTTACCCTTGTGTGTTGTTCTGCAATACTTATTATAATGTTTGCAAAAAATAGAATTATACTGAATCCAACAAAACCAATGTACCAATCAAAATAAGACATCAAAAAAATCCCTGCAGGCATGATAGCGGCTGAAAGAGATATTAAAGGAATTAAATACCATAATGTCCGCTCATTCATTTGACTATCACAAAAATCAAGATATTTTCGTTTCAATCCGATATGTTCATCTTTTTTAAAATATCTCGCATCTATTACTTTACCTTGTACCATTTTTAAGTATTTTTATTATTACTAATAGTATAAAGATCGGTCACTTAGGTATACAGTATTTATGACCTAAATCATAAAGCATGATAAATATTGAATTACTTATAGCATATGGTGCGGTACAAAGAAAGCTTTTGAAAGACGAGATGCTTTTTCAAGAAGACGATGAGGCTGTTTTTTACTATCAGATTATTTCCGGATCGATCAAAATGAATAATTACGATGAAAGCGGGAATGAAACGATTCAAGGGCTTTTCAAGAATGGCCAAAGTTTTGGTGAACCGGCAATCTTAGGAGATTTCAAATATCCTGCGAATGCAGAAGCAGTAGAACACACCGTATTAGTCAAACTAGAAAAAAGTAGGTTTTTAAAATTAGTTCAAGAAAACCCAAGTATTAGTCTTCAATTACTCTCTACTTTATCAAAGCGATTGCGCTTTAAAGCCATATTGTCAAAAGAAATAAAAAGTTACGATGCAGAACATAGGATTATGACCTTATTAAACGTTCTAAAAGAAAATGTAATTGGAAAAGAGGAGACGCTTATTGATATAACCAGGCAAACAATTGCAAACCTTACTGGCTTAAGAGTGGAGACAGTCATCAGGGCAATAAAAAGACTGGAAGGACAAAAGCAAATAAAGATAATCAAACGGAAAATATATTTATAAAGCACTGGATGAAGACTTCATACACAGAACATAGTGATTTTCTACCTTATTATATTCAACAAAATGAAATGAAGGATAAGGTAATCAAGGAAGATATCCTTCCAGATGAACTTAGATATATCGGAGGTGTCGATGTGGCTTATTATGAAAAGGAGAAGCGAATGATTGGTGCCATAGTCGTTTTAGATTTTCAAACTTTAGAACTTGTTGAAGAAGCTTTTCATGAAATGGATATTACTTTTCCATATGTTCCAGGTCTATTTTCATTTAGGGAGATACCAGCAATAATTGAAGCTTTCAAGAAATTAAACATCAGACCGGATCTTATTATTTGTGATGGACATGGAATTGCTCATCCAAAAAATGTGGGCATGGCAACACATTTAGGAATAGACTTAGATGTTCCGACCATAGGTTGCGGGAAAACTAGATTAATCGGCGATTGGAATAAAGACAATTTAGGAAATGAACGAGGATCTATAGAATCTTTAAATTTGGAAAAGGAACAGATCGGTGCGGTATTGAGAACACAAGATAATACCAAGCCTGTCTTTGTTAGTATTGGTCATAAAATAAGTTTAGAAACTGCAATTTCAACTACTTTGAAAATGTGTCCTGATTATAGATTACCTGAAACGACAAGGCTTGCAGATCAATTGGTCAATAGTTTAATGAAGACACGCAAAAAAGAAAGTCTTTTGGATAATGAGGGGGAGAAGTTATAAACGAAAATGTCATTGAAGTATCTGATTATATGTTTGTGATGACAGGAGGTGTATTAAAAACCATTAAGGAAATGGAAGATTTAAAATTTTACAACTACATTAGATAAAAGACACTGGCCTTAAGGGGCAATAAATATACTTCAAGGTCAGTATATCATATCACCCCTTTATCTTTAATAGCAGTCATAAACGATTCCCGCATTCTTTTGCTAATTGGAAGTTTATGTTGTTCAATGACCACCTGATTGCCATCTATTTCCGTGATTTGATTAATGTTGATAATATGGGATCGGTGTATCCTTATAAAATCTTCACTTGGCAAGAGCGTTTCCATAAAAGCTGTTGTCTGTAAAGCCAATATCACATCATCTTTCGTGTATAGCTTGACATATTCTCCAAAGCTTTGAACAAAGAGAATATCATCGTGATTTACTTTTACTAGTTTTCGGTTGGTTTTGACAAAAAAATAATCGGAATTTTGTTTTTGGATGGCATTATTAATTGTTGTTGTTTGGGATTGGGTTTTAGATAATTGAGTAAATTGAATCAAGTCAATTGCCTTATCTATTGCTTTGCAAAATCGTTGAAAAGAAATGGGTTTGACAAGATAATCGACAATGTCCAGCGCATATCCCTCCAGTGCATATTCCGAATAAGCCGTAGTAAAAATAGTAACAGGTGGATGCTTAAGTGCTTTTACCAAATCAAGTCCGGTCAAATCATCCATTTGAATGTCCGTCAGTAAAATATCAACTTCACTATTGTTGATCTTTCTTTTTGCATCTAGGGCATTGCTTAGTACTTCCACAATTTCGAGTTCCTCAATTTTTTGAACATAGCTGACCAGCAAGTCCCTTGCTGGCTCTTCATCATCTACGATTAGTACTTTGTATTTCATTTGTTCTATTTTTTTCTTTCCAAAGGAAGCTGCAATTTTAAATTATAAATTCCATTGCTTTTGTCTTCTTCCAAAATATACGATTCGCCATATTGAAGGTCAAGTCGTTTTTTTACATTTTCAAAACCAACACCTCCGTATTTTGAAACAGTCTCAACTCTTTTCTTTATGGAATTTGAAATTTCGAATACACAAGTGTCTGTCTTATCAACCGACAAGCGAACATCAATATATCCTTTCAGATTGTTGACAGCATCACTGTGCTTGCATGCATTTTCTACAAAATTGACGATAATTAATGGTGCAATTAAGTGATAGCCTTTTACCCCAGATACAGACAGTTTGATATTTTGCTGTTCAGAATTTTTCATTTTATTTATTTCCAATAGGTCTTCCACTGCATTCAACTCTTTGTTTAAAGACACCCGGTCTTCACTACAATCATACACCATATACCGCAATATAGATGATAAACGCTCCAGCATCGGTGCCGTTTTTTTATTGCCCATTTGAGCAAAAGAATAAATATTATTCAAGGTATTAAACAGAAAATGCGGATTGATTTGAGATTTTAAAAAATTGAGTTCGGCTTGAAGTTTTTCATTGCGCAATTGTGCTTCTGTAGATATATTTTTGAACCACTGTTCGACAAAATAATAAAGGCTTGTGTAAGCAGTAGTAATCATCAGTATCAAATAATCATAAGTTAGCCCCAATAATTCCAATAGCTCAATTTCTTCCCATTCTTCATATTCAAACGGCAACATTGCATCAACTACATAATGCAAAACAATGAATCCAGTCATTACGAAAAATAATAAAACACAATAAAGCAATCGTTTGCCTTTCAAGTAAAAAGGAAGGACATAAAAATAGTTAACTACTACAACTCCAGCTACCATAAAAGTATAATTCAAAGCATATACAGCAGCTTCAAAAAATGCCCCCTGCGTATAATTTTCCACAAAATTTATTAGAAAGAAGATTAATAGCAATCCTAACTGACTTAAAATACCATATCGTCGAAAAGTTGACTGTTTCATATCACTACAAGTTTACGAAGAAAATTGATTTAAATAAGTAAAACCTCACTAATGTTCCCACATAGCTGATGAGCGGCATATTTCACTCTTTAAGTGGTCGAATTGATGTATTATTTCCATTTATCGGAATAATTTGCCCGCTTGAGTGTTTGTTTTTAACCCTGATAGATAAAACATTTATTTACTCTTTAATTGAGCGATATTTAATGAGTAAAATAAAAAATGATATGAAAAAAATAATGGTTCTATTGACACTTCTGGTTTTAGGCAATCAACTGATCGGCCAAACCAAATCCAAAAACATTCCTATTTCCATTGGGCTAATCAGTCATGCTGGTTGGCAGCCAGGAGTTAAAATCGGGACTCAATTCGATTTAAAAAATTGGGAAACCGAAACCGAAAAACTCACCAAATTGAAAAGCTTTTACATGAGGCCTCAACTTGGATTTTATATCTATCCAAATACCCATATTGCTTACCTGGTGAATGCTGATTTCGGATATAAAAGAGTGAAGGACATTAATCAAAAGTATTCGGCTTTCTCAATTGGATTGGGTTTTTTGAATCAATCTCAAATCACAGAAAGAAAAGTCAATTTAAGTGACGGAAACGTAGAAAAAACGCGAGAAAATTGGGCATGGTTTTTACCAACCTTGAATTACGAATTTGGAAAGTCAATTAATGAAAAAATTGGATGGTACAGTAAATTTTCTTACGGTTTCAAAATAGCTTCGGCAAGAGAAAACACGGCAGTTATATTTATTGAATTGGGCGTGAATTTTAATTTATTTTAAAAACATAGAATTATGACAAAAAGAGAATTCATAAAAAACTTTGCGGCCTTGGGATTAGCGTCGCCTTTTATCACGACTTTATTGTCTTCATGCGGTAAGAACGAAGGTTTTTTCCAGGATTTCGAAGTCAATTTCAATGGCAAAATAATTATAATTGGCGCTGGAGCTGCAGGTATTACAGCAGGGCATATTCTAAATCAACAAGGTATTGATTTTCAAATATTGGAAGCTGCTCCCATTCACGGTGGGCGAGTGAAAAAAGCGGCAAATTTTGTCGATTTCCCAATTGATTTAGGTGGCGAATGGATTCATACCGACCCTTCGGTATTGGCAAAATTGAATAATGATAGCCAATCGAATGTAGACATTGATACCATCACCTACAATCCACAAACCATTTCCGTTTGGAAAAACGATAAATTGAAAAAGCGCAATATCGCAAGTAATTTTTACAGCGAATACAAATTCAAAAACTCAACCTGGTTTGACTTTTTTGACGAATTGATGATACCGGGTATTAATGACAAAATAATTTACAACAGTCCCGTTACTGAGGTTGATTATTCAGGCGACAAGGTGATTGTAAAAACTTCAAACAATGAAGTTATTGAAGCAGATAAGGTTTTGGTAACCGTCCCCATTACCATTTTACAAAATGACTTTATCACTTTCATCCCTAGCCTTCCCGACGAAAAAATTGAGGCCATTAACGAAGAGCGAATGCCTGATGGATTGAAAGTTTTCATTGAATTTTCGGAAAGATTTTATCCAGATATTGTAATGTTTGACAACTTATTGCAAGCTTCCATTGACGGTGATCATACTTATTATGATGCCGCATTTGGAAAGGATTCTGATAGAAATGTTTTCGCCCTTTTCACAGTTGGAGAAAAGGCTTCAAAGTATACTTCCCTTGGAACGGATGAAGCCATTTTCAATAAAGTCATGAACGAATTAGATGCCATGTTCGACGGGAAAGCCTCTCAATATTATGTAAAACACATCATCCAAAATTGGTCACAAGAGCCATTCATTCAGGGTTCTTATTCTCATGGTTGGAGCGAACCTGAAGTATTAGCAGCACCTGTTAACGACCGTATCTTTTTTGCAGGTGAAGCGATGGTAACAAATGGAAACACATCAACAGTTCATGGTGCAGCAGAATCCGCTTATCTAATGGTGGAAATGATGTTGGCGGGGTGAGGATATTTCTTTAGAGTCAGAAGAAAATAAAGAAAATTCTCAGGTAGAATAAAGTGTTTTGTCAAGTATCTATCTCTATTCATTGTATACTGAGTCGGAAGATGTTTTAATTCTAGAGTTTTTTTTTACACCCTGACCTTAGATGTAAAAAGACAAAACCTCAATTAAATTAAAGGAACCAAACATTAAGGAACAATCAATTTTATGCTTTTGACATAATGATAAATACCGAAGAATATTTAGATGTTAATATAGCAAATTATTATTTTGAGAAAGAACGTTTACTTCATGCTAAAATACTTTATGAAGGAGATATAGAAAGTTGTTTAAATTACTCAAATGAGTTTGAGTCCACTATTTCAAAAGACCTTGACTTACCAAAATTGGATAACAATATCTGTGAGGGAGTTATTATTAGACCAATCAAAAATGTTTATTTTAAAAAGGGCTACATAGACGTTATTAATAAATTAGAAAAGAAAGACTTTAAGTTAATTACAAAATCTATAGGGAAGGTAACAGCTAAAATGGTAAGGAAAATCTGTACCAAATAAACAAGGTTCAAAATCGCCCACTGGGTAATAATTTGAAAGATATCATTAAAACACAACAACAATTCAGACAATCCATTAGATGTGGAACAGGTCGAGCATTTCTTTTGATGAAGAAACATTCTGAAGTCAATTTCAGTAATGAAATCTATAAAGCATCAATCAAAGCTTATGCATATGATACTCAATCTGAAGGAGATCGAACAGATTATTTAATTCAATTCATAAAGTTACTTCCTGAAAAACAATTAAATTCTTTAAAACAAAAAATCATTAAAAGATTATTTAAAGAAAACGATGACACATGGAGTCTCCTACAACTTTTCAATTTAGCAGGCTATTTTGCCATAGAAGATACTATTGCAAAAGAACAGATTTATAAAAGATTTAAACAAACCCCGATTAAAGATTCAGATTGGCTTGGAACAGATATCATACTAAAAATTGATGGTGTGGAAGGAATGATTAAGATTGCTGATCATTTTGGAAAAAGATTGAGTAAATATGAAAACGAATGTCAAGATGATTGGTTAGTCAATAATTTTGATAGAGAAAATCCAAAAGCAAATATTAAAGAGAGGCTTAGAAAAGAATCGAAAAACAATCCTTATATAGCAAAATACCTAGCTGAGATCAAATCCACAAGGCAAAAATGGAATAAGTATAAATCAAAAAAAAAGAAGTGGTCACTAGACACAATTATTGAGCATATTCTAAATGATGAGAAAAGAGCACCAATGCGATCAGCAATTGCAAAATTAAAGAAGTCTGAGTTAAAGAAAATTGGAAAAATGCTTAAATCAAACACCAACTTTAATCAAATAGAAAAAGTCCTCTACTTATTCTCAATTGTTAAGTACCCTTTTGAGCTTAACGATTTAAAAAAATACATTAAAAAGAAATATCCTAGATCCATTAGAGAATATGCTTTTAAAGCTCTTAGTTTCGAAGCTGATGCAGAATTGAGAAATGAAGCAATCTCACGCCTACCGAAAACGAGAACTCCTTATATGTATTTAAATTTATTAAAGTTAAACTATAAAGAAGGTGATTCAAAAACTATAACTTCTGTCATCAATAATTTTGTTGATGAACATGTTATAGAAACCATAGCAATTAGCTTATGTGAAGTTTATAAAGCAAATAAAACTAAGGATTGCAAAAAACCTTTATTAGCTTTATACAATAAGATGAATTGTTCAATCCATAGAAATTCAATATTAAAAATTCTAAACAAAAATAAAGTTCTTCCGAAAAAAGTATTAAATGAAATGAGATATGATTGTAATGGAGATACAAGAAATTTATATTGGGATATAAAGAAAAAATGCATATAATAAATAAGATACGAGGCTTAAATAAAATCAAAGCTAATGGAAAAAGAATATAGTATGGATGATCAAATTTATTTCAATAAACCAAGTTTGGTTCTTAGAATTAAATCAACGCTAATAGACTCCCTTGTGATAATATTGTTAATGCTGGTAATGTCTTCAATACTTGGAATCCTAAAAATTGAATCTGGAATGCTTAGAGGAATATGCTTTGCTTTAGTCATTCTGTATGAACCTATTTTAGTAACATTCGGTGGAACAATTGGGCAAAGAATAATGGGTCTTCGAGTAAGAAACTTCTACAGTTATTCAAAAAATAAGTCTACACATAATATAAATATTTTCTATTCTTTGATTAGGTATTTCATGAAAATTCTACTTGGATGGATTTCGCTTTTAACAATTCATTCCGATAATTATGGTCAAGCAATACATGATAAAACTGGAGGTTCTGTTATGACTTTCAAATAAGCATCCGTTTAAAATTAGAATTTTACTCGTATATAAGCATTCTAATTGGTAATAATTTTGGTCTTCTAATTAAATATTTTGACGGAATTTTTCTTTTTTTTAAATAGCCGAAGATCTGATGCTATCAATACAAAGAGCATATCAATAGGGTTCTCTTATTCAATTAGAAAATATCAATAGAGTTATAATTAACAGAATACGAAACATCTTAAATTAGCTTGAAAAGTGGTAAATATCGGTTTCAGCTTGTTTTAATTATTATTATTATTATTATTTATATTTAATAATTTAACATGTAATCAAAATTAAAAATGCCTACTTTTTCGAAAGACCAACAAGAAGATAGCAGCAAAATTGAAAATGATTCTTCAAAAAAGCAAAATAATGCTAAATCAACTTTTCAATTTAAAGACAATAGACCAGAGTCCATTCTTCAAGAAAAATTGCAGAACAAAATTAACAATAGCACTCAAGTAAAACAATTGATCGCATGGCAGGAAAAAGCAGATAGAAGTTCTGGGTCTAAAGTGATACCTACTAATAATGCCCCTATTCAATTGGTTGGCTGGAAAGAATATTTAGCATCATTTACCAGTCCAAGCAAGTGGAGAGAATATAATGAAAAATATAGAGCAAATCCTACAGCTACTCCTGCTGCTGCCCCAGAGGAGCAAAAAGAAACAACTCCCCCTCCTTCTCCACGAGAAAAGGAGGGAGAGAATGCAACTTCTTCTACGGCTACAACTCTCCCTATTACTCTTTCTCCACAAGAAAAAGAGAAGGAGACGAATATTGCAACTTCTTCTTCTTCTACGACTACAACAGCTCATCCAATTCCTCCTCCTCTTACTACTACTACCACAACAACAACTATTGATTCTTCACCTCCTCAAATGGGGTATGCACAGGGAGATTCTATTAGCTTACCAAATAAAGGCGTAGCAAATGAAAGAAGAATCAGAGAATTAACACAGTTGAGGAAGGCACTAACAGGCCAAGCAGGATTAAGTAAAGAAGATTTAAAAACTGTAAAAGACATGACAACCTACATTGATCATGGAGAAATTTCTGCTATTGAATTCGATAGGTTTAAACGATACCTTATTCATGGGCCCCAAGCCGCTGTGAATACAACTCTTCCGGTGACTGAAAATGCAGGTGTTAGAGCTTTTTGTCGAACGCAAGGATTAGAAAACAAACTTGACACCGCAATTGCTAACGCCAAATTAGGGACTGTTGGTTGGCAGTCTATAAAAGGACAATTATATGATTGTTGGATATCAGGAAACTTTAGACTGATCGGAACTTGCACCGGAACAGCTTGGACAATCGATGCTGTCTGGAAACATAGTGATACCACTAAAGGCAAAAAAGTAGTTGCTGGAGACGCTTCAATAGGCTAGGTAGTTAATAGCTTAAAAGTCTTTTTTATTATTATTCTATAAAACTTGAGGTCAAGATAAAGGAGTTTTATGTAGATTAGCCTATGTCATATCATAGCAATTCCAAGAAAGTTATTTTAAATTTGTGTTATAGTGATTGCTTCGCTTCTGATCGGCCTTATGGCTTTGCGAAACCTTGCTTACTAGATAATTGCTAACAAAAAATCGTATGAATAATAAATTAATATTCTCAATTATTCTTATCATCTTCAACACTTTTACTAATTCAACACTTAGTTTCTGCCAAGGACTAATAGTTCAAACTATACCAAATCAGATTAATGCTATCACTGTATTCCTTAACAATGCTGAAATTCATAGAATAGGCAATATAAATGTACCAAGTGGAAAATCAGAAATAATATTCGAGAATATCTCTTCAAGGATTATCAATAAAGGAATAAAGATTAATGCCTCAAATGATGTGAAAATTTATGCTGTAACTATTGAAAGGAACAACAAACAATACGAAAGAAACAATGATTACAAAGAAATCATTGATTCAATAAAGATAATAGAGAATCAGAAACTATCCATTCATTCAAACTTAGAAATCCTAAGCAAACAAATGCTTTTCATTGAATCAAATATGAAAATAAACAATAGTTCTTCTGTTACTTTTTCACAGATAGATGAAGCTGAAAAGTATTTTTCAAAAAAGATAACAAACATTCAAAATAAAATTAATACGGAAAAAAATAATTTGATCGAAATAAAAAATCAAAGAGAATTAATCTTGAAAAAAGCAGAAATGCTTAAGGAAAAATTAATAAAATCCAGTTCTAATTTAAAAATCACTCTGGAAAGTCAAAGGTCTACTGAAAGTCAAATTGACTTAAAATATTTAGTTTCAAATGCTGTTTGGAAACCATTGTATTCTATTCGAGCTGAGAAAGGTAAAGAAACCATTGATATAGAATACCAAGCTCAAGTTTATAATGATACAGGAATTGATTGGAATAATATTCCGATTACCCTAGCTTTACTAGATTCTTCTAATGATATTGATATGCCAAAGCTTGAAATTTGGAATCTAGAAAATAATTCAAACCAATATTCTAAACGTAGATATTCTTCATCAAGAACTAGATCAACTAATGATAAAAAGAGTTTGAGAGACATTGATGACTCCCAAGAGTTTGATGAATTTGAAATCGATGATTTGAGTACCCGATTTGAATTAAAAAACCTTCATAAAATACCTTCTGATGCAGCCCCGCATTTAATAGATGTAACTTCCTTTCAGAAAAAAGTAGACTTCTACAATTTGTCAATACCCAAAATAAAAAACGGAGGTTTTTTAATTGCAAGAATAAATGATTGGGAGAGTTTAGGATTAATAGATGGTGTTGCTAATCTCTACTATAACAATACTTTTCAAGGTTTTACAAGTCTTAAAACTCAACAAGTAAATGATACTCTGGATATTTCGCTTGGAAAAGAAAACTCATTCTCAATATCAAGAAAAAAAGTAAGCAGTAGAAGTAAAAAAAGTTTAATTGGATTTAATATCAAAGAAAATTTGACATATGAAATCGTATTGAAGAATAATAAAAATGAAGAAGTTGAAATACAGATAAAAGATCAAATTCCTGTTTCAACAAGTAAAGATATTGAAGTAAATCCTATAAATTTGAGTAAAGGGAATTTAGATCCCTTAACGGGTGAAGTCTCATGGAATATAAAATTAGGCCCAAATGAATCTAAAAAACTGGTTTTAAAATTTAGTATCAAATACCCAAAAAACAAGAAGGACAAAATCAAATACAGTACAAATAGATTTGTAACGCCACGTTACTTCTAAACAAAAACAAAAGTCGGGTAGACCAAGGGAAATCTCTCCCCTAAAGTATATTTACGACAATCATTTGACTTAATCGTCTTAAAGAAATAAATGGAAAGCAAATATCTAAGAAAGCTCTTTTTACTTGATGGATTTGGGGCCATTCTTTCAGCGATTTTATTAGGAATTGTTTTAGTAAAACTGGAAAGGCTTTTTGGAATCCCAAAATCAACCCTCTATGTTCTGGCTTCACTACCTTGTCTTTTTGCGATCTATGATTTCTACTGTTATTTCAAAATTGAGAAAAATTTAAAGAAGTTCTTAAAAGGAATTGCCATTGTTAATTTACTGTATTGCTGTTTGTCAATTGGATTAGCATTTTATCATTATCAGGAAATAACATACTTGGGTTGGACTTATATTATAGTTGAAATCCTCATTGTTGTTACTCTTGCAATTATTGAGTTAAGTTTTGCAAAAGGTTAGGTTTGTAAAACGATTTAATTGTTGATCTTTAAGATTAGAGCAAAGAATAATCAAATAAATCCTGTCGGTTCATTTCTTTTTTATAGATTCCTTCTAACTGAATGACTTTAATCATGAAAAATAAATCAAAATTAACACTAGCAAAGCAGTCTCTTCTAGGTATCTCAATTGGTGATGCTTTTGGTGAAAGCTTTTTTGGAGAGACTGAAATGGTTAAAGATTGTATAAAGAAAAGAAAGATACCAAAATCAAGTTGGGAATTTACGGATGATACGGTAATGTCAATTGCCATTTTTGAAGAATTAGAAATTTCTGGTAAAATTGATCAAGATAGATTAGCAAATAAATTTTCAAAAAATCATGAAATTGATCCAAACCGCGGATATGGAGCTACCGCTCGAAGTATCTTAAGAGAAATTGGAAATGGTGCAGATTGGAGCGTATTAGCAAAAAATGTTTTTGACGGAATGGGCTCAATGGGAAATGGAGCTTCTATGAGGGTTGGACCAATTGGAGCATACTATTATGATGACTTTGAAAAAGTAAAAACTTATGCCATTCAGTCAGCCGAAATCACGCATTCGAATCAAGAAGGAATATGTGGAGCGATAGCTGTTGGAATTGCTACGGCAGTTGCAACAAGAAGTAAACTTGAAAATAAAAGCATTAGTCCTAAAGAATTTATTATTCAAATAATCAATGAACTTCCTGATTCAGATACCAAATCTAAAATTAAAAAGTCCTTATCAGTTCCTTATACTTATAATATTGAAACTGTGAAATCCATATTAGGAAATGGAATAAAAATGACTGCCCAAGATACTGTTCCATTCGGAATTTGGTGTGCAGCAAATAATTTACTGAATTTTGAGGAATCGATATGGAAGGCTGTTTCAGTTTTAGGTGATAGAGATACCATATGTGCAATAGTCGGAGGAATAACAATCATGTCCTCTCATGAAGATATGATTCCTAAAAAATGGGTTAATTCAGTTGAACAATTTGAAAAGAGTCCGTTTAGGAACAATTAAACCTCAGGATTAATCTACTGCCGATTCTTCATATCCAGCGCCACATCAATGATCATGTCTTCCTGGCCACCAACCATCTTTCGATTGCCTAGTTCTTCCAATATAGCTCTAGTATCCAATCCATAACGCTCTGCTGCTCTTTCAGAATGCAGTAAGAAACTAGAATAAACACCAGCATATCCTAAAGATAAGGTCTCTCGATCTACTCGGACAGGACGCGTTTGTAAAGGACGAATGACATCATCTGCGATATCCATTAATTGATATAAGTCTGAATTTTGTTCGACACCCATTTTATTTAACACAGCAATTAATACTTCCAAAGGTGCATTTCCTGCCCCTGCTCCCATTCCTGCTAATGAAGCATCCAGTCTGTTGGCGCCATGCTGCATCGCGACGACAGTATTCGCTACACCCAAAGACAAATTGTGGTGACAATGAATTCCTATTTCAGTTTCTGACTTTAATACATCCTTGAAGGCTTTAATTCGATCAGCTACACCATCCATTAATAAAGCACCTGCTGAATCTGTAACATAGACACAATCTGCTCCATAGGATTCCATTAGTTTAGCCTGTTCTGCTAATCCCTTGGGATCATTCATATGTGCCATCATTAAAAAACCTCCCACATCCATTCCCATCTTTTTTGCTGCTTCAATGTGCTGTGCTGAAATATCAGCCTCTGTACAATGCGTTGCTATCCGAACAGATTGGACGCCCAAGTCATGAGCTCGTTCTAAGTCTTCAATTGTACCTATTCCTGGCAGTAATAGCGTCGTTAATTTCGCATGTGTCAAACGCTCTGATATGCCTTCTAACCACTCCCAATCAGTATGGGCTCCGAATCCATAATTAAAACTTCCGCCCATTAATCCATCACCATGTGATATCTCTATTGCATCGACTTTTGCTTTATCTAAAGCGATGGCTATATCTCGGATTTGAGCCTTCGTATATTGGTGGCGGATGGCGTGCATTCCATCTCTAAGGCTTACGTCTTGAATGTATATTTTGTGCATGATTGATTAATGTTCAGCGTTCAAGTAATTTTTTGCTCTACGTCGGCTATTCAGCAATTAATATTTTTAAAGTAGAAAGTTTTTCCCCCGTAGCCAAAGCCGCACTTGTCATGATGTCTAAATTTCCGGCATACTCTGGCAAGTAATGTCCGGCTCCGCGAACTTGCAAAAGTACCGTTGTCTTTAATCCATGACGATGGCCAAGTCCTTCAATAAAAACAGATTTATGCTCTGGAATATCTTCAAACTGTACTTCTTGATGTAAAGAATAACCTGGGACATATTTTTGTACTTCAGCGACCATATCGTGGATACTATTTCTAATGGCTTCCCGATCTGCCTGTTCGCTGAGTGTAAATACAGTATCTCTCATCACCATTGGAGGTTCCGCTGGATTAAGTATAATAATTGCTTTGCCTCGATCTGCTCCACCTACTTTCTCTATAGCATTAGAAGTCGTTTCTGTAAACTCATCAATATTAGCACGTGTACCGGGGCCAGCAGATTTACTGGCTATTGAAGCGACTATTTCTCCATAGTGGACTTTTGCTATTTTTGAAACTGCGGCAACCATTGGGATGGTAGCCTGGCCGCCACATGTTACCATATTTACATTCCTTACATTGATATTATCACTAAAATTAACAGGCGGGACGAGGTATGGTCCAACTGCTGCCGGAGTCAAATCAATAATACGTTTATCTTCATATTTTTGAATAAAACCCCAGTTATAAAGATGTGCTTTTGCTGAAGTTGCATCAAACACAATTTTGATATCCTTCCACTCTGACATTTCAATTAAACCAGTTATTCCGCTATCACAGGTGGCGACACCTAATCTACGCGCACGCGCTAATCCATCAGATTCAGGATCAATTCCAACTAGAACAGATGCTTCTAGAATATCAGAAGTTCGTAGAATCTTGATTAGTAGATCTGTTCCAATATTTCCTGAACCGATTATGGCTACTTTGACCTTTTCCATGTTTTTTATTTTTCTGTAATCGTTTTGTCTTATGGATACAATGTCCATAAAGTACGAGTATCTTTATGCTACAAAATTAACACTCACTTCTCCTAATCCTTCAATTACTGCCTTTACATTATCTCCAGCTTCTACTGATGACATTGGTCCAAGTGCTCCAGACAATATGACTTCTCCAGCTTTAAGTGGTGCTCCATGGCTAGCCATCGTTTTCGCCAACCAGATACAAGCATTAATTGGGGAACCAAGGCAGGCCGAGCCAGAACCTTCAGATACTTCTTCCCCATTTTTATACATACGCATCTTACAATTTATTAAATCGATATTTTCTAATCGAACAGGTCGGTGACCAATGACAAAATGACTAGCTGAGGCATTATCTGCAATTGTGTCTGTAATTTTAATATTCCAATCCTGAATTCGGCTACCTACAATTTCGATAGAAGCAACTGCATAATCAATTGCTGAAAGCATCTCCGTTACCGTAATAGATGTTGAATCTAAATCCTTCTTTAAGACAAATGCAATTTCAGCCTCTACTTTAGGTTGCATTAATTCTTTGCAAGATATTTCTCCTCCATTAAGAACCTCCATATCATCGAAAAGCAAACCATAATCAGGTTGATCCACACCTAATTGTTTTTGTACAGCAGTAGAAGTCAGCCCAATCTTTTTTCCAACTACTCTTGCTCCTTTGGCAATTCGATGTTTTGAATTAATAGCTTGAATCTCATAAGCTTTTGCCAAATCAGTAATACCAATTATATTTCTAATGGGATCACAAGTTATTTTTTGTTCATTTGATTCTCTTAAAATTTGAGCAACTGCTTCTGCACTCTGAGCTTTAACAATTTCTGACATTATGTTTTATTATATTTTTAAATAAGCTTCCCTCTATTAAGAATCCCTTTTGGATCTAAGTTATTTTTCAAGGTCTGCATCAGTTGAATTTCTTCATTCGTTCTACAAAGATGAAGATAAGATTTTTTGTGCAATCCAATGCCGTGTTCCGCAGAAACTGAACCACCAATAGATTTTAAGGGAAGGTAAATGATATCGTTTATAGTCTTAATAATTTCTTCGTTTTGCTCCGCCTTCCCTATGATCAAATGTATATTTCCATCTGCAATATGTCCAAAAATAAATATTTCACTGACCTTAGGCACTTTTGATAATGTCTCATGAATATCATCCAATAAATCCCCTATCAAAGGTATAGGTAAACTAATATCAAAATGTTGATCATGATTGGCAGCTGAGGCCAAAACCCCTACCTCTTCTCTGACTTTCCAAAACCAATCTAAATCTGATTGCGTATGTGCCATTACTGCGTCTAAAATTAATTCCGCCTCCAAAGCTTTTTGCAATAAGGTTTGCATAGCATTTTTATCGTTTTCAGGATGACTCCCCAAGCTTTCGATCAAGACATAATATTTATAATCATAAGGTAGGGGCGCTTTAACGACAGCAGGGAAACTGGTCAATGCCCGAAAAGTGTTCTTCCAAATCAATTCAAATCCACTAAGCGTGCCTGCTAGACCACTATCTATAAATTTCAAAAAGTCTACTACCTTATCATAATCATCAAAACCTATAAAAGCGCTATTACGGCTTTTGGGTGCTTCTACTAATTTTAGTATCGCTCTTGTCACCACTCCAAGTGTCCCTTCTGCCCCAATAAATAATTGTTTAAGGTCATAACCGGAATTGTCCTTAATAATCTTTTTCATAGAAGAGATAAGGGTCCCATCTGCCAAAACCACTTCTAAACCGAGCACTAAACTTCTGGTCATACCATAACGAAAAACCCTCAAACCTCCAGCATTGTTAGAAATGATTCCTCCAATCTGTGCGGACCCTTTTGCACCAAAATTTAATGGAAATAATAGATTTTGTTCTTTTGCTGCATTTTGAACTTGCTCTAGAATCACCCCAGCCTGGACACTTATTGTTCGACTTTTATCATCAATTTCTTCAATTTGATTCATCTTCTCCATAGAAATCACGACCTCTTTCTCATTAGTCTCCGTGCCGCCTACAAGATTTGTCAGTCCACCATGAATAACTACAGGTTGATCAAATGCATTGCAAATGCTTAGTATTGTAGAAACGTCTGCTGTTGACTTTGGAAATAATACAGCTTTCGCTTGTAGTGGTTCAAAAGTTTTCCAAATGTGATGATAACGATCTTTAACATCAGGGCCTGTCAGCATTTTATCCGCACCTAATCTATCTTTTAATTCTGTCAGAATATTATTCGTCATTCTCTTTTTATAAAGATTTGTTTAAATATTAATAGGCATCAATTTATAAATAATGCCTGGCTTTTCGAGGGCAACATAAATGTAACCGTCCGTACTTTGCTTTACGTTACGTACTCTTCCAAGTCCCTTCATTAGCAATTCTTCTGATACTATCTTTTGTCCATCTAATTTGCAAAGGTTAAGATATTCAAATTTTAGAGAACCGACTAGCAATTGATTTTTCCAGCCTGGATAATGGTCACTAGTGACAAAGTCCATCCCACAGGGTGCAATAGATGGTACCCAATAATGTACAGGAGATTCCATGCCTTCTTTTTCAGTCAATTTGGTAAAAACTGTCCCAATGTAATTAATCCCATAGGAAACTATTGGCCATCCGTAATTGGCTCCTTTCTTTAAGATATTGATTTCATCGCCCCCTCTCGGACCATGTTCATGCGACCACAATTCGCCCGTGACCGGATGCTTCGCCAGTCCTTGTGGGTTTCGATGACCATAAGAAAAAATACTTTTAATCGCATCTTTTTCTTCATAAAAAGGATTATCTGTAGGAATTGAACCATCATCATTCAAGCGGTGAATTTTTCCAGGAAACAGATCCAATCGTTGAGGATTAACATCTCTTGATCCTCGATCTCCTATCGTAATATATAAATAGCCTTCATTATCAAATTCTAAACGTGATCCATAATGATGCCTCGTTTTGCTATATGGCAAGCCTTCGAAAATCAGTTTCATATCCACCAATTCATTTTCTTCTAATCGGTATCGTGCAACTGCAGTGGTGTTCAATTTTTTCCCGTTTATACTCTTTCGTTTAGAATAAGAAAGGTATAGCCAGCCATTATTGGCATAATCAGGATGGATCTGAACATCCATAAGTCCACCCTGTCCGCCATCATTTACTTCTGGGACATTTTTAATTTCCTGCTTTTTCCCTAGGGAATTGATCAAGAATAATTTTCCAATTTTATCCGTGACCAGCATATCTCCATTTTGGAAAAAAGCCATTCCCCATGGACTTTTCAAATCCCGCACAATAGGCTGGAGTTTGTATTTAAAATCCTTGGCTTCAAAAACTTGATTAATATCTGTTTTCGATTTTTCAAAATCGTACTTTTCTAGGTTTTCAAAACCATGACGAAGATAAGCAACCAAGTCAGAGATTTGTTTATCAGAAAGGGCCGCTCCATAAGCAGGCATTGCTCCCTCCCCTCTTCCTTCCACAATAGAATTTCGGATTTCATTATCTTCTGAACCGTATTTCCATTTCCAATTTACAAAAGCCTCCATTTTGACACCATGACATCCGGAGCAATATTCCGCATAAAGTGTCTGGCCTGGTAAATGCTCTTCAGATGATACTTTGGGCGCATTACAAGTGAGGTAGATAATTGTGGCAAAACAGATAGAGATTGACAGTTGAATTTTATTCATTTGTAAGGGATATTGTATTGATTGATTAAGGTTAAAAGAGATTAAACATAATGGGGACCACCTTCCACTTATTTAAGTTTCAGTTCTTCTATTTGTCCTGTCTTTCCTCTAATTGTTTCAAAAGAAGCAATCATTTCTCTCAATTTTTCAGGTTTTACTTTTGCTAAATTATTTTGTTGACGGATATCATCACTTAGATTGTACAAAAGATATTCTGTAGAATTAGCGAGTTCGATATTCACAAATCGATTAATAGCAGATCCTTTATATGGCGGAATCATAATCCAATCGCCTTTCCTAAAAGCTGTTCGAGTAGTCGCTTCCAGAATTAATTCTTCACGACCAATATTGTTTTCTCCCATAAATACACCCAGCAAATCTTTACTATCTTCTCCTTTAAGGTCGCTGTCTATCAAAGTTGCAATAGAAGAAAACAAGTCGATCTGCGATACGATAGCATCAGATTTACCCGCATTAATATGTCCTTTCCAATAAGTAATAAAAGGCACTCTTGTTCCCGCTTCAAATAAACTATACTTCCCTCCTCTCAATATTCCGGAAGGCGTATGCTTTCCATTTTTTTCAACTGCATCATCATAATAGCCATCATTCAATACAGGCCCATTATCGCTAGTCAGTACAATAAGGGTATTTTCTAAGAGCCCTTCACGCTCCAATGTTTTAATAAATTCACCGATACACCAGTCTGCCTCTACGATGACATCGCCTCTTGGCCCAAGGCCAGATGATCCAACAAATCGGGCATGAGGCGTACGAGGCACATGAGGTTGTTGCAAGGCATAATAAAGGAAAAAAGGTTCGTCTTTATGATCCTGTACGTATTGCTGTGCCCGAACCAAGAAAGTATCGGCCATATTTTCATCTATCCATCTGGCCGTCTCCCCTCCTTTCATAAAACCGATACGAGGAATCCCATTGACGATACTATTATTGTGGCCATGATGCCATTTCAATTTGAGCATTTCAGGATTATCTTTACCTGTTGGTTCGCCTGGAAAATTATTTTTATAATCAATCGAAATAGGATCGTTCTTATCCAGACGCACTACTTCACCATCTTCAATATATACGGTTGGTACACGATCTTGGGTAGCAGCCATAATGTACGAGTAGTCAAAACCAACTTCATTAGGCCCTGGTGTGATTTTTTGATTCCAATCAACGTGACCAGTTCCGAGGCCAAGATGCCATTTGCCAACAATCCCTGTATGATAACCTTTATCTTTAAGCATTTTCGGAATCGTCATTTCTTTTGTACTTATCAGTAAAGGAGCGGTCCCTGGAAGAATTCTCGCTTTTTTATTTCGCCAGGGATATCGCCCTGTCAATAGTGCATATCTGCTGGGAGAACAAGTAGCCGAGGAAGCATAGCCATTGGTAAACAACATGCCGTCATTTGCCAATTTGTCCATATTTGGAGTTTTTAATTCCGAAGCTCCATAAGCTCCTACATCTCCATAACCTAAGTCATCTGCGTAGATAAAAATAATATTGGGTTTTGAATCTTGATATATTGTAGACTTTGTTCCATCTTGAGGAGTACAGGTCATCAATAAAGAAAGAAAAAACAGGGGTGTAAAAAAGCGCATGGTTTGTTTTTATAGGAAGTTATTCAAAGAAGCTGTTCAAAAATAACACTTATTTATAATCTAAGTACACCGTAAAATAAATATTGTCTATTTCTGTCTATGCCTTTCTAGCCTATTCTTCGTCGCATCCTCACCTTGATAGCTAAGGCTATCAGATTCCGGGGGCTACTCGATTAGACTAAAAATTCATTAGACATAAACCGGACACTACTGAATTTATGATGTACTAAGAAACAGGTGATCAATAAATATCAGATATGGACTTGTTCTCCTTGCACTATAAAAAAGACCCCAGTCTGGCAACTGAGGTCTTCTAAAATCAACTAATCAAATAAAGTATATCTTTAAATCCCATAGAGATTCGGTATAAAGCCTAATGATCAAAAACATTTTTTTCTAAAATCACTGGAGATCCATCTACATCTATCTGAGTACCACTTTCTTTCTCAATCCATAAAGAGTCAGCGACAGAAACAGAAACATCACAAGAAACACCTGTTTCAATTTTAGCTTTTTCAAGGCTAAATCGATCAGCATCTAGTTCGCTTCTTCTATCTAAAACTGCCTCCATAAAACCACCTTGTCCTTTTAGAATAGTTTTCGATCTATTAAATTGCCTTAAATAAAAGGAATCTATCTTTGCGAATATTTCAAGCGCTTCAGTTCCTTTATGTTTCACACGCATATTCTTTTGAGTAAAACCCTGAACATTAACTTTTTCTGTTTTATTAATCTCTAAAATATTTAGTTCTGGCATTGTAATCGTAATTCGTGGAGGCGTAGTGACATATCCGTTTCCGGTCATTGACAAACTCAAAGTTTTATCTAATTGAACAACTTTTACCCTGTCAAGATAATGCGGTCTTCCTAGCATAGCAATATTATATTGATCCCCTTTTTCTATTGTTACTTTAATTCGACCATCTAATTGTAAGTGATCATAATTTATAAAATTAAACTCATCACTTCGTTGAGATTTGCGAATAAAGGCATGATTAACCAAGCCATTAGATTCCATGACCCATGTTTGTTCAGCTTCAAATCTAGGATGTTCTTGTGTACGATCTATATCAATATGATGTCCTATCGGCCATAAATCATTTTGAATGTAGATTGACTTTCCTTCTGGAACTTTAAGTGTCAATTCAACGAATTGGTTTCTCCATTTCACGCCTTTAGCTATCTCAATAATCTTGGGAAGGATAATCGTATTATCTACAATTCTGAGGTCATAATTGATGGAGCTAACCAGTTCTAATGCTTCATTTTCTGTACTACCCCGAGAATGCTTTTCTTGACTTAGTTCAAAATAATCGCCATCGGCTTTTTCAATATTAAGATGTATATGATGCGAAATCAGCTGTCTATCAGAAATTTTCAAATCTCCTATTCTAAAAGTAGCGCTTCGATAAGGATCAGCTTCTATTTTTAATTGTAAAGTATCTGTACTGATACCAGACAAATCTATACCTTGAATAAGTTCGGAACTACTATTAAATTGAGATGCTTGGTAACTCCCGATTCCAAACAAACTAATAATATTTACAACCCAAAAAGCCCACATTCCCGCTTTAAAATTAGGGCTTGTACGTGTCTTAAAAACATGCTTAGTTAAAAATAGAATTACACCTAATAGTGGAACCCCAAAAAAGGTCAGGATATTAATTACAGCAAGAAAGGATAATAACTTTGAGCCTGCAAAAATATAATTCACATACGGAAAAGCTATAAAAAAACTGATTATTGACATGATCCAAATAACGGATAATGCAATAATCAGCGCAAATCCTACTATAAAAAATATTGGTTTCCAGATTTTAGTAAATACTGAAAGTACTCTTGAGATCACAAAACCTAACAGTGAAATCCCTTTCTTAATGGCACCTCCAATTCCAGTGAATCTTTTAGATCCAGTCTCTCCAGTTCTTTTTTTTTTTGATTGAAATTCGTTACCGAATTTTTCCATTTTTTCTGAAAAAGTTTCAATCTCCTCTTCGACTATTTTTCCTATATTCGAAACATTAATCTTTTCTCCACGCATTGACAAGCGATCACCAGCAGTCTCAGCCTTAGGAACAATCACCCATAATATTATATAAGCTGGAATACCTAAACCTCCTGATATCGTAATTAATATCCATCCAAGACGAATCCAAAGAGGATCCTCAATTCCAAAATAAGCAGCCAGCCCAGAACATACTCCTCCAACAACTTCGTCTTCTGAGTTTCTAAAAAGTCGTTTGCCCGTTTTGTACTTTTTTTGTTTTCCTCTTTTTCCTGCTTCTTCCTCTTGATATAAAGGTTCATCCAATGGTTCTGCTCCAAAATCTTGGGGTGTTCCCATAATTGCAATGGCATTCTTGATGTCTTTAGTTGTTACAATTGGGCGTCCATTTAACTGTTCCTGAAATAGCTCTGCCATTCGAGCTTCGATATCAGCCGTTATCTCTTCATATCCTTCTGAATCACGAAAATGATTATGGATCGATGTGAGATACACATTCAAATGCTCGAAAGCATCTTCATCAATCGTAAATGGATACCCTCCTAAGTTAATGTTGAATACTTTATTCATTGTTGTTGATAGTTTTTAGTGGATTCGGTAACTGCATGAACCAAAGATTGCCATGTATCTAAAAGACCATTTAAAAAATCTTTCCCGTCTTCAGTAATGTGAAAATATTTTCTTGGCGGACCTGAAGTTGATTCTTTCCAGGTGTAGTGCAACAAGCCTGCATTTTTCAGGCGTGTGAGTAAGGGGTATAAAGTACCCTCGACGACTATTAGCTTGGCTTCTTTCAGTTTGTTAATAATATCAGAAGGATATGCTTCTCCCTCAGATATAATCGAAAGAATACACAATTCTAATACGCCTTTCCTCATCTGTGCCTTTGTGTTTTCTAATTTCATAATACAAACATACAACACTTTATAGTACTATGCAATACATAGTACCTTGACTATCGAAAGTACCTTACGCAAACACAATACCTAAAACGCTGTTAATCAGCATTTTAACATAAAATAAATAATTGAAAAAAAAATGAAAAAAAATGAAATCCCCACAAGTCATATTAAAAAATGCGGTAGTTTCTGCCTATTACTTTTGATAATTAGCAAGAGGATTGCCTTTTTTATTAGTAATTCAGACTACTTAAAAGCACATATAAAGGTTCATAAAGGATTTACATTTTATATTGTACTTCCTCTCCTAATACTACTTTTTCTTCTTCTTTATTTGGAGTTAATGGCTGCGGTCCAATAAGCTTTTCATCGGATTGCTCTACTTCAGTCGAAACTGGTTCGGCTCTATCCATTTTCTCTTCTTCTAATTGCGGATCAGGCGTAGGCAAAGGTTGAGATGATACAAAAGTTTCTTCGATTTGCTCCGGGATCACCTCTCTATCTCGAATTTCAAATAAAGGTACATCACTGTCAAAATGGTCAATTAACTGATCGATATTAAATTGTTCCTTGGCTTGAGCACTAAAAGAAATCAAATCTTCATCGCCTAATATTTCAGCGCCAATAAACTGCCCTAATTGAAAATATGATTCCCATTGTATTTGATCAAAGAATTGATCAGAGGTAGGCTCATGTGGGAAAGAAGGATGATAGATTTTATATTTATAGGTCCCGTAAGCAAGACTCTTTCGATCGCCCAATTGGGGCTTTCCCTCAGGGGCTGTGACGGAGGATTTCACATAGACAAAGGTTCCAACTTTCAGTAAGTTTAATATCCGGTTTTCAACTCTATTCACAATTTGACTGAGTGCAAATTGAGTTTTTGAATCATCAGATAATTTGCTGCCTAATTGTTTTTCTACAAAAATATTAGCATCTCGAAGCATTTCAAGCAAAACAGAAAATACATTTTGTAATTCTCGTTTTTGCGTTAAATCTGCTACCACTTCATGAATTCTAGCTTTACTTCTTATACCAAGGGTTTCAATAATATCGGTAATGCCTTCGCGAACATTCAGTTTAGCAATGATCTCTTCCATCTCTCTAATATCATCTTCCTTCAATTGGTCGAGTAAAGTCCTAATCTTATTATAGTTAACCAAAACTTCTATTTTCTCGCCATTTTCTCCTTTAATAGAATCACCATTTTCATCCTCAGGTTTTATTTCTTCCCAAAGTTGATAAATATCAGCAACAGCAAATCGCTTTTCAGAATAACCATGAGAAGGCTTCGGTCTTATTACCTCTTCAGGAATATTACCATCTCGAAAATGGATATCAACGCCCAGTTCGTTACGAGCACGAATGGTCAGATTTTCTAAATCTGCAAAACCAAAATCAGGGTCTGCACCGGCATCAACAGAGATTATTAATCGGCACTTTCTTCTTAGCAATTCATATACCCCAAGATTTTCAATATGCCCTCCATCTGAGATATTTAGTTTTCGATTATCTGTACCAATTAATGAAAATAACTCATAAAAGAAATACGTAGGCCACCAAACCAAGCCATTCGTTTTATTTTTTAATGGATTAGCAACCCAAAACCCTAATCGGGCATTAACTAAAGTCATAATGATACTCAGCAGTTTATTAGAATACATGCCCATTCCTGGATTAACTGCTGCTGCTGATATTGTAGTTGCTGCGGGTAAAGTCATTAATCGATAATCAGGAGCCGTTGAAGTTTTGACATACCCAGTTAATTTTGCTCCACAATATAATGGCGAGAGTAAAAAGTAATCACTAGCCTTTGATCCGGAAAACCGATCATCACTTGTAGCTTGAAGATTAAGGCAAGTGTTAATCAAAGGATATGGTGCTAAATAATTCTTTCTGTCATTACTATTTACATCAAATAAATTTTTTAATCTGACATTTCTAAATTCTCCAGTAAAATGCAGGTAAGCATCAGCTAATTGATTTCTATAAAAGCGATGAAAGCTAAGCGCATTAGGGTTTGTAAATAATCCCGCAATAATTAAAAGGACAATAGCTAAGCCATAGTGCCAGTATTTAAATTCTCCAAATGACTCATCCACTGTCAAGCCCGTTATCATAAAAATAATCAGCCACAAAAGGCTAACTCCAACAAAAACGGATTCCATCTGATTAAATCTTCGAGAGACTCCGACGCTATATTTTAAAGCAACATTTGCAATGAAATGCAAAAAGAAAATAGCCCCTAAAATATAAATACTAAAAGTAAGTACCCCAGATCCTTCTAATAATCCTCTGAAACCAGGCATCCAGCTTTCTAGATCACTTAGTTTCCCAAAAATGGTATAAACGATATATAATATAGCTACAATAATAATAGGGCTCAGCCAACTCATGATTAGACTTATAATAAAACCTACGGTGAGAATCAATATATTCCATTTTTTCAACCATCCCATTCCAGGCATTAGGTATTCTCCTCTTGATCGCATATATGCTACATGCTCATCTTCAAAAAGCCCTTCATAACTCCCTTCATTTTTGAGTGTTGCTTGTACATAAGCCCCTGTATATCCTCCACCGGATACTGTAGATAGGTAATCCGAACGTTTTAAAATTCCAAACTTATTTAATGTCTTTAAAATACCTAGATTTATTGTGGCTGAACGAATGCCTCCGCCTGAAAGTGCAATTCCAAATTTCGTCTCTTCTAAAACCTGATTATCATCTCCTTCATTAAAGATTAAATTTCGCCTTTTTAGGAGGTTCTCATTTTCAATCCTAATCAATTGGCGATAGTTTTTAATTAAATCTGGATTTGGTTTTTCTATTGACATTTGATATGTTTTATTATACTTTTTGCTAATATAATAAGTCCGTTTGAGGAAAACAAGGAAGCAGTAGAAAGGAACATGGTGATTGCAAAAAGATGTTTCAGATTTGTGTTATGGTGATCAGCCCTACGGATATGTGATTTAGTGATCGCTTCGCTTGTGATCAGCCCTATCGGGCTTATGAGCTGATCATCGCTTCGTTTATGAGTGCCTCTCGTCCTTGTGGTCAATGCTATTCACTCAAAAACACCGCGCTCACTGAGCATTAAATATTACGACATAGCTTTTAAAAACTTGTAGCGATTAATAAGTCTAAATCTGTGTATTTAATCTTGAATCGTTGACTAAGGTATTCATTCGTCAAGCAACCTTTATAGGTATAAACTCCGTGGCGAAGTCCTGAATTAACACTAATTAGGCCTTCAATACTTCCAGTAGAGCCTGCTTTGAGTAAAATTGGTGTAAGGATATTACTTACCGCAATCGAGGCAGTTCGAGCTACTCTCGAAGCGATATTTGGTACACAATAATGAATTACATCATGTTTTTCAAAGGTAGGTTTATCATGTGAAGTCACTTCAGAAGTCGCAAAGCAACCTCCTTGATCAATACTTACATCGACAATTACAGACCCTGGCTTCATTTTCATTACTACATCCTCACTTACAAGGATTGGTGCCCTTCCTGTTTGAGAATGAATAGCCCCGATCGCAATATCTGTAGAAGTTAATTCTTTTTCCAGTTGCATTGGATTCAATGAAGACGTATTAAGTGGGCGGCCGACTAAATGTTGAAGGCGCATGAGTTTATATATATCATTATCAAAAACTCGAATTTCTGCCCCTAAACCAATAGCGGTTCTGGTTGCAAATTCTGCTACTACACCAGCACCAAGGATGACAACTTTTGCTGGAGGGACACCTGATATACCTCCGAGTAATACACCTTTTCCTCCACTTGTACTCGTGAGCAATTCAGCAGCTGTAAGCATAGCACTGAGACCAGCCATTTCACTCATAATTCTCACTAATGGAAAACTCCCAATATCATCACGGATGTACTCCATGGCAAGTGCAATCACTCTTTTTTGTTTAAGTCTGGTGACAAATTCAGAAGTTATGATTGGAATTTGGAGTGGGGAAATTAATATTTGATTTGGACGAAAGTATTCGATTTCTTCAATAGTAGGTGGTGCAACTTTTAGGATAATATCAGCCTTAAAAACTTGCTCAGGGCTATAGGCTATATCTGCGCCTACTTCTGAATAATCATTATCTGAATAGTTCGCATTTTTACCCGCATCTTTTTCAACAACAACTCTATGGCCATAACCAATAAGGGTGGCTACAGATGCGGGAACAAGAGCCACTCGATTTTCCTGCATGGCAATTTCCTTCGGAATCCCAATAAAAAGTTTATTAGGTTTTCGTTGCAATTGCAGCATTTCAGTCTGAGTTTGAAATCGACCTTCAGTAAAAACCTTAGGAATTGGAATGCGCTTCTGCTTTTCACTCATACTATCTTAGGCTAGGTATGTTAGAGGTGAGAAAAGAAAATTAAACCTACACAGGGTTCATTCTCTATTTCCATTTATTTTATTTTACAAATTCTGAACGCAAAGCTTAAAAATAAATTTCTTTAGCAGCACAAACAAAAATTGTCAACTCTACAAAAATATAATTTTTCTTTTTGAATTTTCGATTATTTCAAACTTAATTTCTATGACCTTTTCGGGAAAAATAGGCGCTATCAGTTGGGGCCATTCAATAAAACAATAACCTTTGTCATATAAATAATCTTCAATACCAATATCTATTGCCTCATCGAGGCTTTTTAACCGGTATAAATCAATATGATGGATTTTTTCTGTCTCTCCTTTATTATTGTTATAAATATATTCATTGATCAAGGAGAAAGTTGGACTAGTCACCTTATCCTCTACGCCTAAAGCAGTACATACCGATTGGATAAAAGTCGTCTTTCCTGCTCCAATTTCTCCTGTGAACATCCACTTTTTGCGATCTCCTGCATAGTTAATTAGCTGATTAGCAACATCTTGAAGGTTTTCGATATGATCTATCACTATTTCCATTAGGATTTTTTCATAAAGTTAAAATTCTAATGAAAAACTTGAATTATCTTGAGTAATTATTTTCTAATTGTTTACAATTTAAAAACATATTTAAAATTTCATGATTGAGCGAAAGTGAGCAAATTAATGGAATTTTAAATACGCTCTAAACTGCTACGAGTTCCTTCATTTTCATTTTGATTCCAACCTTTGGTTTTAAGGTAACCAAGGCTTGAGGGATTATTTCTTGGTCTTTCACTAATTCAAAATCAAATCTATTCACTAAAGACGATAATATTAACTGCATTTCCATCATCGCAAAATGATTGCCTATGCACATACGTGGGCCCGCTCCAAAGGGTAGATAGTGCATTTTATTTCGAGATTTAGCAGCTTCAGGATTGAAGCGATCCGGCTTAAACGCTTCAGGATCATTCCAATACCTTGGATCGCGTTGAAGCGTATAATTACTAATAAAGATAATAGACCCTTTTGGAATATCATACCCAAGAATAACATCATCTGCTAAATTTTCACGTCCTAATGACCAAACAGGCGGGTATAATCGCATACTCTCTTGTATTACCTGCTTCGTATATTGGAGTCTTCTTAAATTTTCGAAAGAAGGGCTAATATCATTTCCAATCACAAGCTGTGCTTCTGACCTTAATCGCTCTACAATTTCTGGATGCTGTGCCAATAAATAAAACGTCCATCCTAAAGCATTAGAAGACGTTTCATGTCCTGCGGCATACATCGTCATTATTTCATCACGAAGTTGTTGATTACTCATTGTTTCTCCCGAATCTGCATCTTCTACACCCATTAGCATATTCAAGAGATCAGGAGCATTTGTATTATTATTTCGTCTTTGCTCAATAATTTTAAAAATCTGATCATCAAAAACTGCTTTATTTTTATAAAATGCTTTCCTTTTCCCATTGACATAAGTGAAAGGCACTAAATGAGGGTTTTGCATGCAGAATACAACAAATTCTTGAGCTGCTCCCATACTATTATACATGACCTTTTGATCCGAGTTATTTTCAGTGGTAAATAAGGTCTTTAGGATAATATCAGCTGTTACTTTGTTTATCTCTTCACTCAATTCTATGGTAGAACTTATTTGAGATTTTTCAGACAGTTTTTTACAAAAATCTTCAGCAATATTTTGCATGACTTTATAAATTGTTTCCAACTGTGTTTTATAAAAGGCAGGTTGAACCAAACGGCGTTGTTTCCGCCAAAAATCACCTTCACTTGTCACTAAACCATTACCGATTACCAGTTTTAATTGTTGATAAGCTGGACTTTTAATATAATTCTTTTGATTAGCGACCAAAACGTGGTTAATCGCCTCAGGATTAGATGTAATATAATAATTGCGCATCATCATATTGGAGTAATAGAAATCTCCCATCTCATTTAGATTACGCATGGTAAAATTTAAGGAATTTGTGAAGAATTCCGCGTTTCGCTTAAAGAAGCCATCTCCTTTATAGACTGGTATTTTTTTAATCATATAAAGAATTTACATATATAATTAGATACTCTATCATTTTAAGCAATACAACAACCGATCCAAATAAAGGCAAATTTTAAAGAACAAGATTCTATGGAATAAGGACTACTAGAGATCAAAAATAGCCATCAAATGATCAACCTTATCCGTTTAACGTGTGTTGGAGGTTTAGTATTCAAGTATGATTGAAGAAAAGATAAAGAAATGGCCTTTCTACGGCTTAAAATTTATCTAATAAATAATCATATTCCAAAAGCTTTATACGTTCAATGACTGAATGTTGATATTAAAGGCCAGATTATCAATCATTCCCTGATTGATATTCGTTCTTACTACACTATAAATCGTCAACAAAAAATGACTGTGAAATCACTATTCCTAATTTTTTTGACTCGTTTTGAAGAAAAATAACATCGTCTTATCTGGGCACTTCTTGACACCCTGTCCTCAAGTAGAATTAAATGCATGATTACGAGAAAAATTATTTAAATTCAGTTAGAATAAAATTGCTTTTTTTATTTTTAAAAGTCACTGAAAATCAACAAAATAAGTATCAAAATATTATAAAATTCGTATTAACATAAAGAAATACGATAAGAAGGATTAGAAATGTGGAAAACTTTTAACTTTTTGCGTATATGATAGCTGATTTTAGCTTTAAAAACCCATCAAAATTCTGTATCTTTACAGGATGGAAACTGTTGAAGGAAAAATGAATCAAGATCAATCAAAAGGGGATTATGGTGCAAATAATATTCAAGCACTCGAAGGCTTGGAAGCTGTACGAAAACGCCCCGGAATGTACATCGGTAGCACCGATACAAAAGGCTTACACCACCTAGTATGGGAAGTCATTGATAACTCAATTGATGAACACCTTGCTGGACATGCATCTCTGATAAAAACAATCATTCACAAAGACAATTCTATCAGTGTTCAGGATGATGGTAGAGGTATCCCTGTAGGGATGCACAAAAAATTGAACAAATCTGCTCTGGAAGTAGTAATGACTGTTCTTCATGCTGGGGGCAAGTTTGATAAAGATACCTATAAAGTATCTGGTGGACTTCACGGTGTAGGTGTCTCCTGTGTTAATGCACTTTCAATAATGCTCAAAGCAGAAGTGCATCGAGAGGGAAAAATATTTACTCAGGAATATTCAAAAGGAATTCCACAAACAGAAGTCAGTGAAGTCGGTGTTTCTGAAAGGAATGGAACGATTATTACATTTCAACCTGACCCAGAGATTTTTGAATCCTTGGAATATCGCTATGAGACTTTAGCAGCCAGAATGCGAGAGCTTTCTTATTTGAATAGTGGCCTTCGTCTTTTATTAACTGATGAGCGTGTAAAAGAGGAAGATGGTTCTTTCAAAACTGAAGAATTTTTCTCTGAAGGTGGGCTTTCTGAGTTTGTCACTTATTTGGATCAAGGTAAAACTAAGCTAATAGATGAACCCATCCACGTGACTGGTAAAGAGGAAAATGTAGAAGTTGAAGTAGCTATGCATTATAATACTTCCTACTCCGAAAACCTTTACTCTTTTGTAAATAATATCAATACCAGAGAAGGGGGAACACATGTAAGTGGTTTCCGAAGAGCTATTAACCGATTGTTTAAACAATATGGTGATGATAATGGCTTTTTCAAAAAACTAAAATTTACTGTTGCTGGTGAAGATTTTAGAGAAGGTTTGACTGCTGTTATCTCTGTAAAAGTTCCTGAACCTCAGTTCAAAGGGCAAACAAAAGGTGAATTAGGAAACTCTGAAGTCACCGGTATTGTCTCCCGTTGTGTTGGTGATGTGCTTAAGCACTTTTTGGAAGAAAACCCTAATATAGCCAAAAGGATCATTGACAAAGTGATTCTCGCAGCTACAGCACGCCATGCTGCACGCAAAGCGCGTGAGATGGTTCAGCGGAAAAATGTTTTAACAGGAAGCGGGCTTCCAGGTAAATTATCTGACTGTAGTTCAAAAGACCCAGGGGAATCCGAGATTTTTCTAGTTGAGGGAGATTCGGCAGGTGGAACCGCTAAACAGGGTCGAGATCGCCAGTTTCAAGCAATTCTTCCTTTGAGAGGAAAGATTCTCAATGTAGAGAAAGCTATGGAACATAAGATTTATGAGAATGAGGAGATCAAAAATATGTTCACTGCATTAGGTGTAAGTATTGAGGATAAAGAAGGAGAACGATTTTTAAATATCGAAAAATTACGCTATCACAAAATAGTCATCATGTGTGATGCCGATGTGGATGGTAGTCACATTGTAACCTTGATCCTCACGTTCTTTTTCAGGTATATGAAACCACTGATTGAGAATGGTTATATTTATATCGCTGCACCACCTTTATATCAGGTAAAAAAAGGAAAGCAATTTAGATATTGTTGGAGTGAGGAAGAACGCCTAGACGCTGTTAATAATTATTCTTCCAGTGAGAATGATGCTTCTGTCAAAATTCAACGATATAAAGGTTTAGGAGAGATGAATGCAGATCAACTTTGGGAAACGACCATGGATCCTGACGCTCGTATTCTACGACGGGTAACGATTGAAGATGTCGTGGAAGTTGATCGGGTATTTACGATGCTTATGGGAGATGAAGTCCCTCCTCGAAGAGCATTTATCGAAGAGAATGCGAAATATGCCAAAATAGATATCTAGAAAAATTTAGAAATAAACTATAAGTCAGGTCACTCAATATTATAAGAGTACCTGACTTTTTTTATTTTTTCAATCGAACTCGAAGCGTCCTATTTACAAAACATGGTTCTTTGACAAAACATATTAAGTACCTAGCTAGCTGACACTCCTCCCCTTCCAAGTATATTTTTTAATAAAAATAGAAAGTGTTCCAACCGATACAATATAAAAAATATGAATAATCTGGGAAGGGATGAAATATTTCATCAATTCAGCTCGGTTAAAAAAACGAGTCATCCTCTTTAAAAGAATATAGTCAACTACTGCTTTAATCAAGACTTGTCCAATAAAAAACCAAAGCCCAATCACACCTAAAAAGTAGACTAAAACCAATGAAATAAAGATATTCCAACAAAACAACCAAACGATTCCTAACATTGCAGTCACTTTCCACTCCTTATAATCTGATGATTTAGAAGCCCATCTAATTCGTTGATTAAAGAAAGCCCGCCAAGTTTTCTGAGCAGTAGTGAGAACCCTAGCATCCGCATTTTTCAAATACCCAATATCGTTAGGAAAGCGTTGAGCTATTTTTTGCATCAAGAGCATATCATCTCCTGAAGCCAAATGATCGATACCGTTAAATCCATTTACTTCGAAGAATGTTTTTTTATCATACGCAAGATTTGCTCCATTGCACATATTCATAAACTGTCCTTCAATTCCTGCTCCGGTAATCCCCATCATACCCACAAAGTCAAGGGATTGAAATTTTTCTAAAAGACTTTTTTCACAATGAAAATTAACAGGCGCTGCTATAAACTTTAAAGCCTTCTGCTCATAAAGGTGTACGATCCTTTGCAGCCATCTCTTTGGCACAATACAATCGCCATCAGTCGTAATAATAAGGGCCCCATCTGCTTGATCAATAGCTATTTTAATAGATAGTTTTTTATAGGCATTTGCATTAGAAGCATCCATAAAATCTGCAAGATGAAGCACTTTTAATCGCCTATCCTTTTCTTTATTTAATATTGAAACGGTCTGATCTGTAGAGTGATCATTAATAACGATCACTTCCATTAAGTTTGCAGGATAGTCTTGAGAAAGGATGGAATGCAAGCAAGATTCTATATTTTCTGCTTCATTTCGAACAGGAATAATCACCGAAATTTTAGTCTTTGGTTTATAAGCTATCGGTGTTTCCCAAATTTTTAATTTTTCCCAATGATAGATGTATCGCCACATTACAAGAACATAACTAAGACTTAAAACGATACATAAGATATAAAATGCAGTTAACAAATTTTCAGTACGTTCTAATCAAAAAATTGATCATAGTCATCTCCTTTTTTAGGCTTAGGTTCAGGCTTTTCAAAACTTGGCAATTCTAACCTTATTTGCGGTTTCTCTTCTATCTCTTCATAGTCTACGAGTTCTCCGTTTTGTTTAACATCAAATTCTTGTTTCATTTTATTTACTTTTCTATAAAGCAAAGCTTTCGCTAATAGAAAACCGAAGATTACTGGATAGCCTACTACAGACAACAAAACCGCAACAATCCCCATCAGAGGATTCTTTTTAAGTAAATTCAACAGCCACTTCCCATAATTTAATACTACAGTATGATCAATAATCAGCGCAGCTATAAGCAGTATAGGGCTCAATTTGGTTAAGAGCCAGAAAAGGCTGGATGCAATCCAATACAGCGCTACAAAAACAAAGACGAGCAGTAAAATACTCGCTATTGAATTAAAAGGATTAATATCTACTTTTCTTTTATTTATCATTTATACAGTTTATTTATTGGACTAAAGGATAGTCTAATTTGGCTATTTATTAATGAAGTTGTTTAAAAATAGATTCAACCTCCATTTCTAAACGACTTCAATGCCCTGTCTCCTAGTAATGATTAAAATTAAGGAATTGTTTAAACAATGAGAAGTACTTTGGATAAGTATTAATAGATAAGGGATCGAATAAGAGATTATTTCGATCTAGGTGCTTAATTGAGCGAATTGCATTTCATAAAGCTCTTTATAATGCCCATTCTTCAATTTCAATAATTCTTCGTGAGATCCAAATTCAATTTTTTCTCCTTTATCTAAAACCATAATATTATTAGCATGTCGGATTGTAGAGAGTCTATGAGCAATAATAATCGAAGTCCTTTTGGCAATTAGCTTTTCAATTGCAAACTGAATTACCGACTCTGTTTCTTGATCAATAGAAGATGTTGCTTCATCTAAGATTAAGATATCCGGATCAAAGACTAAAGCTCTAACAAAAGAAATCAATTGTCTTTGCCCCATTGATAGTGTTGCTCCACGTTCCATTACTTTATAATCATAACTACCAGGAAGTTTTTCAATAAACTCATGTGCTCCTATCATTTTAGCGGCTTCGATTACTCTTTCTTGTGAGATATTAGAATCCCTCAATGTAATATTTTCAAGTACTGAACCAGAGAATAAAAAAACATCCTGAAGGACAACTGCGATCCGACTTCTGTAGTTTTGCAATTCGAATTCTCTGATATCTACATCATCCAAAAGAATTCGCCCTTTCTGAATTTCGTAAAACCGATTTAGGATATTTATAATTGTTGTTTTACCAGAACCAGTGCTTCCAACAATTGCCAGTGTCTCTCCAGAATTAATTTTGAAACTAATATTTTTCAAAATATTAGTTGCTGGTGTATATGCAAAAGTAACTTTATCAAATTCAACAATTCCTTTTAAGTTTTTAGCTTCTCGTGTCCCTTTATTTTTAATTTGTAGTTTACTATCCAAAAGTGTAAATACCCGTTCTGCCGCAACCAGTCCCATTTGTAAAGTATTAAACCGATCAGCAAGCATTCTAATTGGTCTAAACATCATATTTAAATATATTGGAAATGCGACCAACATTCCTACGGTCACTTCTCCACTCAAAGCATGACCAGCTCCCCACCAAATCATCAAACCTAATGCTGCTGCCGAAATAATATCAACTACTGGAAAAAAGATTGCATAATAAAGAATGGAGTTTAAATTGGCTTGAGTATATTCTCTGTTGATTGCTTTAAATTTAGCCATCTCCCGCTCTTCAGAATTAAATATCTGTACAATCCGCATTCCACTTATCCTTTCTTGAAGGAAGGCATTCATTTTTGAAATTTGAGTCCGAACAATCTGATAGGCAGCTTTTACTTTTTCTTTAAAAATATAACTAGCAATAATCAGTAAAGGCATTACAGTCAAACATACAAGCGTTAACTTCCAACTTGTAAAAAGCATTATTGACAGTACAGCAAAAAGGGTTAGGATATCCGCAATTATTGTTATTGCACCCTGAGAAAAAACGGTATTGATTGTTTCTATATCATTGATCGTCCGAGTAGTAGAAGTTCCAATAGGTGTTGTATCAAAGTAAGTTAACTTCAAGCCTATAATATGCTTAAAGACTTTCACCCGAAGGTCTCTAATTACTGACTGACCTAACCAATTGGTCGAATAAATGAAGAAATACCTAAGAATAACTTCAAAAATCAAGAACCCTAAAATCATCATAGCTACTTTCGTCATACCCGGTATATCATACTGAAAAATATGATCATCAACCATAACTTTTACAAGATAAGGGCGAAGTGTCGAAAGTGGTGCCAGGATAATTGCCAATAATGCTGCAGCCACAAACACCTTTTTATAAGGTTTTGCTAACTTCAGCACCCTTCCCAATAAGAAAAAATCAATTTTATTCTTATTCATTTATGAATCGCTATCGTTACTTATAGTATACTTTTCTGTTATAATTACCCTAAAAAGGCAGACAAAGTTACTGATTTTTAGTTACAACTTGCGATTGAAATAGAGATGATCTCATCACGATTGTAAGAATGGTATTTTAGACTTGTGTTATTGTGATTGCTTTGCTTATGATCGACCTTCGATCTTGTGATTGGGCACTAAAGGGCTTTATTCCCTTGTGTCGTAGTAATCGCTTCACTTGCGAGGGGGTATCGGTTTACTTGCAAAATATCACAAAACGCCATTATCCACAAAACTAAAAAAGGATTGTCCGGCTATAATTAAATGATCAAGCACATTGATATCAAGTGCGGTGCCTGCTCTTTTTAATTTCTTAGTGATATCAATATCTGCTTGGCTTGGTTTTAGGTTTCCGGAAGGGTGATTATGAGCAAGGATAATTGAAGAAGCCGGCCCCTGTTCTAATGCTTTTCTAAAAATAATTTTAGCATCTACTACTGTCCCAGCCATTCCTCCTGAGCTGATTCGTTCTTTTCCTATTACTTGATTAGCGCGATTGAGCAATAGTATCCAGAATTCTTCATGATTAAGATCCATTAATTTTGGAGCAATAATATTCCAGGCATCATTACTTCCCTGAATTAGAGGTTTGTCAATTGGATTGCTGACTTGTCTACGACGCCCCAATTCTAATGCAGCGATAATAGTAATTGCTTTTGCGTTTCCTATACCTTTAAATTTTATTAAATCTGAAATATTTCTCCGCCCAAGCTCCGTTAGGTTATTTTTTACAGAAATCAATATTCGTTGAGAAAGACTAACAGCTGATTCCTCATTTGATCCTGAACTAATAAGAATGGCAATCAATTCAGCATCAGATAAATTACTTTTTCCTTGAAGCATTAATTTTTCTCTAGGTCGGTCACTTTCTGCCAAGTTTTTAATTCTGAAAATATTTGGGGGATATTTAGTCATATTAAGACAGCTATAATATTAAGAACGAAGATTATTTAAATGAGACTCTATTAAAAAAAGAAATAACAGACTATCAGGAAGCCAGCAATGCTGGCTCCTGACCATCTGATTATATGGCTATGCAGCACTAGTAGATTGAATTAAGCCAAGCTTGGAAAGTCGAGCAGTTATAGCGCTTTCTTTCCTTTTAAATGATTTCGATAGTTCCTTTGTATTTCTACCTTCATTGAACATTGTAATCAATAACTCCTCATCTTCTTTAGTCCAGGGTTGGAAAGCCATAGGGTGTGTTTCTCTCAATTTTGCAATATAGGCATCCGTAGGTCTTGTATCTTTAGATGGTGTGAAGTGTTCAAGTGTATTCTTAAGTGCCGTACTAAATTTCTGTAATTCTTCTTCAAAAAGAATCATCTTAATACGCTCGTACTTTTCATCTTCTATAGGCTTGGTTTGTGTGATTACTAAATAACTTTTTCCATTTTTAGCTTGTTTTAAATCAAGAAAGAAAGCTTTGCCATTTAATATTACTTTCTCTGTGTGTAGTGTGTTTTGATTTTGTTTCATGATTTTATTTTTTATGAGTTAAACAATCAAACATTCACTAACATAGACTCCGAGTTCGCTAAAATTCCATAAAACGATTTTATTATTTTTTTAAAACAGCTAGACTACAGCAACCTAACCAATTGACAGTCAATTAATTAATCTCAATAAAAAATATTGAAATAAAAAAGGTGTTTCCCATTTTTCGTGAAAAACACCTTTTATAAATTTGACAAACAAGATTATTTGACAAATGTTTTTAAGTGATCAAATGTTTAACAGAGCTTGTTCGAGGTCTTCAATTAAATCATCGGCATTTTCTACTCCAATACTCAAGCGAATTAAAGAGTCTGTTAATCCTACTTTCAATCTTTCTTCTTTAGGAATAGAAGCATGTGTCATACTCGCAGGATGGCCTATTAAAGATTCTACACCACCAAGAGATTCTGCCAAAGCAAATAAATGTGTACTTTTCAATATCTCCTGAGCTGCTTCAAAATCATTTTTCACCAAATCAAAAGAAACCATCCCTCCAAAATCGCGCATTTGCTTTTTGGCAATGTCATGATTTGGATGATCTTTAAATCCAGGATAATATACTTTACTGATTTTTGGATGTGCCCTTAAGTATTTGGCTATTTTTTTTGCGTTTTTGCAAGATCTTTCTACTCTCAAATGCAAGGTTTTAATACCTCGCAATACCAAGAAACAATCTTGAGGTCCAGGAATAGCACCTGCTGCATTTTGTATAAAAAATAGCTGATCTGCTACCTCTTTATTACTTGTGACAATTACACCATGAATAACATCAGAATGTCCACCAAGATATTTAGTCGCTGAATGTAAAACAATATCAGCTCCCAGAGTCAATGGTGTTTGCAAATAAGGGGAAGCAAAGGTATTATCCACACAAGTTAATATTCCTTTTCTCTTTGCAATTTCACAGATACCTTCAATATCTATAATATTAAGCATTGGATTAGTCGGCGTTTCTATCCAAATCAATTTTGTTTTTTCTGTCAAAGCATTTTCTATCACCTCAAGGTCATCCATTGGAATAAAGCGCCCTATGATACCAAACTTCTCATAGACTGTAGTAATTAATCTATAAGAGCCTCCATACAGGTCGCTTGTTGAAACGATTTCATCTCCTGGATTCATCGTTTTTAGTAAAGAATCCATTGCAGCTAGGCCACTACTAAAACAAATTCCATACTTTCCATTTTCCAGCGCTGCTATATTTTCTTCCAATACACTTCGTGTTGGGTTTTGGGTTCTAGCATATTCGAATCCCTTGTGTACCCCTGGTTCATCTTGTACATATGTAGATGTCTGAAAAATAGGCGTCATTATCGCTCCTGTGCTAGGGTCGGGTTTAACGCCTGCGTGAATTACTTTTGTTCCAAACTTCATCCTTTTGTATTTAAGTATTATGGTTTTATGGCAAACTTCGCGTTTAAGGCAAAGCTGTAAACAAGATCAGCGAGAATTGTCAGAGCATAAATATTATTAAACCTTCGAAGTCTGAACAGATTTTCTTTTTAATACGGTTCTTACTGCATTAGCAACATCAGAAGATCCTAATCCATACTTATCCAATAACTCCATAGGTGTACCGCTTTCTCCAAAAGAATCTTTGACTGCCACATACTCAATAGGTGTCGGCATCTTTCGTGCCAGAAGCTGAGCTATTGAGTCTCCTAAACCGCCATTCATTTGATGTTCTTCAGCCGTCACGACACAGCCTGTCTTACTTACGGAATCAAGAACCGCCTCTTCATCCAAAGGTTTTATTGTGTGAATATTTATTACTTCACAACTAAGTCCTTCAAGCGCTAAAGCTTTTGCTGCTTCTACTGCATTCCAAACCAAATGTCCTGTAGCAAAAATACTTACATCTGATCCTTCACTTAATTGGTATGCTTTTCCAATTTCAAATTTATAATCTTCAGGAGTAAAAACAGGCCAGCCTGGTCGACCAAATCGGAGATAAACTGGTCCATCATATTCAGCAATAGCAATCGTTGCGGCTTTAGTTTGATTATAATCACAAGGATTGATCACCGTAAAACCAGGCAGCATTTTCATCATACCTATATCTTCAAGAATTTGGTGTGTAGCACCGTCTTCTCCTAGACTCAAACCAGCATGTGAGGCGCATATTTTTACATTTTTATGCGAATAAGCAATAGATTGTCGAATCTGATCATATACACGACCTGTTGAAAAATTGGCAAATGTTCCAGTAAATGGAATTTTTCCAGCTGTAGCCAAACCCGCTGCAATACCCATCATATTCGCTTCGGCAATGCCCGTTTGAAAAAAGCGATCTGGAAATTCATTAATAAAAGCCTGCATTTTTAATGAACCAACTAAATCTGCACATAAAGCTACAGCATTAGGTTTTTGTTGTCCTACTATATGCAAGCCTGCACCAAATCCATCCCGCGTTGATTTTTTACCTGAACTAATTATATTTTCGAGCATCTGTGAAGTTTCTTTTATAGGTTTGTTTAAGAATGAATTCTAAGCTTAGTTTTCATAAGGATATGGATAATCTCCAATAGTTTCTTCTAATTGTCCCAAAGCGATTGTTGTCTGTTCTGCATTTGGGGCAACTCCATGCCATTTATGAGTTCCCATCATGAAATCTACACCCGCTCCCATCTCTGTTTTCATCATGATTACTATAGGTTTTCCATTGCCTGTCCGATTTTGAGCTTCTTTTAAAGTCGCTACGACTTCTTCCATATCGTTTCCATTCATGTATAAGACTTCCCAACCGAAAGCTTCCCATTTAGCTGGAAGATCACCAAGGGACATCACATCTTTTGTAGCTCCATCAATTTGTTGTCCATTCCAGTCTACAGTTGCAATTAGGTTATCTACTTTGTGATGAGCTGCAAACATTAGGGCTTCCCATATCTGCCCTTCTTGCAATTCTCCATCACCAGTAAGGACAAAGACATTTTTATTATCTCCATCCATTTTTTTAGCTAATGCAAGTCCAATAGCAACAGAAATTCCTTGTCCTAAAGAACCAGAGGCAACCCGAATCCCCGGAAGGCCTTCATGGGTAGCAGGATGGCCTTGTAATCTTGAGTTTAATTTTCTAAAAGTGGCTAGTTCTTTTGGATCAAAGTAGCCAGCACGCGCCAGCACACTATAAAACAATGGAGAAATATGTCCATTTGAGAGAAAAAAGACATCTTCGTTCTTACCTTCCATTTTAAAAGAAGGATCATGATCCATAATTTCAAAATAGAGTGCAGTCAAGAAATCCGCGCAGCCCAGTGATCCTCCTGGATGTCCACAAGTCGCATAGTGGACTTGACGAATGATATCTCTTCTGACCTGAGATGCAATATTTTTAAGCTGGGAGAGGTCCATCATTATATAGTATTAAGTTTGTTTAAATAATTGCCTTTTTTGAACTCTGTTCAAGTCATTTCAACCTCACTTAATGAAAAGATTTTTTAGGTGGAATTGAATTTCCACAAAAGTAGAAAATTTGCCTTAGAAAAAAGGCTTAAGAATGGTATTAATAATGAAGTGATTTATGAAGCTGTTCGAGAATAGAGGTATAAAGAATTAGATTTGGTTCTAATAAACTCCGGAATAAGTTAGTCGTTTTTTTTCAACGTTGATCAGCACGGTAACTAGGGGTGGGAGATAGTAATGTACATCAACTCAAACTGGACACTATGATGCAAAGAATAAATGCCGTGTTTTCTTGATCGTAATATTTCTTTGTTCGAATTAGTTTTGAGGCACTCTGATAGCCGAAAAACGGTATCCATCTTACATGATTGTTCTTGTTGGTGTTCCCTTTGGGACAAAGTACGAACTTTCACTGTAGCAATTTGATATATAAACCTCCTTAGAATATCTACTATATTAAACAATATTTGCTTTTACACATAAAAAATATTATATTTATATCATAAATTATATTAGAATATCATCACATAATATATGATTTCTCAAAAAAAAACCATAAAGTTGCTTTTAGTTGACGATCAGAAAATGTTCTTAGATGGTATATCTGCTTTCCTAGAGTCCGATGAATCATTTGAAATTATAGGAACTGCACTTAATGGTGAAATGGCTATCGAAAGCATTGATAAATATGAACCTGACGTGGTAGTACTTGATATAGAAATGCCTGTGATGAATGGTATTGAAGCAGCAGAAATTATTCTAAAGAAACATTCTAATGTCAAAATACTTATTCTTACCATGTACAATCGTAAAGATTTTATTATGAAGTTAATGGGTATCGGCGTTCATGGATACTTACTAAAAAACAAATCTAAAGAAGAGTTGATGGCAGCAATACACAATGTTTATAGAGGGCAAGCACATTTTTCTTTAGAAGTCTTGCAAAAAGCTGTCAATCCTGGTACAATGTTGGACAAAGAGGTTAAACTAACAGATAGAGAAGTAGAAATACTAAGCTCTTTGGGAGATGGATTAACGACACGAGAGATAGCTGCAAAACTATTCATTAGTGAGCCAACAGTAAATACTCATAGACGGAATCTATTGCGAAAATTAGAATTCTCAAGTGACAAACACCTTATTCGTTATTCTATAAAAAAAGGGTTTTCGAAGTTATGAATATCTTACTATAAAAAACTAAAAGCCAGTAATTATGGCACAAGAAAATATATATCCTCCAAAGAATAAATACTATTTTGTCCACGACAATAATGGATACTTCGTTGTACCAGAATCCATGATCAAAGAAATGGAGAAATCTATAATACCAAAAATTCAGGTATTTGGTATTCCACTCGGTTTCTTAGGGATTGCTATAACTCTTTTCAATAATATACTTGTTCACGAACTCCCTAAACATATATTTATTGGATACACTTTTGGCGCTTGTCTTTGTTTAATAACTGCTATTTTGATCGCGTATCATTTATTTCAAAGACGGAACAACCAATTAGAAACCATTAAGAAAATCGTTAATTCGAAAAAACATAGTGATCAAACTAATATTCCAAATAACACTGTTTAAAAAGGGGATTCCATTATTTTCATCAATCCAAGAATACATTCATTTTCGCTGCTCCAGCTTCATTTTCATTCTTTGTTTTTAAAACTCAAAAGGGCAATACAGCTTAGCTATATTGCCCTTCTTTCTTTATACGTAAAATCTATTCGATGAATAAATTAATTTACGCTTTCCATCAATTCTTTACCAGGTTTGAACTTAACAACATTCTTTGCAGGAATATTGATAGAAGCTCCAGTCTGAGGATTACGCCCAACTCGAGCAGCTCTTTCAGTACAAGAAAAAGTACCGAACCCAACGATAGATACTCTATCGCCGCCTTTCAAGGACTCTTCTACACAGTTTAAAACGCAATTCAAAGCTTCAGTAGCTTGGCTTTTTGTTAAGTTAGCGTTTTCAGCTATTCTGTTGATTAAATCTCCTTTGTTCATTTTCATAATTTTTAAAATTTTAGATTGGCACAAATTTATGTGCAAATGGTTTGAAAACAAATATTTCATTTAAAAAAACAACTGAAAAGCTAATAAGCGTAAATGCTTCAGCGTTTTTTCATCGAACTAGGTCAATAACCCTATTCGAATTGTTTCTACGGGAAAAATCTGTTAAGTTTACATTTGTTGCTCCTTTTTTTTAAAATATCAACATTTATATATGAAAAAGGCTATTAAATTCCTTCTTTTTGCCTCTATTCTTCTTCTGACTGGTACTATTACATCGTGTAATAGTAATAAAACAGGCTGTCCAGTCAATGAAACAGTCCATACAAAATCTGATAGAAAAGGTAATCTGTCAACAAAACGTGGAAAATCTAGTCTTTTCCCTAAAAACATGAAGAAGAAGAAGAAAAAAAGACGAGGCAAATAGTGTTTTATAATTACACAATATTTGTAAGGCTTCACCTCCTTCTATTTTGAACAACTTCTATAACTTCAGTGCAAATATAAAACTTTTTGTGTTTTAATTTATTATTTTAAAATAAATTATTTTCTTAAGGTTGGATTTAAAGCATCAGTTAGTCCCTCTCCTATCAAATTAAAGATAGTTACGGTAATAAAAATGGCCATTCCTGGAAAAACGGCCATCCACCATGCAGAAATATTATCTCTAGAAAGATTTAGTAATTTTCCCCAAGTCACATCACTTGTTGGGATTCCTATGCCCAGAAACGATAGAGCAGCTTCAGCCAAAATAGCGCCTGCTATTCCAAAAGCTACGGAGATTAATACAGGTGTCAGTGCATTAGGTAGTGCATGTCGCATCAGTATTCTAACATCTGCGAATCCCATTGACCGTGCCGCTTCAATATAATCTAATGACCTTATCCTAAGTAATTCTGATCTAAAAAACCTGGCAATACCCGTCCAACTGATTAAACCAATAATAATCATAACATTTACAATTGACCTTTTTTCTATAATTGCTAAAATTGCCAAAAGAAATATCAAATTGGGGATTGAATTCATGATTTCAATTATTCTCATTACAATGATATCAATAGGTATTGCAATCTTTTTTTTACTAGGAAAATAGTACTCAATTAATTTCACTAATAAATTGGTAAGCACCATTATTACAACAAAAATCAAAAGCCCTGTAAATATCATATATTCCCCTCCCTCTTCCACAGCATTGAAAGACCTAGCTCCAAATCCATAAAAGATGCCAAGAAAAATTCCTATAGTATTTAATACCAAACTTGGCCTAGATACACGCAAACGATCATCCCCAAAAAAACCAGCCAGTCCTCCTAATAATAGACCAATAAAGGTCGCAACCCCCATTGCTATAATACCAACCATTAAAGAAATTCGTGTACCATAAATCATTTCAGCAGCTATATCTCTACCAATATCATCTGTTCCTAACCAATGATAAAATCGCTTTGATCTTACTTCCTGTTCTTCAAAAGGGCTTTTTGTTATATTTTTTAAATCTAAAGTCTTGACCGAATAGGGTATTAATGGATAAATGACCGATTCGTACTCTTGGTCAATCCAATCACTATTGACAAATTTAGGGTCCCATGTAGCTAAACCTAAATCCACCAAATATTGTCGACATACAGGATAGTAAGTCTTTCCATCAATTTGGCAGTAGAGTGGTTTTTCATTTGAGATGAAATCTCCAAATATTGCTATGAAAGTTAAAACATATAGAATACGAAGCGACCAAACGGCTAATCTATTCTTTCTAAACTGCCTCTTGACCAAAGCTCCAAAAGATTGATCCTGTGGTCGCTCTTTGCTTTCTGTAGCCATTTTTATTCTTTTACTTTTTCCAAACAGCATAAACTTCTATTTAAATTTAACTCTTGGATCAGCATAAGCATATAAAATATCAGCAAGTAAATTGCCTATTAAGGTCAATATTGCTACCAACATTAAAATAGTATAAAGTACAGGCCAATCTCTTGATGAAATTGCTGAAAGGACTTCTCTTCCCATTCCCGGAATATTAAAAATGACTTCAACTAATACCGAACCTGCTATTGTAGTAGGCAATATTCGGGCAAATATAGTAATCAGTGGAAAAAGTGAATTCCTAAAAGCATGTTTCCAAACTACTTGTCTACTATTTAATCCTTTTGCTTGTGCGGTTCGAATATAATCTAGATTCAATACATTTAATATACTCCCACGCATTTGCCTTGATATAAAAGCTAAACTTCCATAAGTCAAACAAAGTACAGGAAGTAACAAATGACTAGCTGTCTCCCAAAATCTATCCCAAAAGGGCGCTTTGGATGATAAGATTCCTAAACCAGCACCCTCAAACCAATTCATGCCATACTCTGGGTTTGTAAAAAATACTAAGAGCATCGTTCCTATCCAAAATGAAGGCAAGGAGAATAAGAAAAATAAGCCCGTAGTTGTTATTTTATCCATCCATGAATCTTTTTTGACTGCTGAAAAAACACCAAGAGGGATTGCCAAAATAAAGACTAATGAAATCACCATTAAATTAATAATCAAAGTCCAAGAAATAGGTGTTTTAATTCGATCAAGCACAGGCTCAAGACTTCGATAAGAGAGGCCAAAATCTCCTGTCAAAAAAGCAGCGAACCAATGATGGTATTGGTTGTCTAAACCTTGCCACCTTATAGCCGGCAGATAAAGTTTATACTTTGTTTGATTGTTTTTGACATTGGCATAATACTCATTCAATGCTCTTGTGGCAGTTCCTAATTGAGCTATTAATAGAGAATCTCTTTGTTCAAAAACATGTTTATTGATTGCTTGAAGGAAACTATTAATTTTAGAATCCTTATATTCTTCTAAGAGTAGATTTGCGGATCTCCGAATTTTGATACGCTTATTTTTGTTGATTGCTTCTGGCAATTGATCTATCGCCCTACAATAATTTTCAACCGCATTATTATAAGTTTGAATTTCTTTCCAATTTCCATATTGATTAATCAGATTGGATAAACCATCCTTATGATGGCGGCCTGGGATTTTATATAAAGTATCTGGATATGCTGCGGAGCTTATGGTAATATAAAACATAGGTTTATTCAAACCCAGCTTCTCGTAAGTCTCTTTAAATATTTCTCCCGTAAGTTCAAACCTTGAATCACCAATTGGTAAATGAGGCATTACCGGGTCTCCCGGAGCGACCGTACCTAGCCAGAATGCAATAAAAGAAATCACAAATAATGTAGGCAGAAATAGCAATATTCTTTTGAGAATATATTTCAGCATTCTATTTCTTATTCTTCATACCAATAATTAGCAAAATAACCAGGGCTTCTTAATGTTGTTTCAACATTTTTTAATCTTTTATGTATCGCCATTTTATCCAAAGTGGTATAAAGGAATATAGCCGGTTGTTCCTCATAGATAATCTCTTGAAATTTTAAAAACATTGCTAATCTCTTTTCTTCATCCAACTCTGTCCTAATATCATTAATCAATTGATCCGTTTCCGCATTACCAAATCCAAAACGGTTATATCCTCTTGGCGTATCACTTGATGTATGCCAATATTGTTTGGGATCATCACCAGCAATATCACCACCTTTTCCTCTTACAAAAATATCGAATTCTCGAGCTCTTATTTGAGCGGTTAGAGCAGCATTATCTTTTTCTACAATATTTATTTTAACGCCTGCTTTTTTTGCTTCATTCTGGTAAATGAGTGCAATACTAGTACTCGTTTTATTATTTGGTGTAATTAAAACTTCTATTTCCATTTCTATCAGTTCTCCATCTATTACTTTATCAACAGTTCCATTATTATTAGAATCTTTCCACCCTGCTTCCGCTAGCATTTTTTTCGCCTTTTCTATATCTAATTTGATCGGCTTCAAGCCTTTATGATAATAGGATCGTAAAGGGTGGAAAGGACCAATAATCGGTTCTGCAAAGCCCATTTTTACGCTCTCCAATATCTCATCTATATCCATTAAATGTGCTAAGGCTCTTCGAACTCTTTTATCCGAAAGTTTGGGATTCTTAGTATTAAAGGCATAAAAAGAAATCAAAAAGAGGGGCGGTGTTTTAAGATCAAAAAATTCTTTTGCAATATCGGTTTTTCCAAATTCTAGAAATTGAGCCTCTGGCATTTTGGTTATAACATCCAGTTCTTGGTTTTTCATTAGCGTCAAAGCAGTCGTCGCATCTGGAATAGGTTTAAACACCAAACGTTTTGGATGGGCTGTTAACTGTGGATACTTATCTATAAGTTTATCTCCCCACCAATTCTCTTTTTTGACCAAGACAATTCGCTCTCCATCTACCCATTCTTCTAATTTGTATGGCCCACAACCTTCAATAAAATCTTTATTTCTAGAGAATTTTGGGCTATTAAAAACCTCGCCAAAGGACTTTAAGGTTTCATCATTTTTAAGCTGTTCAGCCATATCTGGGTTTCGTAAATCATTCAGACTATATTGATCCATTACCTTTTCTGGATCATATTTATATTGTGGATAGATAAAATATCCCGTAGCATATTCTGCTTTCATATACTTTTCATTCGTGAAAACTGTATATCTTTTAGGATTATCTGGATCTACTTCTACGGCTTTGATTAAACCAAATACATCTCGATAGGGACCTGAACCCACATGGGGATTATATATTACTTTCAATGCAAATAAATAATCATGTCCTGTTACAGGTGAACCATCCTCCCATACAGCTTCTTCTAAAATCTCATAAGTATAACTTGTCCAACCAGCACGTTCTCCTTCTTTTATCTCTTCAATTACAGGTCTTGTTTTCACTAAAATAGGGCTTAATTCTAATGTAAAAGGATCATGTTCCATTATAGTGAGGAAAAGGTAATTGCATATTTCTAAAGCCGGCCCTAAAGTAGTCAGTATTGGATTCAAGACCTCTGGTTCTACTCTAATTCGCATTGAAACAGTCGTTTCTTTTTTCGGGTTCACTGTGGTATTATCGCTATTAGAGTCTACCTTGGGGTCTGTCTTGCAAGCAGCAATCGTAAATATTCCAACAAAAAGAATAGCATAAAAAAGAAGCTTATTTTTCATGAGAGGGTATAATTTAATATTAGATAAGGCTAAGAATGAAGCCGCACAAATTCCATTAAATAGGGTTTATTTGACACTTAAGTGCATTACACTAAACTAGTTGAAAAGTGTTCTCATTTATTTAGGACAAGTATTTAATTCTCCCTTTTCAAAGATAGTAATTATTCTGTGATTTTTAAAGATGCTTTTTTATTCCTTTAGTCGAAAAGTGTTTTCCCAATACCCAGGTCGAAGCACTGAAGTTTTTGTATCAAATCGTTTATGGACAATAATTCTTTCAGTTGGCACAAAAAGAAAAAGATATGGTTGTTGCTCATAGATAATCCTCTGAATATCATGATACATTTTTGTTCTTTTATTTGAATCCAAAACTATATTAATAGAATCAATTAATTCATCCGTTTCAAAATTTCCAAATCCCGTCTTGTTAAATCCCGTTGGGGTATCACTTTCGGTATGCCAAATACTTCGTAGATCATCCAGCCCTGGGCTTTGTGACCAACGAGAACAATACAGTCCAAAATCACGTCTTCTAGTATCTTGAACTAATTTATTAAATTCCAAAGGGGATAAGGTTATTTCTATCCCAACTTTTTGTGCATTTGCTTTTAATAATAGACCTATTTTTCCTGCTACCGAATTGTTGTTGGTGTATTTATACTCTATTGAAAAATTCGTGCGTTCGCCATCTATTTCTTTTTCTAATATCCCATCTTGATTTTCATCGCTCCAACCTGCTATACTTAATAATGATTTCGCTTTTCCAATATCAAAGCCGATCGGTTTTAGTTTTTTATTATAATATGGTTTTACAGGCAAAATAGGTCCAATAGTGCGTTCTCCATACCCACTCATAGCAACATTAATGGCTTCGTCTATATTCATTAAATAACTAATTGCCAGTCGAGTTTCCTTGCTTTCCAACTTCGGATTTTTAGTATTAAACGCTATAAAATAATAGCTTGGAGAGCTAGGGGAATAGAAATTATAATATTGCTGCATCAGATCGCTTGTCTTTAAGACATCGAAAATAGAAGGATCTATACTAGCCGCAACATCAATATTTTGAGCTTTTAATAATGTGGATAAAGTGGCATCCTCCTCTATAAAATAGTAAATAAGTTGATCCGGATAATTACAAAAAGACTGGTGATCTTTTTTCAAATTCTTGGCCCACCAGTTATCCTTCTTTTCTAAAATAACTCGTTCTCCAGGTAGCCATTCCGATACCTGATAAGGACCACAAGCATTGATTTGATCAAAGGTATTTGCCTGTCCTGTTGCTTTAAACTTAGTTGCAAATAAACTTAAAGCAGCATCTGCCTCTACCTTTTGAGCAATAGAATTAGCATTAGCAAAAACATCAAATTCATGTTTTTCCAAAAGATCTGAAGGATCGTAAATATGCTTTGGATAGATCGCCATTGTTCCGATGACTTCTTCTGCGAGGTTAATCGAAATCTTGGTAATAACCGTAAAGCGCCTAGGGTTCAAAGGATCGATTTTTACATCTTGGATAAAGCCTAAGAAAGAGCGTAATCCGGGATGTCCTATTTGAGGATGTAGAAAAGCTTTTAAGGTAAATTCAAAATCTTCTCCCAAGACAGGTTGGCCATTATCCCATTTAGCTTCGGGTCTTATTTCAAAAATATATTTTCGCCCACCTTTTAAAGCACCTGACGTAATTGACTCAACTTTAGGTCTTGAAGTAGCTAATACAGGATATAAATTTAGCGTCTCCGAATCATACTGAAGCAGGGGCATAAACAATTGCGATTCTATTTGTTTCGAAAAGCTTTTTGTAGATATAATCGGATTCAATAAATCTGGTTCTGCCTCTAGTCGAACATTGACAATGTTTTCTAGTGTCTTTTTCTGATTTCCTTTACAAGTGAATACAAAAAAACAAAGGAATAAGAAGTACCTTACTTTCATGTGTTTTATTTTGCAGCAACCAGAAATAAAATAAAAGTAAACCTTTATAAACTGAAAATCAAAGATGGTGTTATACTTTCAAAAATAATTTTATGGCAACAATACTTATAGGTGGTGGAAGTGGGCTTATTGGTACCAGAATAAGTGAATTACTTGAGCAAAAAGGACATAAAGTCTTGCACCTAAGTCGCAAGAAAAACCTTAATGCAAAATTTCCAAAGTATGAATGGGATTTAAAGAATGAAATTATTGATGACAATGCAATTGCTCAGGCTGACTTTGTGATTAATCTTGCTGGAACTGGAGTTGTAGATCAGCGATGGACGACATCCCGAAAAAAAGAGATCATAGATAGTCGGGTAAAAAGTACATTACTATTAAAAAAAGCAATTGCAAGGTTAAAGCAAACTCCTAAAGCTATTATTTCCGCTTCTGCTATTGGTTTTTACGGTGATCGTAAGAACGAACTAATGAATGAAGATTCTTCTAGAGGAAAGACAGGCTTCCTTGCAGAAAGTACAAGAGAATGGGAGGAAGCCATCAATAGTTTAAACGACTTACAAATTCGACAAGCGACTATTCGGATAGGAATCGTACTATCTTCACAAGGTGGAGCCTTAAAGCCTTTTTTATTACAGAATCAATTTAGGATAGGGACTTATTTTGGAGATGGCAAACAATTCTATTCGTGGATTCATATTGATGACTTATCCAAAATGTTTATTCACGCTATTGAAAACGAAGAGATAGCCGGAACATATAATGGTGTAGCGCCTAATCCTATAAGGCTTTATAAGCTTGTACAATCAATCTCTAAAAAAGTAGGAAAAAAGGCCTTAATAATACCTGTCCCATCATTTCTTTTAAGGCTAGTAATGGGAGAAATGGCAGATGTATTACTTTCAAGCACTAAGGTATCTTCATCCAAAATCGAACAACAAGGATTTAGGTTCGAACATCCCCAACTCATTCCAGCATTAAAGCATATTATTACAAATAAAAGATAGCAGGAGGCATTCCGATTCGAGTAAATAGAGAAGTTATCCAAAATAACTCACTAAACTACGGAACGATCTTTTACATCTCTATATCCATTAAGGATATAGAGATGTCTTCTAGAAAAGAATTGACTATCGTTCAAATACTTCTATATTTTTATTTTTAACAACTAGATCTGTAAATTTTCCTTTAAATCGAGTTGCTTTTACAATATGATTATCAATCCAGTGATAATTTCCACCTCGTGGTTTATTCATCAGCAAACCATGATATTTAAAGTTATGATTTTTCAACCACTCTTCAGTAATTTCGCGATGCTCTTCAGTCCGAGACGTAAAAAAAGTAATAATATGACCTTCATCATACCATTTATTCAATATTTTCAATGCATCTGGATAAGGTAAGCAAGTAGACATCCGCTCTGGCTCTTCATTCGGGATATCATCGCAAATCGTTCCATCAATATCAATAAGAAAATTTTTAACATTCTTAGGCAAGACAGGACTAATCGTTTCTCCTTTCTCATTGAAAGTCTTATTCAATTCGTGTGTATTATCTTCCATTCAATTTAAATTGTATTATAAAAAGGAGCTTCAAAATTACATCATTTTACACTATGAAGCTATTAATCGGTTTCTTTTATTCCAAAAAACAAAGAATTTTTACCGATTCTTTTACAAGATACTTACAATTAGTGTAAAAAGTACAATAATGTTAAAAAAGACAGGACTTTACTCAAAAATGATATATTCAGCCGGATTGATCGCCTTTCCTTTATGCCATATCTCAAAATGCAAATGAGGGCCATCCGAAAGTTCGCCAGTATTACCAATAATTGCAACAGCTTCTCCAGCTTTTACAAAGCTTCCTATTTCCTTTAATAAGGCTGAGTTATGTTTGTAAAATGAAATCAAATTGTTTGAATGTTGAATACCAATTGTATTTCCTGTTTCTAATGTCCAGTCAGAAGCGAAAACGAAGCCGTCCATAATTGATTTTACCGGAGTATTTTTAGGTGCAATAACATCAATACCATAATGTTTTTGTTTTCGATCAAATCCACTACTAACTAACCCCGTTATAGGTGGCACAAAAAACATCTGCTCTAGAGGTATTTCTTTGGAAATATAATTTGCTGATTTTGACAATAGCTTTTTCTCTAAAATCTGTTCATCTAATTCTACTTCTTTTCGCAACATTTCATCTTCAATAATAGGATTTATTTCTATTATCGAATCAAAGCCTTCTTCAGCGTTTTGAGCAATTTGGTCTTCAGTTTGAAGCGCTTCGCCAACCAATATTCGACGAATGTTATCATTATAGTATTGTCGAGCCGTTACTTGTTTTTGCAATTCTTCTAGTTCCTTATTAAGTCGAATCAATTCCTTTTGTTCACTTACATCACCATAACCCGGTACATATGTTCTCAGAGGCGTAAAAACGATCAATGAACCAACTATTAAAGTCAATGATACAACGATCAGGCAAATGAAAACATATACATTGAGTAGGGACAGATTATATGAACCCACCTCCTCAAAGGTTTCATTATTCATAATTACCATTCGGTAATTATGCTTTAATTTTTCTAAAAAACTTTGTTCTTTCTTATTTTCGCTCGCCATTGTGTTAATTTTGCGAAAATTAAAATAAATTTGTACACTCAAGTGTTAAAACAGGTGGTTATATGCCATTAAACCTCAACTATTTAGGTTGAAACAATAATACGCCGAAATTAGTATAACTCTTTGTAAAATAAGGCCTAATTTTTGGCATTTTTCAACGACATTAAACATTTTTTTAGTTTGAAACGATTCAACAAAGTTCTAATCCTATTATTTGGTCTAACTATTCTTTCTGCTTGCACTACGCAAAAACGCAAAGGGGATGTTGGAAAGGTATCTAAATTCTACCATAATACGACTGCTGAATTTAATGGGTACTTTAATGCTAATGAGATGTTTAATGAAAGTTTGGTGCAACTCTCAGATGAATATCAGGATAATTATAATAAGATACTTCCAATTTATGAGTACGTTGCCACCGACAATCCAAAAGCAGTTGCCAGCAACCTTGATGGCGCTATAGAAAAAGTATCAATTGTTGTGGCTTTGCATCGAGTAAGCGATTGGACGGATGACTGTTATTTATTACTTGGGAAGTCACAATATGTGAAGCAAGATTATGAATCAGCGGAAGAGACCTTAGAATATCTCAGAGCAGAGTTTAATCCAGATGCTTTGGCGAAAAAGCAACGAAAAGGCAAAAAAAGTAAGAAGAAGAAGAAAAAGAAGAAATCTTCCAGCAAAAAAAAGAAAACCTCTTCTGCCAAAAAGAAAAAAGCTTCAAGTAATGCTAAAAAACGAAAACAGGCTAATAAAGACTTAAAGAAGAAAAAGAAAAAAAAGAAATCCTCTGGCAAAAAAAAGAAACCATCATCTAGCAAAAAATCTTCTTCAAAAAAAGAGGATACACCAAAAGAAAAGATAGTTGTTGAGCAACCTAAAAAAAGTAGCCCTTCCAAAAAAGAAAAACCTAAAAAGGAGGAAAAAAATGATCAACAAGACAATAAAGGAGGTGTTTTCAAAAGACCAGCAGCATATAAAGAAGGTTTACTTTGGTTAGCTCGAACATATATTGAAAGAGAAGCTTATGATGAGGCCGCTACTATCTTAAATGCCCTAGATTCTGATTCTGATATTTCAGATGATGTTAGGAAGCAATTACCTGTCGTTCAAGCACATTATTTCATGACTCGAAAAAATTATGAAAGTGCCATTGCCCCTTTAGAAAGAGCAATTAGTCGAACGAAAAAGAAACAGGATAAAGCACGGTATGCTTATATTATAGCTCAAATCCATCAAAAAGCTGGCCGTGGAGATGAATCATATGCCTTTTTTGAAAAGGTCACTAAGTATAGCCAATCATACGAAATGAGATTTAGTGCCCAACTGAACATCGCACAAAATGATTACCTTAATGGCCGAGCTACCGCAGAGCAAATCACCAAGGATTTGAAGAAGATGGCTAAGGATATCAAAAATGATACTTATCGTGATCAAATTTATTATACCCTAGCAAGTATTGCTCTTAAGAGTGATAAAAAAACAGAAGCGATTGGCTATTTGAAGAAATCTCTAATGTTTAGCAATAATAATAGTGCCCAAAAGGCTGAAGCCTATTACCTCCTTGCTGATCTCTTTTATGAAAATCAAGATTTTGTCAATGCTAAAAGTTACTTTGATAGCACGCTACAAGAGCTTCCAAAAACTGATGAAAGGTATAGTAAAGTCAGTGCTTTTAGTAAAAACCTAACCGAAATCGCCGAAAATATTATTATTATTCAAGAGCAGGATTCACTCTTAAGAATCAGTAAACTAAGCGATAAAGATAAAGAAGCACTTGCCTATCAAATTCGAAAGCAGCAAGAAGAAGAACGAATCAATAAGCTGAAGAATATTGCTAATAAACCGGACAATAAATTTAAAAACAAAAGTAAAGCGCAACCTAGAAGTAGTCGGTCAGGTTCTAATGTCTCTCCTAGTACCTTCTTTGCATATAATGATCGAACTGTTAAAAAAGGGAAGAAAGAGTTTCAAAAGAGGTGGAAAAATAGGCCTCTTGAAGACAATTGGAGAAGGGCTAATCGAAGAGGCGCGGGAAATGCAGTCGAAGATGAACTCGTTGCTGAGGAAGTACCACTTGGTGTCTTAAGCAAAGAAGACATAGATAAATTACTTAAGGACATTCCCAACAATCCTAATGAGATAAAAATTGCTGAAGGCAAGATCATCGATGCTATGTTTACTTTGGGAAGTCTATACCGCGATAGACTCAAATTAAATGATAAATCTGTAGAAATTCTGGAGTCCCTAAATACTAGATTCCCTGGTAATAAGCATGAATTAGATTCTTGGTATTTCTTGTATCTTTCTCATACTGACCTTGGTAACGTTGTCAAAGCGAAAGAATATTATGATAAGATCGTGACTAAATACCCTGATACTACTTATGCACGAGTACTCCTGGATCCAAATTTCCTTGAAAATAGTAAAGAAGAAGAACGAAAATTGACGGTCTACTATAATCAAACTTACGATGCTTTTGAGAAGGGTAAATATGATGACGCTGCACAAAGGGCCGTAAAAGCAGTTGAATTATTCGGTCCTGCTAATGTCCTTCAACCTAGATTTGCTTTACTCAATGCTATGTGCTTAGGGAATTTAAAAGGGAAAGAAGCGTATAGAGGAGAATTACGTGAAATTATATCTAAATATCCTGATACTCCTGAACAAACACGGGCACGAGAAATTTTACGGCTACTTGGAGGAGAAGATATTTCAGTAGAAGATCAGGAAAAAGTCGGTGGAGAGAATAAGAAGAAAAAAGGGGAAAGTGCTTATAAGGTTGAGGATAAAAAAATGCACTACTGTATCGTAGTACTTAAAAATAACTCTATCAAACTTACAGAGGCAAAAGCTGCTGTATCTGATTATCATCGTCAATTTCATAAGTTAGACAAACTCAAAATTGCTAATGTATACCTTGGCGCTGATACGAGTACTCCTATCCTTGTAATACGACGATTTAAAGGGAAAGACTTGGCTATGGGTTATTTTAATGGTGTTTTACAAAATGCAAAAGAGTTTCTTCCTGATAGTGCGAATTATGAAATTTATCCGATTACATCTTATAATTATCGACAGGTCTTAAAGAATAAAGATTTAGAATCCTATAAGTCTTTCTTTGAGGAAAACTATCAATAAGGATATCTCTTAGTCACTGGTCATTGGTTATCTTAGCTAATGACTAGTGACAAAATTTATCTCCCCTTTATTCCATCTCAATCAACAATTGCCCTTTATCAACAGCAAGCCCTTTATTCACATGAATAGCTTTTACTATTCCTTCACCATCAGATTTGATCACATTTTCCATCTTCATAGCCTCTAGAATCAATAATTTATCTCCAATATTGATTTCTTGCCCTTCGCTTACGGCTATATTTAATACCAGACCTGGCATAGGAGCTTTTACATCCTTTAATTTATGACTAGAAGAAACTTCTAAACCAAGTTTGTTTACCAATTGATCAAATCTATCGCTCAACTTGAGATCGTATATTCTACCATTTACTTTGATTGTAAATTCTTTATGCTCGAAGTCAACAGCAATTAATGATGCTTTATAAGATTTTCCCTTATCCAGAATTTGAAAGGTATGTTCACTTTCTTTCACAAGATCAAAGTCCTGTATAGATTGATTAGAGATTTCAAATTGAAAGTGATTATTTACTTGAGCTTTGTATTTCACTATTTTCTCGTTTAGGTGGTTTAACTCGTGCTAGCTTCATCATAAAATAGACTTCAAAAATAGTAAACACGACATAAATCAGAAAGAAGGGGCCTAAAAATCCACCACCAGATCCAGGATTTGTCATTTCTCTATAAATAAGCACAATAATAATGATGAAGATCATCTTGATAAAAATCACCCCTAGGATAACAGAAGAAAAGGTACTGAGATTAGGGCTTTGACTCGCTTTTTCAGCGATGATATAAACACTTAAGGTGAATAGAATAAAGAAAAGCAGATTTAACCAAGAAAAAACCTGATGCTCACGAAATATAGGGATAAACGATAAAAGAAATAGGGCAAGAGCCATACTGGCCGATAAACCTATTAAGGATTTATAGAACTTATTTTTGCTCATTGGCGAGTCACATCTTTCAATATCAAATATAGGGCTAGACCTAGTGCAAGCAATGCACAAAGTGCGGTCATTATGGCTTGCTCAAATTGCCAATAAGCATCAAGTCGTTTTCCTACATATACACCTAGACCAATAATAATGACCATTTGAAAAGCCATACCGGTATATTTCAGTGCAACATTAGGATGCTTGCCCGACTTTTTCGGTTGATTTGACAATAGATTTAGTCGATTTTAATGAATCGGAGCTACCATTATTAGCTTTTGAGCCTCCCATTTGGCAAGCCACGCTAAATACAGCTCCGGATTGTACGATTAATTTTCCAGTACGAACATCTCCATATATTTTAGCACTTTCCCGTACGTTAAGCAATTCGGTAACTTGAAGTGTTCCTTCAAATTTTCCTTCTATCACTGCATTTTTACAACGTACTTCTCCTTCAATAAATCCACTTGGCCCAATGATAACTTTTGCATTACAATTGAGAGAACCTTTTATGATACCATCAATTCGGATATCACTTTCAGATTTGATAGTACCTTCTATTACGGTACCATTTACTATGGTATTTAAAGAATGGGATGTTGTCGGTAAAATACTCTTTTTCGATGGCGATGCCTCATTTTTCTTGCTGCTAAACATTATTCTTTCTTCGTTTAAAGTTAATTATTAAAAGTTTGAACGATTTCACAATAGAACCTATTTCAGGTTCTAATACTTTAACAAAAAGAGTGAACTTTAAAAATTAATTCAAAATTCAGTCCAAAGGTAATATATTTTCTAATCATTTGATAATTAACCTATTGTAAAGTTAAGCATCAAATACTAAGTAGTATATATTACATGTAATAAACTTTATAAGATAAGCTAGCAAGGGAAAGGAAAAATGTCCAGCTTTTTGATTAAAGCTGGACATTCTTTATAAAATTTTCTACTATTAAAAGTTAGGACAGTAAACACTTCTTTTCTCAGGACCACAAATCTTATACACTAATGCAAATTCAAAAGCACCATTAGAGTTAGATGCTGGTCTTAAGCTCGAAATATTG
>CBDICS010000017.1:0-15347 GCA_965277415.1 Saprospiraceae bacterium
CATTGAGTATCAGACCGTACAGTGACCCAAAGCCAATGGGTCACTCTTTTATAATTTATTGATTGTCAAAGCCTTGTGTGACCCAAAATAAATGGGTCACTCTGGGTCACTCTTTTATATCTTTTCTATCTGACTCTCCAGATAATTTTTTATCCGCGAACGCAGTAACTCATTATCATCCCAGTAACTTATCTCATATTGTAATCCCCTCCGGTCGCTACCGCCTGTTATCTTTATATATTCCATTTCTAATAAGTCTCTCATATTTCTAATTAATTGACTCTTTGATAAACGCAAAGCTTGTCGTATTTCTCGCTGCTTAAAACCATATCGCTCTGCCTGTTCCCCGCCTACTCTTTTTAAATACGCTTTCAACTTTTCATAAAAACTACGCAAACTCCCATGCAAATCATCCACCTTCAATACGATCGCTTCAAACATTATTTCATTCGCTATTGTTAAGTCTTGCTTCGTCGCTACCAGCTGGCCAGATTCGTTTTTACTTCTCTGATATTGATGTAATAAAGTAATCTGTTTGACCAGGCTTAAGTACAAACTATTTAAGCGACGCTTGTCCTTTACTGTCTCTGGTAAACTAATCTCGGTTGCCTGTGGGATCACTACTTCATAAGTTTCTAAAGCTCTCAATGCACCTTGCATAAAGTTTTGGATTAGCTCTTTATTTTTATCTCCAGTCTGACCTGCAGCAGCTGACTTTTGGTGGACCAGGATTCTTTTTGTTTGTGCTTCACTCTCATCTACCGCTAGTAAAAAACATCGGTTCATATCATCTAAGTACAGTTCGCCTTTTGTTGTACACGCAAGGCTCGCTATTGGACCAAATACTGTTTTTATATACGCCTGATTATGTCCTTTTTCATCCTGACCTGTTGTACTCAGACTTACCTTGCCTTTGCTCTGTAGTTCTCTAAAAGCTAGATTCGCCTCCTCACTCATTGAGTCTTTATCTTCTATACTGATCAGTTTATTTTTTAAATCATATTTTCCATAATTATAAAAACTATTGTCCGTCGCTCTCGTGATTCCGATGTAAGCTTCCTCTGGGATTAAATCACATAACTTCGTCAATAAATGTGTCTTTCCACTTCCACTTGATCCTTGAATTAAACCATGCAAAGGTTCTAACATTTGGCTCGATGACGCTATACAAAACCCTAACTTCCGATTTTCATATTCACCAATAATTCCATACTGATCCAGTATCTTATCTATTGAGGCCATCAGATCCTTGCCTTTCCAAAACTTTAGATAGCTCTCCATTTCTTCTGCACTCACTGGTACTACTTTTTCTTTACGCTGTCCTTCTTCATTCTGTACACGCTTTCTATAAACCTCTAATTCATCCGTCAAAGCATGTAAGTCCAGCTCCACTAAATCAGCTCGTAAATCTAAGCGATCTCCTATATGTCTGGCTGTCCGCTCGATCTGCCGATCCTCATATAAATCCAAGCCATTTCTACTTTTCTTCCCACTCCTATTCACTGCAACCAAAGTTACCTTCATACTGCCCAAATCTTTTGTACTACACCGTACACCACCTTTGATATAATACTGCGCTACTGCAGTCGTATAAATCAAATTGTACGGATCATTCGTATCCAAATGATTCTCCTTCTTTTGAGCGCGGAGATCTGGTAGTGCAGGTGTAGCGCTTTCTTTTATTACTACTCGGTTTTCGATCAGGTCTTTGAAGATTGCTTCCCCTTCGACATGATTGCTCGCCACATCATTAATATCAAAACCATGTGCCTAATTTTATCCGACTAATTCTTACTGCAGGATGTAAACGGCTCAGGGTCCTGGTATGAGATTCCACCGCTTCACTTCCTGCTTTATCTTCATCCAATCCAAAAATAATCTCTTCTAAATCCACCAGTCGACTAATCGCTAGCAAGTGTTCTTCTGTCAAACCATTTGTTCCATAAAGTGAAAGCAGTGAATAATCTTCCAATCCTAAATCCAAGGTCTGAAGCGTAGCTGTATCTATTATACTCTCACATAAAATTAAATACTTACTCGTCTTCGATGGATATTCAGGATATAAACCTTTTCTACCACTACTATAATAATGTCCTCCGCCAACTATCGAGCGACCATACAAATCTACTATGCTCCCACTCTCATTCAACAGTGGAAAAATTATACAACCTCTTCCCCATTTTGTACTCGTCTGCCTTGACTTATAACCAATCTCTAACAGTCGCCAATCCAGACATCGAGCTTCGCAATACTCCTGAGCGGGCTTGTGATTATGTAAACTTTTGTGATAGCGCTTAAAACTGGCCTGCGGGTTTTCTTTTTTCATTTGAGATAAGTTTGGTGAGGTTTTAATTGATACAATGGAAAAATCACTACACATATGCTTCGCCTTTAGGATCGCTTCACGCTTACTGCAACTTTCCATATGTAGTATAAAGTCAATCACATCGAGACTCTCCACTTTACAACTTCCGGCAAAGCAATATGCCGTATTCGTCTCATCATATATTCGCATGCTCGCTTTTTTGTCTTCGTGGAAAGGACAATTTAGCATCCCGTTTTTGTTTGGGCTTAAGCCGTAATGAGACAAGACCGTCCGAATACTCAAGCGCTCCTTAATCTGTTGGATCGTCATGCTTAAGCTTTTTTTATGATCAGCTGGTCTTTCTCTATTTCTATATCAACATAGTCATTGATAGCAAACCCAGCTTCCTCCAGCCACACTCCTGATAATTGTATTTGGGGTACTAACTTCTCTCCATACTTTAATTGCCGCCAGTATTCGCGGACTTTGAGTTGCCGTTTTGTCTTCATCTTTTGACTTTTTTTATTGTAAATATTCAGTTGAAAAGAAAAATGTTAAAGTTTAATAAAATGAAAATCCTACAAATATGCCGTAAATCTATAAAACTTGTATGAACAAAACAAACATTACTGACTTTAATACTACATTTATATAGCCTATATTTACACCAACATATCTTTTCATGCCTTAAATCATACAAAAATGACCTTTGGAGAACGTTTAGCATTAGTTAGAAAGAGAAAAAAATTATCTCAAGCAGATATTGGTAAAATGGTTCGCATCAATGGAGATGCTTATGGAAGATATGAACGTAACGAAGTAAGACCTACTATTGAGATGGCTTTAAAAATCGCTAAAGCTTTGGAAGTATCATTGGATTATTTAACTGGTAATTCAGATATTCAACTTGATAAAGCTACACTTAATAGAGTCCAAGAAATTACTAAACTATCTGAACAAGATCAAAATCATATCTTTAAAACACTTGATGCTCTCATTAGAGATTTCAAGAATAAACAATCATTTGGGCTAAGTTCATAAATTAAAATTATTGCTATTATATAGACTATAGACAAAATCTCCTTTAGTATAAAACAGGCTTTCGCCAAATAAAAAACCACATCCTGACAGTATCGTCAGAACGTGGCTTCTTTATATCTTTTACACTTGACTTGATCGTTTGGCTGTTGACACAAGCAAAACTATAATACTGAACGATCTTTGCTAGTATTATTTTTTGTTCGTTCAATATACTATGATGAATTAGATAATTTTTGCCTTATCTCCCAAAGCGTATGAGAATACTTTTTTATCTCCTTAAAACCAACTGATTCTATACTATTACTTTTAAAAAATTGGAGACAAGTCTTCATTCAAAATTAAAGTACCATAAAAATTAAATCTTTTTAAGTTCTTTAAAGGTATTATAAAATCAACATTTGGTATTGAAGAGCAATACTCTAGTTCAATACAAGTTAAACTTTCAAGATGTTTAAGTCTAGAAAAATCGTTTATCCTTTTACATTCATAAAATTTTATCTCTTCTAATCCATTTTTCAACGCAGAAATATCATCTAAATATTTACCTCTTATTATTTCTAAATGCTTTAATTCTGCGAAATTTTCTATTCCCTCTAAAGTTTCAATAACAGAATCATAAAGAACTAATTTTTCTAGCTTGGTTAACCCAATTAATTCTTTTAAACTTTTAAAATGTGCATCAAAAAAGACATTCTTAGTTTCTTTAAGTTCAAGCATTTATTAATATTCTGTATTCCTGAATGATAATTTAATTGTAATTGGGTTAAGTTTTTAAATATAGAAAAATCTAATGCAATATCTTTCTTTCCATACATTATCAATATTTTCAACTCTGTAAACTCATAAAGCAAATTTAAATCTTCAAAATATTCTATATCAATATTAAACCCTTCTATTATTGAAGCATAGCTCAGCAAAGGTTCTAATGTATCATATTTATATCCTTTATTCTTAGCTAAGATAAAATTCTTAACTCCTTTCAATAAAGCAAACTCTAAACAATCTTGTAAGGTTTCTGATTCAAGACAAATATACTTTTGATCATTCTTATACGTAAATATTTTATATCTATCCATATTAATTACTTTCTATAAAAAATGAATCGTAATAAGCTTTTTCTTTGTCACTCAAGTTATCATATAACCCTTTACCTTCATGAGAATCAGGCAAAACTTTGTTCCTTACTCCTTCTTCTCCTACTTCTTTAATCTTATCTCTTAATAAAACATATTCTAATATTAGATTAGATCTAATATTACGCTGATCTGGCGAAACCCAGTACTCCAATTTAGTAACTTTAGAATATTGATCTGTCATGTTTTTAGCTGATTGTTTTGCTCTGCCTATATTATCTCCCTTCCCAATATAAAATGTTCCATCTTCCAAAGTCACTAAATAAGTCCCATTTCTATATTTTGCTGCCTTTGAAGTACTTCCATAAATATGGGTATCTAGTTTATATTTATACTGCTCCTTAGTATTCTTACGAGTAGGTAAAGCTAAAAAATCATTATTACTTTCTTTAAGTTTTCTTAAAACCGCATATTCCCATTCATCTAAATCTGAAACTGATTTCGATAGTATTCTATTTCTCTCTGATAGTGGAAGATCTTCCCAATCGCCTCCATAGCGTTTCATGAAATCTATCTGAACTAACGATCGAGTATACTCTGGTAAAGGATCAGGTGTCGGTGAAGTTCCAGCACTTTGCATTTGCGCATGCGGCAATGCATGTTCTCTCTCCCTTTCCACTTCTCTTTCATAATACTCTGGAGGAAGATATAGAGCACTTGGGTTATTAGCATTATTTCGTCGGTTTGGTGCTATTCTCTTAATAGTTCGAACAACAGGAGGAGATAACCTTGGTACAACTCTAAGTAGTATAATAGAGAATATTTGAGGTTCTGCTCCATCTAAGTCTATCGCCCAAATTGGCATGTTTCCAGCAAACTGATAAGGCGTATACCAAGCATATCCAGCTGCTAACGGGTCAACACTTAAGAATCGTGCTATCGCAGGATTATATAATCTAAAACCATAGTCTTGAATAAGCTGACTTCCGAACTCTCCATCCTCAGAGTTCTCCTTGCCATTAAAACCATAACGATATAGAACACTCTCTTGATTCCGACCGGGCATCGACGCTCCAAACGCATAATAATCTACCGCACTCTTATTGATGCTATTATAATAATCTGCGATGGTGTTTTGATTGGCATCTTCGCCGATTTTTTGATCACTAATCGTTACTAGTACATTACCTAAATGATTGGATAATTCGTAGACTTTATCTCCTCGGATACGTCTTGGATCGGGTGGACGCTGTTCCACATTCATTATTCTGTCAGAGAACATTCGCTGCCCTAAACGGCTGCTACCATATAAAGGTACTTCATCTTGAGTTAAATTTCCTGATCTTGGGCTAAATTTATAGATAGAAAGTATATTTCCGCTGGCATCTCTTAGATAAAAGGTTTTTACGCCTTCATCAATCAGTTTTTTTAATCGATTGCCGGCGGCGTCATATTCGTAGTATACATTTTTCCGCCCTTCTGCTTGCCCTGCGGCGGAGTAAATGACCGCATCTACTTTTCCATAAACATTCCATTGTATCTCTTCGATGAGTTCTTTGTCATCTTTGATGAGATTGCCTATACCATCGTAGGCGTAATTGTCATCGACATCATGACCGTCAAAATCTTCGGGGTAGACACCTTCTAATGCAGGGTTATCTTTAACAGATAGCAAGCGATTAGGACGATGATCAGGATCGTTAGTATTACTACTATTATCATAACTATAGTCCAATTGATCCATCAAACCATCCGGACCAAATCTTCGAAGTTTTTGAAGATTGCCATTACCATCATAAAAATAATGACTATCATATTTACCATTGGCTGACCAATCTGCTCCATTGCTCGTCCCATAAGAACGGGCACTCCTGATCCGATGGAGTTGATCGTATTTATAAGATAAAGCTTGTAGTCCTTCGAGTCCTGTATCATTGAATGTTTTAATATCCGTAATCATCATGGAAATATTTCCATTGAATAATCCGGTATTGTTATTTATTTTTGGAACATGTGCATTGATATCTTCCCACATATCACTTCCTGCTGCTCCGAGATTTACATTACTACCGATAGGGGTATAATCCATAGAGTTGTAGCCTAATGCATATGCGTACTCATCCCGAGCTATCCATTGATTAAGGTTTTTACCATATACCCTGCCATCTGTTCCGGGTTCGTATTCCCAGCTATTAGCACCGGGTACATTGACACCTTTGATCCAACCTTGTAAACTGTAGTAATAGTCCATACCCTGTACCTTGTCGTGGCCGACTTCCATCCTTGCCATAGGGCCGTGGATATGGTAATAATATCGGGCATCATTTTCCCAGAGGATATAATCTTCTGAGGTATACACATGTGTCAGGCGATTATCCGCATCGTATTCATATCGATGAAAAAATTGATCAAGCCGGTTCGGTTGTAAGGCTACTTCTTTTACATTACCACTGATCAGATCATATTTGTAATGGATATCTTTTCTGCCTAAGTCATCTATTTGGTGGCGTAAGGATTTTACATTGCCATGTACATCATAGCTATAGCGAGTCAGGATATCCTCATGTTTGGTCAGAACTACCCTACCTTTTAAGTTTTCTTGTTTGAATCCTCCATCAGTCGTACTTGGATTGCTATATTCTGTCGTCGTAACATCTTTAAATGTCCCAGCAGTATTATCAGGGAAACTAAGATCATTGACTTGATCTTCATCCAAACTATTGAAGGCAGTCGTGGCCTCTTCTAATTCTCCTACTTCAATGATCCTACTCTCTTCATCATAAATGGTATAGGAATAGATGTCGCCATTTGAAGCCTCTTCGATTTGTTTATCATTTTGAGAAAAGCGCAATCGCTGTGCATAATCATATTTGAAACGATTGGTACCTCCATCCGGGCTGTATTGTTCGTAGACTTGTCCTAAGCTATTGTATTTGTATTTCGTTTTTTGTGAATGATTTGGCTCTGACAAACCATCCCAGACGCCATTTTCAAAAGCGCCAGGAGGCACTAGGTCAACACCAATCGGTGGAACAGTTTGTACCAAATCAGCCGCCTGATCATAATAATATAAGGTATAGTGGTATTCCGCATTTTGATATCCAATGTAAAATACTTCCTGAGCATTGATAATACAATTATTTGCATTATTATAATAATCGCTAATGATCTGGTCTACATCTTCCTGCCAAATGGTGAGGGCTTCATTCGTCGCTGCTTCAATTACATCGTCGATACAATTTTGTTGCATCTCTTCCAAGTCGATTGTAAAAGCGGAATAGCCTTCGCCGCAATTTTCACTATCTCGTAAGCCTACATAGACTAACTGATCTGGGTCGCCATTATTAAATATTAAATTAATAGAAAGTCCGATATAACCTAAGCCCGAACTTGTTGGAAATATACCGTCGGGGGGATCCGCCGCTGTAATTTCACCAAATTGAAACCCATTGCACAAATCAATTGAGATACCATTTTCATCTACTAATCCAAGAACCAACCTCTCACCAGGACAATCAAAAAGCGGTGTAGAAATATAAAGAACAGCATTGTTAGGATTGTTTATAGATTCAAAACAGTATAGTTCTTCCTCTGTAACTGCATCATATGTATTATTACTTGTTCCACAATTTGGAAGTATATGTTCATCCACCGCTTCCAAAATCGTATAGATACAAGGGTCAATAATCTGCCAACTCGAATAGACACTGACTTCGGGTATCAGGATATCCCCAATATCTACGGAACAGTAATTATTTAAAATATTTTGTACGCTCTGAAGTTCGCCTGCTGCGATTTGTTCTTCTGTCACCTCTACAATAAAATCTGCTGCACCATCTTGTAATTCTGCACAATAAAAAAAACAAAAATTATCTGATAAAAGGTAGCGAATAGTGTTTTCATCCTCTACACTTAACTGAACTTGCAGGCAATGTTCATATAAATAATTATTTATTTGTTGAACCCAATGTTCGATCTGGCCAGCACAGGATTCTTCGCAATATTCATCTTGCCATTCTCCTGCTGAACCCTGTAGGCTATATGGATCAACATAAGTAAAAACACTATACTCATCTTCGGTAGGTCTATTCCCACCACAATAGCAAGCCCAAATTGCTTTTTCCTTTTCGCTGAGGTAAGCACCTCTGAATAGTTGCCATCGGAGTTGGTCTAATTCTTCGCCTGTTGCATTATAGTATGGGCTATTAGGATTGTTTGATGCCTCTGATACTATATCATCAATGACATCTATTATTGGCTCATTATTATTACCAAAACTACTTAAAGCTCCGTCTATTGCATAACCATAATCACGAGGAGATCCCATACACCATACAGAATTAACAAAAGGGTCATTGACAGCAATACTCGTAACCAAATCCACCCCCCAAGTATAAGTCCCATCCATATCCAACCAGGTATCTGCCAAGGCTAATTCCAAATTATAGTCATAACTATCCTCTATCGGGTTTCCATTCCCATCGAAACCATCATTCAAAGCAAGGCAATCCTGATAGATACACCATTCGCGATGTGCTTCGACTAGTGTATTGGCCCAATCCTCTTGCCAATAATCTTCATCAGATAAGACATTATCAAAAAAGTCCCCCCAATCCGATACCTCATAACTTTCACCTGTACTATTATTTAAGACGATCAATTCATCTGGAAAACCTAAGGGCGGTGAAATTTCATTATTAATAATAGTATATACCAAGCCATTTTGATCTTTGACATAAAATAATAAACCTTCCAATTCATCCCTAAGCGCAGCAACAGAAGTGGCTGAATAAGCTCCAGTCTCTGCATTGGGTGGAAAAGAAAAACCACCCGGGCTAATTTGGAATTTCATTTGCTCCAAAGAACTTTCACACTCTCCTAATGCGACTTCTGTCACGACATCTTCTCCCGTCATGGGTATACAATCTTCAAAAGTACAAGTCTCTATATATTGATTAAATTCAGTTTCGAATTGAGGCAATAATTCTCCGGTTGTATTATCAAACCACTCCCCATGTTCCATTTTAGCTTTGTCTTCGCAAAGATCATAACAAGACCATTGACAATGAGTCGTGTCAATATTAGCAAGTGCTTCGTCGAGGTATTCCTGAAAATCGGGCAGTAAGTCTTCTAAATGTACTTGATAATTGGCGATATCTATAGCCCCACCAGTCATCCTGAGTTCTTTGATCACTTCGTATTCTCCTATTTCATAAAGCGTGTGGCTAAATTCAATGGTAGCTCCGGGATAGGTTTGACCGCCAATACAATCTTCATCATCTGGTGCTTCAATCGCTACCTGTTCTTCATGAACAAGCACTCCATCTTCATCTAAGATTCTTATGTGTACCTCATACTCACAAGATTCACAATAAGTTCCAAATTGGTTGTAGACCCCCTCCATTTCATACGTAAAGTTATAGGTCGTCTCACGTGCATTGAAAATAGAATTGACCGATCTACTGAGAAACAAATCTTTTTGATTGCTACCCATCAGGTCATTGACTATGGGTACTAATCCACTAGTATCTATCGAATCTACATTAGCAGGTGGATCGCCCATAAGTGCTGTAGCGATCACCTGTCCGGTTTGATCAATATAGGATACACTGATCTGACCATTAGGATCTACGATGATGTTCTTTTTATAATGCTTGGCATTCCCTACATTAGAGCCAAATAATCGGCGCAATTCTGTAGATTTTGCATTAATATAATAATACCTTGTATCTCTACCTGAGCCTAATTGGTAAAAATCGCCTACTCCTCCCTGAGCAGCCATTCTTCCAGTGGCATCTCTGAGGTATCTGGCTTGTGTCAATGGAAACCCTAAAGCATCCGCAATATAATTTCGATGTAGATCACCAAAGTTATTATTAGGTGAAAAATAAGCCCCTGCACCAAAACCTGTATGAAGTGGTGCTGCTCCTTCTTCCCTGTCAAAATCCAGATAACTATACGCCTCCCCTTCAAGGTTTCTATTAAAAGCGGGTTTAAAGAAAAAATTATTCCCAAAATTTTTAGTCAAGGCTGGCGTAGGCAATATACTCATCACCCCTTGTCCTTCTATACTATAATCCGTTTCTGCTACTAAGGTTATTTCTTCATCACTGAGATTGGTCAATAACTGTCGACTTCTTAGACTACCATCATGAAAGCTTAATACTGTTTTGTTCTTTCCTTCTTCTGCAAAAGTGGTCGTAAACTGCCAATTTTTATCTTTTTCAAAAGGTTCAAATGAGGTATAAGGCACCAGGGATTGCCTCTTGATCTCAGACCATTGACCATATTTCTTAATACTATAATCTGTTCCAACATCATGAATAAAACGTCCGACTGCTCTAACTCGAAAAAACAACTCGCCTTCAGGATAAGTAGCATCCAATTGAAACTCATTGCGCCATGTTGTTATTCTGATACTATTTTCAAATAGTTTTTCTTCATAATCAACATCATTAGTGCTAGGTTTATCCGTAGCTAAAGCATCCCAATAGACATACTCTAATTCATAGTCCTCAAATCCCGGAATAAAACTCCAATAGAGATTAATCTCACTGACTTCATTTATCGCATAATTAGGTTCATGATCGATCTCAGGTACTTCTGTGGCAGAGTCAAAAAAGTATGTTTTCTCTACCAGCATTTCTAATTCGAGGCGAATATCATCTGCATTAATTCCCAGATCATTTACCCCATTGCCCAAGCATTGTTCATCATAATTACCATCGCCTGTAAAGTCTCCACAAATACTCGTGACCTGAAGTTGAACCTCATTAACATGGCTTGGCAAATTCAAGTGTTTACCTACCGCTTCATACACCCCAGAAATTTCATTGAATTCTATTACCAAGGTTCCTGATTCACTAAAAGCAGGATCTTGGTCAGAAGTCAAATCATAGCTTACTTTATATTTAAAGAAATTTCCAGCAACATCCGACAATTCTTCGCGACCATATATCAGGTGTACATAGACATCTCTGCGTATTTGATAGTCAGGGGTTTGGGTATTCCCTTGTGGTTCGTCGAATAGGGGATCTTGAAGGACAATCACTGTATTAGTAGGATTCGCCAAATAGAAGGATTCCATTTTCCCCCTAGTCATGTATTTCAAATAACTCACTTGGGAAGCGTTTGCAAATGATAGTATGCAAAGCAAGAAAGAGATGGACAATATTGTTTTGAGATAAGTCGATTTCATAGAGATAACATTAAATGAAAGTATGAATCAATTTTTTTTGTTTAATTTATGTTGGACACTGAGCCCTCAGAGAAAACACAGAGCTCTCAGCGTTTTAATGATTAGCACTTTGCGTATGCTGTATCCTGAAAAATAGTGCCTAGCCCTCTTCGGAAACATTAATCAAATCGTAGTCTTTATATGAAGCTGTAGTTATCCAGGCTCCATTTACATTTTTTATATAGTTCGTTTCTGAAAAAACATCTTTGGAAAAGGCAGGATTGATTTTTGTGTTTTTATAATTAATCACTACCATATTTTTTCCACCGCTCAATTCTTCATTATAATAGAAAATAACCTTTTGGATGGTGTGGTTTTTCTCGTTGATAAATAATTCTGTTTTACTGATTAAATCTTCTTTATTCTTCAGGGTATAATGCTTTTGTTGATTTGTTATTCCTTTGAATTCCCATTCTTTATTTTTATTAAAAAGAGAATCCATTTGTTCTAGTTTAAATTGGTCAACTGTCGCATATAAATCTGAAGCACCTGCTTCTTTTTTTCCGAAAACAATTACCTTTTGTTTTTTATTAATCATCACGGAGTACTCTTCATTGAGTAGTATGCTGATATCGTCGACTGTGTAGAAATAGTTTTCTTTGGTCTTTTTGATCATGGCTTTTTTTGTGCCGATGAATTTTTCTTCCTGGTATATTTTTACATCTACTTCTGTTTGAAAGCCTTTTGCTTCTGTATAGGCGTTTTTCATTTTTTGTAGATCGGTTTTTAGGTTTTGACTGGTTGCTGCTGTTATTGTGCTTAGGCAGAGGCTTATGATTAGGATTAGTTTATTTTTCATTTTTTGTTTTTTTTACTTTTTTTGGACGTTGAATTTTTTTTGAACCACGGGGTACACAGAGGGCACGGAGTTTTTTTTGAACCACGGAGGGCACCGAGTACTCAGAGGTTTTTGGCCTCTGGGCTCTCTGGTAGTCGCGGAGGACACAGGGAGCACAGAGGGCTTTTATTTTTGTTTAATTATTCATTGTTTCTTACGTAGCTGCCGGATTCCTGGAGTGTTCGTAAACCATCTTCTGTTTCTTTTTGTACAGAGATTAGATTTCCTTCGCTGTCGTATTTGTATCTGGTGTAATAGTTATTATTATCTAGTACTTCCGTGACTCTATAATTTGCTTTGTCGTAAACATAAGTCTGCATACCTCCATCCAATGGATAGATTCGAACATCATCATAATAAGTTGGCGTACCAGATGACTGGAAAGTAAGTGTGTGACTATCGCCGGCATTTACTTCAAAGACTTCTTCTATACGCTGCCAGCCTTCGATAATAGTACCAGAAGGTTCCATTAGAGCTGACTGTCCAAACTTAATCCCCGTATGATCATCCGCATAAGTTGGAGCAGGTTTACCGTATAACTGTGTTACATTCACCCAAGCACTTAAGACATAGTTTTTGTTAGGTTTTAAGTTTAATGAACGCTGTTCAAAGGTGACGGATTGATCTGCTACCATCAATGACTGGTTTCCAGAATGCGCTATTCTTTTTACAAAATACACCTCATTACCTGGAGGTGTAGAGGTAATATATTCCTGTGTTTTGAGTAGAGAAATATGGCCAGCATATTTCTTTGTACTCGGAAGATAAGCCCATAATGCTCCCATATCAATTTGCACTTTAGTTTTTCCTGAACCATTATTTACCATACCTGCAACATCTAAGTCAATGACATACTCTTTGCCTGTTCCCAAATCGACTAAATTCACAATAGCTACTTCCGGGTCATAAGTATCATCAAAAGCTTTTTCTATCGTCAGTCCATCTACTGTATTATGATCAATAGCCTCCGCTATTCGATAAATCTCACCACTATTGGTATATCGAGTACCTTCTTCACAAGCTAGTTGAAGTTCAATATTTCCTACTTCTTCTCCTTGATAAGTACTCAGTGGAACGGTAGGATTATCTAATTGATATTGTTCAAAGCCATTAAAACCAATTTCATTATACCTAGCATTAGCCGCTACAGCTGTAGGCAGATAATCATTATAACCATATAAAGCAGCATTATAAATATCCAAAACATTTCTACTTTCTAAAGCCTGGTTTTGAGCGCCATATTTAGTTGTTTCTTCTACCATTCTCCAATCCGAGCAATGATCTTGTAGTGGATTGGCCCAATTAAAAACATCCAAGGTATATGTCCCATCTTGAGATAAATCTACATCCGGGTTACTTTGTTTACGATCTTTGACATAGGCAAAGGAACGATAAGGCCGCCATATTCCTGCTCTTCCAGTTTTGTATGGATCAGGACTTGTTGCTACCAAACCACAGTTTGATTCATCTATTGCCCAAGTCTTACTATAGGTTACCGCGCTAGCATTGATCACACTATCAATGCTATAAGCATCTACAGAAGTCACACACCCTGGTGCAAAAGCACCTCCACAAGGCGCAGGGACTAAACAATCTTCTGTTGTCCTATTTTTCGTAGGATCTACTAGGCTGGTAATACTTCCAACAGCTGTACCCAGGTGATTTCGATTGCCTGAACGAATCAAATGGAAATGCATTTCTCCTAAATAAACATTTGCATCCTCCGGTATATCCAAAGCAAATAATAGAGTATTATTATCCGATAATTTTCGAATAAATGTACCGCGCACAAAAGGAGTTTCTTGAACTACTAAGGCCAATCCTCCATTGTCAATTTGATTAGGCTCTGGAATTTCATAAGGGTTTGAACTTTGGCCAACTTTAATAGTAGATCCTAAAATAAGCTCATCCCCTTCTTTCAATAAATCAGCAGTTTCCATGCCTTTCGAGAGCGAAGTAATCGGTACAGGAAAAAGCCCCGTTTCTGTATCTCGGTCTCCAATTGAACCTAAGAATTTCAATCCCCAATTTTGATACGCCGGTCCCATTTGTTCATAGGCGAAATGCCCAGGGATGGAATAATTATAGATTTTTTCATCATAACTATTGTTTACCGTGCTCAATATCGGCTGCCCAGTATATCGGTCAAAGCAAAGGTTGTCTGTAATGACTTTTGATTTTCCATCACTAGCAATGACTTGCTTTAGAATACCCGATCGGCGAATGATTTTATTGGTCACCGCTGTTTTGAGTTTGGTAGTTGAAAGATTAAAGCTTGGCCAAGGAATTGGAATAGGAGCAAAAAGAAATACTTCTGTATTATAGTCTATTCCTCCAGAAATGGATCTACTAGTACTTTCTCTGGTATCCATAAAAAGTTCTCGCTCTACACCTAATTCTGCCAAGCTTCTTTCTGTCTGAGTAGGATCATTCATATCCATTTTTTCCGAGAGCAGCACCGTAACCTCATTATCCAAGCGATGTCGAAGTCGGTGTGTACCTCCGAGATGATATACTTCTGTAGGCTTTTCTATATATTTATATTCTACGGAACTTTCCGGATCTTCGAGTATAAAGCCCGATTTATCCTGTGCATAACTAGTCACCGATTTAGGCTTGCCATGCATATCATTCAACTCTATCATATAACCTTGACTTCCTGTATATTTATCAGTACGAATCTCACCAATAAAAGGAATTGGAATCCATGGAGCACCATTTATATGATGATCAACCGTAGTCTCTTCCGTAATGATTGGAAAATCTTTGGCCGTATAAAATTCATTGACCGTCATTCCGCTGACTGCAAAGCCTTCGGGCAAATCTTCTGGTAATTCTGGTAAAGTTTGTGCT